>CAXULW010000009.1:0-146796 GCA_964252015.1 uncultured Jatrophihabitantaceae bacterium | reverse complement strand
CACACGCAACACCCCGAGCTACCTCACGGTGTTGCGTTCACCCCTTGAACCCAAGAGTGTGGGTGACCAAAACCGGGGGCGGCTACGGTCAGATCGTGCGCGCCGTCGAGATCTCCCGTCCTGGTCCGGCTGAGGTACTGCAATGGAACGAGGTGCCCGACCCGGTCGCGGGCCCGGGCGAGGTTCTCGTCGAGGTCACGGCCACGGCGGTCAATCGGGCCGACGTGATGCAGCGCGAAGGGCATTACCCACCGCCACCGGGCGCATCCGCGTACCCCGGCCTGGAGTGCTCCGGGCGGATCGCCGCACTGGGTCCGGACGTGGCCGGTTGGGAGATCGGCCAGGAGGTGTGCGCGCTGCTGGCCGGCGGGGGATACGCCGAGCTGGTGGCCGTGCCGGTGGGCCAGCTCATGCCCGTCCCACGTGGGCTCGACCTGATCCAGGCCGCCGCGCTGCCCGAGGTCACCTGCACCGTCTGGTCGATGTTGTTCAACCGCGGGCGGCTCATGCCCGGGGAGGCGGTGCTGATCCACGGCGGCACCAGTGGCATCGGCACGATGGCCATCCAGTTGGCCGCCCGCAACGGCGCCCGCGTGTTCGCCACCGCCGGTTCCGCGGCCAAGCTGCAGGTCTGCCGAGACCTGGGCGCCGAGGTGGCCGTCAACTACCGCGAGGACGACTTCGTCCAGGTCGTGGCCGCCGAGACCGAAGGCGGTGTTGGCGGTGGGGGCGTGGACGTGGTACTCGACAACATGGGCGCCAAGTATTTGGCCCGCAACCTGGCCGCGCTGGCCAAGGAGGGTCGGCTGGTCATCCTCGGTTTCCAGGGTGGCACCACGGCGGAGATCGACCTGCGGACGGTGATGACCAAGCGGCTCACGGTCACCGCGGCCGGCCTGCGGGCGCAGACGATCGCGGCCAAGGCAGGGGTGGTGTCGGCGACGACGGCGTTCGTCTGGCCGCACCTGGAATCCGGCGACGTCCGCCCGGTGATCGACCGGGTGTTCCCCATTGCCGACGTCGCCGCTGCGCACCGCTACGTGGACGAGGGCACCCACGTGGGCAAGGTCGTGCTGCAAGTCCGCTAGGAGTGCGGCAGCTGGACCGTGTGATGCGGTTCGACGGTGAACGTCTGGCCCGGGTACCGCAGGCCGGCGAAGTAGCGGTTCGTGTGGGCCACGATCGCCGCGGCGGGAATGGTCGCACCGTCCAGCTCCGCGTCCCAGGTGGTGTGGGCGTCGGCGATCAACGTGACGTCATAGCCCCGTGCCGCCGCGCTCTGACCGGCGGTGCGGACGCAGAAATCGGACTGGGCGCCGGCCAGCAGCAGCCGGGTCGCCCCAGCCGCGGCCAGGACGTCGGTCAGCTCGGTGTCGGCGAACGCATCGCGGTAGGCCTTGAAGATCCGGGTCTCGCCCGGCTCCGGGGCCAGCGGGGGCGCCAGCTCCCAGTCGGGGCTGTGCCGGGGGAAGTCCTGCTCGTCCTGGATCCAGATCACCGGCACGCCCACCGACCGGGCCCGGTCCACCGCGGCGTTTGCCCGGGCCACGGTGCCGCCGGCGTCCACGCAGCCGGACATCACGCCCACCTGCATGTCGATCAGCAGCAGGGCGCAGGCCGACCCGGGCCGGGTACTCACCCTGGACCCACGCCGGCCAAGACCTCGGCCGAGCCGACGATCCGCACCAGCGGGGCGTAGAGGCTCATCGCGTCCAGCGCGCGGTGGTGGGATTCGTCAGTGGCACCGGCGCAGGCGTCGGCGACCACGAGCACCTCGACCCCGGTATCGGCCGCGGCCAGGACGGTCGACAGCACGCAACAATCGGTCGAGACGCCGCACACGACGAGGCGGTCCACCGGGCCGGCCCGGTCGGCGATGCGAGGAGCGAGGACGTCCCACTTGCCGAACGTGGTCGCAGTGACCGCGTCGGCCGCGAACGCCGTGAACGCCGGAACGAGGCGGTACAACGGATCGTCGGCGGCCACGAGGGCGAACGGCCAGTCGGCGTAGTAGGACCGCCAGGCGCCGTGCGGATCACGCGGCGCGACGAAGCGGGTGAACGTCGCGCGGTCGCCGAACGCGTCCACCAGCCGGCCCACCGGCTGGACTATCTCGGCGAACCGCGGCGCGGACCACGGACTGCCGGCGTCGGCGAAAACGTGCTGCACGTCGATCACGGCCAGCCAGGAACGCGCACCGGCGGTCGGCGGCGGAGCGCTCACCGACCGACCGGAGTGGACGCCGCGGTCTCCTGGGCGCGGATGCGACCGCGGCTCGTGATCAGCGTCCCGACGAACCCGAGCACCAACGCCAGCAGGACGCCCAGGTTGGCGAAGGCCCAGGCGCCGGTCTTGCCGCCGAGCCCGGCCGGGTCGAGCAGATACCCCTGCCAATTCAGCCAGGTCGCATACGTGTTCGTCACCAGGCCCCAGCCCAGGCCCGTGCCGATGACGACGAGCGCGATCGGGAACCCGCGCACGTCGCCGTAGCGCCCGTCGCCGCGGTAGAGGTCGGCCTCGTCGTAGTCCCGTCGGCGCAGCAGGATGTCGGCCAGCATCACCCCGCACCAGGCGGCCACGGGCACCCCGAGGGTGATGAGCACGCCCTCGAACTGGACCAGGAAGTTCTTGCCGATGAAGACGATGTAGATCGTGCCCAGCACCATGATCACGCCGTCGACGAACGCGGCCAGGAACCGCGGCACCCGCAGCCCGGCGGCCAGCAGGGCCAGCCCCGAGGAGTAGATGTCGAGCACGGCCCCGCCGACCAGACCGAGGACGGCCACGATCGCGAACGGCACCAGGAACCACGTCGGCAGCTCGGTGGTGAGCGCCCCGATCGGGTCGGCGCTGATGGCGGTGCTTAGGTCCTTGGACGAGCCGGCCAGCAGCAGCCCGAACACCAGCAGCACCACCGGCGCGACGGCGGAGCCGAACGTCGTCCAGCCGATCACGCCGGCGGTGGACGAGCGGCGCGGCAGGTAGCGCGAGTAGTCGGCGGCCGCGTTCACCCAGCCCAGCCCGAACCCGGTCATCATGAAGATCAGGGCGCCGATGAAGTTCTGGTTCGACCCCGACGGCAGGGCCGAGACGGTGTGCCAGTGGATGTGGTGGGCGACCAGCACGAGATAGACCACGGTGAGGACGCCGGTGAGCACCGTGATCACGGTCTGCATCCGCATGATGGCATCGAAGCCGAGCACGCCACCGGCCACGATCAGCGCGGCCACGACGATGAGCGCGACCACCTTGGTCGGGGTGCCGCCGCCCCAGTGCAGCCGGCCGAACACGGTGGCCGTGGCCAGCGTGGCCAAGGCGGTGAGTGCGGTCTCCCACCCGACGGTGAGCAGCCAGGACAACGCCGAGGGAAGCCGGTTGCCGCGCAGGCCGAAGGCGGCCCGGCTGAGCACCATCGTCGGCGCCGACCCGCGCTTGCCGGCCACGGCGATGAACCCGCACAGCAGGAACGAGACGACGATGCCGATCACGCCCGCGACCAGCGCCTGCCAGAACGACACGCCGAAGGCCAGTACGAACGCGCCGTAGCTCAGGCCCAGCACCGAGACGTTCGCCCCGAACCACGGCCAGAACAGGTCCCGGGGGCGGCCTTTGCGCTCCGCGTCGCTGATGACGTTGAGCCCATTGGCCTCGACTTGCCCCCAGCCGGCGGACTTCGGCGCGGAACCGTCGGTGACGACCGGGGACGGATCAGATCGGGTGCTGGCCACAATTGCTCCTCCTGCGCGCCGGCGCCGACGACGGTAACCCCGTCGGACGGGCCCAACGTAACAACGTCACGGCCCCGCCGGACACCGTTGTCCCGAACTGGTCAACCCGTGCGTTTCGCCTACGTCGGTCTCGGCGGCTACGGATGGCGGCCCGGATCGGCGAGGATGGACGGGTGACCAGTGACCACGACACGACCGGGCCGTCAGCCCAGCCCACCATCCTTCCCGCGTCGACCGAGCCGGCGGTGATGGCCCAGGTCGAGCAGCCGGCCAAAGTCATGCGGATCGGCACGATGATCAAGCAGCTGCTGGAGGAGGTACGCGCGGCACCGCTCGACGACGCCGGCCGGGCCCGGCTCAAGGAGATCCACGAACGTTCGATCCGCGAGCTCGAGGACGGGTTGGCTCCGGAACTGCGCGAGGAGCTGGATCGGCTCACCCTGCCCTTCGACGACGACCACGTCCCCAGTGAGGCCGAGCTGCGGATCGCTCAGGCCCAGCTCGTCGGCTGGCTGGAAGGGCTGTTCCACGGCATTCAAACCGCCCTGTTCGCCCAGCAGATGGCCGCCCGAGCCCAGCTCGAGCAGATCCGCGGACGGGCGCTGCCACCGGGCATGTCCGACGCCGCGGACGGCACCGGGCCGGCCGGTCCCGGCGGAATGATCATTTCCAACACCCCCGGGGGCACCGGCCAGTACCTCTGAGCGCGCTCTGGTCGCTTGATCGGGCCCGGCCAAATGTTGTGGCTGCGACGCTATCCGCCGAAGTCGCTGAGGATCGACTCGATCAGGGCGGCCACTGCGTCGTCGTCGTTGCTGGCCACGACGTGGTCGGCGGCCGCTTTGGCGCTGGGATGGGCGTTGTCGACCGCGTAACCGTGGCCGGCCCAGACGAGCATCGGAATGTCGTTGGGCATGTCACCGATCGCGGCCACGTCCTGCTGGGAGACCCCGTGCCGCTCGGCCAGGGCGGCCAGGCCGGTGGCCTTGGTGATCCCGGCGGCGGCAATTTCCAGCAGGGCCCCGCGCCCCGAGCGGGTCAGGGTGGCCCGGTCGCCGACCACGGCCTCGGCCGCGATCAGGAACTCGTCCGGGTCGGCCGCGCGTGACTTGGCCAACAGCTTGGCCGCGGGACGTTGGATCAGCTCGGCCAGCTCGCCCTGGATCACCTCGGGCAACGGCCGCCCGGACCGGTCGGTGAGCGGGGTGATCTCCCAGTCGTGGCGGTACTGCGCCTCGTGGCCGAACGTCAGCCCGTACTCCACCCCGAAGGTGATGTCGGGAAACGCCTCGCGTAGCCGATCGGACACTTCGGCCAGCGCTTCCGGGGTGAGCAGGTGCTCGGCGATGACCTGCTCGGTGTGCAGGTCGTAGAGCAGCGCCCCGTTGGCCGCCACCGCGACCCCGGTGTGGCCGGTCGCGGCGGCGATGTCGTGCAGCCAGCGCGGTGGGCGGCCGGTGACGAACACGATGACGAGACCGGCCGCCTCGGCCGCCTCGATCGCCTCCCGGGCTCGGCTGGAGACGGTGCCGTCGGAGTGCAGCAGGGTGCCGTCCAGATCGCTGGCGACCATGCGCACGGGCCGGACGTGCTCGCCCGCCGTGGGATCGGACGCCGTGGGGTCGGACGCCGTGGGATCCGACGCCGTGGGGTCGGACACAGCGCCGCTCATCCAGGCGGGCTGAGCAGCTCGCGCCCACCCAGCCACGGCCGCAACGCCGCGGGAACGTATACCGTGCCGTCCGGTTGCTGGTGGTGATCGAGCAGGCAGGCGATGGTCCGCGCGACCGCGCAGAGCGTGCCGTTCAGCGTCGCCACCGGCGCGGTGCCGCGCTCGGTGCGGGACCGGATGTTGAGCCGCCGGGCCTGGAACGTGGTGCAGTTCGAGGCCGACGTCAACTCGCGGTACGCACCCTGCGACGGGAACCAGGCTTCGATGTCGAACTTGCGCGCGGCGCTGGAGCCCAGGTCGCCCGCGGCCACGTCGATCACCCGGTAGGTCAGCTCCAGGGCGTCCATGAACTCGCGTTCCCAGGCCAGCAACCGTTGGTGCTCGTCGCGGGCCTCGTCGGGATCGACGTAGGAGAACATCTCCACCTTGTCGAACCAGTGCACGCGGATGATGCCGCGGGTGTCTTTGCCGTAGGAGCCGGCCTCCCGGCGGAAGCAGGACGAGAACCCGGCGTAACGCAGCGGCAGGTCGGCCACGATCTCGTTGGCGTGGTAGCCGGCCAGAGCGACCTCGCTGGTACCCACCAGGTAGAGGTCGTCGTCGGCCAGGCGGTAGACCTCGCTGGCGTGCGCACCCAGAAACCCGGTGCCCTCCATGATCTCGGGCTTGACCAGCGCCGGCGCGATGACGGGCGTGAAACCCCACCGGTCGGCGTGGGCCATGGCCAGGTTCACCAGGGCCAGTTCGAGCTGGGCCCCGATGCCGGTGAGGAAGTAGAAGCGCGAGCCGGCGACCTTGGCGCCACGCTCGGTGTCGATCGCGCGCAGGGCGGCACCGATCTCGGTGTGCTCGCGCGGGTCGGTGATCTCAGGCGGGCTGCCGACGAGTTCGAGGGTGACGAAGTTCTCCTCCCCGCCGGCCGGGACACCGTCCTCCACCAGGTTCGGCACGGCCAGGTGCGCCGCCCGCAGCGCCTCGTCGGCGTCGGACTGCTCGGTCTCGGCGTCGCCGACGCGTCCGGCCAGCTCCCGGGCGCGGGCCAACAGGTGCGGACGGGTCTCGGCGTCCGCGCTGCGGATCGAGCGGCCGATCTCCTTCTGTTCGGCGCGCAGGGCGTCGGCCTCGGCCACCGCGGCGCGCCGCCGATCGTCCGCGGCCAGCAGGGCGTCAACCGCAGCGGCGTCGGCCAGGCGGTCGCGTTGAGAGGCCCGGAAGGCGTCCGGGTCGGCGCGCAGCGCGCGGAGGTCGATCACGTCTGCAGGTTATCGTCCGGCATCGACCCGAAAACTCTCCGGCGTGGTGCTGGCGACCGGGACGAGAGGACGGCACTAGAACAGCCCCGGGGGGCTAGGGCATTCTGGGGCTATGCCGACCCACCGTGCCCGCCGGGTAGACGTGGCTGCGGGGGTGGCGACGGACGGTGGCGCGGCTGACTACGCGAGTGCCTTTGCGGTCTCCGTTCCCGACGCTGGCGCGCGATCGGCCGAGCAGTGGGCCAGGTCGGTTTTCGAAGGCGCACCGGTCGTGTTGCGCTGGTTTCTCATCCTTGGCTGGAAGGTTGTCCTGCGGTTGCGGCTCGGGCCTCGCAACTCCCCGGATCATGTCCTGGGCTGGCGGATCGCCGCTAACACGCCGCAGACCGCGACCCGGCAGACGACCACCTTGCAGGCGGCATCGAGCCTGGTCACCGCCCACAAGGTGCTCGTCGTCGACGACGGTCGGGTAACCGTCACCACGATGGTTCGCTACGAGCGACCGTTGGCCCGGTTGGTCTGGTCCGCGATCGCACCGGTCCACCACCGGCTCGAGCCGCTGCTGCTCACCCGCGCCGCCAACCGCTGACTGTTGGTCAATTGACCCGCGTATCCGGGGTCAATTGACCAGAAGCGGTGGAACCGGGCCGCGGCGGGAGCGGCGGTGAGCGTTGCCGCCGCCACCGGTCCAGCGGCGGGTCCGGCCGCCGCGTGGGCAACGGTTCCTCGTAGCCACCCGGGTAGATCCGATGTGGCTGCGCTGGGGGCTCGCCGTCGTCATCGCGTTCCACCGGATCGGGCGGCAGAGCACCCCATTGCGCGGCGACGATAGCGTCGAACTCCGCCCGGACCAGCTCCTCGTCGGACAAGACCAGCACAAGAAACTCTTCCTCGGTAGCCGCGTCGCACCGGGCATCCGTGGTCGTCATGACGTCGCTGCCGCTCAGGCGTTGATGGTGCGCCGGTCGTCGTTGCTGCTGGTGATCGAGATCTTGCGGGGCTTCGCCTTCTCGGCCACCGGGATCTTCAAGGTCAGTACGCCGGTGTCATAGCCGGCGTCGATGCGCTCGGTGTCCAGGTTGTCGCCCAGGATCAATTGCCGGCTGAACACCCCGCGGGGCCGTTCGGCGGCGATCAGTTCCGCGTCGCCGGCCCGCGGCCGGCGCTCAGCCTTGACCGTGACGACGTTGCGTTCCACGTCCAACTCGATCGAATCCGGGTCGACTCCCGGCAGGTCGAACTCGACCTGGAAGGTGTCACCGTCTCGCCACGCGTCCATCGGCATCACCGACGGGCGGGCCAGCGTCCCGTTGGTGCCCAAGGCCTGCGCGAGTCGGTCCAGTTCCCGGAAAGGGTCGGTGCGCATCAGCATCGTTTCCACCTCCACTGGTTGTCTTTTAGATGCTGGTTGTCTTCTGATGCTGTGGTCGGCCACCCGATCCCTGCGGGGATCTACCGTGACCGCCATAGATTTTTTGTATCACTCGTGGGATGCTGGGGCAAGTACGCGGAACAAATTTTTCGACGGAGGGCCGTGGCGTGCCGAAACCATCGGAGGCGGCCGACGAGCGCGGGGTGTACGGCATCTCGGTCGCCGGTGAGCTGGTCGGCATGGGCGCGCAGACGCTGCGCCTGTACGAGGCCCGGGGCCTGCTGGAACCCGAGCGCACGCAGGGCGGAACCCGTCGCTACAGCGCTAACGACCTGGACCGGTTGCGCCGTATCGGTGACTTGTTGGAGGCGGGCTTGAACCTGGCCGGTATCGCGATGGTGCTGGATTTGGAACTCGAGAACTCACAACTCCGGGCGGGGAACACGGACCACTAAGCGCCGCCGCACCTTGACCGCAAGACCTCGCGCGGTGCGGGCGGCCCAGGCCAGCGAGGCCGGACGCACCCCTGCGGGCGTGATCGGGCTGAGGTTCCAGTACCGCTTGGGAACCTCGCCGTCGTGCCGGTAATGCTCGTCCGGCTGGCGGGCCACCGTCTCCTTGGCCCGGCTCAGCGACCGGCTTCGAGCGCGGTCACCATCCGGTCCAGGCCGGTGGGCAGATCGACGTCGGCGTGCCAGCCCAACCGGGCCAGCCGGGCGCTGCTCAGGCCCTGGGCCGGCGCCGGGCTGTAGGCGCGCTCGTCGGCGGCGTTGGTGAACACCAGCCGCAGACCCCGTTCCGGGCGCACCTGGGTGAACAGCCGGGCCAGCTCGCGGATCGAGACGAGCCCGGCGGGATCGGCGACGTTGTAGGCGGTCTCGTCCCCGCGCAGCAGGGCGTAGAACATGCCGGCGATCGCGTCGGCCACGTAGGTGTATGTGCGTACGGCCGTGCCGGCGCTGTTGAGGACGATGTCGTTGCCGCGCACCACATCGGCGGCGAAGTCGGCCTGCACGCGGCCGTCGTCCAGAGCCATCCCGGGACCGTAGATGTGGCCGAAGCGGGCGATCCGCGCGGTCAGGCCGTGCTGGGCCTGATAGACCGCGCACAGCGTTTCCGCCGCGCGCTTGCCTTCGGAGTAGCACGCCCGGGGGTTGAGGATGTCGAAGCCGCCGTAGTCGGCCTCGTCGATCAACTCGGTGCCCGCCGGCTGTTGGCCGTAGACCTCAGCCGAGGACATGAGGACGAAGCCGCGGCTGCGCCTGGCCACGCACAGGTCGAGCAGGTTGACCGAGCCGAGGATGTTGGCCCGGATCGTGCCCACCGGATCCGAGCTGTGTAAGGCCGGGCGGGCCGCGCTGGCGCCGTGGATGACGTAGTCGAGCGGTCCGTCCAAGGGCAGGGGCAGGCTGACGTCCTGGACGAGCAGGCGGAAGTCGGGGCGGTCGACGACGTCGCCCAGCAGGGCGCGGGCCTTGGTCTCGTTGCGCACCAGGCCGATGACGGTGATGCCGGCGTCGTGCCGATCGTTGAGTGCCAGCAGGGTCCGCGCCGCGTACGAGGGCAGCATCCCGCTGGCGCCGGTGACCAGCACGGTGGCACCGGCCAGGACGTCCCACGGCAGGTCGCGGGCGACGATCTCGGCGAGGTCGGCGGCGACGACGGGCGCGGTGGCGGCCGGCATCAGAGCCCGACGATCTGCTGGTTCTCGATGATCTCGAACAAGGTGCGGCAGATGTAGAAGTCCTCCGCGGTGGTGATCTTCATATTCGAGCGCGGCCCGTCGACGCGAAACACCGGCCGCTCGTAGTGGTACATCAACGTGGCGGAGTCGACGGAATCCGCCATCCCGTCGGCCACGGCACGGTCGTAGAGATCGAGGATCTCGCCCAACCGGAAGCTCTGTGGGGCCTGCGCGGCGTAGATGAACTCGCGCGGGATCACCCGGTCCAGCCGCTGGCCCTGCGACCACACCACGGTCTCGTTGAACTTCGTGCAGGTGACGCCGGACCCGTTCTGCTCGACGCTGTCGATGTTCTCGCTGATCAGCGCGGCCGTGATCAGCGGACGGACACCGTCGTGGATGAGCACGACGGTGTTCTCGGGGCAGTCCGCGGCCACGGCCTGCAGCCCCGCGTGCCGCGAGGCCTGCCCGGTGGCGCCCCCGTCGACGATCCAGCGGACCTTGGTGATCTCGTACCGTTTGAGCAGCTTGCTCAGGTGGTCGCGGTACGTGGGCAGGATGGCGATGGCGATGCCGTCGATGTCGGGATGGTTCTCGAAGTGTTGCAGGGTATGGATGATGATCGGCTTGCCGTGCACTTCCAGGAACTGCTTCGGCAGTGCTCGCGCCGCCATCCGGGAGCCGACGCCGCCGGCGAAGACGACGGCGACGTTCACGGGCCGGTTCCGGGCGCGCGGGACGGGGTCACTCGCCCACCGCCGCGGGCGCCGACCGCCGACCGTTCGGTGACTCGTCGCTCGCCCGTGCAGAAAGGCCTTGGTCGGGCTGTGGCGGCGAGCCCAGGATCAGCCAGTCGATGACGCGATCGGCGGCGTGGGTGTCGATGGCGTCGAAGTTTTCCCGGCGGAATTCGTCGATCTTCCACAGGTCATAGTCTTCGGCCCGCAACGCCTTGACCAGTTCATCGAACGTGTTGCAGACCTTGCCCGGCGCGGTCTGGTCGTAGTCGCGGTGGAACCCCCGCGTGGCCCCGTAGATCTCCTTGTCGTAGGCCAGGAAAAGCATCGGCCGATCCAGCAGGGCGAATTCGTAGATGATCGACGAGTAGTCGGTGATGAGGATGTCGGTCAGGTGCAGCAGGTCGTTCGTATCGGGGAAGTGGC
The DNA here is from genome assembly GCA_964252015.1 of uncultured Jatrophihabitantaceae bacterium. Classification (GTDB taxonomy): domain Bacteria; phylum Actinomycetota; class Actinomycetes; order Mycobacteriales; family Jatrophihabitantaceae; genus CAXSBR01. Next base: position 135,924 of record CAXULW010000009.1, on the reverse strand, counting down.
TGAAGTCGAACAACCGGTCCGCGTACTGCGCCGGGATCGGCACCGGCGTGAGGATGAAGTGATGCATGCGAAAGAGCACGACGGTGTCCTCGCCGCAGACGTCGTAAAGCTGGGCGAAATCGATGAGGTCGTATTCGTAGTAGGCGTCCTGACTGCCCCGACCGCGGAACGTGGGAGCGAACAGGATCACCTTCTTGCCGGTCAGGTGTGGATGGTCGAGACGGAACTTCTCGGTCAGCGCCTCGGTCCGGGCCGGGTCCAGGAAGGTGTCGATCCGGGGCAACCCGGTCGGGATGACCGCGGACTCCTCGATGCCGAACGCCTCCGCGTACACCGGGACGAGGTGTTTGGACCCCGTCAACGCGTAGGTGTACTTGCGGTGGGCGTTGGTCAACTTCGGTGAACCGTAGCTGCCGAAGCGGCTGTAACCGATGTTCTTGAAACCACTGCCGGCGTGCCAGGCTTGGATGATCTTCGTTTCGGGCGCGAGGTGCAAAGGCTCCAGCAGGCCGAAGTAGTCGTCGACGAGCACGATGTCGGACGTGGCCAACAGGTAGATGACTCGCAGCGTGCCCCACTTGTCGGCGGTGTGCGGCACCCGGAACGAATAGCTGAAGTCGAATTGGCGGTCCAACCCCCGTTCGACCATCCGGTCGCGAATACGGAGCAGGTTGCCGCCCATGCTGAGCCGGGCCTCGGAGGCGAACAGGATCCGGTTGCCGGGCGGCGGACGGAACCGGTGCGCGAGTCGGTACCACTGGTTCGCGACCTTGATCCGCAGGGAGATGGGAAGGAGCCGCCGGCGCAAGAGCACCGACAACCGCGGCCTCATCGCCTGGCTCGCCTTGACCTGGCGGGCCATTTGATAAGTGCGCAGCAAGAACGCAGGATCGTCGTCCTCGGACAAGCCGACGCTGACGATGTAGGCAGCCCGGTTGCGGTCGAACAGGAATGTCCGCGACGCACCGGGAAGGGTGTCCGCCCGGTCCAATGCGAATCCCGCGGCCCGCGCTCGCCGGTCACCGACGTAGGGGACCACGCGCCAGGTGCCGTCGGGGATCTGGCGCCGCGAACGGATATTGATGACGTTGATGTCGAGCTGGTAGAGGCCTGACTCCAGCCTGCGCGTGGGTATGGACAAAGCCCGTTTACCGCTGACGAGTTTGAAGACCACGTCCGGCTCGCCGGGTGCATGCGCGCTGAGTTCGTCCACCGCCGGCTCCATGGCGGCCAGGGCGGCGGCCTCGGCATCGGTACCGCTTTCCAGGGTGGCGGCCAGAGCGTCGTCATCCGGCGCGGCGGCCGGATCATCCGGATCGGAATCCACGAGCCGGGGGCCGGCCTCGGCGTCGAATATCGTGTCGTTACGGACCTCGCTCGGGACCCCGTCCGCGTCGGCGTCCGCGGGCGGCTCGGCCAGCGCCGCGGCCAGATCCACCGACACCGTGAGCGTGAGATGCACGCGGGCCCATGAGATCTGCGTGATCACGCTGTCGGTCACGGTGCCCGTCCTTTCCGTGCGCAACGTCGTCGGATCGTGGGCTGGGCGACGGCGACAGCAAGAAAGACCCAATCCGGGGCAACCTGGCGAGGATATCAACGGTCCCGTCGCGATCGGCTCACCCCGGCCGCGACGCTGACGCAGCGAGGCGGCACGTCCTCGAGTGCGGCCGACGGTGCATAGGGTGAGTGCGTGAGTTCGTCCCGGCTGCCGATCAGGATGCTCCACGACCGCGTCCTGGTGAAGGCGACGACCGAGGAAGGGGATCGGCGGTCCTCCGGTGGCATCCTCATTCCGGCGACGGCGCAGATCTCCAAACGACTGGACTGGGCCGAGGTGCTCGCGGTCGGCAATCATGTGCGCGCGGTCGAGGTCGGCGACCGGGTGCTCTTCAGCCCCGACGACCGGCACGAGGTCGAGATCTCGGGCGAGTCCTACCTGCTCCTGCGTGAGCGGGACGTGCACGCAGTGGCGGCTCAGCGCGTGGACGAGGGCACCGGCCTGTACCTCTGACGCCCGCCTTTCTGCCGCCCGCGGGGGTGTCCGGCCTGCCGCCTTCGTATGGGACTAGCCGGGCGCGCTCTGCGGGCTGCCGTGGCCGTCGGCCCGGATCCGGGCCAACCAGGTGACCGAGTCCGCGAACGCATCGTCGGTCCGCCCGATCGGCACCGGTCCCTGGCGCCCGTCGGCCCGGACGTAACTGCCCAGGAACCGGACCTCGGCGCAGATGCGGTGCACCGCGGCCACCGCGTCGCCGACCCGGGCGTCGTAGATGTGGCCTTCACAGTCGATGCTGAAGCAGTACTGGCCCAGGCCGGCCTTGGTCGGGCGCGACTCGATGCGGGTCAGGTTGACCCCGCGCATGGCGAACTCGGTGAGGATCTCCAGCAGCGCCCCGGAGTGATCCTCGCGCAGGTACGCGACCAGGGTCGTGCGGTCGTTGCCGGTGGGCGGCGGGGGCCGTAGGGGCCGGGCGAGCAGTACGAACCGGGTCACCGCGCCCTGGTGGTCGGCGATGTCGTGGGCCAGCACGTCGAGGCCGTAGAGCTCGCCGGCGATCGGCGGGGCCACCGCGGCGTCGAACTCGTTGGCCGCCACCGCCGCCGCCCCGGCCGCGGTCGAGCCGAGCAGGGTCACCACCGCGGCGGGCAGGGTGTCGAGCAGGAAGCGGCGCACCTGGGCCTCGGCGTGCGGATGCGTGGCCAGGGTGGCGACATCATCCAGGGCGGTGCCGGGACGCACCAACAGGTCGAACAGCACCGGCAGGTAGGTCTCGGCCACGATCACCAGCGGTTCGCTACCGCCGGCCAGTTCGTCCAGGGTGGCCGGTACGGCACCCTCGATCGAGTTCTCCAGGGGCACCAGGGCGCCGTCGACGTCGGCTCGGCGAACGGCGTCGATCGCCTGGGTCACGGTCGCGAACGGCACCAGCTCGGCGCCGGCCGCCGGCGGCATGGCGCGCAGGGCGGCGTGGGCGAACGTGCCCTCCGGGCCGAGGAATCCGTAGCGGGCAGGCACCGCGTGAGGGTACGCCCCGGGTATGTTCCCGACTCCGCGTCCGCCAGGGACGCTACGGGCGGCACGATCGCGTCCCTGGCGGGCGCGGAGTCGGGTGGGTGGGCCGTCGGTCAGCTGGCCAGCGCCGCCTTTACTGCTTGGCGTTCCTCGGGCGAGAGTTCGGTGGCGCCGACGCCGGCGCTGATGGGTTTGGCGTAGATCCGGGTCTCCTCGCGCCCGGACAGGGCCGTCAACGTGACGCCGTCCCCGCGCGAGTCGAGCACGGCCAGGGAGAACGACAGCCGCCCACCGCTGGAGTCGAACGCGTCGAAGGCGTCGTAGCGCACGAGCGCCACCCGACGCAGCGCGGTAGAGATTACCTTCTCGACCTTGTCCATCGCGGCGCGCAGCTGGTCGCGGGCGGCGGAGTTGTCTGCGGCCAGCCGGGCCCGTTCGGATCGGGTCTCGTCGGCCAACGCCCGATGCACCTGCTCCACCTCGGCCCGCATCTCCGCGAAGTCGGACTCGACCCGTCTGCGGAGCTCGTCCAGATGGCGTAGACGTTCCGCACGCTCGGCTTCGATGACCTGGCCCAGGTCGGTCCGGGCGAGATCAGCCGACGCGACGCGGATCCGATCGAGCTCGGCCAGGACCCCGTTGCGCAGCGCGTCGAACTCGCCCCCCAGCCGGGCCAGCTGGTCGCTGAGCGCGGCGAACTCGCCACGCAGGACCTCGAAGTCGGCCCGGGTCCGGTCAGCGGCATCGGCATGACGGGCGCTCGCCTCGAGGAACGACTCCCGCCCGCCGGGCCCACCGCGCCCGAGCAGGCCGACGCCGCGGCGGAGCCGACCCAATGTGACCAACGCCAGAAATCCGGCGACCAGCCCGCCCAGACCCACCACGAGGGCGACGATGACGAGAACCGTGAGCATCGTCGCAAGGCTAGCCGCCGACGACGGTGCCGGGCGGCGTCGGCGAGGCAGGCCCCGAGTTTCGGGGAGAATGAAGGCGTGCTCGACATCCTCGGCGTGTTCGCCATCGCCTTCGTGGCCATCCTCGCCGTCGAACTCCCCGACAAGACCCTGGTCGCCACGCTCGTGCTGTCGACCCGCTACCGCCGCGGCCCCGTCCTGGTCGGCGTGGCCGGCGCGTTCGCGGTTCAGTGCGTCATTGCCGTCACCGCGGGCGGGTTGCTCCATCTGCTGCCCCACAAGGTGCTCGAGATCGTCGTCGGAGTGTTGTTCCTGGTCGGCGCGGTGCTGCTGCTGCGGGAGGGCTTCAGCAAGGACGAGGAGGAGGCCGAAGCCGCGGTGGCATCAGCCGAGCAGCTGCCCGGCCACCGGATCGCCACGATCGCTTTCGGCGTGCTGTTTGCGGCCGAGTGGGGCGACGCGAGCCAGCTGGCCACGGCCGGTCTCGTTGCCCACTACGGGCAACCGATCGCGGTCGGCCTGGCCGCGTTCATCGCGTTGATGGCCGTGGCGTGGCTTGCGACCGTGGTCGGCGTGGTGATCCAGCGACGGTTCCCGTTGCACCTGATCCAGCGCGCGGCCGGCGCCCTGTTCGCGGTGTTCGCGCTGATCGCGTTCGGCTCGGTGTTCCGATGAGCGTCGGCTCGACCGGGGTCCGCTCCGCTACCGTTGCGCAATGCCGGTGAGCGCCACGGAGGGCACGCCCGCCGGGACCGGCGGCGGCGTCACCGTGCGCCCCGCCCTGGCCACCCTGCCCGCGTACGTGCCCGGACGCACCGTTCCCGGCGCGATCAAGCTGGCCAGCAACGAGACCGCGTACCCGCTGCTGCCGGCCGTGGCTGAACGGGTGGCTGAGGTGCTCGGGTCGGTCAACCGGTACCCCGACCTCGGTTCGGTCGCGCTGCGTACTCGGCTCGCCGCCCGACTGGACGTCGGCGTCGACCAGCTCGCGGTCGGGTGCGGCTCAGTTGCGTTGTGCCAGCAGGTCGTGCAGGTCATGGCCGGCCCGGACGACGAGGTGCTGTACCCGTGGCGAACGTTTGAGGCCTATCCGATCCTGACCACGGTGGCCGGAGCCCAGTCGGTGCAGGTACCCCTGCGTCCGGATCAGAGCTTCGACCTCGACGCGCTCGCCGCCGCGGTCACCCCGCGCACCCGGGTCATGTTCGTGTGCAGCCCCAACAACCCGACCGGCACCGCGGTGCGCCGCGCGGAACTCGAGACGCTGCTCGACCGGGTCCCGTCCCGCGTGCTCGTCGTGCTCGACGAGGCCTACCGCGAGTTCGTCACCGACGTTGACGTGCCGGACGGTACGGCGTACCTCGACCGGGCCAACGTGCTGGTGTTGCGGACGTTCTCCAAGGCCTACGGCCTGGCCGGGCTGCGGGTCGGCTACGGCGTCGCCGCCGACCCGGCGGTGGCCCGGGCGCTGCGGCAGGTGCAGATCCCGTTCGCGGTGAGCACGCTCGCCCAGGAGGCGGCGTTGGCCTGCCTCGAGCCGCAGGCCGAGCAGCAGCTCATGCAGCGGGTGACCGAGGTCGTGGCTGAACGGTCTCGCGTGTACGACCGCCTGCTCGCCCTGGGTTATCCCGTGGTGGCGTCGCAGGCCAACTTCGTCTGGATACCGCTCGGCGACGCGACCACCGAATGGGCCCACGGCGGCGAGGAACACGGCGTGATCGTGCGTGCGTTCGCCGGCGCAGGAGTCCGCATCACCATCGGCACCGCCGCCGAGAACGACACCTTGCTCGCCGCGGCCACCGCCCTGCGCTGACCCCTGCATCTCGCGCTCTGCTGGTCGGCGGGACGCTTGACCGGGTCCGCATGCAGCACCCCGACCAGCGAAGCGCGGGAACTCAGCTGGGGGTCGGGGCGGGGAGGGCGCGGGTGGTCGCGGCTTCGCGGACGGCGGCGGCGACGGCGGTGGGCACCTGGGGGTCGAAGACGGCGGGGACGATGTAGTAGGGGTTCAGCTGCTCGTCGCTGACGCAGTGGGCCAACGCGTCGGCGGCCGACAGCAGCATCGTGGTCGTCACCTCGCGGGCGCGGGCGTCGAGCAGGCCGCGGAAGACGCCGGGGAACGCGAGGACGTTGTTGATCTGGTTCGGGTAGTCCGAGCGGCCGGTGGCCACGATCGTCGCCCGCTTCTGGGCCGCGACGACGTCGACCTCGGGATCGGGGTTGGCCAACGCGAACACGACGGGGTCCTTAGCCATGTCGTCGATCCACTCGGCGGGCAGGATCCCGGGGGCGGAGACGCCGATGAAGACGTCGGCCCCGCGCAGCGCGTCGTGCAGGTCGCCCTTGACGCATTCCGGGTTGGTCCGGGCGGCCAGGTCGCGTTTGGCGTCGTTGAGCGACTCGTCGTCCGGGCAGAGGATGCCGCCGATGTCGTAGACGAGGACGTGCTCGGCGCCGGCGGCCAGCAGCAACGTGACGATCGCGGTACCGGCCGCGCCACCGCCGGACACGGCGATCCGGCAGTCGGAGATGGTTTTCGACACGCACCGCAGCGCGTTGGTCAGTGCGGCGAGCACGACGATGGCGGTGCCGTGCTGGTCGTCGTGGAACACGGGTATGTCCAGCTCGGCCCGCAGCCGGCGTTCGATCTCGAAGCACCGCGGCGCGGAGATGTCTTCCAGGTTGATCCCGCCGAAGCCGGGGGAGATGTGCCGCACGGTGTCGACGATCTCGTCCACGTCCTGGGTGTCCAGGCAGATCGGCCACGCGTCGATGTCGGCGAAGCGTTTGAACAGCGCCGCCTTGCCCTCCATCACCGGCATCGCCGCGCCCGGACCGATGTTGCCCAAACCGAGCACCGCAGAACCGTCGGTGACCACCGCGACGCAGTTGCCCTTGATGGTCAACCGGCGCACGTCGTCGGGGTTGGCGGCGATGGCCAGCGACACCCGCCCCACGCCCGGGGTGTAGGCCATCGACAGGTCGTCGCGGGTCTTCAACGGCACCTTCGACTCGACCGAGATCTTGCCGCCCAGATGCAGCAGGAACGTGCGGTCCGACACCCGGTACACCTCGACCCCGTCGATCGCGCCCAGCGCGGCCACGATCTCCTGCGCGTGTTCACCGTTCGCGGCCGAGCAGGTGACGTCGATGATCATTCGGTCGTGGCGGGACTCGGACACGTCGATCGCGGTGACCACCCCACCGGCGTCACCGACCGTCATCGCGATCACCCCGACCACCGCCGGGCGCGGATCGGCATACAACCGGGCCGTGATCGAATACGACGCCGACGTCGGCGTCGGCCGCGCCGCGGCGGAGTCGGGGATCGTTGTCATGAGCAGGCCTCCGGCGTGAGGATCGCAGCGAGGGACGAGCGAGGACCGGAGCGCCGGCGGTCTGCGGGAGGGATCGTGGTCATGGGCGCTCGGCGGGGCGCATCGTGGTCATGAGGCGCATCCTGCCAGTCGTGGGGAGGAATCCGGCGGGAAGCGGGAGCGATCTGCGACACGAACGGGGCGGGATCGTGCCCGTGGACGGTCCGCGGACCGGGCGGTAATGGTTCGATGGGGGCAGTACCCGTCATAACTGCCCCGTCATAACACCAATGTCACAACGAGGTGACTCAAACCATGAGCAGCACGCTCGACACGTCCCCGTCCGATCTGGCGACCGCGTTCCGGCGCCGATATCTGGAGCGGGCGTCGACGTGGCTTCCCGATCGCAGCGGGGCCGAACTCGAGCAGTTTGCCGCCGATCACCTGGCTTTCGGCCTGCGACGCGCGCCGGGGGAGATCCTCGTCCGCGTCCGGACCCTCGATGAGCACACGTCCGCCGTCGAAGTCGTCACCGCCGACGCGCCGTACCTGGTGGACTCGCTGCAGAGCGAGCTGCGGGTATTCGGCCATCCGGTGCAGAACATCCTGCATCCGCAGCTGATCGTCAGCCGGGACGCCGACGGGCGGCTGCTGCGCGTGCACGACCTGGCTGACACCGCCGACTTGCCCGACGGTGCGACCGCCGAGTCGTGGATGCACGCCGAGGTCACCGCGGTGCCGTCCGCCGAGCAGAAGGAGCTCGCCCACGACGTCCACGGCGTGTTCACCGACGTCCACCACGCCGTTGACGACGCCCCCGGGCTCTACGCGCTGATCAGGAGCCTGGCCGACACGGTGCGCGACCACCCGGGTCAGTTCGACCGCGAGACCAGCGCCGAGGCGGGCTCCCTGCTGCGCTGGTTGGCCGACGGAAACTTCATGATCCTGGGGCACGCCTCGTACTCGGCCAACGCGTTGGCCAGCTCGGCCACGTCGGGCCAGCGGCCGCTCGAGGACCCCGAGGCCGGCGGCGTCCTGCGCGGCGGCGCCCACATCTCGGCCCTCGAGCTCATTCCCGCGTTTCGCAGCGGCGCCCCCGTCGTCGTGTTCAAGTCCGCGCTGACCTCGACCGTGCTGCGCGCCGACCGGTTCGACTGCGTCACCGTCGTGGCCCCGGCCCAGGACGGCGAATCCGCTCGGGTGCACGTCTTCCTCGGCCTGTTCAGCGAGACCGGCGACATGGTCGGACGGGTGCCGGTGCTGCGCAAGCGGATCCGCGACGTGCTGGCCCAGGCCGGCGTGCGGGCCAACAGCTACACCGGGCGCCAGCTCATCGCCGCGCTGCGCACCCTGCCGCGCGACGAGCTGCTGGAGGCCGATTTCGGCGACCTGGCCAAGCTGGCCACCTTGGTGTCCAACCGAGCCCAGCACGGCGGGGTCGGCGTCTTCTCGCGGCTGCACCTGAACCGCGACTTCATCTCCGTCCTCGTGTACCTGCCCGCAGATCGGCTCGGACCGGAGACCACCCGGCGCGTCCGGCTCGTCGTCGGCGAGGCCTGGCCCGGGGCGCTGATCGCCCGCGATGTCTCCATCTCCGACCTCGGCCTGGCCCGCCTGCACTTCTTGATCACGCTGCGCCCCGGTGAGCCGGTGCCCACCCCGGACTACCGCGACGTCGAGGCGCGCATCGCCGAGGTCACCCGCAGCTGGAGCGACGACCTGTCCGACCTGCTGCTGGTCGCCGCGGGCGACACCCTCTCGCAGTCCACCGCGCGCGCCGACGGGGCCGAGCTGAGGCGGCGCTACGACGGCGCCTTCCCCGAGGCGTACAAGGAGGACTTCACCGCCGAGACCGCCGTGCGCGACATCCGCCTGCTGGAGCAACTGCCCGAGGTGGACGGGCTGGCGTTCGCGCTCTACACCCCACCGCCCAACGAACCGGCCCAGCGGCGGCTGAAGATCCTGCGCACCGGTTCGCACATCTCGCTCGCCCGGGTGCTGCCCATGCTCAGCCACATGGGCATGGAGGTGCTCGACGAGCGTCCGTACGAGCTGGAACGCCGCGACGGCCGCCCGGCCTGGATCTACGACTTCGGCCTGCGCCTGCCCGCCGGGGTCGAGCTGCAACCCGGCAGTGCCCACGCCGACGACGTCCTCGAATCGTTGCGCCGGCTGTGGCGCGGCGACGCCGAGCAGGACGGGTTCAACGCCCTCGTCCTGCAGGCCGGGCTGAACTGGCGCGAGGTCACCGTGCTCCGGGCGTACGCCAAGTACCTGCGCCAGGCCGGCAGCCCGTTCAGCCAGGGCTACATCGAGCAGACGCTCATCGAGCACCCGGACATCACCGCCCGGTTGATCGAGCTGTTCGAGGCCCGCTTCGACCCCTCCCGCCAGCCGTCCGCGGCCGGTTCACCTCAGCCGACCGAGCCGGCGCAGTCGACCGAGCCCAACCAGACGACCGAGCCAGGCCAACCCGACCCGACCGCGAGCGAGGCGCTCAGCGCGTCCATCGAAGCGTCCCTGGGCGACGTGGCCAGCCTCGACCAGGACCGGATCCTGCGCGCGCTGCTCGGGCTGATCACCGCGACGTTGCGGACCAACGTCTTCCGCGACGACCGCCGTATCGGGGCCGAGCCGATCCCAGCCTCGACGACGACCCCGGCGTCGACGACGGCCGCCGCAACGGAGGAGGCGACCGACTCGACCCGGACGACCGCGGCCGAGGAGGCGATCCGCCCGGCGGTCGCGTTCAAGCTCGACCCACACCGGGTCGACGGCCTGCCCGAACCCCGGCCCGCGTTCGAGATCTGGGTCTACTCGCCGCGGGTCGAAGGCGTGCACCTGAGGTTCGGGCTGGTCGCCCGCGGCGGGTTGCGCTGGTCGGACCGGCGCGAGGATTTTCGCACCGAGGTCCTCGGCCTGGTCAAGGCCCAGATGGTCAAGAACGCCGTCATCGTCCCCGTCGGCGCCAAGGGCGGTTTCGTGGTCAAACGGCCACCGGCCGACACCGCAGACCGAGAGGCCCTGACCGCCGAGGCGATCGACTGCTACCGCACGTTCATCTCCAGCCTGCTCGACGTCACCGACAACTACGTCACCACGGGCACGGACCAGGTGATCGAAGCGCCGCCCCAGGTGGTGCGCTACGACGCTGACGACCCGTACCTGGTCGTGGCTGCGGACAAGGGCACGGCGACGTTCTCCGACATCGCCAACGCCATCGCGGTGCGCCGCGGCTTCTGGCTCGGCGACGCGTTCGCTTCGGGCGGCTCGGTCGGCTACGACCACAAGGCCATGGGCATCACCGCGCGCGGGGCGTGGGAGTCGGTGCGCTACCACTTCCGCGAACGCGGGTTGGACACCCAGCGCGAGGACTTCACCGTGGTCGGTGTGGGTGACATGTCGGGTGACGTGTTCGGCAACGGCATGCTGCTGTCCGAGCACATCCGCCTGGTGGCCGCGTTCGACCACCGCCACATCTTCCTCGACCCCGACCCGGACGCGGCGGTCTCCTTCGCCGAGCGGCGCCGGCTGTTCGAGCTGCCGCGCTCGTCGTGGGCCGACTACAACCCGGCGCTGATTTCCGACGGTGGCGGGGTCTACCCGCGCACGGTCAAGTCGGTCCCGATCTCGGCCCAGGTCGCGGCCGCGTTGGCACTGGCCCCGGGCACGACTGCCCTCACCCCGCTCCAGCTCATGCACGCGATCCTGGTCGCCGACGTCGATCTGCTGTGGAACGGCGGCATCGGCACCTACGTCAAGGCCTCGACCGAGTCCGACGCGCAGGTGGGCGACAAGGCCAACGACGCCCTGCGCGCCGACGCGACCGACCTGCGCGCCCGGGTGATCGGTGAGGGCGGCAACCTGGGTTGCACCCAGCTCGGGCGGATCGAGTTCGCCCGCGCCGGGGGCGGCATCAACACCGACGCCATCGACAACTCGGCCGGCGTCGACACCTCCGACCACGAGGTCAACATCAAGATCCTGCTCGACCGGATGGTCGCCGCCGGGTCGCTCGCGTCCGCGGACCGCAACCCGATGCTGGCCGCCGCGACGGACGAGGTGGCCGAGGACGTCCTCACGGACAACTACGAGCAGAACGTCCTGCTCGGGCTGGAGCGGCGGCTGGCCGCGCCGATGGTGTCGGTCTACCGACGCCTCGTCCGCGACCTGGAACGATCCGGGCACCTGGACCGCGCGCTCGAATTCCTGCCCACGGACAAGGAGATGGCCCAGCTCGACACCGGCGGGCTCGGGCTCGTTTCTCCGCAGCTGGCCGTGCTCGCCGCCTACGTCAAGATCACGTTGACCCAGGAGCTCGAGTCGTCCGGGCTGCCCGACGAGCCCTGGTTCGCCCGCGCGCTCAGCTCGTACTTCCCGCAGTCGATCGCGGCCCGCTTCGCCGACGACCTCACCAGCCACCCGCTGAGCCGGGAGATCATCACCACCAGCGTCGTCAACGACATGGTCAATCGGGCCGGGACGACGTTCGTGTTCCGCGCGCTGGAAGAGGCGGGGACGGAGGCGGCCGAGGTCGCACGGTCCTACGTGGTGGCCCGGCAGGTGTTCGACCTGGAGCAGATCTGGGGCGAGATCGAGGCCCTGGACAACGTCGTCTCCACCGAGGCTCAGGACGCGGCCTACTTCGACATCCGCCGCATGGTCGACCGGGTGACCCGTTGGCTGATCGACGTGCGCTACCCGATCTCCGACCTGGGTGCCGAGATCGAACGGTTCCGCCCGACCGTGCGCGCGCTCTCCCCGGACATCATCAACCTGCTCCGCGGCGACGAACGCCAGACGCTGGCCGACGACACCGCGCGCCTGGTCAACCTCGGTATGCCGCAGGCACTGGCCATCCGGGTAGCGACGCTGCTCACCTCGTTCCTGCTGCTGGACGTGGTCGAGATTGCCGAGACGAGCGGCCGGCCGGCCCAGGAAGTGGCCGATCTGCACTTCGCGCTGTCGGAACACTTCAGCGTCGACCGGATGCTGACCGCCATCACCGCCCTGCCCCGCGACGATCGCTGGTCGGCCCTGGCCCGGGCGGCGCTACGTCACGACGTCTACGCCGCGCTGGCCTCGATCACGCTGTCCGTGCTGCGCGCGACCGACCCGGCCTTGCCCGCGCCGGAGCGGATGGCGCAGTGGGAGCAGCGCAACAGCGAGCGGGTGTCTCGGACCCGCGGCACCGTGGCCGAGGCGCTCGGCCGGGAAACCCCCGACCTGGCGACATTGTCGGTCGCGCTGCGGGTCATGCGCGGCTTGCCCACTTAGCCCGCTTCCCGACTTCGCGCCCGCGAGGGACGTTGCCCGAGCCCCGATCGCGTCCCTCAGGGGCGCGGAGTGGACCGGGCTCAGGCGTGGACGGCCGGTAGCGCGATGTCGAGGTCGATTCCCTCGTGTACCGGGCTGGCCGGACCCGCTCGCACGTGCGCCGTCTCATGCGGGGGCCGTTCCCGCTCTTCGGGCCGGCCGAAGAACCAACCTTGACCCAGGTCCACGCCCAGCTCGCGTGCGGCGTCGGCCTGCTCCGCGGTCTCGATGCACTCCGCGACCACCCGCCCGCCGTAGCTATGGGTCATGGCCACGACCGCCGCGATGACGGACCGACTCAGCAATCCCGGCAGCGCCTGCACGATGTCCTTGTCCAGCTTGACGACGTCAGGCTGCAACCGGACCAGCATGTTCAGCGAGGAGTAGCCGGCGCCGAGATCATCCAGTGCGACCATGGCCCCGCCGCGCCGGTAGTAGTCGAACACGTCGGCGAGGTGGTCGACGTCGGCGACGTGCTCGCCTTCGGTGACCTCGAACACGAGCTGATCGAGGCGCACCCCGGCCTCTACCGCGGCCTGCGTGGTGGTGCGCAGGCAGACCTCAGGCCGGTAGATCGTGGTCGGGACGAAGTTGACGAACAGCAACTTGTCACCGAGCCAGCCGGCCGCTCCGCGAATGGCCGAGGTGCGACCGATGCGGTCCAGCACGTGCAACCAGCCTGCGTCGGCTGCGGCCGCGAACAGCTGGTCCGGGAACACCGGCCCGTTCGCACCAGTCGCCCGCAGCAACGCCTCGTACCCGACGACCGCATGGTCGTCGCCTGGGCGCAGCGACACGATGGGCTGGTAGACCGAGCGGAAGGCATTCAGTTCGTCGGCGAACAGCGGGAGCAGATCGGCATGCTCCACCCGGGCCGAGAACTGGGCCAGGGTAGGGGCGGTGAACGCGGCCCGCAGCAGGGCGTCGTCATCAGCGGCGGCACCGTCGCCGAGCACGACGACGCGCACCTCGGCGGCCTCGGTCGAGGACAGCTGGGCCCGGACGGTGCTCAACAGCACCGCCGAGTCGCCGGTGACCAGTTCGAGCAGCCCGGGACCTCGTTGCCCGGGTGAGACGCCGAGGTCGGCAAGCGTGGAGCGCAGCACGGTGTGGGTGTGGCTGACGCGGGTGGACAGCAAGACCCGGGTCCCCGCCTCGGCGCGTTCTATCCGCCGGCATGGGCAGTGGGTTACATCGGTCACCGAACGCTCCTTGTTGCTCACTTCACCGGCGCCCGTTGGGTCGAGTATGCCTCGAAACGGGTGGCGGCGCCGCCCGACGTATCCCCGGCGGTTCAGCGCAGGCCGCGCTCGGCTCGGGCCGGGGGACGGTGGCCGCGGATGGAGGCGACCATGTCCAGCACCTGCCGGGTCTCGGTCACGTTGTGGGCCCGGAACACGCGCGCGCCCAGCCAGGCCGACACCGCCGTCGCGGCCAAGGTGCCGTTGAGGCGGGCGCCGACCGGTAGGTCCAACGTCTCGCCCACGAAGTCCTTGTTCGACAGCGCCACGAGCACCGGCCATCCCGTAGCGACGAGCTCGCCCAGGCGCCGGGTGATCTCCAGCGATTGGACGGTGGTCTTGCCGAAGTCGTGGGCGGGATCGATCAGGATCCCGTCGGTCCGGACCCCGACGGCCACGGCGCGCTGGGCCAGCTCGGTCACCGTGGCGAGGACGTCCGCGGTCACGTCCGCGTACCGCGGGTCGACCGGATCGGTGCGCGGGGCCAGGTGCCCGGCGTGGGTGCAGACCAGGCCCGCGCCCGTCTCGGCCGCCACCACGGCCAGCCCCGGGTCGTGTCCCTCCCACGCATCGTTGAGCAGGTCCGCCCCGGCGGCCACGGCCGCCCGCCCGACCTCGGCCCGCCAGGTGTCGACGCTGATCACCGCGTCCGGCCGGCGCGCGCGCAACCCCGCCACCACGGGCAGGATGCGGGCGATTTCCTCGGCCACAGACACGGCCGGCCCCACGCCGGCCCGGACCCCACCGATGTCGACGATGCCGGCGCCGGCGTCCACGGCGCGTTCGCCGGCGGCAATCGCCTCCGACGTCGCGAACGTCGCCCCTTGGTCGTAGAACGAGTCTGGCGTGACGTTGACCACGGCCATGACGACCAGCTCGTGCACCCCGAAGCTGCGGCCACCCAACCGCAACGGGCGCGGGCCATCGGTCACCCGTCGAGTGTGCCGGACCCAATTGACCCGCGCTTTGCGGGTCGAACCGATGCTGGGCCGGGGTGTCTGGGCGGGGGCTCCAAGCGACACCTCGACCAGCAATGCGGGGTGGGACCCGCGGCGAGAGCGGTCAGCTCGGCGGGGAGGCGGGACGGGGCAGGTGGGCCCACACGGTCGTGCTGGCCGGTTCCTCCTCGACGCCCCAGTCGTCGGACAGCGCGGCGACGATGGCCAGACCGCGCCCGGTGGTGTCGGCCAGGCTGACCTGCCGGACCTGCGGGCGCTGGCCGCCGCCGCCGTCGGTGACCTGGACGCGCACGCCGCCGTCGTCGATCAGCCAGGTGACGTTGAGGTACCCCGCCGGGAGGGCGCGCGCGTGCCGGATCGAGTTGCCCACCAGCTCGCTGGCCAGTAGGGCGGCGTCATCGGCCAGATCCGGTCCGAGGCCGGCCTTTTCCACCTCGTCGTGCAGGAAGTGACGCACTGCGGCCGCGCTGGCCGGGGTGTTGCGGATCCACACCGACGTCATTTGTCACCTCCCGACCCTGCGCCCAGCTGCCTCACGGCAACACCAGACCGACCGCTCAAACAGCGGTCCCAGCGCAGTTGCCCGAGAAGTTGAGCGTTCAAACCTCGTTGCTCGAACTACTTTGCGAACAGTTCGGTGCGCACCCGCAGCGCCGTGCCGGGAACGTTGGAGATGACCGCGTCGGCGCCCAGGCCGAGTACGAACGCGATGTCGAGCGGATTGTCCACCGTCCACACGTAGACGGGGTGGCCGTGGTCGTGGGCCCGGGCGACGAACTTCGGGTGCGCCCGCACCACGCGTAGCCCCGGCCCCGCGGCGGACGTCCCGGTAGGCAGGTCACCGGTACGCCGGGTGTGACCGAGGCGTTCCAGCAGCAGCACCGTTGGCACCGTCGGTGCCAGCAACCGCACCCGGCGCAGCGCGATCGGCGCAAAGCTCATCACCGTCACCAGTGAGTCGCGGGGATCGTCGGTGGCCCGCCGCTGCTCTGGACGCACCAGGCCGAACCGGCGCAGGGTGCGGACCAGCTCCTTCTCGACCAGCCCGGCGTAACGGGTCGGGTGCTTGGTCTCGATGAACATCCGCACCGGCCGCGGTGACGCGGTCACCAGCTCGAGCAATTTCTCCAGTCGTAGCACGCGCCCGCGGGTGTCGACGTCGGGAGCGACGCCGGCCAGGTAGGGCTCGTCGCCGACCAGCTGGTCGGCCGAGACCGGCCACCGCTCGTGCCAGGAGCCGAAGTCGAGGCTCTCCAGCCGGTCGAGGTCGAGCTCGCTGACGACACCCCGACCGTTGCTGGTCCGGTCGATGGTGCGGTCGTGCACACACACCAGGTGCCCGTCACGGGTCAGGCGGACATCACACTCCAGGCCGTCGGCGCCGGTGTCGAGGGCCACCTGGTACGCGTCGAGCGTGTGCTCGGCCCGTGCAGCGGAGGCCCCGCGATGAGCGATGACGAGCGGCGCACCGACGCGGACATACCCGGCACCGGCGGACTTGCGCGAGCGGGACGACCCCGTCTCAGGGCCCTCGGACGACCCCATTGGTCCATCGTGCCCCACTCGGTCCAGACCCGCAGTGCCAATGTCACCCCTAGGCGACGAAGGGCGCCGCACCGTCGTCGGTCACGAGCGGGCGGCGTTCGACGGCCCAGGCCAGCAGCCCGCCGTCGAGGTTGCTGGCGGTCACACCCTGCTCGAGCAGCCAGGTCGTCACGTGGGCCGAGCGGTGACCCGAGCGGCAGACGACCACGACCGGCCGGTCCTCGCCGCCGGCCCGGGCGTCCAACCAGACCGGGACGGCGTGCATCGGCACGTGCACGGAGTCGGCCAGGTGGCCGGCGTCCCACTCCTCTGGCTCGCGCACGTCGAGGACGACGGCGCCGCCGCTGCGGGCCTGGTCCAGATCGGCCGGGGCCGTGGTGGGCAACTGGTGGGGATGCACCCGTCGATCCTGCCCTAAACCCGTCCGACTCACACCGCGAGTCGGGTGCACGGACGGACTCCAGGTGTCCCGCTGTGCACCCGATTCGGTTACTTCAGCAGCTTGGACAGCCGCCGGTCGGCCAGTTCGCGTCCCTCGGTCTGGCAGGTCGGGCAGTACTGGAACGACTTGTCGGCGAACGAGATCTCGCGCACCGTGTCGCCGCACACCGGGCAGGGCAGGCCGGTGCGCGCGTGGACGGACAGGCCGCTGCGCTTCTCACCCTTGAGCGTCGCCGCCTTCTGCCCGACCGAACGGGTGACGGCGTCGGTCAGTTCGGCCACGATCGCGGCGTGCAGCCGCTGCACCTCGTCGTCGGTCAGCTTGGTCGCAATCTTGAACGGTGACAGGCGCGCGGCGTGCAGGATCTCGTCGGAGTAGGCGTTGCCGATGCCGGCCAGCACGCTCTGATCGGTGAGGACGCCCTTGATCTGGGCCCGCTGCGCGCGGATCAACGTGCCCAGCGCGGCCACGTCCAGTCCCGGGTCGAGGGCGTCCGGGCCCAGCCGGGCGATGCCGGGAACGTCCTGCGGGTCGCGCACGAGGTAGACGGCCAGGCCCTTCTTGGTGCCGGCTTCGGTCAGGTCGAACCCGGCCACCGGACCGCCGGCGAACTCCGGGGCCAAATGCAGCCGAAATGCGAGCGGACCGCGCCCCGGCTTGGGCGGCAGCGGCGACAGGTTCTCCCGCCATTGCAGCCATCCGCCGCGGGCCAGATGCACGACGAGATGCAGGTCACCGATGCTGACGTCGAGGAACTTGCCGTGCCGGCCGGCGTCGGTCACCGGCTGACCGGCCAGGGCGCTCAGTGGCGGGTCGAACGTCTTCACGGCACTGAACGCGGCCACGTCCGCGCGCACGACGGTGCGGCCCACGGCGCGCTCGCGCAGGAACGCGGCCAGGGCTTCGACCTCGGGCAGCTCAGGCACGGTGCGAGCCTACCGACGGCGGTGCCGCTATGGATGGGTCCGGCGGGGCCGCTCCGTGGCCCAGCTGGAACACCTCCCAATCGTGCTCGGGCGCCCGGCTTGCGACAATGACCGGTGTGCTCGCCGTCCAACTGCTGCTCGTCGCGATCCCCATCGCGGCGGGTCTGAGCCTGCTGTTCCCCTCGCCGGGGATCGCCGTGCTGTTGGCCGGGCTGAGCGCGGCGTGGCTACCGGCGAACAACGGTCACCTGGAAGGCCGGGTGCTGGTGGTCGTCGCGGAAAACCACGGGCTGACCGAGGCCGACCTGCTCGCCTACGCCGGTCTTGCCCTCGCCCTTCTGGCCGGCTGGCGCTGGCGGGGCAACCGGCTGCGGACCCACGGCGCCGGCGCCCGGGGTGTGCGGTGGCCGGCCATGACCGCGTTCGTCGCGGTCGTGGTGTTCCTGTTCGGCTGCGGACTCGCCGCCAGTTGGGTCACCCACCGTATCCGCAATATCGTGCCGTTGGGCAGCGCAGCCGCCTACCAAACCGGGCCACCCACGCCCTCGATGGGACGCCGGACGGCAGATGGTCGTACCGTGACGGGGATGAGCGAGCAAGCGACGAAGCTTGGCCGGACCGCGCGCGTTCCCGCGGCGTCTCGGCTGGCTTCGCGGCCAACCTCGGACCATGCCATCGAGGAGGCGACCCAGTGAGCACGTTCGGCGGTCTCGACACTCTGTTCAACCCGGCCAAGCGCCATCTGGACGAGGAACGGCTGCGCCTGCAGTCCACCCGCGAGGACATCGGCGACGCCTCCGGCGGTCAGCGCATCGACCTCGACTCCGGCCGGGTCAAGATCGCCCGCGGACCGTCGGGCGACAACGTGGCCCCCGCCCTGGCCGATGGAGATGACCCTGCCGACGACCCGGACGCGCCGACGGTGGCCACCACCGCGGGAACGGTCCGCGCCGACGCGGACGCCGACTCCGATCCGGCCGCCGCGCAGATCGACACGGCGGCCCCAGTGGGAAGGCGCGGCAAGGCCAAGAAAATGAACGCCGACGCAGACGATGAGAACACCCCGGCCGCGCGGGCCCGCCGCCGCCGCGCCGCCAAGGCCTGACCCTCCGCCCTCCCGGTTGTTCGACTGCGGGCGCGTCCCGGCCCGCCGACGGTCGAACAGCTCTGGCGTCAACGTGGACAGCCGGGCCAGGCCCGTAGGCCCGACCCGGCTTGGCACCGCAACGTGCTGGACTGCTAGCTGCTCTAGCTGGTCGCTGACGTCAGCGTGACCTTGGTGGTGTGGACGACGCCCGAGCGGGTGTAGGTGATGGTCACGGTGTCCTTGACCGCGTGGGCCCGGATGGCCGCGATCAGGTCGTCGCCGTTGGAGATCCGCGCGGCGTCCACCTTGGTCACCACGTCCCCGGCTTGCAGGCCGGCGGTGGCAGCGGCGCCCCCCGCCGTTACGGCGCGAAGGGACGCTCCGGTCGAGGTGGTGGACGTGCTCGACGTGACCTCCACGCCCAGCACCGCGTGCGTCGCCTTGCCGGTGGTGATCAGCTCGTTGGCGATGCGGCTGGCCTCGTCTGACGGGATTGCGAACCCGATGCCGATGTTGCCCGACTGGGTGGTCTGCTGGCCCGGCACCGTCACCCCGCTCGATCCGGTGCTGGCGATGGCGGCGTTGATCCCGATGACGTTGCCGTTCAGGTCGACCAGCGCGCCGCCCGAGTTGCCGGGGTTGATCGCGGCATCGGTCTGCACCGCGGCGAATACGGCGGCGTTGTCGTCACCCGAGCGCACCGTCCGGGCGGTCGCGCTGACGATGCCGGAGGTGACGGTGTCGGACAGCCCGAGCGGGGCACCGACGGCAACGACGGTCTGCCCGACCGTCAACGCCGATGATTTGGCGAACGTGGCCGCGGTGAGGTTGGTCAACCCGGTCACCTTGATCACGGCCAGGTCGTCCGTGGCGTCCGTGCCGACGATGGTGGCCTTCGCCGAACGCCCGTCCGACGTCTGAACGGTGATGCTCCCGCCGGTGCCGGCCACCGAAACGACGTGATTGTTGGTCAGGATGTAGCCGTCACTGCGCACGATCACGCCCGAACCGGTGCCGCTCTCGGAGGCACCGACGACCTGGATCGTCACCACGCTGGGCGTGATCTTCTTCGCAGCGGCCGAGACCGTCCCGTTGGTGACGGCCGAGGTCGTGGCGGTGCTGGCGGTGGTCGCCAAGGTCGACGATGCCGTCGTGGTGCTGGCACGATCCTCCAGAGCCACCGTGCCCGCTCCGGCCGCACCGCCGATGAGTGCGGCGGCCACGGCCGTGCCGATGATCGCCGACCGCATCCGCTTGGGCTTGCTCGCGTTGTCCGCCGGCGCACCCGGCTGTGCACCCATCTGGGCCCCCGCGGGCGAACCCGCCGCGGCACCGATGGGTGCGTACGACGGCCCACCCGGCGGTGGACCCCAGGGGCCGGCGTAGGAGTGGAGCGGCGCCGACGGCGACGGGGTGGACGCGTCGGCGCCGCTCCAGGGGGACGCCGGCGCGGGGTACGCCGCCGACGGGGTGGTGGGTGAGATCGGTCCGGTTGCCCACGGGTCGTGACGGCCGGCTGGCTCGATGGCCGGTTCGTCCCCGCGGTAGAGCGGCGCCTCGACGTGGCTGGTCTGGTCGCGCCAGAACGGCTCGTCGAGCTGGGAGGTCGAGCTCGCCCCAAGATTGACGTCGTGGGCAGCGTCGCTGCCAGGGCTGCCGGCGGCGTGACCGGTCTGATCCGGGCGCGGCGTCTCGTCGTCGTGGGCGCTGAAGTTGGTGGGGTCGTAAGCGGTCATGAACCCAGGTTGCCCACGGTGCCTTTGCCTTGCCTGTGTGAACGATGAGCCGTCAGGAAGAGGATCAACGTCGTTGCAGGCAGCGCCCGGCTTGGGATGACCGGCTTAGGATGACAGGTGCCGCCGCCGCCGACGTTCGGCAACGATGCCGAGGGGAGACGGATGCCGGACACGATCGCGCTCGGACAACCGACGTTCGGCCCGGAAGAGCTGGCCGCGGTGTCCGACGTACTCGACTCGGGCTGGGTGGCCGGCCAGGGCCCGGTCGGCCGTCGGTTCGAGCACCGCTTCGCCGAGCTGTGCGGCACCGCTGATGCCCTCGCGCTGAACAACTGCACGGCCGCGTTGCATCTGGCCGTCGAGGGCCTCGGTGCCGGCCCGGGTGACGAGGTGATCGTCGCCGACTACACCTTCCCAGCCACCGGGCACGCCGTGCGCTACACCGGCGCGCGGCCCGTCTTCGCCGACGTCCGCGCCGACATCTGGACCGTCGACCCGGCTGCGGTCGAGGCCGCGATCACGCCGCGAACGGTCGGCGTCATCGCGGTGGACGCGTTCGGCATGCCCGCCGACTACGACGAGCTGGCAGCGCTGACGGCCAAGCATGGCCTCTGGTTGTTGGAGGACGCGGCCTGCTCCGCCGGCGCCACCTACCGCGACCGGCCGACGGGCAGCCTGGCCGATGCCGCCACCTTCTCCTTCCACGGCCGCAAGGGCATCACCGCCGGCGAGGGCGGTGCCCTCGTCTCCAACCGCACCGAGTTGATGACCCGCGCCCGCAAGCTGCACTTCTTCGGCATCGAAAGTGCATTGGCCCGAGCCGGCGAGACCGACCTGCCGGTGCCGGTGTTCGACGAGGTCGGCTGGAACTACAAGATGTCCGAGCTGGCGGCCGCGGTGGTGTCGGCGCAGCTGGACAAGCTACCTCGGCTGATCGCCGCGCGCCGGCACGTCGCCGAGCGTTACGTCGACCTGCTCGGTGGTCTGGACGAGGTCGGCGTGCCGTTCGAGCCCGACGACCGCCGGACCGTTTGGCAGAGCTTCGTGCTGACGCTGGCGCACGGTGTCGACCGCGGCCGGGT
This sequence comes from uncultured Jatrophihabitantaceae bacterium, assembly GCA_964252015.1. Taxonomy (GTDB): domain Bacteria; phylum Actinomycetota; class Actinomycetes; order Mycobacteriales; family Jatrophihabitantaceae; genus CAXSBR01. The sequence continues at coordinate 114,343 of CAXULW010000009.1, read as the reverse complement.
CGCCACCGCCCTGCGCGGTCAAGGGATCCAATGCAATATCGGCACCTACGCCAGCCACGTCCAGCCCGTGTACGCCCAGCCAAACCACGCCGAGCCGCAGCCGTGTCCGGTGTCGGCCGACATCTTCGCCCGCCACCTCGCCATCCCCATGCACGCCAACCTCTCGGACGGGCAGATCGAGACGGTCGCCAAGGCCGTCCGTGACGCCGTCACCAGCCGTCGTTGATTCAGGAGCCCGCCACCATGACGTCCCCTTCGAGCACGCCCTCCGTCACCGAGCCGAGAACCGTGTTTTTCACCGGCGGCGCCGGTTTCATCGGCATGCACGTGATACCGATGTTGCTCGAGCGCGGGTATCACGTGCGCGTGTTCGACAACATGTTCCGCGGTGACCGCGAGCGCATGACCGAACTGGTCGCCACCGGTCGCGTCGACCTGATCGACCAGGACGTGCGCTACGGCGGCGCGGTGCACCAGGCGATGGCCGGCTGCGAGTCGGTCATCCACTTCGCGGCCGTGAGCATCAACAAGAGCGTGTCCGACCCCTTCGAAAGCATCGACATCAACATGGTCGGCAACCACAACGTCTTCGCCGCCGCGGCCGCGCACGGGGTGCGGCGCCTGGTGTTCGCGTCGAGCGCGTCCGTGTACGGCGACCCGCTGACGATCCCGATGCACGAGGACGACCGGCTCAACCCGTTGACGCCGTATTGCATCAGCAAGCGGGCCGGCGAGGACCTGCTCGGCTACTACCAGCGCCAAAAGGGCCTGTCGTGGCTGGCGTTGCGGTTCTTCAACGTGTACGGCGAGGGTCAGAAGACCACCGCCTACTACACGTCGGTCATCAACCACTTCGTCGATCGGCTCAAGAAGGGCCAGGCTCCGGTGATCGACGGCAACGGTGAGCAGTCGATGGACTTCATCCACGTCCACGACATCGCCCGCGCGACCGTGCTGGCCCTGGAGGCTGACCAGGACAACATGGCCGTGAACGTCGGCACCGGCATCGACACGTCGGTGGCCGAGTTGGCGCGCATCCTCATCGCCGCGGTCGGCGTCGACGTCGAACCCCAGTTCAACCCGCGTGACGTCCTGGTCGCCCGTCGCGCCGCGGATACCCAGCGGGCCAAGAAGGTCCTCGGCTTCGAACCCACGATCGCGGTGAATGACGGCATGACCAGGCTGGTGGCGAACTCGCTGTGACCGGCGACCCGGCCCCGGCGGCCTGGTCGCTGCCACCCAACCCCTACAACCCGCACGCCTGGATAGTGGGGGAACCCGAGATCGGCGCCGGCACCTGGATCGGCGCGTTCACGGTGATCGACGGGTCGGGCGGGCTCCGGGTCGGTGTCGGTTGCGACATCTCCAGCGGGGCCCAGATCTACTCGCACTCCTCGGTGCGTCGCTGCGTCTCCGGTCGCGCGTTCACCGAGGTGGAACGTTCACCGACGCGGATCGGTGACCGCGTCTTCGTCGGGGCCAACGCCGTGGTGAACATGGGCGTCACCATCGGCGACGAGGCCGTGGTCGCCGCCGGTGCCGTCGTCACCCGCGACGTGCCCGCGCGCACGGTCGTCGCCGGTGTCCCCGCGCGGCCGGTGGCCAGCGTGGTGGTGGACGGGGTTGGCGCAGCCGCCAACGTGCAGTTTGTACCTATGCCACAAGGGGATTCGCCCTGATGCGCATCGTCGTGGTCAACAACTTCTACCCGCCGCGGGTCGGTGGCAGCGCCCATCTGTCCGACGCGCTGGCCCGGGGTTACGCCCGCGCGGGACACGAGGTGTTGGTACTCACCGCGGCCTATCGTGGTGCCCCCCACGAGGAGGAGCTCGAGCCGGGACTGCGGGTGGTCCGGCTGCCTTCGGCGTCGTTGCCGCAGACGCGGCTGTCGGTCAGCTTCGATCTGGCCTTCACGAGGCGTCCGTCCCAACGGCGGCGGATCGGCGAGCTGCTGGACGCGTTTCGGCCCGAGGTCATGCACCAGCACGGCCAGTTTTTCGACCTGACCTGGGCCACCGGGCGGTACGCGCGCCAGCATGACATCCCCACGCTGCTGTCCGTGCACACCCGACTGGAGAACCCGAAAGCCCATTATCACGGGGTTTTCCGGTGGTTGGACGCGCTGGTGGTGCGCCCCATCCTGCGCCGTTACCGGCCCCGCATCGTGGTGATGGACGTGCAGATGGACACCTACATCCGCCACCGTTACCGGGGCGCGTACGCCGGTCTCGACCACATCCCGGTCGGCGTCGATCCGCAACGATTGCGCGGTGGCTACGGCGATATCGTCCGCGCCCGGCACGATCTGGGCCCCGCCCCGGTGGTGGTCTCCCTCGGCCACGTGATCCCGTTACGTGACCGCGTAGCCCTGGTCGAGGCGCTGCCCAAGGTGCTGGCCGAGTTCCCCTCCGTGCGCCTGCTCGTGGTGGGCCACGTCTACTACGACGTGTTCCTGCGCCGGGCGCGCGAACTCGGCGTGGCGCATGCGGTCGTGTCTACCGGCGCCGTGGCTCGGGCAGACGTGCCCGACTACCTGGCCGTGGCCGACGTGGAAACCCATGATCTGCAGGGTTATGGGATGGGCACGGCCACGTTGGAGAGCATGGCCGCCGGCGTCGCCGTCATTGCCGGAGTGCGGCCGGACAACTTCACCGGTATCGATCTCGGCCGCGATCTGGGCTCCGGGCCGAGCTGCGTCGTCGTCCCGCCCGATGATGCGCCCGCGATCGCCGACGCGCTGATCGGGCTCTTGCGTGACGACGATCGCCGACGCGGTATCGGCGCGGCCGGCCGTCAACTCGTCGAGCGACACTTCACCATGGACGTGGTCCTGGCTCAGCACCTGCAGGTTCTGCACACCATGCTGGACGCACAGCGCGAAACCTAGTGCTCCGCCGACCGCACCTGCCGGCAACTCGCGGATGACCCGGTGTGGAGGTGCGGCGGATCAGGCGCCGCGAACCAGTCGGAGCGGGGGCGACTCCGGTTGCTGGTGGAGGTTGGTGCGCAGCCACGTCGCCAACTGGGTCGCGGGGACGGGCCGTAGGTGAAGGTAGCCCTGTACCGCGTCGGTGCCGATGCGCTCGAGAAACTCGCGTTGCTCCGGTCGCTCGACGCCCTCGGCGATCGTGTACAGGCCGAGCTCGCGGCTCATCGTGACGATGCCGGTGATCATGGTGCGATCGGTGGGGTTCGTCAGTGCGTCTTCGACGAAGCTCCGGTCCAGTTTGATGACGCTTACCGGCAGCGACCGCAAGGTGTTCAACGATGCGTAGCCGGTGCCGAAGTCGTCGATGGCGATGTGTATGCCGAGCAGGGCGAGGTCGCGGAGTCGGTCCACTGCGGCCGGGGTGGGGATGACGGATTCGGTCAGCTCGAGGACGAGATTGCCTGCGGCCAAGCCTGATTCGGCCAGGTGATGGGTCATGCGCGTGATGAATGCGTCGTCGTCCAATTGCCGAGCGGAGACGTTGACGTGGACCTTGAGTGGTGACCCGGGGTGCTCGAGCTGCCAGGAGACGATGTCGGCGCAGGCGCGGGCGAGCACGAACTCACCGATGGCGGTGATGGCGCCGGTCTGCTCGGCGACGTGAATGAAGTCGTCCGGCGGGAGCAGACCTTGTACGGGATGTTGCCACCGCACCAGGGCCTCGACCGCCGTGCAGCGCAGGCCCGGCAGGGTCAGGATCGGTTGGTAGTACACGGTCAGCTGGCCGAGCGCGGCGGCGGCGGCCAGGTCGCGCTCGAACGCCTTCGTGCGGGCCTCACCGTGCAGAAGGTCGGCGTGGAACAGCTGCGTGCGGCCCTTTCCGCGCGCTTTGGCCGAGTACATCGCGATGTCGGCGTGTTGGACCACCGACTCCAGGCTGGTGCCCGCGGTGGCGGTGGCGACGCCGATGCTCGCGCCGACCTGGGCCGTGTGTTCGCCCAGGCGCATCGGCGCAGCGATGGCATCCACCGTGCGTTGGGCGATCTCCACGGCCACGGTCTCGGAGGTGCCGCGCAGGATGACCGCGAACTCGTCACCACCCAGGCGAGCGCAGAGATCGGTGGGACGCGTGGTTCGGTGCAACCTGGACGCGACCTCGCGCAATAGCAGGTCCCCGGCATGGTGGCCCAGCAGGTCGTTGACGTTCTTGAAGTCGTCCAAGTCCAGGAAGAGGACCTGCACCGCGGCTGCTGTGCCGCGAAGCGAGGCCAGGTCGGTGGCCAGTTCAGCCGTGAACGCGGCCCGGTTCGCGAGCCCGGTCAGGGAGTCCTCCGAGGCCTGTACGAGCAGCTCCTGGTGGACGTCGCTGTTGCTCAACGCGAGCACGACCTGGTTGATCAGGCTGCGCAGGGCCAGCATCACGTCGTGGGGGACCCCGTTGGGCGCACCCACCAGCAGCCAGCCGTCCTTCTGCTGGGGTAGGTCGAACACGACCCACGCCAACGTTGCGCCGGCGGCGAGGTTCAACGGGGCCGGGTCGGTGAGGACGGTGCCGTTCGGCGTCGGGTTGATCAATCCGCTGGGCAGGACCAGCGCGTCGCCGTCGAGCCGGCCCGTGGTGACATCCACCCGCAGACCCAGCTCGCTGCCCCGGACCCGCACCATCCGTACGCCCGGTGAGGTCGCGCAGATGTCGACGGCGGTACGCCAGGCCAGGGCCCGGATCGCGGTCTCATCGGTCATGCCGATCAAACGCGAGCCCGCCGCGGCCAGCGCTGCGTTCATACGCAGGTTCTGCTCCCGGGCGGCCAGGCCGCGGCCGAGCTGACGACCTCCCATGACGGTGAGGACGATGAGCGCGAGGCCACCGGGGTTGGCGTCGGTGTGCGGCAACGCCCCGTGGCCCGGGACCGCGGTCCAGAGCACGAAGGTGAGCACGACGACGCCGATGTACATGGCGCACCGCGCCGCCGACCGCCACGCGGAGTCGTACAGGGCGCGGAACCACATCGCGGACAGGATGATGGCGAACACCAGCTCGGGCGAGCTGCCCGACAACCCGAACCCGAGTAGCGCCGCCGCCTCGACCAGATCGAGTGGCCACGGCACCCGCCCCAACAGGTAGCTGGTGATCCACGAGGTGGCGAGCACCGCGGCCGTGCCGAGCCCCACCGCCTGGACCCAGCCGTGGTCGAAGGCCAACCAGGTCGAGGCCTGCACTGCGAGCGTGGCCAACGCCAGGACCCCGAACAGCCACCGTGTCCCTTGCGCGATGTCGGCCGGGCGCCTGAGCCGCCGCCATCCGCCGGGATCGAGCGCCCGGTCACCGTCCACGACGCTCACCGGGCACCGTCCTTCGGCACTGGGCAGCCGCACGCGACCATCCCAGGACCATCGGTCCCCGACACCCCCGAAGCGGGGGTGCATCTTCACGCCAACCTTAGCCAGCGCTGGTTTTCTCGGCAATTCTGAAGCCCGCGCGACGAGCCCGTCCGTCAGAGGATGCCGACGAGTTCGTCCAGCATGCGGTCCAGCGCACCCAGGGAAAGGGACAGGTGCCCCTCGTCGGGTTCCAGGTGGACCACCGCGTTCGGGATGTGCTCGGCCAGCCAGCGACCGTGCGCGAACGGCACCATCAGGTCAGCGCTGCCCTGCCAGACGAAGGTCGGTACGGCGATTTCGGCCAGGCCGAAACCCCAGTCCCGGGTGAAGGCCAGGTCGTCGTCGAGCCAACCGTCCACGCCGGTGCGCAACGCCTCGGCGAACCCGGCGGCCATGTCCGAGCCGAACTCGTCGGTGAGGGCGGCCACGTCGACGGCCGGTAGCAGCGTGCTCATCTCGCGGACGATGTCGGCCGGGCTCGGGTTGCGCAGCTCCACCGCCGCCGCCTCGAGGTAGGCCCGCAGCGGCGTTTCGCCGTCGACCGCAGCGCCGAACTCGTCGATGTTCTGCGCGCCCATCCCGGCCAGGAAGTCCAGTCCCTCGGCCCGCCACGGCCCGACCCCGGCGATGCACAACACCGCGGCCACCCGGTCTGGCAGCCGCGCGCCGCTGGCCAGCGCATGGGGTCCGCCGCCGGACCAGCCGGCGACGGCACACCGCGGGGCGCCGAGGTGGTCGAGGACGGCCTCGACGTCGGAGACGACGTCGGCCACGGTGCGGCCCGGGTTGCGGGTGGAACCGCCGTACCCGGCGCGGGAGTAGGTGACCAGTCGCAAGCCGCGCTCGGCCGCGGCCCGCGCCACGGACCGCACCGGCACCACCGAACCGGGCGTGCCGTGATGAAAGAGCAGCGGAATCCCCTCGGCCGGACCGGACACCTGGAAATCCAGCTCGCGCCCGTCGGCCAAGGAGATCGTCGCCATGGCCGTCATGGTGCACCACCGGTCGGACGCGGTCCCGGCCAGGCCCACGGCGGGTAGTAAGCCGGCCGGAGCGGGGCCGGGAAATGCGCCAGGATGTCACGGACTTGGGCATCGTCGTCGCCTCCACCGACGACAGCGAGGCGCTACGGCTGGCTGAACTACGGGTTGTCACCGGGCTCAAGCTTCCCGACTGTTGCGTCCTCGACGTGGCCGACCGACACCGTGCCGTGTTGGCTACTTTCGCCGTCGGGTTGGCGACCGCCGCGCGACGGCGCGGGCTTACCGTCCGCAATTGATGCCCGCCATCGACGCGTAGTGGCTAGTCCGGGCCGGGGTCGAGCTGCCGGTAGTAGTACAGCAGCGGATCGGCCTGGCCCGGGTCGGTGTTGCGGTAGCCGTGCCGTTCGTAGAAGCGACGGGCGTCGACGTCCGCGCTGTCGACGTTGATCTCCAGCACCTCGCCGCCGCGCAGCAGGATCAGCGCCTCGGCCGCCGTGAGCAGTGCCGAACCGACCCCGCGCCCGCGCTGCGTGGGCGCAACGTACAGCTCGTCGAGCAGGGCGACCGGCCCGTCATACCAGACGTTCGGGCGCAAGGTGAGCAATGCAAACGCAAAGGCCGGATCGCCCGCCAGCAACGCGAAGACGTTGTTGCCGGCCAGCAACCGGGTCAGCCGCGCCGTCAGAACGGTCGGGCCCGGGGTGGGCGTATCGAACTCGCGGTTGAACGCATCGAGCAATCGGGCGACGTCGTCGGCATCGGCGGTCGAGGCCACCCGCACACTGTCGAGCCCGCCCCACTGCACGCTCGCAGTATGTCCGGCTGACTCCACGAACGACCGGCACCCACGCGAAAAGGCATAGCCTTCGCTCAGGCCCGACTCCCGCGGGCCGGCCTCAATCTCTTGGTTGGAGATCAGTGATGGCCACTGATTACGACGCCCCCCGCCCCGTCGCCTTTGCCGATCCCGGCGATGACTCGATCGAAGAGCTCCAGAGTCGCCGGGCCGACAGCAGGTCCGGCGTCATCGATGTCGATGAGACCGATCTCAACGACGCGCTCGAGCTGCCCGGCGCGGACCTGTCGGCGCTGACCGGTGAAGACGTGATCGTGCGGGTCCTGCCCAAACAGGTCGACGAGTTCACCTGTTCGTCCTGCTTCCTCGTCCATCATCGAAGCCGCCGCGACCCCAAGCACACCCGTCGGCTGGTGTGTCGCGACTGCGCCTGAGCTGCGCTGACGAGCGGCTCGGCGGCGCGCGGCGAGCGCCCGGCCACCGGGCAGTCACCGGGCAGTCACCGAGCAGAAGGATCTCGGCTGAATAGCTGGTGAACAGGTCGTCGGAGGAACCCCGAATGACGTCGTGTCCCGGCTGCCCGCGGTTACCTTGAGGGCGCCGAGCACCGACCATTCGGCGGGTCCCGACGAATGGCAGCCGAATGCACGTAATCCGGGTTCTGGCCAAGCTCGAGCCCGGTGGGGCTCAGTTGGCGGTGTTACGGCTGTCGCGTGAGCTGGCGCTGCGCCATGGCGTGACAACCTCGCTGCTCGTCGGCGACGCGACCCCGCAGGGGATGGCGCTGGCGAAGGCGCACGGTCTGCCCGCCGTCGCCTACCGGCTGCGCGACGCCATCCACCCCACGCACAACCTGCAGTGGCGCCGCTCGCGCCGATTCGCGGCGTGGCTATCTGACCGCCTCAGCGGTGCCGACCTGGTGCACGCGCACATGGTGGGGGCGTGGTGGGCGACGGCTCAGGTGATCGGGCGCACCCCGTTGGTCGCGACCGAACACAACGAGGTGAACTGGAGCGTGCGCCACGTGCACTCGATGCGCCCGGCCGCGGCCCGCGTCGACCGATTCTTCGCCATGGGTCCGGCCGCCCGGGCGTTCGTCACCGCCGCCGGGGCGCGCCCCGGCACCGTCACCCCGGCCCGATCTCCGGTTGCCGGGCTGGACGCCACCCCGAGCGGTGACCTGCCCGCCCGGATCACCTTCGCCGGACGGTTCTGTCCCGACAAGGGTGTCGACATCCTGATCGAGGCGTTGGCGCTCACCGACCTGGGTGAGCGGACGGCATTCGTGCTCGGAGACGGGCCGATGCGCGCCCAGGTGCTGGGCGCGGTCGAACGGCACGGGTTGTCCGATCGCGTCGTCGTGCCCGGTTGGGTCGACCAGCCCTGGACCTTCATCGCCGGCAGCGACCTGCACGTCGTGCCTTCGCGTGAGGAGGCGTGGTCCCAGAGCGCAGTGCTGGCGCTCGGCCTCGGTGTGCCCGTCGTCGGCGCGGCAGTCGACGGGCTCGTCGACACCCTGTCGCACGGGCGCGGGGTCACCGTCCCCGCGAACGACCCGCCGGCGCTGAGCAACGCCATCAGCGAGGTACTCGCCGGGCGCCGGACCACCGACACCGCCGCCGGGCGGACCTACGCCCGTCAGTTCACACCCGCCCGCGTGGCCGACTTCTATCTCAGTGAGTACCAGGCCCTGCTCGAGTCTGATCTCCGAAACCACGCCGGCGCAGGCAGCGTGGCCGGCGGGCCGGTCGGCGTGCGGGATCTGGCCACGGGAAGGCCGTTCGCTACGACAGGGATGCCTCGACGACGAGGTTGAACGCGGCCGGGTTCTCCAGGAACGTGAAGTGGGCGCTGGCGACACCGGTGAGAAAGACGGCGGTCAGATCACGCGGGCGTGCAGCGTTGCTGCGCTCCCAGGGAAGACCGAGTCGAGATTGACGGCGAAGGCTCGGCGCCAGTCCGGCAGCGAAATCTCGGTGACACCGCCCAGGAGGGTGGCACCCACGTTGTTCTGGACGACGTCGATGCGACCGAAGCGAGCGACAGCGGCGTCGACGGCGTCCGCGACCGCGGATTCGTCGAGCATGTCGGCCACGACGGCAAGCACGCTGCCGCCGGCGTGCGCGATCACGTCGGCACCGGCTGCCGCGGCCGTCGGGTCACGGTCCACGATGACCACGTCGGCGCCGTGCGCGGCGAAGGTGCGCGCGCCTACGTAACCGATGCCCAGCACACCGTGCGGCCCCGACCCGCTGTGATCACCGCCGAACACGACGGCAGTCCGCCCGGCCAGGCGCCCGTTCACAGACGGCGGCCGAAGGCCCGTGCCGCGTCCAATCACCGGACCATGAGACCGCCGGCAACGAGATTTGTCACGGGCCGGCTTGCTTAACGTGCCAGGTCGGCCGCTCAGTCGGTGGTCAGAACCAGCCGGCCGACGACGTGGCCGTCCTGGCTCAACGCGTGCGCCTGGGCGGCCTGCGCGAGCGGGAAGCTCTGCTGCACCGGGATGCTCAGTTCGCCCGCGCTGGACAGGCGGGCCGCTTCGGCGTACGCGGCGTTCTGGTTGACGGAGTCGGTGGAAACCTGAGCGCCCAGCTCGGGGGCGGTGAAGTCGGCAATTGACAACACCTTGACCGGGTCGCCGGTGAGCTCGATCAGGTCGGCGATGACGCCGGAGCCGGCGAGGTCGAGGGCGGCGTCGACACCATCCGGCGCGACCGCGCGCACCCGCTCGACCAGTCCGTCTCCGTAGATGACCGGGGTTGCGCCGAGGGACCGCAGGTAGTCCTGGTTGGCCGCGCCGGCCGTGCCGATCACGGTGATGCCGCGGTGGCGGGCAATCTGCAGCACGGCCGAACCCACGCCGCCCGACGCACCACTGACCACCAACGTCTGCCCCGCCTTCACGCCGATCTGGTCGAGGATGCGGAGCGCTGTCTCCACCGGGACCGGGTACCCGGCCGCCTCCGGGAAGGACAACGAGTCGGGCTTGGCCGCCCAGAAGTCCAGCACCGCGAACTCGGCGTAGGCCGCGCGGCCCGCGCCGAACACGGCGTCACCGACCGCGACGCCGTCCACCCCGTCGCCGACCTCGTCCACCACCCCGGACGCGTCGAAACCGAGCCCGGCCGGGAAAGTCACCGGCATCATGTCCTGCAGGTAGCCGGCCCGGATCTTCCAGTCGATGCCGTTCACCCCCGCCGCGGCGACCTTGATCCGGACCTGGCCCGGTCCGGCGTGCGGCTCGTCGATCTCAGCCACGTGCAGGACGTCGGGGTCCCCGTACTCGTCGAACTGCACTGCCTTCACGATTTCCTCCTGCGAGTTGGGCGTCGGTGGTCTTTCACTCAACCCAAATCGCCTGGCGTTGTTCCCGCGCGGCGCTTACGAACGCGCGTTGACCCGCACTCGCTCGACCACGGCGTGGGCCGGAAGGATCGCGGCCCGCTCACGGGCGGCGTCCGCCCTGCCCGTCACCAGGTCGAGGAAAAGGTCCAGTTGCGCGGCGAGGGGTTCGCGCGACGACACCAGTTGCGGGATCTCGACGATGGCCTGCTGGCGGTAGCTGAGCCCGTCGTCGCCGGCCTCGTTGGTGACATTGCGGTAGATGGTGACGGCGTTGCGCAGCATGTCGACCTCGATCATTCGGTCGAGCTCGGCGATGGTGAACGCCCGAACCTTGCGTTGGCTCACCCGGCTGGCCGAGATGTTCGCGACCATGCCGTCGGCGAAGCTCAACGTCGCGTCCGCCACGTCCTCGGATTCAACCGGCGAGTCCGGGTGCAGGTAGCCGAACGTGCCGCGGACCACCGTCGGGTCGGCGCCGGCCAGGCTGAGCACGATGTCGACGTCATGGATGAGCAGATCGGAGGACACGCCGGTGCGAATCCTTGCTACGTAGGGAGAATGACGTACCGCGGTGACGTGGCGCGGTGAATCTACCACCTTGAGCGCGGTCATGATCGCGGGGTTGAAACGTTCTAAGAGGCCGACCATCAAAGGGGTGTCGGTCTTGGCCGACACCTCGATCAGGTCTTCCACCTCGGCGATCCGATGGGCGAGCGGCTTCTCCATCAGCAGCGGCAACCCCGCGTCGAGCACGTACCGGCCGAGTTCGTGGTGCGCCTCGGTCGCGGCCGCGACGACGACCCCGTCCACGTCGTCGAGTCCGCCGACCTCGGGGCGCCAGGTCGTGCCGTAGCGTTCGGCCAGGACCCGACCGACCTCCTCGTTCGAGTCGATGACGACGGCCAGTTCGGCCCGTTCTGACCGGCTGATGACGCGGGCGTGCAGGGACCCCATCGATCCGGCCCCGATCAGCGCGAGCCGCGGCAGCCCACTCATCGGCCGAAGTCCCCGGTCAAACAACGTTGGGCGGCGTGAGAACGCCAGACGTCTCTGGCTCCGGCCCTCACGCGCTCAGGACTTTACGGACGGCCGACACGATGGTGTCGAGGTCGGCTGGGGACAGCCGCGGGTGAACGGGCAGCGAGACGACCTCGTCGACCACCCGCGCCGCCACCGCAACGTCGCCGACGACGACCCGCGGGTGGTTGCGGTAGCAGTCGTAGTCGAAGACCAGGCGCGGGTAGTACACGCCGGAGCCGACGCCGTGCTCGGCCAGCGTGGCGACGAACTCATCTCGTGACACCGGCGCGTCGGCGGTGATCCGAACGGTGAACTGGTGCCAGACGTGTCCACGGCCGGGACGCTGCGACGGCAGGACCAAGCCGGGGACGTCAGCCAGCCCGGCGATGAGCGCGTCCGCGTTGGACCGGCGCTGGGCCGTCGTGTCCTCGATCGCGGCCAGCTGCGGGATGGCCAGCGCGGCCTGGAGATCGGTCAGCCGGTAGTTGTGCCCGGCCACCTCGTACACGTAGCGCGCCCGCATCCCCTGATTGCGCAGCACCCGCAGCCGGCCAGCCAGCCCGGCGTCGTCGGTGGTGATCATGCCGCCTTCACCGGTGGTGATGTTCTTGGTGCCGTAGAACGAAAAGCACCCCACACCGAACGAGCCAGCCCGGCGGTCGCCGATGCTGGCCAGATGCGCCTGGGCGGCGTCCTCCACCACCTTGAGCCCCTGTTCGGCCGCCAACGGCACCAGGGCGTCCATGTCCGCGCACTGGCCGTAGAGATGGACCGGCATGAGCACCTTGGTCCGCGGGCCGATGGCCGCCGCCACCGCGGCCGGGTCGAGGCAGAAATCGTCGGCTCTGATGTCGGCGAACACCGCGGTCGCGCCGGCCTCCAGGATGGCGTTGAGCGTGGCCACGAACGTGAACGGGCTGGTGAGTACCTCGTCGCCCGGTTGCAGGTCGAGCACCTGCAGCGCGGCCACGAGCGCGGTGGTGCCGTTGTTGACGGCCACGGCCTGGGCCACGCCGGTCAGGGCGGCGAATTCCCGCTCGAAGCGCTCCACCAGCGGACCCTGGGCCAGCATTCCCGACCGCAGCACCGACGTGACCAGGTCCTCGGTTTCCGGGGGAATCACGACGGTTGAAACGGGTATCACGCGGGCTGACTCCGAACACCGGGAAAGGGACCGGGCCAATGTTATCGTCGCCGCCGGCCGGATCCGACCGCTGCCGGGTCGGCGCAACGAGGGTGCCCACGCGACGGGTGCGGTATTTTGGTCCGATCGCGCCCGCGAAGTTTCGGCGGGCTGCCCTCAACCCCAAACCCGCTGGAGCCTGTCGTGTCGGTGAGACCGTGTCGGTGAGACCGTGTCGCTAGGCACTGTCGCATCTTCGAAAGGCACGGTCGGGGTGCGGCTCCGGCTGCTGAAATACGCGCGCCCGGCTGCGGCGATCCTCGTGGTTGCGGCCATCGGTTACGCGGTGGTGTCGCGCTGGAACGACGTCCGGGTCGCGCTGGCGACGCTGGCCTGGCCCAGCGTGGCGTTGTCCCTGCTCGCCGCGCTGGCCGGCACGCTCACCAGCCTGATGGCGTGGCGGGCCCTGCTCGCCGACGAGGGCCACCGGCTGTCACCGGTGGTGGCGGGCCGGATCTTCCTGGTCGGCCAGCTGGGCAAGTACCTGCCCGGCAGCGTGTGGGCGATCGTGTTGCAGATGGAACTCGGTCGCCGGGCCGGCGTGCCGCGGGCGCGCGCGTTCACGGCGTCGCTGGCCTTCGTCGGGCTGTCGCTGTCGACCGGTCTGTGCGTCGGGTTGGTCGGCGCGCCGGTGCTGGCCGACGCCCACTCGGACGAGGTGTGGCTGCTGCTCGCCGCCCTGCCGGTTGCGCTCATCGCCTCGGCGCCGCCTGTGCTCACCCGCCTGATGAACGTCATCCTGCGCCTGGCCCGCAAGAGTCCCTTGCCGCGTCCGCTGAGCTGGACCGGGGTGCTGTCGGCGGCGGCCTGGCTCACCGCGACCTGGGTGCTGTTCGGCCTGCACCTCTGGCTGCTGGCCAACGCTCTCGGGGCGCCCGGCTGGGGTGGCGTCAGCCGGTGCATCGGCGGCTTCTCCTTGGCCATGGCCGCGGGCGTGCTGTTCGTGTTCGTGCCGTCCGGCGCCGGTGTGCGCGAGGCACTTATCGTCGCCGCCCTCGCACCGGTGATGCCCGCGGGTGCTGCGCTGGGCATCGCCGTGGTGTCGCGGGCGGTGTTCATCCTGGCTGACGTGCTCTCCGCCGGCGTGGCCGCGCTGTCCGCCTGGCGTCAGGTCCGCCCTGAGGTTCATGGCGCGCAAGCCGCCCCGGTCGAGGCCGCGACCGGATCTGGGGCTGCGGTCTCGGTGGGCTCGAACTGACCGGGCGGGGGAGATGACGTGCTGACCGTGGCGGTCACGCTCCTCGTCGCCCTCGGGCCCGGTGCCGTGCTGGGTTACGCGGTCCCGGCCGGTCCAGCCCGATGGGCGGTATGGGCCTCGGCGCCCGTGCTGACGATGGGCCTGGCCTCGATCGGGCTGGCCTGGCTGAACGCGGTGGGCCTGCCCAGCGGCGCGTGGGCGGTGCTGGGCGTCGAGATCGCCGTCGTCGCGGTCGCGGTGGGCGTCGGCCGGTGGCGCGATCGTCGGGTCGACGCTGCGCTCCGCGGGCGCCGGTCGTCGCTGCGGCACACACTGCGGGCTCGGTGGGTCGACCTGGTCGCGCTGGCCGTCCCGGCCGTTCTCTTCCTGGCCGTCGCCGAGGCCATGTTGGGCGGGTTCCGTTACCCGCCGGGCTGGGACGGCGAGAACCACGGCTACCTCACCCGGGCGATCCTCGACACCGGCAGCACTCAGGTGGAACGGGTCTGCACGGACGGCACGTCGGGCGCACCGGCGTCGTGCCACTTCTACCCCCTGGCCATGGACGTGGCCTGGGCCCAGACCGTCGCCATTTCGCACGGCCTGGTGAGCACGTCGATGCTGACCTGGGCCATCGTCATCGCCCCGCTCGGGCTGCTGGTGGCCCTGTACGCCGCGGTGCGCATGCTGGGCGGTTCGCCCGTCGTCGCCGGCTGCGTCGCCCTCGGTCCGGCCGTGCTCGGTCCGTTGTGGGTGGGGGTTCTGGCCGGACGGGTGCCGGAGGAGGCCGCTCCCGGTTTCAGCGTGGCCGTCGGCGTGCTGGCCGCGCTGGCCGTGCGGGGCCGGTACCCGGTGCGGATGGGCCTGCTGGCCGGGCTGGGCATGGCCGGCATCCTGATATCGCACACCTATGACGTGCTCTTCGCAGCCACCGTGGCCGTCGCGCTGTCGTGCGCCGGCCCGCTCGTGGCCCGCGCCCGGGACGGGGCTCACGGTCTGGTGCGTTCTTCGACCGGGCTGACGCGTTCCTCTACCGGTTTGGCGCGTTCCTCGACCGGTTTGGTGCGTTCTTCGACCGGGCTGCCGCGGCGGTCAGTTCTGCTGGCCCTCGGCTCGGCCGCGCTGGCCGGGCTGCTGACCGTCGGCCCGTACGGCGGTTCACTGCTCGGCGCCAACGGGGAGCGCGCGTCGACCAAGCCGCAGAACGTCGGCGACTTCGCCGGCGCCTGGCGTTTCTGGGTCACCGACTTCCGCCGCTACTCGACGTTCGGCTTCCCCGCGCCCGGTGACAACGCGCTGTGGCCGAACCTGACCCTGGTGCATCTGGCCACCTGGATCGCCATGGCCGCCATCATCGTTTCCCCGCTGTGCCTGGTGATCGCGCGCCTGCGCTGGGCCAGGCCGTGGCTGGGGCTGTTCGTGCTGTGGACTGCGGTCGGGATCTGGACGTCCTACTCCAACGACACCATGGCTACGTCTCTGGCCGGGCTCTGGTACGGCGGGTCCGAACGCCTGCGGGTCATGGTGCTGCCGATCTACGCGACGGTGACCGTGGCCGGTATCTGCGTGATCGCCCTCGGTTTGCAGCGGCTGTGCGAACGCGTGCTCGCCCAAGCCAAGCCCCCGCCGGGATGGACGCGCGCCATAGTGCCGGCCACCGCCGCCGTGATGGTCGTCGGGCTGGTCGTGATCGGCCTGCGGGTGCACCGCGAACCGGCGCTACCCCTGCGTCAGGACCTGGTCGAACGCACCCCGACCACGGCGTCCTATCCACGGGCGTTCCGGTGGCTGGCCGCGCACACCACCTCCGGGCAGGTCGTCGCCGCCGACCGCAACGTCGAGTTCATGGTGTGGTCCTACGCCGACCACGGCACCGGTCTGCTGTTCGGCATCCCGCCGTTGATCGTGGCCAGTAAGCCCAACGCCGCCGCCCGCGACGCCGTCTGGGACTGGCTGGTCGACAATCCGGGCGGCACCCCGTCCGGCTGCGACGTGCGCAAATTCGACGTGGCCTACCTGGTGGTCGGCACCAAGCGGATGCCCGGCTACGCGAGCCAGTACGCCCCGGCGCGCATCGCGGCCAGCCCCAACCTCGCGCTCACCCTGCGCGACGGCGCCGTCACGGTCTACACCGTGACCAACGCGGCCAGGGTGTGCTGAGCGGTCAGACCTCGGGGATGTCCTGGGTCGGCAGTTCCCACCCGCCGCCGTGCGCACGCTGCATGAAGTCGTTCAGCACCGGCGCCACGACCTGCGGGAAACCCGCGTACTGGGCCACGATGCTGAAGCTGGTGGTGGTCACCGCGTCCTCGGGCTCGGCCGGGTCCAGCACCATCTGCTCGGCCGTCGTCATGACCTGGTTGGGAATGCCCTGGGCGTTGAGGAACGTGGTGATCTGCTCCACCTCGGCCTCGTCGACGGTGTGCACGAAGATCTGCCCGGTGATCCATCCGGTGATGTCCATACCGGCCAATGGAACACGATGGGCCTAAGTGATGTCGCTCAGCTGACCGTCGTTCAGTCGCCAGCGCCGGGTCGAGCGGACGGTGCTCAGCAGCCGGCGGTCGTGACTGACCAGGATGACGGTGCCCGGGAACGACTCCAACGCCGACTCGAGTTGCTCGATCGCCGGCAGGTCGAGGTGGTTGGTCGGCTCGTCCAGGACGAGCAGGTTCACCCCGCGTGACTGCAGCAGGGCCAACGCCGCCCGGGTGCGCTCGCCGGGGGACAGCGACGCGGCCGGGCGGTCGACGTGGGCGGACCGCAGGCCGAACTTGGCCAGCAGGGTGCGGATCTCGGCCGTCACCAGCTCTGGCGTCAGGCGCTCGAAGGTAGACATCAGTGTGCCTTCGGTGAACAGCGCGCGGGCCTGGTCGACCTCGCCCACGACCACGCCCGAACCCAGCCAGGCTCGCCCCTCGTCCAGCGGCACCCGTCCGAGCAGCGCGCCGAGCAGCGTGGTCTTGCCCGAACCGTTCGCGCCGGTGATGACGACCCGGTCGGCCCAGTCGATCTGGGCGCTGACCGGGCCGAACGTGAACCCCGCACGCCGGACGACGGCCTGATCGAGCACCCCGACGATCGAACCCGAGCGGGGCGCGGCGGCGATGACCATCCGCAGTTCCCACTCCTTGCGCGGCTCGGCCACCTCGTCCAGCCGTTCGATCATCCGCTCGGTCTGGCGGGCCTTGGCCGCCTGCTTCTCGCTGCTCTCGGCCCGCAGCTTGCGCCCGATCTTGTCGTTGTCGGTGGCCTTGCGGCGCGCGTTGCGCACGCCGTGCTCCATCCAGTTGCGCTGGGTCCGCGCCCGTTCACCGAGCGCGTCCCGGCGGTCGGCGTAGTCCTCGTACGCCTCACGCGCGTGCCGGCGGGCCACCTCGCGCTCGGCCAGGTAGGCGTCGTAGCCACCGCCGAACCGGGTCACCTGCTGCTGGGCCAGGTCGAGTTCCAGGATTGCCGTCGTGGTGCGGGAGAGGAACTCGCGGTCGTGGCTGACGATCACCAGCCCGGCCCGCTGGCCCTGGACGAACTGCTCCAACCGATCGAGCCCGTCCAGGTCGAGGTCGTTCGTCGGCTCGTCCAGTAGGTAGACGTCGTAGCGGCTGAGCAGGAGGGCGGCCAGCGCCGCCCGCGCCGCCTCGCCCCCGGACAGCGACGCCATGTGCGCGTCGAGGCCGCCGCTGGCCAGGAATGCGCTCAGGCCGACGTCGGCGGCCACCGCCCCGACCCGGTCGTCGAAATCAGCTCCGCCCAGGTCGAGCCAGCGCTCGAGCGCAGGTGCGTAGCGATCGTCGGCGCCGGGTTCGCCCGCGCTGAGCGCGGCGGCGGCGGCGTCCATGTCGTGCTGGGCCCGGGCCACCCCGGTGCGCCGGGCCAGGAACGCCGAAACGGATTCGCCCGGCACGCGCTCGGGTTCTTGGGCCAGATAACCCACCACGGCCGACGCCGGCGTCAACGTCACCGAGCCCGTCTCGGTCGCAACCAGCCCGGCCAACTGCTGCAGCAAGGTGGACTTGCCCGCCCCGTTCACCCCCACCAGCCCGATCACGTCACCTGGGCCCACGACCAGGTCGAGGTCACTGAAGAGCACCGTCGCCCCGTGTGCGGCGCCCACCTTGCGGGCAACGAGGGTGGCGCTCATGACGTTGCCTCTCCGCGCAAGCGCTCATCGGGCGCGCGTTCCGCTCGCTGTTTCAACACCAGCTCGCTGAAAGGCGCTCCCTGCGATGCTCGCGCGCTCATGACGTAAGTCTGCCGCCCGGGCCCAGCGCCATTTCACCGCCGCCGCCCCGGCGACGGGCCGAACTAGCCCCGAAACAGGCGTGAAATTGATCAGCGCTAAATTTCGCCCGGCTCCGAGCGGTCATCAACAGCCGACGAAGGCTAACGGCCCGGTGCATTGACTCCGGCGACTGTCAAGAGAACAGTCCGTGAACGCCGGATCAGCTCCCCACACGGAGGATGTATGTCGCAGACAGAAACGGCCACTAGCCCGGGCCTGCAGAGGTCGGTCGGTTTCTACGGGTTGATGTTCGTGTCGTTGGGTTCGATCATCGGGTCGGGTTGGCTGCTCGGGGCGTTGCACGTCGCCGAGGTAGCCGGGCCCGCCGGCATCGTCTCGTGGGTCATCGGCGCGCTCATGTTGTCCACATTGGCGCTGATTTATGCTGAGCTGGGTGCGACCTACCCGGTGGCCGGCGGCACTGCCCGGTTCGCCTACTTCTCCCACGGTCCGGTCGCCGGCTTCCTGTCCGGCTGGACCTCCTGGCTGCAGGCGGTGTTCATCGCCCCGGTCGAGATCATCGCCTCGCTGACCTACCTGTCGTCCGTCCACTGGGTCGACAAGCATTTCAACATGATCACGAAGGACGGCCTGCTGAACGGACGCGGCCTCATCGTCGCCATCCTGGCCATGGTCGGATTCACCGCGTTGAACCTGGCCGGTGCGAAGGTCATGGCCGAGAGCAACACGGGCATCGTCATCTGGAAGACGCTCGTGCCGGTCCTGGCCATCGTCGTCGTGGCCTTTCTCGCTTTCCACCCGGGCAACTTCCACACCTCGAGCGACCACGGCGGCGGCGGCGGCTTCGCGCCGTTCGGGATCCACGGCATCTTCGCGGCGTTGCCCGCTGGCGTCGTGTTCGCGTTGCAGGGCTTTGAACAGGCGGCGCAGCTGGCCGGCGAGGCCAAGAACCCCAAGAAGGACATCTCCCGGGCCATCCTGGCGGCGATGGCGATCGGCGCCGCGATCTACTTGTTGCTGGAGGTCGTGTTCATCGGCGCCCTCAAGCCGGCCAACTTGGCTAACGGCTGGGGGAATCCGCTCGGCGCGACCGGCGCCAGCAACTACGGCGCGTGGTACACCATCGCGCTGGCCGTCGGAGCCACGTGGCTGGGCACCGTCCTGATCATCGATGCGGTCATCTCGCCCGGTGGCACCGGGCTGGTGTACCTCGGTACGACCGCGCGAATCTCCTACGCCATCGGCGAAGAGGAGGAGATGCCCCAGGCGCTGGCCACCACGAACGCGCGCGGGGTCCCGGTCATCTCGCTCCTGGTGGCGGCGATCGTCGGTATCTGCGCCTTCGGGCCGTTCAAGAGCTGGAACTCCATCGTCTCCATCGTCACCGACACGACCGCGGTGATGTACGCGTTCGCCCCGGTTGCACTCGGCGCGTTGCTGATTCACGACCGCGCCGACCGGGTGCGTCCCTACCGCATGCCGGCGCCCAAGATCCTGCTGCCGGCCGGCTTCGCCTTCGCCAACCTGCTGATCTACTGGACCGGCTGGGACTTCACATGGAAGCTCGACATCCTGATCATCGTCGGTTTCGTCCTGTTCTTCATCGGCGCCTTCGCGAAGAAGACCGACGCACTGAACAAGCTGTCGCACGCGGTGTGGATCGCGCCCTGGCTGATCGGTCTGAGCATCATCAGCGCTCTGGGCCGCTACGGTCAGTGGGGCCCGAAGTCGATTCCGGATCCAGCCCACAAGGGCCAGTTCACGTACGACATCGCCAACCACCCCTGGCTGTCGCGGTTCCATGACGTCCTGCCGTCGGAAGTGGATCTGCTGGTCGTCATCGTGTTCGCAGTGGCGATCTACTACTGGGCCATCAACTGCGTCATGAAGCAGGCTGACGTGGACGCCGCGATCGAGCGCGACGCGCACCAGATCAACTTCATGGCTGAGTAGTCCTCAATTCGCCCGATGGCGGTGGGTCCGGCGAAAACGTGGAACCCACCGCCATTCGGCATTTCCAGACGCATGCGCCGTCACGGCCCCGCACGTAGTCGCACGGACAGGCAGGTGACACAGCCTTCCCGCTTCTCGAACTCGGAGATGTCCACCGGCACCGGGGTGTAACCCAGGTCGGCGATCAGGGCGGCCGACCGCGGTGCCGCCGCGGACATCAGCAACCGGCCGTCCCCGAGATCGACGACGTGCGCGCCCGGCTCCTCGGGCATGGCCATGAACTGCGGGAAGAACGCGGGGTCGTCGACCACGGGCGCCCAACCGATGATGGTGCCGTCGGGCAGCGCGGTCACCGCGGACTTGAGGTGCAGGGCCTTCGTCAACGGCACCGCGGTGACGGTGTGGCCCATCGGCGCCACCAGCGCGCGCAGTTGCCGCACGCCCTCCGCGTTCGTCCGTCCGCCGCGGCCGACGTACGCCCGCGCGCCGACCTTGAGCACGTCGCCGCCATCGAGGCGAGCGTCACCGTCGATGGACACGGTCCGGTAGCCGAGGCCGTCGAGCACCTCGGCGGCGCCGGCCACCTCGGCGCGGCGGCTGTCTGCACCGGGCTGCGTCAGTACGGCGGTGGCACCGAACATGACGACCAGGTCTTCGACGAAGACACTGTCCGGGCAATCGTCGGCCGGCGGCACCTCGAGTATTTCCCAGCCGGACGCAGCCATCACGTCGACGTAACCGGCCCATTGCGCCATGGCCCGGCCGAGGTCGACCGGCACCCGATCGATGTGAGTGGTGATCCCGTCGTTCAAGCGTGCCGACGGTCGACGCACCAGGGCCCGCCGCGACTCCTCCACCGCAACATGGTTGCAGACGTGATGGTGACGGCGAGTCGGCGCGGCCTATGGTGAAAGGCAACCGTCCAAACCGCGGGCGCGACGACAAATCACGAAAGGCCGTTTCATGCCCGCCCGCACCCGCAAGGCCACCACGCCGAACCCGCCCGCATACACCGTCCCGGGCATCGAGACCAAGGACGCTGCCGACGAGATCGCGACCCTGCAGGACCGGCTCAACGCCCTGAGCGATCTGGCGCTGACCTTGAAGCACGTCCACTGGAACGTCGTCGGCCCGCACTTCATCGCGGTGCACGAGATGCTCGACCCGCAGGTGGACGCGGTCCGGCTCATGGTGGACGAGACGGCCGAGCGGATCTCGACCCTGGGCGGATCCCCGCAGGGCACGCCGGGTGCCCTCGTCGCCGGGCGTTCGTGGGACGACTACTCCCTCGGCCGCGCCGACACCCAGGAGCATCTCGGTGCCCTGGACGTTGTCTACGCCGGGGTCATCGAGTCGCATCGCGAGGCGATCGAGAAGGTCGGCGACGTCGACCCGGTCACCGAGGACATGCTCATCGGTCAGTCGACCTTGCTGGAGAAGTACCAGTGGTTCGTGCGCGCGCACCTCGAGGGTTCGGGTGGCACGCTGTCCACCGGGTCGGCCACGACCGAGAAGTCGGCGGCCCGACGCGCCAGCCGGTAGGGGTCAGGCGGGCGTGACGACGAACCAGGGCTGGCTCCATCCGGCCACGCCGATGCGGCCGCTGACGTAAGCGTCACGGCTCGCGGTCACCCAGTATCCGGACGACGGATCGTAGATCGACAACCCGTCTCCGGACTCTCCGGTGACGAGGACGACGTGGCGGGCCATCACGTCGTCACCGATGAACAGCGGTACACACTCCCCGGCGTCGACCGCGCTGGTGACGGCGTGATAGCTGGTGGCGAGGTCGGCCGGGTTGGCCACGTGGGCGCGGTACTTGGTGCCCGGCCGGCCGCTGCCACCGCTGACGCTCATTTGGCGCGCCACCGCCCAGGGCGGCGTGCCGAGCTGGGTCGGCCACGGCAACTGCCACGTGCCGCCGCTGTCCTTCCAGCCGCCGGTGGTGCGGTGCATGGACAGCACCGCCTGGTCGAACCGTTTGGTGCCGGCGACCAGATCGACGTTTCCGTCGTCGCCCGGCGCGAGCAGGTCCGCGCCGTACTCCGGCGTGTTGATCATCTTGGCCATGATCAGGGAGCTCGAGCCGCAGGTCGTCTGGTCGGGCTGACGAAACTGCTCACCACCCGGCGCGAACTTGCCGACGTCCGGCTGATGGTTCTCCTCCGACGCTCCGGTCACCTCTCGCGCTGCTGAGGGAATCGTCGGCGCCTGTGCGATCTGGGTGCGGAGCCATCGCATCGCCGTGGCGGTGACCGTGGAAGACATCGCTCTCCGTTCGTCGGGTCTGCGGCTTTCCGAGTCTGGCCGCTGGGGCGGGCGGAGTCCAGGATCTCGCCGCAATGGCGGTACGGTGACGCCGTGCCTGCCCCCGCGGTTCGGTGGAAACCCGATGCCGATCAGTGACTTTCCGCGTTATCCACTCACGTTCGGGCCGAGCCCGGTCCATCCGCTGGGGCGCCTGACCGCGCACCTGGGCGGGGCTGCGATCTGGGCCAAACGCGAGGACTGCAACTCCGGGCTGGCCTTTGGCGGCAACAAGACCCGCAAGCTCGAGTACCTCGTGCCGGAAGCGTTGGCTCAGGGCGCCACCCATCTGGTGTCGATCGGGGGCGTGCAGTCCAACCACACCCGTCAGGTCGCGGCGGTGGCGGCCAAGCTGGGGCTGAAGGCGCGGCTGATCCAGGAGAGCTGGGTCGACTGGCCCGATTCGGTCAACGACCGGGTGGGCAACATCCTGCTGTCACGGATCATGGGGGCCGAGGTCGAGTTGGTCGAGGCCGGCTTCGGTATCGGCTTCAAATCCAGCTGGGAACGGGCGATGGACGATGTGCGCTCCCACGGCGGCGTGCCGTACGCGATCCCGGCCGGTGCGTCCGACCATCGCCTGGGCGGGCTCGGGTTCGCCAACTGGGCCGACGAGGTCGTCACGCAGGAACGCGAGCTCGGCGTCTTCTTCGACACCATCATCGTGTGTAGCGTGACCGGCTCGACCCACGCCGGGATGATCGCCGGGTTCGCGGGGCAGCAACGCCCCCGCCGCGTGATCGGCATCGACGCGTCGGCCAAGCTGGCCGAGACCCAGGCGCAGGTGGCCAAGATCGCCCGTAACACCGCCGCGTTGATCGGGCTCGACCGCGACCTTCGTGACGACGAAATCACGGTCCTGGCCGGTTGGGCGGGTGACTTCTACGGCATACCGGTGGACTCCACCCTGGACGCGATCCGTCTCTCCGGCCGGCTCGAGGGAATGATCATCGACCCCGTCTACGAAGGAAAGTCCATGGCCGGGCTCATCGACCTGGTCACCAGCGGCGAGATATCGGCCGACTCCACCGTGCTCTACGCCCATCTCGGCGGGCAGCCGGCGCTGAATGCGTACAGTGCCTTGTTCCGCAGCTGATCGAGCGGGAAGGAGTCGCCCATGAGCTATCCGCCGCCTCGCTACCTGGGCCGCGACGGCCAGGTGTCCGCTCGTTTCCGCGGCGCTGATCACGCGCCTGAATTGCGTTACGCCAGCGGCAACACCGTGCACTACCTGGAGACCGGCGCGTCGACGAACGGACTGTTCGGCCTGTACCGCTGGGAGATGGGCCCCGAGCGGTCCGGGCCGGATCCACACTTCCACCGCACCATGACGGAATCGTTCTACGTCCTCACCGGCTCGATCCGGATCTACCACGGGACGCAGTGGATAGACACCGGGCCCGGCGACTGGGTGCACGTTCCCGAAGGCGGCATACACGGTTTTCGCAATGAGTCCGGGGCGCCGGCGTCGATGCTGCTGCACTTTGCCCCCGCCGGGCCGCGCGAAGCCTATTTCGAAGCTCTACCGCACCTGTCGGAGCTGACGCCGGAACAGCGCGACGCGTTCTACATCGAGCACGACAATCACTGGCTCTGATCCCCGCTCACCTCTGATCCCCGGTTTGGCGCCGTGCTCTTGACGGTCAAAACCACGGCGCCCCAGGGTGTCAGGGCCGCTCAGCCGCGGCCGGTCTGGCCTTGTAGTCGGTCGATCGTCTCGGAGGCCTCGGCTTTGGTCAGGCCGGTCGGAACGTCCTCGCCCGCCTCTTTGGCCAGCGTGCGAATGTAGGACTCCTGCGGCCCGGTGGATGGTTCGCCACCGGTGACCCAATCCGACGGATCGCGTTCGGGGTTGTGCGTGACCTCCGGCGGCGTGCCCGCGGGCGCGGCCGGCGGTGCCGCCGGTGCGGCGGCCGGTGACCCGGCTGGGCCTTCTTCGACGTTGTTGGCTGGTTCGGCTTGCTTGGTCATGTCGCTCCCGTTGGTCTGTCGATGATCGAATGCATGTTCTAGGTTACCGTAACCCTTGTAATACTCCTGCGTTTGGCGCCTTCGCACTTTGCATCGCTTTGAGTTGGCTTGTCGAGGTGGCTTGTCGAGGTGCTTCTCGTGCCACCCAAACCAAAGGCGCATCGACGATAAGTGGGGGCCTTGGGTTTGGCTTTTGCCTTGCGCTTTCGCCCGCCCGGGCCCGTTAAAGATCTTGAGAACTTCGCTGGACATCCGGTGCGACGGTCGGTAGTATAGAACACATGAGCTACGACGGGGTGGAGGGTGACGCGGAAGCTGCTGTCGCCGCGCTCACCGCCGCCGTAGACGGACTTATGGGCCTGCCGGTGACCTCCCTTACCGGGTTGGCTCTGGTCGAGCTGGCGCGCCTGGTCGAGGTGCAGGCCCGCCGGCTGCCCGCGTTCGATCATGTCCTGGTCGCGGCGTTGTCTTCCTCCGGTGTCCATGCCGACGTCGGTGCCCGCAACACCGCGGCCGTGCTGGTCCAGGCGTTGCGGCTGTCCCCGTCCGAGGCCGCCGGGCGGGTCCGGGCGGCGAAAGAGCTGGGTCCGCGGGTCGACTTCACCGGCGCAGCGATGGACCCGCTGTACCCCGCGGTCGCCGCCGCGCAGGCTGCTGGGGACATCTCGATCGCGCACGCCCGGGTCATCACCTCCACCGTGCACAAGATCCCCGCCGCCGCCCGCGCCCAGCACGGCGCCGGGTTGGAGACGTTCCTGGTCCAGTTGGCTCACACCCAGCCCAGCGACCACGTCGCCAGCG
This sequence comes from uncultured Jatrophihabitantaceae bacterium, assembly GCA_964252015.1. Classification (GTDB taxonomy): domain Bacteria; phylum Actinomycetota; class Actinomycetes; order Mycobacteriales; family Jatrophihabitantaceae; genus CAXSBR01. Next base: position 89,247 of record CAXULW010000009.1, on the reverse strand, counting down.
CCGCCTTGCACGCTCTGACCGTCATCGACCCCGACGGCAGGTTGGCCTCCGAGGAGGACCAGCAACGCCTGCGCGGGCTCACGATCCGCCCCAACACCGACGGCTCGTCCGACATCCGCGGCCGGCTCACCCCGGAATGCACCGCCGCCGCCCTGGCCGTTCTGGAACCCCTCGCCGCACCCAAACCGGCCACCCCCGCCACCACAGTCGACGGCACCGTCACGCCCGGCACCCCCGACCCGCGCAGCTACGCCCAACGCATGCACGACGCGCTGCACGACGCCTGCAAGAGGCTGCTGCGCTCCGGCTCGCTGCCCGACAGTGGTGGTGTCCCCGCGATCGTCGTGGTCACCATGACCCTGACCCAACTCGAAACCCGCCTCGGGCTGGCCACCACCGGCCACGGCGGGCTGATCAGCATCCCCGCCGCCCTGAAAATGGCCGCCGACGCCGACATCATCCCCGTCGTCCTGTCCGACGCCGGTGGGATCCTCAACTACGGCCGCAGCAAACGCCACGGCACCCCCAGCCAACGCCGCGTGTTAGCAGCCAGAGACGGTGGGTGCTCCTTCCCCGGCTGCGACGCCCCACCCACCTGGACCGAAACCCATCACGTGACCCACTGGGAACACGGCGGACCCACCGACCTGACCAACATGACCCTGCTCTGCGGCTACCACCACCGCGAACACCAGAAAATGGGATGGGAATGCCGCATGACCAACGGCGTCCCCGAATGGCTCCCACCCTGGTGGATCGACCCCGACCGAACACCCCAACGCAATACGACGCACCACATCTTTGACTACTTCGAATCCGACGCCGCATGACCCTGTGCCGCATGATCCTGTCCCGCTGCCCGACCGACGCTGCCGCCGGAAACGGCCGCGTCGGTCGGAGCCGCGGAGTTCAGGAGAGCGGCCACGTGTGCACTGGCTCGTTCGAGTGCATGTACTCGACGTAGCGGCGGAGCATCTCGCGCAGCGAATCCCGACGGTCGGCGGGCTGTCGATCCTCGTCGATGCGGTGGAACATTCGAGCCTGCCATTCGGCGCCGTTGAGGTGGGCCAGGCAGCGTTGCTCGATGACCCCGAGCAGGCGGTCGCGTACGTCGGGGGCCATGCCCCAGCGGTCGAGGCCTTCGTAGGCCATCGGCAGCAGGCGTCGCAGGACGAGTTCGCCGGCGGGTACCTCGCCCAGGCCGGGCCAGTAGATCCGGGCGTTGATACCCAGCTTGGCGCCGGCGTAGAAATTGTCCTGCGCGGCCGGGAAGGACATCTGCGACCAGATCGGCCGTTCCTCCTCGGCCAGAACGCGCAGCACGCCGTAGTAGAAGGCACCGTTGGCCAGGATGTCGATCACGGTCGGCCCCGCGGGCAAGACCCGGTTCTCCACCCGCAGGTGCGGCTGACCGTTGTACACGTCATAGACCGGACGGTTCCAGCGGTAGACCGTGCCGTTGTGCATCCGCAGCTCGGCCAGCGAAGGCACGCCGCCGGCCGCGAGCACCTCGGCCGGATCCTCGTCGTCCCTGATCGGCAGCAGCGACGGGAAGTAGCTGACGTTCTCCTCGAACTGATCGAAGATCGACGTGATCCAGCGCTCGCCGAACCAGACCCGCGGCCGCACCCCTTGGGCCTTCAGCTCGTCCGGGCGGGTGTCGGTGCTCTGCTCGAACAGCGCGATCCGGGTCTCGCGCCACAGCTCTTTGCCGAACAGAAACGGCGAGTTCGCACCCAAGGCCAGCTGCACGCCGGCGATGCACTGCGCCGCGTTCCAGTTGCCCGCGTAGCCACTCGGGCTGGTCTGCAGGTGGAACTGCACGCTCGTGCAGGCCGCCTCGGGCGCGATGGTGTCGGCGTAGGTGGACAGCTGGTCGGGGCCGTCGATGGAGATGTGCAGGTCCTCACCGCGAGCGGCGAAGATCTGCTCGTTCAGCAAGGCGTAGCGCGGGTTGGCGCTCAGCGAGTCGGCGCTCAGGTGCTCCGGGCTCAACGTGGGCAGGATGCCGATCATGACGATGTGCGCGCCGACCCCCTGGGAGCGCTGCTCGGCCTCGTTCAGGTCGTCGCGCAGGTCGCTTTCGAGCTCGGCCATGGACTGGCCGGCCAGCCCGCGCGGGGGGACGTTTATCTCGATGTTGAACTGGCCCAGCTCGGTCTGGAAGTCCGGGTTCTCGATCGCGTGCAGGACGTCGGAGTTGCGCATGGCCGGGTCCTGGACCTCGTCGATCAGGTTGAACTCGATCTCCAACCCGGTCATCGGTCGGTCGAAGTCGAACTTCGACTCCGACAGCATGCGCGCGAACACGTCCAGACAGCGCCGGACCTTCTGCCGGTAGAGCTGGCGATCCTGGCGGGTGAACTCGGTCCGTTCGACGTCCTGTCCCATTCCGCACCTCCCGATTCAGTCGGGACACTAACGTCCTCGGTGGAATCACTCGCGTCTGAAGGAGAATCATGCCCGACCAGATCCGCATCGGTGTCCAGATCCAGCCGCAGCACGCGCAGTACGAGCAGATTCGTGCGGCCGTGGCCGAGGCGGAGCAGATTGGCGTCGACATCGCCTTCAACTGGGACCACTTCTATCCGCTCTACGGCGAACCGGACGGGCTGCACTTCGAGTGCTGGACCGTGCTGGCCGCGTGGGCCGAGCAGACCTCGCGCGTCGAGATCGGCGCTTTGGTCACCTGCAACAGCTACCGCAACCCCGACCTGCTGGCCGACATGGCCCGCACGATCGACCACATCAGCGACGGACGGCTCATTCTCGGCATCGGCTCGGGCTGGTTCGAGAAGGACTACGACTCCTACGGCTACGAGTTCGGCACCGCCGGCGGCCGCCTCGACGCGCTGGCCGAAGCGATGCCGCGCATCGAGAACCGGTGGAGCAAACTCAACCCGGCGCCGACCCGCAAGATCCCGGTCCTGATCGGCGGCGGGGGCGAGAAGAAGACGCTGCGCATCGTCGGTCGCCACGCCGACATCTGGCACTCGTTCAGCGACGTGGAAACGTTCCGGCGCAAGTCCGAGATCCTGGCCGGCTGGTGCACCGAGGCCGGCCGCGACCTGGCCGACGTCGAACGCTCGGTTGCGGTCCGGGGCGAGCCGGGCCAGCAGGTCGAGGAGTTCCTCGACGCCGGGGCGCGGCTGTTCACGGTGGACGTCGGCGGGCCGGACTACGACCTGTCGTTGTTGCGCCGCTGGGTGGCCTGGCGCGACCGCGCGAACACGAAGTAGCCCGACCGTCCGCGCAGATCAGCCCGGCAGTCAGCCCTGGAAGGTGGCCACGGACTGGGTCCCGCCGAGCCTGACCAGCAGTCGTTCCAGGGTGGCGCGCTCGTTGGTGTCGAGGTCGGCGAAGACGTGGGCCGCCTGACTCAGTCGTGCCCGCCGGCCGGCGCGCACGACTTCGTGGCCCGACGCGGTCAGTTCGATCAGCACGCTGCGGCGGTCCTGCGGGTCGGCCAGCCGGCGCAGGTAGCCGTCCTTGGCCAAGGCGTCGACGAGATCGGTGAGGCTGCGCGGGGATATCCCGACCACGGAGGCGATCCGGCTCATCCGATCGGGGCCCCGGTCGAGCACCGCCCGCATGACGTTGTACCGAGCGTTCGAGAGCTCCCCGGTACGCGCGCGCGAGGACATCCGACCCAGTTGCTTGGACACATCGATGAACAGTTCGGCCAAGCGTTCAGGCCGCACTCCATTCGGTTCCGCGCGCAGCGCGCGTCGATCGATCATCGGTTTCCTCGCTCTGTCGGACCGTTGGCGTGTCGAGATCGTAGCGAGAATTTGATCATTGCTCGCGCCAGGCGAAGCGGTAGCCAAGACCAGCAAAAGCCCTTTGTCGTTAAGGTGAAGATTGCTTGGCCCCACCACCTGGGCGCTATCGGCCGTTCGCCAAAAATGACGCAGACCAAGACCTGGACCCGCGAGACGATGATGACTGCGGCTCGTCCACCGCGGTCGGGTCCGGCCGACCAGGCGTCCGCGCCGGGACGAAGGGATGAGCGTGAGCGACGCGTCGACGACCAGCGGGGACGCCGCGGGTTCGCCAACCCCGGCCGCCGTGGGGAATACGGACGACGCCACCGCCGTCGTATACGGCTCGGCGCAAGGGCGTTGGATCCTCGTCACCACGATCTTCGGCAGTGGCTTGGCGCAACTCGACGGCAGCGTGGTCAACGTCGCGCTGCCGCGCATCGGTGCCAACCTGCACGCCGGCCTCACCAGCCTGCAGTGGACGCTCAACGCGTACACGCTCACGCTGTCGGGACTGCTGCTGCTCGGCGGTTCCCTCGGTGACCGGATGGGCCGCCGGCTGATCTTCATCGTCGGCGTCGTCGCCTTCACGGTGGCGTCCGTCGGCTGCGGCGCCGCGCCGACGGCCGAGGTCCTGGTCGGGATGCGTGCCGTCCAAGGCGTCGGCGCCGCCCTGCTTACCCCGGGCTCGTTGGCCATCCTGCAGGCCGTCTTCCGCCGCGAGGATCGGGCCGCCGCAGTCGGCGCCTGGTCCGGCATTGGCGGAGTGGCCACCGCGTTCGGCCCGGTGCTCGGCGGGGTCCTGGTCGGGCTGGCGCCGTGGGGCTGGCGCCTGGTCTTCCTGATCAACATCCCGATCGCGGTGTTCGTCATCGCGGTGGCGCTCAAGCACGTGCCCGAGACTCGTGACGCCGAGAGCCACGGCCGGGTCGACGTTTTCGGCGCCGTGCTCGCCTCAGCCGCCCTGGCCGGCATCATCTACGGCCTCACCGAGGGCCCGGCCAACGGATGGAAAGCCGGCGCGGTCGGCGCCGCTCTGCTCGGCGTTGCCCTGCTCGTGGGCTTCCTCATCCTGCAATCCCGGCTGGCCAATCCGTTGCTGCCGTTGGGACTGTTCCGGGAGCGCCAGTTCAGCGCGGCCAACGCTGTGACGTTCACCGTCTACGCCGCGCTTTCCGGTGGGGTGTTCCTGCTGCCCGTGGCCTTGCAACGCGTGTCCGGGTTCAGCCCCGTGGCCGCCGGCAGCGCGTTGCTCCCGATCACCGCCGTGATGCTGCTGCTGAGCGCCCGCATGGGCCGCTTGGCCACCCGGATCGGGCCGCGCATCCCAATGGCCGTCGGGCCGGTCATCGCCGGCGTCGGCATCTCGCTGTTCGCGTTCCTGAGCGCTACCTCGACGTATTGGACGGGCGTCCTGCCGCCGATGCTCGTGTTCGGCCTCGGCCTGTCCATCACCGTCGCCCCGCTGACGGCAACCGCCCTGGCCGCCGCCCCGGACCACAACGCGGGCATCGCCTCGGCCGTGAACAACGACATCGCGCGCATCGGGGGCCTGCTCGCGGTCGCCGTGCTGCCCGGTCTGGCCGGGCTGACCCCGGCCGCGTACGACGACCCGGCCCGTCTGGCCACCGGCTTCCACCACGCTGTGATCATCGCCGGCGCGTTCTGCGCGTTCGGCGGTGTGCTGGCCGCGCTGACCGTCCAGTCCACCCGGCTCAACGTCGACGGGCCTTCACGCTAGGGCACGAAACGCACGACCTGGGGATCGTGGTCGCTGGTCTGGTTGGCGTACTCGGCGTTGAGGTGGACGACCTGGTAACCCACGCCGTGTACACCCGGGGCGACGAGGATGTGGTCGAGCACCTCGGAGATCCCGTCGTAGACGTAGGTGTATCGCTGGTCCAGCGGCAAGCCACTCACCAGGTCGCGCAGGATCGCCGGGCCGCTCCCGCTCGCGCTGCCCGTCCGCAGCACGGTCAGCGCCGGGCTGAACTGGTAGTCGTTGAGGTCGCCGAGCACAACCACGTCGGCTTGCCGGCGCACGGTCAGGATCTGCGCGACGAAGCGGTGCACGGCCGCCGCCTGACCGGACCGCTGGATCGCCGACGTCTGGGCCGGGAACTGGTAGCGACCGTCCGCGTTCTGGTCGCCGAGCTTGGCGTCGAAGTGGTTGGCCACGACGATCACGCTCTGGCCGCGGAAGCGGAACTGACCGGCCAGCGGTTTGCGGCTCGACGCCCACACCGGGTTCGTCGGATCGATCCGCCCAGGTGACAACGTCAGCACCGGTTGCCCGTGCACCGACACGACCTTCGTCGCGGTGGTCGACCGGTCGACGGCAGCCGATCCCCGATCGACGAACTGGACGCGGGCCGGGTTGAACAGGAACACGACGCGGATGTTGCCGCCGGGTTGGCCGCCGTCCTGGTCGTTCACCGGGTCGATCTCGCGCCAGCTGTAGGCCGGTCCGCCCGCGGCCGTGATGGCCGTGGTGAGATGGGTCAACGTCTGGTCCGCGGCCACGGTGCCGTCGTCCGCCGCCCCGCTGTTGTCCTGGACCTCCTCGACCGCGACGATGTCGGGCGTGGCCAGGTTGGTGACGATGCCGGTGGCGAGCGCCTGATACTTGGCCGGCGGGCCGTCCGGGGCCAGGTTCTCCACGTTGTAGGTGGCGATCGTGAGGTGATTGGCGCCGGCCTTGCTGGCCACGCTGGGCGCGGGATGGTCGGCGGCCACCGCGCCGAGGGTCGACGCGGCGAGCAGGTAGCCGCCGTACTGGGAATAGTCGACCGTGCCGATGGTCGCGCCGGTGAACACGTCGCCGACCGACACCAGCGGGTTGCGGCCGTCGTCGGTCACCACCTCGAGGCGACCGGACGGGGTCGCGTTCTCGCCCAGCAGTTCGGTGCCACCGCGGTAGGTCGGGTCCTGGCTGGGCTTCGTCGTCACGTACTGCTCGCCGTAGGAGTCCGAAGGCCCGACCACGCGGGCGTCGTCGACCTCGACCCGCATCCCTTCCCGCGACTCCCAGAAGTCGAGTGCGGATCGAGCGGGTTGCACCGGGCCGGACTTCTCGATGTTGGCCCCGCCGAGATCCGGTGCGTAGGTGGCCGGCACGGTGTCCGGCCCGATGACCTCGGCGGCCGGGATGGGCGCGGTGCCGACGATGGACACGGCGGGCGCGGAGATCTCGGTGACCGACAGGTTGGACGTGGTGCTCACGGTCTGCCCGCTGGCGAGCGGGTAGTAGTCGGCGACCTGGCCAGAGACGAGCACGGAGTCCCCCGGTGTGACGGCTGGCGACGAGGTGTAGACGAAGAGACCCTCGCTCGTGGCCGGGTTGGCGTCCGGGTCCGGATCTTGGAACCAGAAGCCTTTGGTGCCACTGGTGCGCACCGCGGTGACGACGCCCGGCACGTTCGTCACCGTGTTGCCGGCCTGCGGGCTGAGCCAGCCCGAGCCCTGGATGTCGTGGATCCGCAGCGGCCCGGGCGTGCCGCCGCCGTAGACCTCGTTGACGACCAACCCGGCCGAGGGCGCGGCCCCGGCCCTATCGGCGGCGTTCGCCCAGCCGGCCGCGCACAGAAGTGCGGCCGCCGCGGCCAGCAGTCGGCGAGATCGCATGTTTGCCTCCGTGAGTTTGTGCGGATGAGCACTGGCTGACCCAACCCGCGCCGGGTGAACAGCGGGTGGCCGACCGCGGGCCGCGGGCGACCAACCCCGTGAACGAAGACGATCATGCTCGCCTCGGCCTGGCCCCACCACGGGTCCGGTGGCCGGCCCGGTTAGGGTCGGACGGTCCCACCGTCGTGCGCAGAGGTGACCCGTGACCGCAGCCGAGCAGCTCACCGATCCCGTCGCCGTCCACGCCGAGGGCCCGGTCTGGTACCCCGGCTGGGGTGGCCTGCGTTGGGTGGACATGCTGGCCGGCGACATCTTGCACCTGACCGGTTCCGGTGCCGTCGAGCGCTGGCCGGTGGGCCGGGTGGCGGCGGTGTTCCGTCCCCGCACGGCCGGCGGCGTGGTCATCGCCACCGAACGCGAGATCGTGGTTGCCGACGAGGCCGGCGGCCCGGTCCGCAGCCTGGCCGAGGTGTTCACCGATCCGGCGATCCGGTTCAACGAAGGCGGTTGCGACCCGGCCGGCAACTTCATCGCCGGCACGATGGCCTACGCCAAGACCACCGGAGCCGGCACCGTCTACCGGCTGACGCCTGACGGTCGTATCGACGCGGTCTTCGCCGACGTCACCATCTCCAACGGCCTGGCCTGGACCGCCGACGGGACCACCGCCTACTACAACGACACACCTACCCAACGCATCGACGCGTTCAGCTGGGACGACGAGCGCGGGCTGCACGACCGCCGTCCGTTCGTCCACATCGACGCTGACGACGGCGCCCCCGACGGCCTGACCGTCGACTCCGCGGGTGGGGTCTGGACAGCGCTGTACGGCGGCGGAGCCGTGCGCCACTACGACCGCACCGGCGTCCTGGACGAGGTGATCGAGGTCGCGGCGCCCAAGGTGACGGCGTGCACCCTGGGCGGTGAGCGCCTCGACCGGTTGTTCATCACCACGTCGCGTGAGGGCGAGGACGCAGGCGCGCCGAGTCACCCCAGCGCGGGAGCCCTTTTCGTCGCCGACGTCGGCACGCCGGGGCTTCCGGTGCTCGCGTACGCAGGCTGAACCCCAACCGTGGCCTAGGAGGGGCAGGAAAGATGCACTACACCAAGCTGGGCTCGACCGGGCTGGACGTCTCCCGCATCGCGCTGGGCTGCATGAGCTACGGCGCGCCCGATCGCGGCCACCACACGTGGACCCTCGACGAGGACGCCAGCCGACCCTTCATTCGCGCCGCGGTCGAGGCCGGCATCAACTTCTTCGACACCGCCAACGTGTACTCGGCCGGGACGAGCGAGGAGATCGTCGGACGGGCGCTGAAGGAGTACGCCGAGCGCGACGAGATCGTGCTGGCGACGAAGGTGAACGGTCGGATGCACGGGGGCCCGAACGGGCAGGGCCTGTCCCGCAAGGCGATCCTGGCCGAGATCGACCACAGCCTGCGTCGCCTCGGCACCGACTACGTCGACCTGTACCAGATCCACCGCTGGGACGCCACGGTGCCGATCGAGGAGACACTCGAGGCGTTGCACGACGTGGTCAAGGCCGGGAAAGCCCGCTACCTAGGGGCTTCGTCGATGTGGGCGTGGCAGTTCAGTCAGGCCCTGTACACCGCCGACCGGCACGGCTGGACGCGGTTCGTGAGCATGCAGGACCACTACAACCTGCTCAACCGTGAGGAGGAGCGGGAGATGCTGCCGTTGTGTGCAGACCAGGGCATCGGCGTCATCCCCTGGAGCCCGTTGGCGCGCGGCCGGCTCACCCGCGACTGGGACGAGAGCAGTGCTCGCGCCGAGACCGACGAGTTCGCCCGGACGCTGTATCACGAGACCGACCGCGACATCGTCGAGGCGGTCGCCGCGGTGGCCGCCGAGCGCGGCGTCTCCCGGGCGCAGATCGCGCTGGCCTGGATGCTGCGCCAGCCGACCGTGACCGCCCCCATTATCGGCGCGACCAAACTGGCCCACCTGACCGACGCGGTGGCCGCAGTCGAAGTCGAGTTGACCGACGACGAGGTGGCCCGGCTCGAGGCGCCGTACTCCCCGCATGAGGTGGCCGGCTTCGGCTGACCCATTCCGTCTGACTTGGACAGATGTGGCAGGGTAAACAAACCAGCTGACAACACAGCTACCACGGTTCGACCTTGTGGGGCACCTGCTGACGATCGAAGGAAATTCCCGCCGCGATGACGCCGGCACCCGTGCGCTCGAACACGGGGGCGAACTCGGCGACCGCTTTCGGACGGCCTGGCTGACCGATGAACGCGAAGCCGACCCGGTGACGTCGCTGGAGTTCCTGCCGACCCGACTCGCCCGCGCCTGCGTACAGGTGCTCGGCGTGGACGGAGCCGGTCTCAGTGTGCTGACCGACGACGTGCGCGTCCCGCTCGGAGCCAGTGACGAGGACGCCACCCAGGCGGAGAAGCTGCAGTTCACGACCGGGGAAGGACCGTGCCTGCAGGCGGCACACCTGCACCGCCCAGCCTCGGCCGCCGACGACGACCTGCGCACGAAGTGGCCGGTGTTCGCCGAGCAGCTGTTCACGCTCACCCCGTACCGGGCGGTGATGTCCCTCCCGGTCGGACACGACGCCGAGCAGTTCGGCGCGCTGGACCTGTATTGGACCGATCCGAACGGGTTGCGAAAGCTGCCCGCCGCCGACGCGATCACCGTGACCGACCAGATCCACCGCACCCTCACTCTCAGCACACCCGTCGTCGTCGACGAAGGGGCCCTCGCCGAGCCGGCCTGGCTGCGCGGGCCCGTTCCGCGCACCCGCATGGGCGTCTGGATCGCCGTGGGCGTGCTCATGAGCGATCTGGACGTCTTCGCACCGGACGCGCTTGCCCTACTGCGGGCCTACGCGTTCTCCCATGACTCCACCGTCGACGACATCGCTCACGAGCTCACCCGTGGCGCTCTGAACGCCGACGACCTCAGGCCCTGACCGGACGTGCATCCGGGCTCGACGCTTGCGTCCGGCCCAGTAAGGACGGTTCGGCGGGAGACGAAAGTTCCGTTCGTCGCGATGATGGGTTTATTACGCCCGTGGCGTAGTTTGAGGGTGGGCACCGTCCGCGCGCCCGCTGCTGTCGTTTCCGCCGCGAAAAGCCGCTGGCTTCTTCGACCTCACGTTCGATGGAGGAGCCCGTCGTGGCCGCACCCTCTGACGCGTTGTTCCGTCCGGAACGCCTACTCGCGTTGTACGCCGACATGAACCGGACGCTGCTCGAGCCGGGCCAAGGCACGGACACCATGGCCGCGGTGACCCGGTTGGCGGTGGCCGCCGTACCCGGGGTCGAGCAAGCCAGCATCAGCGAAGGCCGTAAGGGCCGATTCCGCACGGTCGCCAGCACCGGCAGCATCGCCACCGCGGCCGACGAGATCCAGTACGAGTTGGGCACCGGCCCGTGCGTGGATGCGATCATCGACGACGCCGTCTACCGCAGCGGTGACATCTCCCGTGACGCCCGGTGGCCCGAGTTCGGGTGGCGGGCGCACGCCGAGACCGGCGCGACCAGCATGATGTCGCTGCGGCTGTTCATGGAGGATGACGAGCGCATCGCCGGGCTGAACCTGTATTCGACCCAGGCCGACGCCTTCGATGACGACGCCTACGTCGTCGCCAACGTGATCGCCACGCACAGCGCCACCGCCCTGATCGCCGCATCGGCTCGGGAGCGGGTCGAGAACCTGCAACGGGCGTTGACCAGCAACCGTCGGGTCGGCATGGCCATGGGCGTGCTGATGAGCAGCCACAAATTGACCGAGCAGGACGCCTTCACGTTGCTGCGCATCGCCAGCCAGAACAGCAACCGCAAGCTCGCCGACATTGCCGACGACGTCATTGCCACCGGCACCCTGGAGCTACCCACACCGAAGCCGGCCGCGCCTGGCCGTCGCCCGGGCCCAGCCCGCCCAGAAGAGGCCCGGTAGAACGCCCTACCGGGTCGGCCGTCCCCACCGCGCACAACCTGTGGTGGGCAAGGGGTGTGGTGGGCAAGGGGGGAGTTGAACCCCCACGTCCTTTCGGACACACGGACCTGAACCGTGCGCGTCTGCCATTCCGCCACTTGCCCGCGACTCGTACCTGTGAAGGCGACACCGAAGGCTAGCACCCGCCACGGTCTACCTGGCCGGTCCCCGGGGCCCCGGCCAGTAGGATTAGCCGTTGTTGCTGGCCGGTGGCGTCGGCGTGGAGAGGTGAACCCCAACCGGAAGGCAGGAACGCGATGAGCCTGGCGCAGCGCTTCGAGCGCCGCCTCGAGGGTGTCGTCGGTTCGGCGTTCGCACGGGTGTTCAAGGGGCAGGTCGAACCGGTCGAAATCGGCAACGCCCTGCAACGCGAGGCCGGCGACAAGCGGGCCGTCATGCCCAACGGCCAGGTGCTGGCGCCCAACCGTTACCGGGTCAGCCTCGGCACCCAGGACCACGAACGGCTCGTGCCCTGGGAGGGCCAGCTCTGCAACTCCCTGGCCGAGCTCGTGCAGGAGTACCTCGACGACCACTCGATGGCCACCGTCGGCGACATCGAGGTCTACCTGCACCACGACGACACGCTGCACACCGGCGTCTTCGGCGTCGCCTCACGAATGGAGGCCGCCGCGCCGCCACGGCAGCGTCCGTACGACTCGCTGTCCCTGCCGGCGGTGCCCGGCATGGTTCCCGGGCAGTACGAGCACCCGTTCGGTTCGGCGCCGCAGACGCACGGCGCTACGGCTTATCCGGGACCGGATCAGCACGTCGAAACGCCGTACAACTACGAGCCGTCGGGCCCACCACCGTCGAATGGCGATGCCTACGCCGGCTACCCGAGCCAGACTCACGAGGGCCAGTACGACCAGGGCCGGTACGACCAGGGCCAGTACGACCAGGGGCAGTACGACCAGGGCCAGTACGACCAGGGCCAGTACGACCCGGCCCAGCCCGGCGGACCCGGCCCCGGCAGCTACGAATACGGCCCGGCCGGCCCGGCGGGTGGCTATGCCGCCGCCGGCTACGCCGCGGCCAACGCCCCCGCGCCACAGTTCCTCTACGGCCAGCCCTCGGCCCAGGGGCACACCGCGGGGCCGCAGAGCAACCAGCCGTACGCCGAACCACACCGCCAGGATCCACCCCGGCCGCCGCGGCCGCCTCGGGTGGGCGTCTTCGTCGACGGGTCCGATGCGCACCTGATCCTGCGCAACGGCAGCAACGTCATCGGGCGCGGCCAGGACTGTGACCTGCAGGTGTCCGACCAGGGCGTCTCGCGCCGGCACGTCGACATCCAGTACGACGGTCGTTACGCGGTCGTCTACGACCTCGGCTCCACCAACGGCACGTCGGTGAACGGTCAACCCATCGGCAGTCATCAGCTGCGCCACGGCGATGTCATCCGTATCGGGCACAGCCAGCTGGTGTACCAGCAGGAGAACGGATGACGGTCCCGGCGCAGGATCCGCAGTGAGTTCGCCGCTGGCCATCCAGATCATGCGGTTCGGATTCCTGATCCTGCTGTGGCTGTTCGTGTACGGAGCGGTGCGGGTCATCCGCAGCGACCTGCGAACCGCGGGGCAGAACCGCATCGCGCTGCCGCCGCCCACCCGTCGTCGTCGCCGCGACGCGCAGGCCCCGGCGGGCCGGCGCGCGCCGTCCTACCTGGTGGTCACCGAAGGCAGCCTGGCCGGCACCCGGGTGCCGCTCACCGGGGCGCCCGTGCTCATCGGCCGGGCCGACGACTCGACCCTGGTGCTGGCCGACGATTACGTCAGCACCCGGCACGCGCGGATCAGCCAGCAGGACAACGTCTGGTACCTCGACGACCTGGGCTCCACCAACGGCACCTACCTGGGTCAGATGCGCGTCACCGGGCCGGTGCCGCTGGAGGCCGGGGTGCCCGCGCGGATCGGCAAGACCGTCCTGGAATTGCGCTGACTGCGGTGACGAGCCGGTGAGCCACCAGTGAAACTCGCCCTGCACTACGCCGTCCGCTCGGACAAGGGCCTCGTTCGTGGTAACAACGAGGACTCGGCCTACGCCGGTCCCCGGCTGCTGGCCATCGCCGACGGCATGGGCGGGCACGCCGGCGGCGAAGTAGCCAGCAAGATCGTCATCGGGGCGGTCGAGGAACTGGACGAGGACCGCCCGGGCAACGACGGCGACATCATCACCTCGATGCGGGAGTCGGTCCAGGACGCCAACGAGAGCCTGGCCTCAGCGGTCGAGTCCGACAAGTCCCTGGCGGGCATGGGCACGACGTTGACCGCGCTGCGGTTCGCGGGCTCCACGTTCGGCGTGCTGCACATCGGCGACTCGCGGGCCTACCTGCTGCGTGGTGGGCAGCTCACCCAGATCACCCACGACGACACCTACGTCCAGTCGCTGGTCGACGCCGGTCGGCTCACGTTGGACGAGGCCAGCCAGCACCCGCGCAAGTCGGTGATCCTGCGCGCGCTCAACGGCGTGTCCATCGAACCCGACGTGTCGATCCGGGAAGCCCGCCTCGGTGACCGCTACCTGCTCTGCACCGATGGCCTCACCGACGTCGTCCGGGCCGAGACGCTGCGTGAAGCCCTGGGTGACGGCGACCCGCAGGACTGCGCCGACCGCCTCGTCGCCCTGGCCTTACGCGGTGGCGGGCCGGACAACGTCACGTGCATCGTCTGCGACGTGGTCGAGGACGGCCACGGCGACGACGTCCCCGTGGTTGCCGGTGCGGTCGTCGATCCGGGTGCGGACACCGGTGGAGACGCCGACAGCCCCGCCGGTCGGGCCGCCGGGCTCTCAGGCCGTGGCACGGTCGCGGTGCGCCCGCGGCGCCAGGAGCGGCGCTGGCCGCGGATCGTCGCCCCCGCCGCGATCGTGGCGCTGCTGGTGGCGGCAGCGGCCGGTACCTGGTGGTGGACGCAGACGCAGTACTTCGTCGGTGCGTCCCGGGCGTCCGTCGTCGTGTTCCGCGGCGTCAACACCCAGGTCGGGCCGATGAAGTTCTACCGCGTCGTCGACCGCACCGGCGTCAAGGTCACCGATCTCAAGCCGGCCGCCCGCGACCAGATCAACAACGGCATCACGGCCAACAACCGCGCTGACGCCGACGCCATCATCACCCGCCTGAAGGCCGACCAGCTCCTGCCGCTGTGCTCGACCATGACCACCGCGACCCCCACTCCGACGCCGACCCTGACGACGCCGGTCCCGACCAGCGCGCGCCGAACCACGGCCCGGCCGACGACCCCCGCCAAGACGACGGGGACCGGGATCCGGACCACCGGGGTACGCAAAACGACGGTGTCCAAGACGGGGCCGAAATCGTCGAGGCGCACGATCGCGATCGGCCCGCCCAAGACCGTGACCCGCACGAGCGTGGTCCGCGCTACGGGCACGACGCCGTCGCTCACGCCGAGCGCACCGGCCACGTCGGCGGGTGGTTGTCGATGAGCACCATGGCACCGGTCAAGGTGCGCACGGGGCGGGCGGCCGAGGCCGGCCTGCTGGTGTTCGCGGTGATCGTGGTCGCCGCGGCCGAGGCGATCGTCGAGGCCACTCGTACCGGCAAGATCGGCGCGGACGTGGGGCTGTATGCCGGCGTGGCCGCTGCGGTCGGTTTCATCACCCACCTGACCGTGCACCTGCGGGCCCGTTACGCCGACCCGATCATGGTGCCGTGCGTGGTGCTCATCAACGGCCTGGGCCTGGTGATGATCCACCGTCTCGACCTGGGCCTGCAACAGAGCGCCGACGAGGGCGGACCGCGCTACTACGGCGCGTCCGCGCCGACGCAGATGGTCTGGACCGCCCTCGGCGTCGCCCTGTTCGTCGCCCTGCTGCTGATCCTGCGTGACCACCGCTCGTTGGCCCGGTACGCGTACACGATCGGCCTGGCCGGGCTGGTGTTTCTGGCCATCCCGGCGGTGCTGCCCGCGCGGTATTCGGAGGTGAACGGGGCCAAGATCTGGATCCGGGCCTTCGGGTTCTCCCTGCAGCCCGGCGAGCTGGCCAAGCTCGCGCTGTGCATCTTCGCGTCGTCCTACCTGGTCGGCAAGCGCGACGTCCTGTCCCTGGCCGGGCGCAGGGTGCTCGGCCTGGAGCTCCCCCGCGGCCGTGACCTCGGCCCGCTGTTGGTGGCCTGGCTGATCGGTATCGGCGTGCTCGTGCTCGGCCACGACCTCGGCACGTCACTCATGTTCTTCGGCTTGTTCGTGGTGCTGCTCTACGTGGCCACCGAACGGGTCAGTTGGCTGATCATCGGCCTGGTGCTGTTCGCCGGCGGGACGGTGGCCGCCTACCATCTGTTCGCCAACCTGCGCATCAGGGTCGACGTGTGGCTGCACCCGTTCCAGTACGCCGACACCGGCTACCAGATCAGGCAGTCGCTGTTCGGGCTGGGCACCGGCGGGATCTTCGGCACCGGCCTGGGTGGCGGCCGGCCGGAAAGCGTCCCCGTGGTCAAGAGCGACTTCATCATCAGCGCGTTCGGCGAGGAGATCGGGCTGTTCGGGCTGGTCGCGCTGCTGGTCGTCTACGGCCTGCTCATCTTCCGTGGGCTCAGCGCCGCGCTGCTCGTGCGGGATGCGTTCAGCAAACTGCTGGCCACCGGGCTCTCCTTCTCCCTCGGGCTGCAGCTGTTCGTCGTCGTCGCCGGGGTCACCAAGTTGCTGCCCGAGACCGGGCTGACCACGCCGTTCCTGTCCTACGGCGGCTCGTCGCTCGTGGCCAACTACGTACTCCTGGCCCTGCTGGTCAGGGTGTCCGACGCCGCCCGCCGACCCAACGCCGGGAAACCCGAGCCGCTGCCCGCCCTGGTGCCCGTGCCCCCACCGACACCCGCAGAGGTGTCCGGGTGAACCGCCCGATCCGCCGCGTCGGCGCGGCCATCGGCGTGCTGCTGCTGGCCCTGCTGATCAACCTCAACTTCGTGCAGGTCTACAAGGCCGACAGCTACCGCAACAACCCCGGCAACCGGCGAATCCTGCTCGACCAGTACGGCCGGGAGCGCGGCCGGATCCTAGTCAGTGACGCCAACAACGACGTCATCGTGGCCAAATCGGTCAAGACCAATGACCGGCTGAAGTACCAACGCTCCTACCCGCTGGGTCCCGAGTACGCCCCGCTGACCGGTTACGACTCGCTGTTGTACGCCACCACCGGGATGGAGCAGGCCGCGGCGCCGCTGCTCAGCGGTGACGACAACCGGCTGTTCACGACCCGGTTGTCCGACCTGCTCACCGGTCGCGACCCGCGCGGCGGCGACGTCACGCTCACCATCAACGCCAAGGCCCAGGACGCGGCCTACCAGGCGATGGGTAAACGCGTCGGAGCGGTGGTGGCCATCGAACCGAAGACGGGCGCGATCCTGGCCGCGGTCAGCACGCCGTCCTACGACCCCAACCTGCTCAGCTCCCACTCGGTCGAGAAGATCCGGGGCAACTACCTCAAGCTCAGCCGCGACCCCGCCAGCCCCCTGCTCAACCGGGCGTTCAACCAGCTCTACCCACCCGGCTCGGTGTTCAAGATCGTTGATACCGCGGCGGCGCTGACCCACGGACGCACCGGGGCCTCGGTGCTCGCCGCCCCCACCCGACTGCGCCTGCCGGGCACCACCACCTATCTGAGCAACTACGCCGGCGAGAGCTGCGGGAGCAAGGGCAAGGTTGACCTCGACACCGCGTTGACGATCAGTTGCAACACCGCGTTCGCCAACCTGGCGCTGTCCTTGGGCACGTCCACCATCCGGTCGCAGGCCGCGCTGTTCGGCATCAACGACGAGGGCCAGGCCGTGCCGCTGTCCGTGACCGCGTCCACCATGGGCGAGGTACCGGACCGGGCCGCCCTGGCTCAGGCCGCGATCGGTCAGCGCAACGTGCGCATGACGCCGTTGCAGGCCGCGGCCATGGTGGCTGCGGTAGCCAACGGCGGGGTGCTCATGAAGCCCTACCTGATCGACCACGAGTCGGCGCCTGATCTGTCCGTCCTGTCGACCACCCAGCCGCAGCAACAATCCGTCGCGCTGTCCCCCGCCCTGAACAACCAGTTGGTGACGATGTTGGAACACGTCGTCAGCAAAGGCACCGGCCGTCCGGCGCAGGTTCCCAATGTCACCGTCGCCGGCAAGACCGGCACGGCGGACACCGGCCTGAAGACCGCCGCCGGCAAGGCGCAGGCTCCGGACGCGTGGTTCGCCGGTTTCGCGCCGGCGGCCAGCCCCCGCATCGCTGTGGCCGTCATCGTCGAGAACGGTGGCGTCAGCAACCAAGTGACCGGCGGCAAGGTCGCCGCACCGATCGCCGCCGCCGTCATCAAGGCCTACCTGGATTCGGTGCCCAAATGAAGACAGTTCAGCACTGCGCACGCACAACCGAAATGAAGGAATGTGATGACTGAGCCACGATTGGTGGGCGGCCGGTACGAGGTCGGCCATTTACTCGGCTACGGCGGCATGGCCGAGGTGCACCTCGGGCGCGACGTGCGCCTCGGCCGTCGGGTGGCGCTGAAGATCCTGCGTTCGGACCTGGCCCGCGACCCGTCCTTCCAGACCCGCTTCCGCCGCGAGGCCCAGTCGGCCGGCAGCCTCAACCACCCCTCGATCGTGGCCGTGTACGACACCGGCGAGGACACCGTGCCTACCGCCAACGGCGGCACCGAGGTCGTGCCGTTCATCGTCATGGAGTACGTCGAGGGCCGCACCCTGCGCGAGGTGCTCACCAACGAGACCCGCCTCGACTCCGACCGGGCGATGGAGATCGTGAGCGAGATCTGCGCCGCGCTGGACTTCAGCCACCGGCACGGGATCATCCACCGCGACATCAAGCCCGGCAACGTGATGATCACCAAGACCGGGGCGGTCAAGGTGATGGACTTCGGCATCGCCCGCGCCGTCGCCGACGAGGCCGCGACGATGACCCAGACGGCCTCCGTCATCGGCACCGCGCAGTACCTCTCGCCCGAGCAGGCCCGCGGGGAGACCGTCGACGCGCGGTCGGACGTCTACTCCACCGGGTGCGTGCTGTACGAGCTGATCACCGGTATCCCACCGTTCCAGGGGGATTCCCCGGTGGCCGTGGCCTACCAGCACGTGCGTGAGAGCGCCCCGGTGCCGTCGTCGATCAACCCGACGGTGCCCCGCGCGCTGGACTCCATCGTGATGAAGGCGCTGGCCAAGAACCCGATGAACCGCTACCAGAGCGCGGGCGACATGCGCGCTGACCTGCAGCGGGCGCTGGCCGACCGTCCGATCACCGCCGAGCCGGTGCTCAGCGACTCCGAGCGCACCCAGCTCATCGCCGCGTCACCGCCCAGCAACCGGGTCGAGGCCAGCCCGTTGGCCGACTTCGACTCCGGCGGCGAGCGCACGTCGGGCAAGGCCGTGGCCGCCTGGCTGGTCGGTGTGCTGGTCCTGCTGCTCGTGCTGGGGATCGGTGCCTACCTGCTGCTCAAGCCGAGCAAGAAGGCGGTGGCGACGTCGGCCAGCATGCCCAACCTGGTCGGGCTCAAGTCCGAAGCGGTTCCGGCCGCGTTGTCGGCCCGGCAATTGACGACCTCGCCGTCCACCAGCTACGTGTACACCTGTCCCATCCCCGGTGTGGCCGTGGGCGAGGTGTGTTCACAGACGCCGCTGCCGAACACCATGGTTGCGTTGAACACTCCGATCAAGCTGGTTGTGCTGACGGTGCAGCAGAACGTGCCGGTACCGTCAGTGCGCGGCCTGACCAAGGCCGAGGCGATCAAGGTGATCACCGCGGCCGAGCTGCAACCTCGGCCCACCACCGTGCACGACTCCAGTGAGGCCGGCACCGTGGTCAGCCAGAACCCGGACAGCGGCGTTTCCGCCAGACCCAACTCCGTGGTGTCGTTCACGGTCGCCGACGGCAAGGTGCTCGTTCCCGACGTCAAGGGCAAGACCCTCGACGCGGCCCTGAGTGCGCTCAACACAGGTGAACTGTTCAGTTACGCCACCAAACCGATCATTACAACGATCTTGAAGCTCGACGGCACCGTGCAGGACAGCCAGCCGGCGGCGGGGGCCTGGGTCGTCAAGACCACCAAGATCGTCTTGACCGTCTACCAGTATCAGAAGCCGCCGCCGACGTGTACTCCCAGCTCGCCACCGACTACCCCGACCACCACGCCGTCGGGGTCGTCGACCACCCCGTCGTCCGGTGCTTCGACGACGCCGAGCACGCCCTCAACGACGCCGACGACGCCGTCGACCACACCGGCGACGCCCGTGTGCACCAGCTGACGCGGATGGTCGAGGCTGACGGTCGGGGGCTGACCGGGCGGGTCGGCGACTGCGCGGGACGTTACTGCAGGTAGCCCTCGACCTCGTTCGTCGGCCGCTCCTTGGCCTCGGCCGGGTCCTCGTCGAACTCTTCGCGGGCGCGGCGCTGCCGCAGCAGATCCCAGGCCCGGTCGAGCTGTTCCTCGAGCTGTTCCAGGCGGGTCCGGTCCTCGCCGCGTAGCCCGGTGCCGCGGTGGTCGGCGCGCAGCTTCTTCTCCTCCTCGACCAGAACGTGGATCTGGCTGAGGATCTCGGCGTCATCCATGGTGGGCAGCTCCCTGCTGGTCCGGCGTGCGGTTGCTCGGGCGGGTACTCAACCGGAGCGGGCTCGTTGATCGCCCGGCCCAGGTTACGTCGGCCGGTCTTGGCGCCCTTCGAGCCGGGCGCGGGCGAGAATGTCGGGCGACGCTGGTAGATAGGACGTGACAGCAATCAGTGGATGGGGAGGCGTGGCGATGGACCACAGCGGCGGCACGGAGGAGTCCGAAGCATCGGCCGGGCTCGAGCTCTTTCCGCTACCCGGCAGCGAGCGGACCGAGGTCAGCGGGGTCCAGCCGGCGGCGGCGCCGCTGCCCGCCGACGAGGACATCGACGCCACGGTGGTCCTGCGCCGGCGCGCCGCGGTGCCCGATTCGGTCCTGTCCGGCCCGGGCATGACGCCGGCCGAACTGGCCGAGTCCTATGGCGCTGATCCCGGCGACGTGGCCAAGGTGAGTGACCGGCTCGCCCAGCTCGGGCTGCAGGTCGTCGGGGCCGACGCGGGCTCGCGACGGGTGCAGGTGCGCGGCTCGATCGCCCTGATGGAGCGGGTGTTCGGGACGTCGCTGCAACCGTTCGTGCACCACGGCCCGGTCGGCAACGTGAGCGATCATCGGGTTCGCAGCGGGGCGCTGGCCATCCCGTCCGATCTGGCCGGCATCGTCACCGGGGTGCTCGGTCTGGACAACCGACCGCAGAGCCGAGCGCTGTACCAGATCGCGCATTCCGCAGCCGTGGCCACCAGCTATACGCCGCTGCAGCTCGGGGAGATCTACGACTTTCCGGACGGCACCGACGGCACCGGCCAGACCATCGCGATCATCGAGCTCGGCGGTGGCTTCTCCGACACCGATCTGAACGAGTACTTCTCCGGGCTCGGCATCACCGGACCGACGGTGACGGCGGTCGGGGTGGACGGGGCGCAGAACCAGCCCGGCCAGGACCCGGAAGGTGCCGACGGCGAGGTTCTGCTCGACATCGAGGTCGCGGGCGCGTTGGCGCCGAATGCAGACATCGTCGTCTACTTCGCCCCCAACACCGACGCGGGCTTCCTCAACGCGATCACTACCGCCGCCCACGCCGAGCCGACGCCGACGGCCATGAGCATCAGCTGGGGCCAGGGCGAGAACCAGTGGACCGAGCAGGCCCGCAACGCGATGGACGAGGCCTTCGTCGACGCAGCCGCACTCGGCGTCACCGTCACCACCGCGGCCGGGGACGACGGCAGTTCGGACCGCGAGACCGACGGTCTGGGGCACGTGGACTTTCCGGCGTCGAGCCCGCACACACTGGCCTGCGGCGGCACGAGCCTCAAGGCCGACACCAGTACCGGGCAGGTCAGCAGCGAGACGGTGTGGAACAACGGCACGGGTAAGGGCGCCACCGGCGGCGGCTACAGCACCTCGTTCGACCGGCCGTCCTGGCAAGCCGCGGCGCTGGGCGCAGATCTGTCTGCCGCTGCCGCTGCCGCTGCCGCTGCCGCTGCCGCCGCCGCTGCCGCCGCGGCCACCGGGCGCGGCGTGCCCGACGTGGCCGGCGACGCCGACCCGCAGACCGGTTACCAGGTGCTCATCGACGGCAGCGTCGGCGTCATCGGTGGAACGTCCGCAGTGGCCCCGTTGTGGGCGGCGCTGGTCGCCCGGCTGGCCCAGGCCAATGGGGCCAAGTTCGGTCTGATCCAGCCCAAGCTGTACGCCGCGGCCACCCCCGGGACCGTTCCGCCGGGGTTCCGTGACGTCACCGAGGGCAACAACGGGGCGTACACCGCCGGTCCCGGCTGGGACGCGTGCACCGGCCTCGGCGTCCCAATCGGATCCCAGCTAGGCGCGGTGCTCGGCTCGGCCAGCTCTCCTGGCCCGAAGGCGAATGTATAGCTTTTTGTGCGCTATGGCCCCCAAAACGCTGCGTTACTCCGGCGGGTCGGTCTGGGGCAGCCGCGACAGGATGCAGAATTCGTTGCCTTCCGGGTCGGCGACCACGAACCAGCCGGTGCCGTCGGGACGGCGTCGGTCGGCGACGTGAGTCGCGCCGAGCGCCTGTACGCGCTCGAGCTCGTCCTCCCGGCTGCGGTCGGTCGGGCGCAGATCGAGATGGACGCGGTTCTTGAGCAGTTTGGCGTCGGGCACCTCGATGAACAGCAGCCGCGTGGCCCGGTCCGGAGCGTAGATCATGCACTCTTCGTGCTCAGGCTCGTTGGGATCGTCAGGGTCCTCGGCAAACCCGAGGACGTCGGCCCAGAACACCGACTGGCGATAGGCGTTGAGAGCGTCGAAGGTCGTGTGCGATATGCGGCTGGCCATAGCCGCATCCTGCCTCAGCCCACTACCGGGTCCGACTCCCGGCGGGTCAGGGCCGCCGAAGGTCGAACAACGTGCAGTTAGCGGGCCGGGCTAGGAGTAGTGGCGCTCGGGCGCGCCGGTGTAGATCTGGCGCGGACGGCCGATCTTGGTGTCCGGGTCCTCGATCATCTCGCGCCACTGGGCGATCCAGCCGGGCAGCCGCCCGAGCGCGAACAGCACGGTGAACATCTTCGGCGGGAAGCCCAGCGCCTTGTAGATCAGCCCGGTGTAGAAATCCACGTTCGGGTACAGCTTGCGCGAGACGAAGTAGTCGTCGGCCAGCGCGATCTCCTCCAGGCGCATGGCGATGTCCAGCAGCGGGTCGGGGCGTTCCAGGCGGGACATGACGTCCGTGGCCGCCTTCTTGACGATGGCCGCCCGCGGGTCGTAGTTTTTGTAGACGCGGTGGCCGAAGCCCATCAGCTTCACCCCGCGTTCCTTGTTCTTCACCCGGTTGACGAAGGAGTCCACGTCACCCCCGTCGGCCTGGATCTGCTCCAGCATCTCCAGCACCGACTGGTTGGCCCCGCCGTGCAGCGGCCCGAACAGGGCGTTCACCCCGGCGGACACGGACGCGAACAGGTTGGCGTTGGCCGAGCCGACCATGCGCACCGTCGATGTCGAACAGTTCTGCTCGTGGTCGGCGTGCAGGATGAACAGCATGTCCAGCACCTTGGCCGCGACCGGGTCGACCTCGTACTTGGTCGACGGGAAGCCGAAGGTCATGCGCAGGAAGTTGCCGACGTAGTCCAGGCGGTTGTCCGGGTACAGGAAAGGCTGGCCGACCGACTTCTTGTAGGCGTAGCTGGCGATCGTGGGCAGCTTGGCCATCAGCCGGATCGTCGATTCGTGCACGTGCGCCCCATCGAACGGGTCGAGGCTGTCCTGGTAGAACGTCGAGATCGCGCTGACGCCCGAGCTCAGCACCGCCATCGGGTGGGCATCGCGCGGGAACGCCTCGAAGAAGCGGCGCATCTCCTCGTGCAGCAGGGTGTGGTTGCGGATCTGGTTGCTGAACGAGTCGAGCTCGGTCGGCGTCGGCAGCTCACCGTAGATGAGCAGGTACGACACCTCGAGGAACGTCGACTTCTCGGCCAGCTCGTCGATGGGGTACCCGCGGTAGCGCAGAATCCCCGCGTCGCCGTCGATGTAGGTGATAGCCGACTTGCATGAGGCCGTGTTGACGAACCCGACGTCGAGCGTCACCTGGCCGGTCTGCTTGAGCAGCGCCGACACGTCCAGTCCGGGCGGGCCCTCGGTGCCGACGATGCGGTCCAGCGCCAACGTGCCGTCGGGGTATACGAGCTCGTAATCGGACATGCACAACGCCTCCGTCAAGACCCGCTGGTCGGAAAGTCGACCCTACTGGGCGCTGGCCTGGCCAGTACCCCGCAGTGGGCTGTGACCTGCGTCGCGAGCCACGCGGGGTGCGGGCAATCCGGTTGCGAGCCAGGAGGTCACTCCTGGGACAGGGCCTTGGTCGGGGCCCGCCCGGCCGGCTGGCTGGGCCGCGGGGTCAACGGTTCGGCCGGCAGGATCTTCATGATCACCGGCCGGTCGGGCGTCAACGTGAACGCGGTGCCATGATGGGCGAGCTCGACCTGGCGATCCGCGCCGTCTTCGACGGTGTAGGTCGCCTGGTCCCCGGTGATCTCGACCCGCACCTTGGCCCCCCGCCACCGCACGACGAACCGAAGACGCTGCAGGGTCGACGGCAACCTGGGTGCGAAGGTCAGGTGGCCGCCGTGATCACGCAGACCCCCGAACCCGGCGACCAGGGCGATCCACGTGCCGGCCAGGGAGGCCACGTGCACGCCGTCGCGGGTGTTGCGCGCCAGATCGCGCAGGTCCATCAGCGCGGCCTCGGTCAGGTAGTCGTGGGCCAGATCCAGGTGACCGACTTCGGCCGCCATCACCGCCTGCGAGCACGCCGACAGCGACGAGTCCCGCACGGTGATGGCCTCGTAGTACTCGAAGCCCTTGGCCTTCTCGGCCATCGTGAACGAGTCGCCACACCAGTGCATGGCCATGACCACGTCGGCCTGTTTGACCACCTGCTTGCGGTAGATGTCGAAATAGGGCGAGTGCAGCAGCAACGGGTAGCCGTCCGAGGCCGCCGTCGCCTCGAAATTCCACAGCTCGTGGTCGGTGGAACCCCGGTCCTGCTGGTGGACATCACGGGCCTCGTCGAACGGGACGGCCATCACCTCCGCCGCCGCGCGCCAATCGGCGATCTCCTCGGGCGTGACCTCGAGGTGGGCGGACTCGGTCGGCCATCGCTCGGCGGTATCGGCCGCGTAGCGCAGGTTGCGCTGGGCCATCAGGTTGGTGAACGTGTTGTCGTCGACGACGGCGCTGTACTCGTCCGGGCCGGTGATGCCGTCGATGTGGAACTTGCCGTCGTCACCGTGGTAGCCGAGCGAGACCCACAGCCGCGCCGTGCCGACCAGGATGGGCAGCGCCTGGGTCCGGTCGAACATCTCGTCGCCCGTCCAGTGCACCTGCCGGACGGCGGCCAGCGCGATGTCGGCGTTGATGTGGAACGCGCCGGTGCCGGCTGGCCAGTACGCCGAACACTCCTGGCCGCGGATGGTGCGCCACGGGAACGCGATGCCCTTGAGGCCGAGGGTGTGGGCGCGTTCCTCGGCCAGATCCATGATCGAATGCCGCCACGCCAGGGCGTCGGCGGCCGCCTTGGGCATGGTTGCGGTCAACACCGGCAGCACGAACATCTCGGTGTCCCAGAACGAGTGGCCGTCGTACCCCGGGCCGGTCAACCCCTTCGCAGTGATCGCCCGCTGCTCGGCCCGGGCGCCGGCCTGGAGCACGTGGAAAAGCCCGAATCGCACCGCCTGCTGGATGGCCGGATCGCCGTCGACGTCGACGTCGGCCCCGTCCCAGAACTCGTCCAGGTAGGTGCGCTGCTCTTTGACCAGGTTGTCCCAGCCGGTGTACAGCACCGCCGACAGCGCGGCGTCGACCTGATCGCGCAGGGCCGGCACCGAGCGCTGGCTCGACCACCCGTAGGCGACGAACTTGGTGATGCCCAGGTGTTCGCCGGGTTTGAGCTGGGTGCCCACCGTGGTGCGGGCCCAGTCCGGTTGGGCGTGGGTGTGGAACGAGGCGTCGGTGGAGCCGTGCATCACGTGGTCCATGCCGACCGCCATCCGCAAGTGGCTGGCTCGGGTCTTGTGGATCAACACCGCGCGGGTGTGGCTGGCGGTGAACTCCTCCGACACCAGGGGCTGCTCCAGCGCGGCTGCCACCCGGGGGTCGTTGGACGGGGCGGGGACCTCCTCGTTGGCGACCAGCTCGGACTGCAGGACGACCCGGGTCGCGGCGTCCACCGCTTCGATGTCGAAGTCCACCGCGAGGATGGCCCGTTGGGTGAACGACACCAGCCGGGTGGACTTCACCCGGATCACCCGCCCCGACGGTGAAGCCCATTCGATGGTGCGGCGCACCAGGCCGGCGCGCAGGTCGAGCACGCGCTCGTGGTGGCGGATCTCGCCGTAGCGCAGATCGAACGGCTCGTCGTCCACCAGCAGCCGGATCAGCTTGCCGTTGGTGACGTTGACGATGGTCTGCCCCGACTCGGGATAGCCGTAGCCGGCCTCGGCATACGGCAACGGGCGCTGCTCGAAGAAGGAGTTGAGGTAGGTACCGGGCAGCGCGTTCGGGTCGCCCTCGTCGAGGTTGCCGCGCACGCCGACGTGACCGTTGGCCAGCGCGAACACCGATTCGGACTGGGCCAGCATCGACATGTCGAGCCCGAGTTCGCGCACGTGCCAGGGCTCGACCGGGTACCGCGACTGGCTGATCACGAGGCTGCTCCGCTTGTGTCGGTCTTGTCGGTCTGGTCGGTAACGGGGTCGTCCAGCAGGTCCGACAGGTCGTCGACGACGACGTCGGCGCCGCTGCGTTTGAGGGCCTCGGCCTGACCGGTCCGGTTCACGCCGATCACGTAGCCGAAGTTCCCGGCCCGTCCCGACGCCACGCCGGCCAGCGCGTCTTCGAACACAGCGGCCGCGGACACGGGCACGCCGGCGAGGTGGGCACCGGCGATGTAGGAATCGGGCGCGGGTTTGCCGGCAATGTGTTGCTCGCGCAGGGTGACCCCGTCGATGCGTCCCTCGACGTACTTGTCCAGGCCCGTCACCCGCAGCACTTGCGCGGTGTTGGCGCTCGAGGACACCACGATCCGTCGCAGTCCCGCCGCGACGGCCGCCTCGAGGTAACGGACCGAGCCGTCGTAGACCTCGACCCCGTCCTCGTCGATCTTCTTGAGCAGGATGACGTTCTTGCGATTGCCCAGGCCGTAAACGGACTCGGTGTCGGGCGGGTCGTCCGGATCGCCGTCGGGCAGGTGGATGTCACGGCTGGCCAGGAAGTCGCGCACCCCGTCCTGGCGAGGTTTGCCGTCGACGTAGGTGTCGTAGTCGTGGCGCGGGTCGAACGGGGTGTACCCGTCGCCGTCGCGGGCCTGAAGGAACTCGTCGAACATCTGCTTCCAGGCCGCGCAGTGGACCTTGGCCGTCTGGGTGAGAACCCCGTCGAGATCGAACAGACAGGCGGTGATCCCGTCCGGAAGACCAAGCATGGCACGCGCTCCTAGCTCGACACCGGCCTGGACGACGCCCGAGCCTGCCCGGTCCGGCGCGCCGCCTGGCCGAAACTGTTTTCCGACCCGAGGCCACCGAAGTATCCACCAAAGGCGTTGCCGTCATGGAAGGACCCGTCCCGGATGTGGAAACGGTTTTGCGAGCGGATCTGGCCTGGCCCGCGACGTAAGCTGACCCACGCGTTCGACGCAGGAGGGCTCGCCTAGAGGCCGATGGCGGCGGTCTTGAAAACCGCTATGGGGTGATACCCATCAAGGGTTCGAATCCCTTGCCCTCCGCCCGGTAATGAGTCGCGTGATGGTTGACGGATGAGTCGCGTGATTCATGACGAGGAGGGCCCTGGCCATCGGCCGGGGTTTTCTGGTTGTTGCGCCAGTGGTTGCGGTCGGGGTCGATGGTGTGGCTGGTGAGTTGAGGACCTCAACATCGCTGCCGTCAGACAGTCGCCGGTGGGTGGAGTCCGATGGCCAACACTCGTTGGGTTGGGCTGCTTCGAAGCGGTGGTAGGAGCTGCGGGGCCGCTTCCTCGGCTCGGGAGTGACCAGGCCGGCAGCGTGCAGGACCCGTCGGATCGTGGAGGTCGACGGGACGGGTAGACCGGCTTGTTTCAGATGCCAGGCGATGGTCACCGGTCCGGCGGTCGAGGCCTTGGGTGGTCAGGGTGCGGCGTAGCCCGACGATGCGCTCGGACAGCTCCACTGCGGTGCGACGCGGGTTGGTGGCGGCCTCGGTGGGCGTCAGGCCCTGCTCGACGACGGACAACACGATGAACCGCGGCTTCGACATGTCGCCGACCGTCAACGATCACGCGACTCACTGACCCAACTACGCAGTTGAACGTAAGTCGGGTTCAGGTGAGTTTGGCCAGGATGATCTTGGCCATCGCCACGTCCGGACGGTAGTTGCCGTTGAGTTCGGCGTGGGTGAGGCCGCTGATCTCGACGCACCGGCTGCCGGCGCGGATGTCGATCCCGATCCTGGTTCCGAACGCAGCTTCGCCGACCCCGGCAACCGGCGTGCCGGGTCCATCAGCTGTTTGGAGTTGCGACCAGCAACCTGGCAGCGAGATCACGGAGACGTTGAGGGACTGTATGTCCACGGGGTCTGCGCTTGCCGTTCTCTTGTACGTGCAGATCTTGTAGTAGCTGGCCGGGCTGGCGGCTTTCGACGAGCTGTAGGTCACTTTGTTCAGCGCGGACGCCTGGGCGGCGGTCATCAGCGAGCAGACGTCGACATTCGCGGCGGCGGGGTCAGGCGCCGCGGCGGGGGTCGTTGTCGCAGCCGTGCTGGTCGCCGCTGCCGAAGCAGACGACGCGGACGACGCGGACGACGCGGACGTGGCGGTCAGCGCCGTGCTCGACGAGCCGGCCGCCGAAGCCGACGTCTGTGCGGTCGTGGAGTGTGTGGAGCCGGAGCCGCTAGAACATCCGGCTGCGGCCAGCATCAGGGCGGTGACCGCGCCGCACGCAAGCGTGATCCTGGCTAGCATGGTTCCTCCTCATCGGGATCCTGGTGGTCCCTGCGAGGACTACATCCGACACGCGTAACGGCCCGGTAACTCTCCGAGGCCACGAGTCGCGAACGAGGGCGCGCAGCAAATCTTGCCGCCCGTCGTATCAGCACGCGGTAGCCGGCCTCTCCCCTTCCGGGACACATCGTCCTTCCAAGCAAAGGGGAAGACATGACCATCAGGAAAGTCAGCACGTACTTGCTGGCCGGCACCGTAGCGGCGGGCCTCGCGGCCAGCGGGCTCGTTCCGGCCGGCGCGGCGCCCGCGACCGGCAATACGGCCAAGGCCTCGGTCGGCGTCACCACCACGTCCGTGAGCGCCGCCGCGCAGGCGGCCACCCTCGCGTACTGGACGCCGGCGCGGCGGGCTTCGGCGGTGAACGCCGACGTCGTCACCTTGTCCTCGCCGAAGACGCTCAACCAGGCGCAGGCCGCGAACGTGCGCCCGGTCGGCAAGCCGGGCCGAGTCGCCGGCTCCGGGTCGCCCGCGAGCGTGGCGCAGCGCCCGGTCGCGAGCCCGGCCGCCTATCCGTTCCCGTACACCAGCTCGCGGGTCGCATTCGCCAAGTACACGACCTTCCCGGTGGACCTCAACGGCAAGATCTTCTTCACCAACAACGGCGCAAACTACGTCTGCTCGGGCACCTCGGTGGGTTCCTACCACGGCGCCGCCCTGCAGAACGAGGTGTGGACCGCGGGTCACTGCGTCTCCAACACCAGCCTGGCCTCGCCGGGCGTGTTCGACAGCTTCGCCGAGTTCATCCCCGGCTACAACGGCACCACGGCGAACTACGCCCCGTTCGGCATCTTCGTCGCGACCCGCTACTCGGTGGCCACCAACTTCCTGAACCACGGTGACATCAGCGTCGACGAAGGCGCGATGGAGGTCGGCACCTCGTCCACCACGGGACGCACCCTGGGCAACGCGGTCGGCTGGGACGGTTTCGCCTGGAACCAGTCGGCGACCCAGCAGTTCCACGCCTTCGGCTACCCGGCCGGCAGCCCGTACAACGGCACGATCATGATCCAGGCCTCGGCCAACACGGCGGCCCAGGTCACCTGGTCGGGCGGCGTCGGCCAACCGCTGATCGGCATCGGCAACCCGATGACCGGAGGCTCCAGTGGCGGGGCGTGGGACATCGGCTGGACTCCGACCAACGCCGGCTACATCAACGGTCACAACGACTACAAGTTCTACAGCCAGCCCAACGCCATGTACTCCCCGTACCAGGACACCCTGAGCAACACCGTCCGGTGCTTCGGAGCCAGCAGCTGCTGATCAACCGAGCGGGACCACCTCAGGGCGGGGACGACGCGCAGGCGTCGTCCCCGCTCTCGTTGTCCGGCCGCAGCGGTGGATCCTGCGGGCTCAGCCGGTCCAGCGCGGAGATGTATAGCGTTTTGAGCGCTATAGCGCTCAAAACGCTGTGGTTCGGCGGGCTCAGCCGGTCCAGCGCGGAGATGTATAGCGTTTTGAGCGCCATAGCGCCGAAAACGCTGTGGTTCGGCGGGCTCAGCCGGTCAGGCGGTCGACCTCGGCCAGTAGGTGGGCCACCTGGCCGGTCACGCTGAACCGGTTGCGGGCGTACTGCGCTGCCCCTGGCCCGCGGACGGCTTTCCAGTCGGCGGCGAGGGCTTCCTGGATCGCTTCCACCAGCGACGCCGCCAGCGCCGTCCGATCGTCGGTCTCCGGGACTAGGGTGCCGACCTCGGAGGTGACGAAGTCGCGGGGGCCGCCGGAGTCCGCGCCGATGACCGGGGTGCCGCACGCCATGCACTCGACGAAGACGAGTCCGAACGGTTCGCGGAAGGAGGGAAAGCAGCCGACGTCGGCGCAGGCGAACAGGGTGGCGAGTTCGGCCTGACCGCGCGGGCCGAGGAAGTAGGTTCGGCGCAACCCGAGTTCCCGGGTCAGCTCGTACATGTCGCGCTGAGCCTGGGGTGGCCCGGAACCGATGACGAGGGTGAGGATGCGGCGCTCGTCCTGCTCGTAGACCGCGGCCGCGCGCAGCAGCGCGTCCAAGCGCTTCCAGTTGGCGAACTTGCCGCAGAAGACGACGACGGCGTCGAACCCTTCCGGCGGCGCGATCGGTACGGGCCCGAGGTCATCGCCCTCGAGGGGCTGGGTGAAGAATCCGGCCAGGACCGCTGCCCGGTCGGTGCCGTCGGGCAACGGTTGGAAAACGTCCTGGTTGTAGCCGTTGGGAGAGAGCACGACGCGCTCGCGGGGAAACTCGGGAAAGACGTCGAGCAGCGCGTCCACCTGCTCGAGGGAGATCGACGCCGCGACGTCGACGCCGTGGTCGGGGTCGGTGAAGTCGAAGATCTTCTCGCGCTGCATGAACGGCAGGAAGCGCAGCGGGAACGCCTCCGGGTCGTCGCCCCGGCGCTCGTTGTTGAACATCTTCAGCTCGGTGCCGTGCGCGAAACACAGCTCGACCATCCGGGGCAGCCCGCGCTCAGCCCGGCGCTGGTTGACGTCGCGCAGCACCACGGTGTTCATGAACGCGTGGTGCGCGATCGCCAGGCTGAACTGGTCACCGGTGCGCGACTCGATCTCGGTCATCCAATCGTCAACCGTGTTAGTGAGCCGGAGCCGGTAGGCCACCACTTCAGCCTCGCTCATCGAGTGCCAGCGGTAGCTGCTCACCGGCGAGATCGACTCGCAGATCGGAATGTCGTGCTCGAGCGGGAAGACGTGGACGTCCTCCTCCTCGAAGCGCTGCCGCCGCGACGGATACAGCGAATAACACCGCACGCCCGGCAACGCGTTGTACGCGTGATGGTGCGACTCGTGCAGGATTCCGGAGCCCGGTGCGAACTCGCCGTCCCGCTGCCAATTGTTGGTGCCAAGCTGAAAGATCAACCGGTCGGACACGGCTACAGCGTACGGGTCGCGAACCGCGGTCACCGCTGCGCTACACCGACCGGCCCGGCGACCGTGACTGGCGGCGG
Source organism: uncultured Jatrophihabitantaceae bacterium (assembly GCA_964252015.1). Classification (GTDB taxonomy): domain Bacteria; phylum Actinomycetota; class Actinomycetes; order Mycobacteriales; family Jatrophihabitantaceae; genus CAXSBR01. Next base: position 57,926 of record CAXULW010000009.1, on the reverse strand, counting down.
CCATTCGACCAGTTCGGGCTCGAGGTGGTGGGCTGTCTGGTCCTGGAGGCGAGCGGGCAGACTGCTCCCATGCCTGCTGACGACCACGTGGGACCGGTCGATGCGTCGTTGGTGCCGCGCTACGCCGGGTTGTCGACCTTCGCCAGACTGCCCCAACGTCGCGACGTCGCCAACTTCGACGTGGCGGTCGTCGGCGTCCCGTTCGACAGCGGGGTGAGCTACCGTCCCGGCGCCCGCTTCGGCCCGGCCCACATCCGGGCGAGTTCGCGGCTGTTGCGTCCGTACAACCCGGCTCTGGACGTGTCGCCGTTCGGCGCGCTGCAAGTCGTGGACGCCGGAGACCTCGCCGTCAACCCGTTCGACGTCCAGGACGCGCTGGCCGAGATCGAGGCGGGAGCCGATGAGCTGATCAGCGCAGATGCCCGCCTGCTCGCGCTCGGCGGCGACCACACCATCACGCTGGCCCTGCTGCGGGTGCTCGCGGCCCGGCACGGGCCCCTGGCCGTGCTGCATTTCGATGCCCACCTCGACACCTGGGACACCTACTTCGGGGAGCCGTACACGCACGGCACCCCGTTCCGGCGGGCGTCCGAGGAGGGTCTGCTCGATCGCGACCATTGCCTGCACATCGGGATCCGCGGCCCGCTCTACAGCACCAACGACCTGCCTGACACCGCGGATCTGGGCTTCGCCACCATTCACTGCGTCGAGCTGGAAACCCTGGGCGTCGCGGGCACGGTGCAGCGGATGCGGGAACGGCTCGGCGACCGCCCGGTCTACGTATCGGTCGACATCGACGTCCTCGACCCCGCCCATGCGCCCGGCACCGGGACGCCCGAGGCGGGCGGGATGACGTCGCGTGAGTTGCTCGGGGTGCTGCGCGGGCTCGCCGGGCTGCACCTGGTGTCGGCCGACGTCGTCGAGGTCGCACCCGCCTACGACCACGCCGAGATCACCGGCATTGCCGCGGCCCACGTCGGCTACGAGTTGATCTCACTCATGAGCCGTGCACCCGTCGAATTTTGATCCGATCCGGGTCTGTTGTTCGTAACAATCCTGCGCGAGAGTTAGCCCATGACGACGCCCCGCCGTTCTCACACCAGCTCATGACCGCCGCAGTGTCTCCCGCAGACCGGCGCCGCTCCGGTCCTCACTCGCTAGCGCTCGCTACGATCCTCACGGCGCCGGTCCACTCATGAGTGGCACCGCGCAGCCGAAAACCGGCGGACTCGAGGTTCGCTCGATCGATTACGTCCCCCTGGACGAACGCCACGGCAAGCTCTGGCATCTGGGTCCGCTGTGGTTCATGTCCAACGCGCAGCTGGCGACCCTGGCCGTCGGTCTGATCAGCATCAGCGAAGGCGCCTCGCTGTTCTGGTCGGTGTTGTCCATCGTGCTCGGCACCTTGCTGGGCACGTTGTTCATGGCGTTCCACTCAGCCCAGGGTCCGCAGCTCGGCCTGCCGCAGATGATCCAGTCGCGGCCCCAGTTCGGCTACATCGGTGCGTTGTTGGTGTGGTTCTTTGCCTACGTCCAGTACGCGGGCTTCAACGTGTTCAACAGCATCCTGGCCGGAGAGTCGGTCAACCGAACCGTGCACGGCGGCACGAAGACGTGGATGGTGATCCTGTCGATCCTCGCCTTCGTCATCGCGCTGATCGGCTACGACCTGATCCACAAGGCCGAGCAGTTCCTGACCTACGCCATGCTGCTCATCTTCGGCATCTTCACGATCACGTTGTTCTTCATCCACTATCCGGCCGGCACGTTCGACATCGGCTCGTTCAAGGCCACGCCGTTCCTGGGCCAGTTCGGCGTCGTGGCCGGCTACCAGATCAGCTGGGCCATCTACGTCTCGGACTATTCGCGTTACATGCCGCCGGACGTGACCGTGCGCAAGACCTTCTACTGGACGTACTGGGGTTCCGCGATCGGCGGCGGCTGGATGATGATCGTCGGCGCCCTGCTCGCGGCCTGGGCCGGCAAGGACTTCGACGGCAGCGGCATCGCCGAGATCGACGATGTCGGCAACAAGGTGTTCAACGGCTTCGGTGCCATCGTGTTGTTCCTGGCCGCGTTGGGCTTGGTGTCAGTGATGGCGCTGAACATGTATGGCGGGTCGCTGACGTTGATCAGTGCGCTGGACTCGTTCAAACGGGTGACGCCCACGGTGACCATCCGCGTGATCACCGTCGGGCTGACCGCAATCCTGTCCATCATCGGGGCGCTGGCCGCGACGGCAAACTTCTTGAGCAACTTCAACAACTTCCTGCTGCTCGTGCTGTACCTGTTCATCCCGTGGACCGCGGTGAACCTGGTCGATTACTACGTCGTGCGCCGGGGCCATTACGCGATCGCCGAGATCTTCAAGCCGGACGGTATCTACGGCCGGTGGGGATGGCGCGGCATCATCGCCTACCTGGTTGGTTTCGTGGCCATGATCCCGTTCTTCTCGGTCGGCACGTTGTTCGAGGGCTGGATCGCGCACGCCCTCGACGGCGCCGACATCTCCTTGTTCATCGGGCTTCCGGTTGCCGGGTTGCTGTACTGGTACCTGGCCCGAACCGTCGACGTCGAGGCCGAGACGCGCGTGGCCCAGGCCGAGGCAGACGAACTGGAACAGGCCGCGCACCAGCACGTCACCCCGTGACCGCGTGACCGCGCCTGACGCCTGGGCGACCGCGGCCGACGTCCGGGCTGGCCGCACCACCGCGGTCGCGGCGGTGGCGGACGCGCTGGATCGGATCGCCGCCCGCGACGGGCCGGTGAACGCGTGCACCGTCGTGCTGGCATCGTCGGCACTGGCTACGGCGCGGCGGGTCGACGGCGGCGAACTCGGCGGTCCATTGGCCGGCGTGCCGATCACGGTCAAGGACCACGTCTGGCTCGAGGGCTCGCCGGCCACGAACGGCTCCCGCGCGCTGGACGGGTTCGTGGCGCCGGCCGATGCGGTCTGCGTCGCCCGGTTGCGCGCGGCCGGCGCCGTCGTGGTGGCCAAGACCAACAACCCGGAGTTCTGCTACCGCGGGATCACCGACAACGAGCTGTACGGACTGACCCGCAATCCGCGGGACCTGTCGCGTACCACCGGTGGCTCCAGCGGTGGGGCGGCCGCATCGGTCGCGGCCGGGATGGTGCCGTTGGCGGTCGGCACCGACGGGGGCGGCTCGATCCGGATCCCGTCCGCGTTCTGCGGGACGGCCGGGTTGAAGCCGACCTTCGGCCTGGTGCCCAAGCTGCCGGGTTTTCGCGGCTGGCCGACCCTGTCGGTGACCGGCCCGATCGCGGCGTCGGTGCGCGACCTGGCGCTGGCCCTGTCGGTCATGGCCGGGCCGTCCGCGCTCGACGACCTGTCTTTCCCTTATCCAGGCGGGTATCTGGACGCGGTGGCGTCACCGTCCTGGTCCGGGTTACGGGTCGCCGTCTCCACCGACCTGGGCTTCGCCGCCATCGACGACGATGTCCTGGCCGCTTTTCGCAGGGCGGTCGACGGCCTGACCGACGTCGTCGTCACCGAGGACCATCCCGAGCCGCACGATCCCGGACCGTTGTGGGACGCCATCGCCCTGCCCGAGGGGTACGCATCGGAGGGGCCGTTGCTGGCCAGCGCGCCCGAGCGGATCGGCGCCGATGCCGCCGAGATCGTCCGCGCCGGTGCCGGATTCAGCGCTCAGCAATACCTGGACGCGCAGGCGCGGCGTGGTCGGCTGTACCGGCGCTGGGCCGAGTTCTTCGACCACTACGACGTGTTGCTCACTCCGACCATGCCGGTGACCGCGTTCGCCACAGGTCGGTTGGCGCCCCCGTCCGTCGGCGGTCGCCCCGTACCGGAATCGTTCGATGCCTGGTGCCTGCTGGCCCTGCCGGCGAACCTTTTCGGCTTGCCCGCGGCGTCGGTCCCCATCGGCACCGGCGCCGACGGCCTCCCGGTCGGCATCCAGGTCATGGGCGCCCGTGGCCAGGACGCGATGGTGCTGCAGGTCGCGGCCCTGATCGAACGCGGTCTCGGTACGGCGTACGTCACATAGCGTCGGTGGTTGCAGGTTGCGAAGCGGTTTATGCGTTATGGCGCACAAACCGCTATGCACCTGCGCTCGATCCGGGCGCCCGCAATCGGGGGACGGCTACTGGCCGAGCAGCCAGCGGTCCGGGGCCACCAGGTCGGCGGCCGCGGCGGGTCCCCAGGAACCCTGCTCGTAGGGCTGCACGTCGGGGCGGTGCTCGAGCACGGGGGTCGCTACCGTCCAGGCGCTGGCCAGGCCGTCCGGGCGGGTGAACAGCGACAGGTCGCCCAGCAGCACATCGTGGATCAAGCGGGCGTACGGAGCCAGCGGGTCGGCGGCGGCCACCTTGGCCAGGTCGAGCGTGGCGTCGGCGTCGGCCAGGATGAACTCGGCGCCCGGCTCCTTGACCACGATCTTGACGTCGATCCTTCCGCTGCCGTCGAGGACGAACGTCAGCACGTTGCCGTCGGGCGGGATGTGGGTCAGCGGGCCTTCGGGCGGGTTCAGCAGCAGGCTGACCGTCTGTGCTCCCGCACTCAGCCGTTTGCCCGTGCGCAGGAAGAACGGCACGCCGTGCCAGCGATCGGTGTCGATCCACAGCCGCACGGCCGCGAACGTGTCCATCTTCGACTTGGGGTCGATGCCCGGCACCTGCCGATAGCCGTCGTACTGGCCGAAGACGACGTCGTTCACGTCGAGCGGACGGAATGCGGCGATGACTCCCTCCCGCGCGGCCTGCAGGTCGTCGGCGGACATGCCCACCGGCGGCTCCATCGCCACCTCGGCCGCCAACTGGAAGAGGTGGGTGACGATCATGTCCAGGAACGCGCCGGTGTGGTCGTAGAACTCGGCCCGGTCGTCGATGTCGAGGGTCTCGGGCACGTCGATCTGCACCGCCCGGACGTGCTCGCGGTTCCAGATCGTGTGGAACAGCCGGTTGCCGAACCGCAGCACGTGCAGGTCCTGGGTGGCTTCCTTGCCCAGGAAGTGGTCGATGCGAAACACCTGGGATTCGTCGAGCACCGAGTGCACGACCTCGTCGAGTTCTTTGAAATTCTCGGGTGAGGTGCCGTAGGGCTTTTCGTAGACGACGCGGGCGCCCTTGGCCAGATCGTGTGCGTCGATCGCCTTGGTCAGCTCCTCGAAGGCGCTCGGTGGCACCGCGAAGTAGTGGATGAGCTGGGCATCCTCGCCGATGTCCTTGCGCTGTTGAGCAAGGACGCCGAGCAGGCTGCCCGGGCTGTCGCTGTCGAATCCGCCGCCGGCAAAGCTCAGGTTCTGGCTGAAGAGCTCGAACTGGCGTTCGTCCAGCGGAGCGGCGAACTCGGTGAGCGCGTCGTGGACGTGGCCGTGGAAATCCTCGTGGGTGACGTCACCGCGGCCGTTGCCGACCAGGCGCCACTCGGTGGGCAGCAACCCCTGGGTGAATAGCGAGAAGAAGGCTGGCAACACCATGCGCTTGGCCAAGTCGCCCGTGGCCCCGTAGAGGATGAACAACGTGGCGGCCTGTGACTCGCTCGATTCACTCATGATTGAAACGGTACGGGGCGGCTGAAGCGGGGAGCGGGGGAGGGACGGCCGTCGGCGCCGAACGTGCGCCGGGCCCGGAGATGGGCATCGCGAGGGGCCTCGTCCAACGTGAGCACCGGGGTGACGCAGGCGTCGGTATCGGCGAAGGCGGCCGCCCACTCGTCCCGGGTCCTGGTGACGACCACCTCGGCCAGCAGCGCCTGCAGCGCCGGCCAGTTGGCCGGGTCGTCGCGGTCGGGCAGGGCCTTCGCGTCGAGACCAAGACCGTCCACCAAGGCCCGATAGAACTGGGGCTCTAGTGCACCTACGGCGATGTAAGCGCCGTCGCGGCAGGGGTAGGTGCGGTAGAAGGGCGCGCCACCGTCGAGCAGGTTGGCCTCGCGCCGGTCGTGCCAACGGCCCTCGTGGCGCAGGCCGTAGATCATCCGGCCGAGCACGGCGACCCCGTCGACCATGGCGGCGTCGATCACCTGCCCCCGGCCCGAACGTTCGCGTTCCCACAGCGCGGCCAGGATGCCGACGACCACGAGCATCGATCCGCCGCCGAAGTCGCCGACCAGGTTCAGCGGCGGCACCGGTCCGCCGTCGGCCGGGCCGATCGCGTGCAGCAGACCGCTCAGCGCCAGGTAGTTGATGTCGTGTCCGGCGCGAGCGGCCAGTGGCCCGTCCTGGCCCCAGCCGGTCATCCGCGCGTAGACCAGGCGCGGGTTGCGGGCCAGGCACTCGGGCGGGCCGAGGCCAAGCCGTTCGGTGACGCCGGGACGGAACCCCTCCATGAGCACGTCCGCCGCGGCCAGGCGCGCGAACAAGTCGGCCCGCCCGGAGTCCGTGCGCAGGTCGAGCTCGACCAGCACGCCGGCCGGATCCGGATTGGACCAGTCCGCCAGCGCGCCGGGACGCTCCACGCGGGTGACCTCGGCGCCGAGATCGGACAGCGTGCGCGCGGCGTGGGGCACCGGCCCGAGGCCGGCCAACTGGACGACCTGCAGGCCGTACAGAGGTGCGGACGGCGTCGGCGGGGTCGTCATCCCGACAGTGTCCACCGCGGCCGCGGCCGGCCGGGCCGATGTACCTGGGTGAGGGCGTGATTGGGCGTGCGGAGTCACGGCGACGGCGACGAGCGGCGGCGGCGGCCGGCACGGATGGCACCATCTGCAGGCATGCCGAGCACTGTGGACGAGTACGACGTGATCGTCCTGGGCCTGGGCGGGATGGGTTCGGCCGCGGCGCGCCACCTGGCCGGTCGGGGCGCGCGCGTGCTCGGCCTGGAACAGTTCACGCCGGCGCACGCGCTGGGCTCCAGCCACGGTGACACCCGGATCGTGCGGATGGCCTACTTCGAGGCGCCCGACTACGTACCGCTGCTGCGCCGGGCGTACCAGTTGTGGGACGAGCTGGAAGCCGACTCCGGGCAAGCGCTGTTCGTTCGCAACGGTGCTCTGATGATCGGTACGGCCGGCTCCGAGGTCGTGCGCGGGACGCTGGCCAGCGTGCAGCGTTACGACCTGCCCCACGAGCTGCTCGATCGCACGGCCATGGCGCAGCGGTTCCCCCAGTTCGCGCTGCGCCCGGGCGAGCAGGCCGTGTTCGAGCGCAACGCGGGCTTCGTCAACCCCGAGGTCGTGGTTCGGGCCCATCTTGATCTGGCCGCGCGGGACGGGGCCGAGCTGCGGTTCGAGACGCCGGTGACGTCGTGGCGGGCCGACACGGACGGGGTGGTCGTGCGCACCGCCGGCACGGAGTTCCACGGCCGCCGGCTGGTGATCGCCGCGGGGGCCTGGGCCGCCCGGATGGCGCCGGGGCTGGACGTGCCGTTACGGGTCGGACGTCGCGTCATGCACTACCTGGAGCCGGTGGCGTCAGCGGTCGACTTCGCCGCCGACCGCTTCCCGGTCTACGTCTACGAGACCAGCGATCGTGACGCCATCTACGGGTTTCCCTGGGTCGGCGACCCGCGCGACGGGGTCAAGGCCGGCTTCCATTACCGGGGCGGCGACGTGGATCCCGACACCGTCGACCGGGACGTGAGCCCGGCCGAGCGCGACGAGATGCGCGCGGCCCTGGCCGATCGGATTCCCGGGCTGGCCGGGCGGCACCTCGCGAGCAAGGTGTGCATGTACACGCTGACCCCGGACGAGCACTTCGTCATCGATCACCTGCCCGGCCACGGCGGGCGCGTGGTCGTCGCGGCCGGGTTCAGCGGACACGGCTTCAAGTTCACGCCGGTCGTCGGCGAGATCCTGGCCGACCTCGCCCAGCACGGTCACACCGACCTGCCGATCGAGTTCCTTTCCGCGCAACGTTTCCGGCGCGATCCCGCGACGCGGCAGTGACCGCTATCCCACCGGCGGAATAGGGATTACCGTCGGCGGGCTCTAATCTGGAGTACTCGTTCCCGACCCGATGGAGTCCTGGCCATGTCCGTCCTCAAGCGCCTGACCGTGGCTTCGGCCCTGACCGCGTTGGCCGTCGGCGGCGTCGCGTGCTCACCGGACAGTGATTCGGCCGGGAACAGCTCGGCCACCAGCTCTGCCGCCGCCACCAGCGCGAGCAGCAGCACGGCGCCTGGTGCGACGCCGGGCACGACGACGGCGGCGGCCGCCTCGTGCACGCCGGCGACGATGAAGACGCACACCAAGGGCGTCTTCACCTTCGGCGCCGACCAGCCCGTGTACGAGCCGTGGTACGTCAAGAACACTCCGACCAACGGGCAGGGCTTCGAGTCCGCCGTCGCCTACGCGGTCGCGGCCGAGCTGGGCTACAGCAAGAGCCAGGTCAAGTGGACGCGGGTGACCTTCAACGCCGTCATCGCCCCCGGACCCAAGAAGTTCGACGCCGATCTGGACGAGGTCTCGATCACCGCGGTGCGTAAGAAGTCGATCGACTTCAGCAGCGGCTACTACGACGTCACCCAGGCGGTGATCGCCATCAAGGGCAGCAAGGCCGCCGCGGTGCACACGGTGGCCGGCCTGCGCGGGCTCAAGCTGGGCGCCCAGGTGGGTACGACCAGCTACACGGCCATCACCGACGTCATCAAGCCGACGCAGAAGGCCTCGGTCTTCAACTCCAACGACGACGCCAAGGCGGCGCTGAAGAACGGTCAGATCGCCGGGCTCGTCGTGGATCTGCCCACCGCGTTCTACATCACCTCGGCCCAGCTCGACAACGGAGTGATCGTCGGGCAACTGCCGGCCACCGGCAAGCCCGAGCAATTCGGCATGGTGCTGGACAAGGGCAGTTCGCTCACCGCGTGCGTCACCCAGGCCGTGGACGCGCTGCGTAAGGCGGGCACGCTGACCAAGCTGGCCGACAAGTGGCTTTCGCAGCAGGGCGCGCCCAAGCTCTCGTGACTGTATTGCCCGCAGTCCGCCGTCGCTCCGGACCTGCACCCCACGAAAGCGCATGGAAAGAGCTGCGCTTCCGCGGGGGCCCCGCAGTTCCTCGCTCGCTGGCGCTCGCTGCGATCCTCACGCCGGCGGGCTGCTCATGACCACCCAGCGCCAACTGGACCGGGAGGCCTTCCGCCAAGCCCGCGCGCGTCGGTCGATCGGGATCGCCACGACCAGCACGGTGGTCTTCTTCGTCGTGGTCATCGGGGTGATCGTGCTGTCACCCGGGTTCGACCGGGTGCGCACCTCGTTCCTGGATCCCGCGGTGGCCAAGGACTCGATCAAGCCGATCCTGGAAGGGCTCTGGCTGAACGTGCGGGTGCTGGCCGTGTGCGCGGTCATCGTGCCGGTGCTCGGCTTGGCCATCGCGCTGGCCCGGACGTTGCGCGGCGCGGTCTACTTCCCAATCCGGTTCCTGGCCGCTTCGTACACCGACGTCTTCCGGGGCGCGCCGCTGATCATCCTGCTGTACATCATCGGTTTCGGCCTGCCCGGCCTGCGGCTGCACGGCATTCCCACCGACCCGGCGGTGCTGGGCACGGTGGCCATCATCGTCACCTACTCCGCCTACGTGGCCGAGGTGTTCCGCGCCGGCATCGAATCGATCCATCCCAGTCAACGCGCCGCCGCCCGCTCGCTCGGGCTGACCTACGGCCAGACCATGCGCCGCGTCGTCATCCCCCAGGCCGTGCGGCGGGTGCTGCCCGCACTGTTGAACGACTTCGTGGCCCTGCAGAAGGACGTCGGCCTGATCTCCGTACTGGGCGCGGTGGACGCCGTTCGAGCGGCCCAGATCCAGGCCGACGTCGCGGCCAACTTCACCCCGTACGTGGTGGCCGGGATCGCGTTCATCCTGCTGGCCGTGCCCACAGCGCGGGTCGCCGACTACGTGACGTTGCGCAGCATTCGCAAGCAATCCGGCTCGGCGGTGGTCTGACCATGGCCAATGGGGTGCTGGAGGTTGACGGCCTGGTCAAACGGTTCGGCGAGACCACCGTGCTGAACGAGATCGATCTGAGCGTGGCCGAGCACGAGGTCGTCGTGCTGATCGGCGCGTCCGGCTCGGGCAAGTCCACGCTGCTGCGCTGCATCAACCTGCTCGAGGTGATCGACGACGGCGCGATCTTCCTGGACGGCCAGGAGATCACGGACCCGCGGGTGAACGCTGATCTGATCCGCCGGCGCATCGGCGTCGTCTTCCAGTCCTACAACCTGTTCCCGCACATGACCGTGCTCGACAACATCACCCTGGCTCCGCGCCTGGTGCATGGCGAAAGCCGCCGCGACGCCGAAGAACGCGCCCGGGAGCTGCTGGCCCGGGTCGGCCTGACCGACAAGGCCGGCGACTACCCCGACCGGCTCTCCGGCGGCCAGCAACAACGCACCGCCATCGTCCGGGCGCTGGCCAGCTCACCGCGCTTGCTGCTCCTGGACGAGGTCACCAGCGCGCTTGACCCGGAACTGGTCGGCGAGGTATTGACCCTGGTGCGGGAGCTCAAGGGCGACGGCATGACCATCGTCATGGCCACGCACGAGATGGGCTTCGCCCGGGACGCCGCGGACCGGGTCTGCTTCCTCGACGGCGGCCGGGTGCTCGAGCAGGGCCCGGCGGCGCAGGTGCTCGGCGACCCGACGGAGCCGCGAACCCGGCAGTTCCTGGCCCGCATCATCGAAGCCGGCCGCCTCTAGCCGACACCGTAACAGGGCTCGGTTGCCAGGTTAGGACGGCCTAAGTTAGGCTCGCCTAACTGAGGGGAGGTGAGCGCCTTGCTACCGAGTTTCTGCCCGGGGATGACCGGCCGGGCCTCCGCCGCGCTGGTTGCCGGCGCAGCCACGGACGAGGTGGCTCTGGCCCGCCGCGCCCGCACCACCTTGTATGCGGCCGCGAGCGGTCGCCTCGTCGTGGCCGACGGGAAACGAGCGCGTCCGGAAGCGTTGGTGGCCGTGTTCGACGACGGCGGCGAGGCGATGCTGCTGGTTCCGCGTCACGGTCTCGTGGTCGAAGCGGCGCAACGCCGAGGGCACGCGGCCCTGCTCATCGATGCCGATCCCGAGTTCGGGGTCGGCGTCACCCTGGTCGGGCGGTTGGGCGTAGGCCGGCGGTGGTCAACCTCGCCGGCCCAGCCCCGCGCGGAAGTCATACCCGGCCAGGTTGACGACGCCGACGATCGCGTGGCCGTGGCCCTCACGGTCGAACGCGTCCTGGTCTCCTGCCCGTACGACGAGCTCACGGTCACCACGCGGACGCGGCGGCCCATCCCACTGGACGTGTACGCGCTGGCCGAACCGGATCGGGTCATGGTCGAGATTCTCCGGATGATCCCGCACTTGAACACCGAGCACGCAGACGATGTCCGTGCCTTGGCCGCATTCTGCGCCGACGTCCCGGCTACGGATGTACTCGGCGCCCAGCTGATTCACCTGTGCCGTAACGGGTTCGGTCTGCGGTGGGTCGGCCGTGACGGCGGCAACAACGAGCGTTTCCGATTCCCCGAGCCGGTCCGAGACGTACCCGACCTGGCCGATCGCCTGCAGCACTACGTGGCCGCCGCGCCGAGTTAACCCGCGCTTGTGGTGGCAACTGACCCAGGTAGGTGGGTCAGTACCCACCACAAACCGGGTCGGTGGGCGATGCCCAGCCCCATGTGATCGCCTCCGGGACCGACCTTATCCCGGCCATCACCCGCTCTGGTTACGCCGAGGTGACCGCTCCGGCGAGTTCCCGCTCCTGGGTCCAGGCGGCGGAATCGTCGCCCATCGACATCCGGTCGACGTCGGCCACGCCGGCCCGGCGCTGATGCCGGTCGAGCAGGCCGGAGGTGACCGCGAACCCGAGCCCGACCACGGTAAGCGCCACCGCGACGACGTTGGGCGCGTCGTAGCCGAGACCGGCGGCGATGACCAGCCCGCCCAGCCAGGCGCCGAGGGAGTTGGCCACGTTGAACGCGGCTTGGATCGCTGCGGCGGCCAGGTTGGGCGCGCCGCCGGCCAGGGTGATCATGCGGGTCTGCAGCGACGGCAGCGTCGCCAGCGCGGCGGCCGGGTACAGAAAGATCGTGATCGCAGCGCCGATCTTGCTGTGTGCCGTGAAGACGAAGACGACGGTGATCAGGATCTGGGCCAGGAACCCGCCGTACAGCGTCGGCATCAGCGCGCGGTCGGCCAGCCGGGCGCCGACCAGGTTGCCCGCGGTCATGCCCAGCCCGAACAGCACGAGCAGGAGGGTGACGCTGGACGGGGCAAAGCCGGCCAGGTGCGTCATCATCGGGTTGATGTAGCTGAACGTGGCGAACATGCCGCCGCCGCCCAGCATGACGCCACCGAGGACGAGCCACACGCCGGGCCGAGCGAACGCACTGAACTCCCGGCGGAGCATCTGCCCGGTCGCCGGGACGTCGGCGTCGGACGGGTGCCGGAACCCGCCGGGGACGAAGACCGCGATGCTGGCCGCTCCGAGCAGTCCGATGACGGCGATGAGGCCGAACACCAATCGCCAGCTGGTGTGCTGGCCGAGCAGGGTCGTCACCGGGACTCCGACGATGTTGGCCACCGTGAGCCCGGTGAACATGACCGCCATGGCCGCGCTGCGCCGGGCGTACTGGACCATCTGGGCGGCCGCCACCGCACCGACGCCGAAGAAGGCCCCGTGCGGCAAGCCGGAGGCGAACCGAGCCGCGACCTCCCAGTCGAAGGTCGGGGCCAGAGCTGAGCCGACATTGCCGAGGGCGAAGGCGAGCATGAGCCCGATCAGGACGGCCTTACGAGGCATCCGGACCAAGGCGACGGTGAGCACCGGGGCCCCCACGACGACGCCGATCGCGTAGGCCGAAACCAGATGACCAGCCTGCGGGATCGTCACCCCGAGATCGGTGGCCACGTTCGGCAACAGGCCGAGGATGACGAATTCGCCGGTGCCGATGGCGAAGCCACCGACCGCCAACGCGAGCAGTGCCCGACGGACCGGGCCCAGAGACAACACGGAGCGGTTCCTTACCAGGTGTTCCTACCGGCGCACGGGATTCACACCCGCGGTATCTATCAGTCAAAGCCATCGCCGTTACCGAGAGATTCCGAGTGGGGGATCTTGTGACGAACGTCGCTGGTAGAGGTGCTATCCGACGCTGTGAATCGATCCAACGGGCCGTTCGGGTTTGCCCAGCGCGCCGAACAGTTCAGGCACGTGCTCGGGCGCCGTCGGTCTGGCGTAGAGGTAGCCCTGGGCGTACCGACAGCCGAGGTGGCGCAGGATGTCGGCTTGCGTCACCCGCTCGACCCCCTCGGCCACCACGTCGAGACCGAGGCCGGCGGCCAGCGACACGATGCCCTCGATGAGCCGCCGCGCGGCCAGGTCAGTGTCTATGTCGGCTACGAAGCCGCGGTCGATCTTGAGCGTGTCCAGCGGTATCTGCTGCAGGTGCAGCAACGACGAGTAACCGGTACCGAAGTCGTCCAGGCAGAGCCGGACGCCGAGGTCATGCAGACGGGTGGCCACCCGCCGGGCCGCGCCGAGATCGCTGAGCAGGGCCTCCTCGGTGATTTCCAGGACCAGTTGGCCGGGCCGCAGACCGTGGCGGGTCAGCACGGCGGCCACGCGCGCCGGGAACGTCGAATCGGCGGCCAGGACGGGCGGGATGTTCACGGCCAGCCCGAGGTTCTGGTGACCTAGGTGATGGTTCCACCCCGCCAACTCGGCGCAGGCCCGCCCGAGCATGAGACTGGTCAGGGCTTCGAGTTGACCGGATCGGCCGGCCAGCGGGATGAAGTCGGTCGGGGACACGGCCACCCCCTCGTGACTCCAGCGGGCCAGGGCCTCCAGCCCGACGATGTCACCCGAGTCGATGCGGACTATCGGCTGGTAGGCGGCGCCGATGCGGTGGTCGGCGACGGCCGCGACGAGCGGGTCACGCAGGATGAGGTCGTCGGCGTACGGCGAGGCCATCGATCGGTCGTAGCGGGCCAGCCGGCCTTTGCCGGACCGTTTGGCCGCGTACATCGCGATGTCGGCGTGGCCCAGCAGGTTGTCGAGGCTCGGCGTCGGTTCCTCGGGCAACAGTTCGGTCAGCCCTACGCTGACCCGGACCGCCAGTTGCACGTCAGTCACCGTGAACGGCTGGTCCAGGGCCTCAACCAGCCTCGACCCGACGGCAGCCGGGTCCGCGCCGTCTTCGAGCAGGACGGCGAACTCGTCCCCACCGAGTCGGGCCAGGGTGTCACCTGGGCGGAGCGCTCCGCGCAGCCGATCGGCCACCTGGACCAGCACCTCGTCACCGGCGCCATGTCCCATCGAGTCGTTGACGGTCTTGAAGTCGTCCAGATCGCAGAAGAGAACGGCCACCGGGCGAAGGTCGCGGCGGTGCAGATCCAGCGCGTGCTCGGCTCGGTTGATGAACAGCGCTCGATTGGCCAGGCCGGTCAGTTGGTCGTAGAACGCCTGGCGGTGCAGCTGGGCCTCCCGCACGGCGACCACGGCGAGCAGGGCGCGATTCTCGCGGACCGTGGAGTACTGACGCAGCAGCACCAGGGCCAGGGAGATGGAGAACCCGGCGAACTCCACGTCGGCCATGGAATGACCAAGGAGGTGACGGATGCTCAGAATGCCGGCCGCGACCAGCACCGGAACGTAGGGCAGCATCGTTGCCGGCGCCGGTCTCTCGCCGGCCCGCGGGCGTTCGTTCCGCGCCTCGTCGGGCGGGCGGTCCGTTCCCGGGCTGGCAGCGGTCCCGGCGACGGCGAGCAGCAGGAACGCGCCCACCCAGCCGATGTCGGACAGGCTCCCGGTGTGGTAGCGCTCGGTGGCGACCAGGTAGGCGAAGCTGGAGTCGGCCACCGACATCGCCGCCATCCCGCAGCTCAGCAACACCAGTTGGGCCGGGTGGACCCGGGGCCGGCACAGCGCCAAAATCGCCGTGCTCAGGATCACGATGTCGCCCACCGGGTACGCGACGGACACCGCGAAGGCCAGCGGGCCGTCTCCGCCCGCATCGGCCACCGCGCCGAGCGTGGTCGACCACGACACGGTGATCAGCGCGGACGCGATGATCGCGCCGTCAAGGACCCACCGGCGCCGGGTGCTGACGTCCCCGATCGAGGGAAACAGCACCAGGCCGATGGCAGCACCGACGGGGAACAGCAGGTAGCCGACGTCCGCCGCAGACGGAAACGGGGTTTCGTGGTCGGCCAACAGCTCGTAGTAGCACCAGATGACCTGGCCGAACGTCCACCCGGCGGCGCCAAGGGCGATCGCCAACCACGACAGGCGCAGCCGGCCGGTTGCGCGGCGGGCGGCCGCGCCTGCGGCCACCGCGGCGGCTCCGGCGGCCGCGAGCTGTCCGAGGTTGTCGAAGCGGGCGACGCCGGTCGCACCGCCCGGCCGGACGACCAGGACGTACGCGAACACGAGCAGAGCGGCGGCGGCAGCGCCCGCGGCGAGCAGAGGCGCGCGGGCGGACCGAGCCCGGCGAACGGTCCGAACCGGTCGGTCCGGGCCGGTCGACCCCGCCTCGATCGTCGCCGCCTCGATCGTCGCCGTCTCGATCGTCGCCTTCTCGATCGTCATACGCACCAATCGTGAATGGTCCGGCCCGTTGTCGGATCCCGCCTCTTTTCAATCGACCGGGCCGAGGGGTAAGTAAAGAAAATGTGCTCCGGACCTGGGCAGCTCTCATTCCGCCGAGAGAGCGGCCGATTGCACTACGCGTTGGTATTTCACTACGCAAGACGCCATGGACGAGCTGTCGACGTCGATAGCGGGGGATAGAGGAGCTTTAGATGACCCGCGCCAAGCCCGCCTCCGGCGGGCACGAACTCATGACTCCGGCCGAAGTGGGCCGTCTATTCGGCGTGACAGCGAAGACAGCCAGCCGGTGGGCCGACGAAGGCCACTTGGACTCGGTCAAGACCCTCGGCGGAAACCGGCGCTTTCTGGCCGAACAGGTCCGCGAGCTGTACGGCGCCTACCTGCGGGAATCCGACGGCGCCGAGCAGCCGAGCGAAGCATCGGAGTAACTCACCCGCGCGGATTGGAAAAAAAGAAACTTCCAAATCCGCGTCACGCCCGGCCGGCGGCACTGTCCTACCTGTGTTCGTAGGAAACACGGGGCAGTGAAAAAGGTGAATCGATGTCCACAGCGACCCTCGTGGCGGCACTGTCCATGGACGAACTCAGCTGGCAGGACGAGGGCGTTTGTGCCCGGGACGGCGCCGATGTGTTCTTCGCCCGGCGCAATGAGCCCGCGGGCGGGCAACGCGAACTTGAGGCCAAAGCCCGGTGTGCGGTGTGCCCGGTCCTGGCTGAGTGTTTCGAGTGGGCACTGGCTGTGGGCAACCCGTCGGGCGTCTGGGCCGGCGGCACGAACACCGCCGAGCGCCTCGCTCGCCAGCGTGAGCGCGGAATCGCCATGGCGGGCTCGTCGCGGTAACGTGGCCTCGATCTCGGGGCTGAGTAGAACAACCCCGAGGGAGCTTTTGCCTTGCCGGACAAGCAGTTCTCGATGCACTTCGATCCGGTCGGTGAGATTCTGGCGGCCACCAAGGCGTGCGAGGCCGCCGTCTTCCTCGAGGCCTACGGGAACACGGCCGGGCAGTGGCGCGACGAGTACGAGCGCTACGACGACGCGTCCGTGTTCATCTCCGTGCTGGAGCCCATGGGCGACGCCGTGGCCAGCTGCCGGCTCATCCTGCCGAACCCCGTCGGGCTGAAGAGCCTGGTCGACGTCGAGGGCGAACCCTGGTTCGTTGACGCGAACCGTTCCGCTCGGGTGGCCGGGATGTCTCCCGTGCGCACGCTGGACATCGCCACCCTGGCTGCTCGTCGCGGGACAGCAGGCGCGGGGCTGCTTGCGGCCGCCCTCTATCACGGCATCGTCGCTGCGATGAGAGCGAACGGGTTCCGGTGGGTCGTCATGATCATCGATGCGCGGGCCCGTCGACTGCTGAGCATGCTGAACCTCGAGGGGTACGTGCTCCCGGGCACGATGGCTGCGCCCTACCTCGGCTCGACGGCCAGCGTGCCGATCTGGGCGGACGTCCCGCGCCTGTTGAAGGTCCAGCGCCAGCTCAACCCGGATGCGTATCGGATGATCAACCGCGGAATCGGTCTGGAGGCGATTGCGCTGCCGGATGCCGCGGATTTCGTGCTCAAGCCGCGCGGTTTGGCGCCCGCGGTCGACTTCGTTCCGCCGACCCCTGACCGTGCTGCCGTCGCTGCAGGACCGCCGTACCGGTCGCCGCTGAGCGCCTAGCCGGGGCCCGCCCGGGCCAGTTGAGGTGGCGGGGTATGGCGGTCAGATCACCGCGTAGGCGTGCTCGCGAAGCCAGGGCTCGATCTCGTCCGGTGGCATCGGTCGGCCCAGGTGGTAGCCCTGGAGTACGTCGGCGCCCAGGTTGATCAGGGCGGCGGCAGTCTGCGCGTCCTCGACCCCTTCGGCCACCGTTCGCAGGCCCAGCGCGGCGGCCATCTGAAACGTGGAAGCGATGATCATCCGGCTGCGGGGGTCGGTCAGCATCAAGGACACGAACGACCGGTCGATCTTCAGCTCCTGCACCGGGAGGTCACGTAAGTACGACAGTGACGAGAAGCCGGTGCCGTAGTCGTCGATGGAAACCTGGAAGCCGTCCCGGCGAACGTCGAGCAGAAGGACGCGGGCCCGTTCCGGCTCAGACAAGAACGAATCTTCGGTCACTTCGATGACGATTTGCTCCGGCGATACGTTGCCCTCAGCCAGGATGGCCTTGAGACGGGGCAGGAAGATCCCGCTCATGAGCTCGGGCGGGGCGCAATTGATGGCCAGACGCGGCCGCAGATCCATCTTCTGCCACCGCACCAGATCGGCGACGGCGATGCGCCCGATCTCATCGGACATCGACTGCATCAGCCCGACCCGACGCGCGACCGGAAGAAAGGCCTCCGGGCTCAGCAGGCCGTGCACCGGATGGAGCCATCGCACCAACGCCTCCAATCCGCACACCTGCCCCGACGCGGCGTCAATCTGGGGCTGGTAGAAGAGCACCAGTTGCTGCTTGACGATCGCCAGGCGTAGCTCGTCGGCGAGGCGAAGTTTGTCGCGGGAGAAGTCGTCGTCGCGCACGTCGTACAGGGTGATCCCGGCCCGACGGTGCTTGGCGTCGTACATGGCCACATCGGCTCGGCGCAGGAGTTCACTGCTGAGCGTGTCACTCGGCTGGCGGACGGTGATGCCGATGGAGGCGCTGGTGGACAACGTGATGCCATCGATGATCTGTGGTACGCGCACCGCCTCGAGCATCTCGTTGGCGACCTGCATGAGGTAGTCCTCGTCCTGGCCGAGTACCAAGGCCGCGAACTCGTCGCCGCCCAAACGCGCGATCATCACCTTGGCGTCGACGGCCTCACGCATCCGGCCCGCAACCGCGCGCAGCACGGCGTCACCGGCGCCGTGGCCGAGAGTGTCGTTGATCTCCTTGAAGCCGTCGAGATCGAGGATCATCAGGCTGACCGGGGCGTCGGTAGCCAGCCGGGTGTCGAGCAGGGCCAGCACGGCCCGGCGGTTCGGCAGCACGGTGAGGTCGTCGCTCAACGACAGCTCGATGGCCTCCGCGGTCCGTTGCGCCGCCCGCAGGGCCAGGCCGAGTCGAGCGCCGGCGGCACACAGCGTGCCCAACGCCGGCCACACCAGGTAGTCGCGAATCGTGCCGTCTGCCTGGAAGGCCAGGACGAACCCGGCGGTCAGGCCGGCGAGCACGACGAGGGCGGTCAGCCCGCGGGCCGACTGCGGATCCGCGTGGCGGGGCCGCGGCTTGCACGCGTTGTCCGCGATGAGCGCGAACCCGAAGCCCCACGCGGCGATGCTGACGAAGCTGTATTCGTAGGTGACCGCGTCGAGATGCCACAGGAACACCGAGTCGGCGAGGGCCAGCATCGCGAAGCCGGCGGTCAGGCCGACGTTGTCGACCAGGCGTCCGCGGGCGCGGAGCACGACCTGGGCGACGACCACCAGGAGAAGGATGATGTCGATCAGCGGGTAAAGCAGGGCCAGCAGCAGGCGTAGGTCTTCGCGCCCGAGTTGGTCGGCTGCGGGCGTGATCAGAAGGCTGCCGGCCAGGCACACCGAACCGCCACAGATGACGATGGTCTCCAGCCACGTCGCGGCCGCGGTGGTCACTTGTTTGGCCACGTCCAGGATGAGGTAGCCGGCGATGCCGGCGTAGGACGTCAGGAAGAGAAACTCACCGGGGGCCGGGAATTTGGTCGCGTCGGGTTGGCCGGCGCCGTTTATTTCGGCGGATCCGGCCGCCCACAGCAGGACGCCGATCAGCAGGAGCAGTAGAGCGGTCCGTCGTGACCGTTGCCGAAAAGCGGCCCGGCCGAGGCGGACCAGGAGCAGGAGGAAGAACACCCCCATGACCGCCGTCTCCAACGCCTGATTCGTGACCGAGTCCGCCGGCGGGGCAGCGACGAAGAAGCCGAGACCGGTAACCAGCACCGTCCAACTGGCGATGCGCAGACCGAGACCCCATCGAGGCGCGGGCATGGGCACGCATTCCCCCATCGGCAGTTCTGGGCCGGCTATTAGCGGCGGCTCGCCAGGGTGTCCGACGCCGAAGTTGCGGAAATGCCGAGCCGGGCCGACGGTGATCTACTGGCCGACGTCGTCATATCCCGGCCCGAGCAACTTGGCGCCGGCAGCTCAGACCCCGCCCCCTCCTGATTGGCCGATTCGTCATGCGAGACCTTGCCCCCACAATTCACCGCCAACGCCTCGTCATCGAAGGCATTCCGGGCGCGACGATCACTTCGAACGGGATCGTCACCTACCTGTCCCGGCTGTCCGAGGTGCTGGGTATGCAAACTCTCATGCAGCCGCTGGCCCACCTATCCCCGAAGTTCGGATGGGCCGGATGGATCCACTGGGAGACCTCCGGCGCGCATCTCTACGCCTGGGACGAGCCGTTGCTGTTCTTTTCAGTGGACATCTATACCTGCAAGGCCTTCGAGGATGCGGACGCAGTGACATTCACCCGTGACTTCTTCGCCGCCGACACCGTCGTCCATCGCAGCTTCTGAACGAAACCGCCCGGGCGAGCTCAGCTGCTGTGCGAACCGGTCGGGATCGGTTCGGGCGCGTCGACGTCCTCGCGGCCGCCGTGACCCCCGCGGCACTGCGGGCACCACGGCTGCAATCGGCGGTGGGTCCGGTACGACAGCACCAGGTAGATCATCGTCGACTGGATCGTGGCCCAGACGTACTCAGCCAGCGGGTGCGGCACGAGGTTCGTGTCCAGCAGCACCGGGGATGACCCGATCAGGACGATGAGGTAGGCGATCGTGATCCGCAGGTCGGTGCCGAGGTGGGCGACGGCCAGGCGGCGGCGGTACCGCAGCGCCGTTGCCGAGGCGTTGAGCGGCAGCGTCGACATGCACAGCTCACACAGTCGCCGGTCGTGCTGACGCATGAAGCCCCAGCTGGCCAATACGAAGAAGAACAGGACGATCGGCCCCTCGAGGGCCAGCGGGTTGTCGGGGGGAGGTGGCCGTAACACCAGTGCGATGGTGGCCATGATCGACATGATCAGAATCTGGGTGCCCCAGTGGCCCCAGCGACCGGCTACGCGCGCAGGCCACGGCTCGCTGGTCTCGTAATAAGACATTTTTTGTCGCTCCCCCGAGGCGAAGCCGACCAGATTCGTCGGCTGTGCCCAGTATGTCGCCCGGGCCAAAAGATCTCAATCCCAAAGATCGAATTGGCCGCGCGTGGGACGCCATTCGTTGGCCTGGATTCCTCATGCCGCCCGTTCTGCGGCCGATCACTACCAAGTAGCCCTCGACTGTGCTCGATCTCGCCGCACAGCCAGCCCCGCCCCCGCCAGCCGGACAGGAGTGTCGTGTACCGCAGTTACCGTCCCCTGCTGGACGCGCTCGTCAGCCGCGGCGCGGACGCGGTTGCGATCGAGGAGGCTGCCGCGGAGGCCGATCGGACCGGCCGGTCCATTCGCGATGTCCTGATCAATGACTCGGTCGTCACCGAGTACGAACTGACCGAGGCCTCGGCCGACGCCCACGGCATCAGCAGTGTCGACCTGGTTGGCTACCCGATCGACGCCGCCGCGGTGGCCAAGATCCCGCTGCCGCTGGTCCTGCGCCACCGGGTGCTGGGTATCGCGATGCACGGCAACGAGCTCGTCGTCGCCATCAGCGACCCAGGCGACGTGGTCGCCTTCGACGACATCCGGGCCGCGACCGGCATGACCATCCGCCCGATGGCCGCCGCCCGCAGCGAGCTGCGCAAGCTGATCGACCGGCTCAAGCGCCAGGACAGCGATCTGGGTTCGATCAGCGATGCGTTGAAGACCGAAGACGCGGCGGGCGTGTCCAACCTGAGCTCGGCCGGGGACGACGCCCCGATCGTGCGCTACGTCAACTCGCTCATCGAGCAGGCGATCTCGAGCCGGGCCTCGGACCTGCACCTGGAGCCGGCCGACGGTGACATGCGGGTGCGCTTTCGGATCGACGGTGTGCTGCACGAGATCGACAAGGTGCCCCAGGGCGTCCAGTCCGCGCTCATCTCGCGGCTGAAGATCATGGCCAACGTCGACATCACCGAGCGTCGGGTGCCCCAGAACGGCCGGATCACGGTGCGGCTGAACCAGCGCAATGTCGACCTGCGCCTGGCGACCCTGCCGACGGTGTGGGGCGAGAAGATCGTGCTGCGGGTGCTCGACACGTCGGGCATCGACCTGGAGCTGAAGAAGCTGGGCTTCACCGACTTCAACTACGGACGGTTCTCGGCCTCGTTCACCAAGCCGCACGGGATGGTGCTGGTCACCGGGCCGACCGGGTCGGGCAAGTCGACCACGCTGTACGCGACGCTGACCGAGATCAGCACGCCTGCGGTCAACATCATCACCGTCGAGGACCCGGTCGAGTACCGGCTGAACGGGATCAACCAGGTGCAGGTGAACCACAAGGCGGGCCTCACGTTCGCGGCAGTGCTGCCGGCCATCCTGCGTTCCGACCCGGACGTCCTGATGATCGGCGAGGTCCGCGACCGGGCCACCGCGCAGCTGGCCACCGAGGCCGCGCTCACCGGTCACCTCGTGCTCTCTACCCTGCACACCAACGACGCGCCCAGCGCCGTCACCCGCCTGGTCGAGATGGGCATCGAGCCGTTCCTGGTCGGGTCGGCCCTGGATTGCGTGCTGGCCCAGCGCCTGGCCCGGCGGCTGTGCGACTGGTGCAAGCAGTCCTACACGCCGACCAAGTCGGAGTCGAACCCGGAACAGTGGCGCGGCGAGGACAGCGCGCCACCGCAGAACCTGTGGCACCCGGTCGGTTGCCGCAACTGCGGGCAGACCGGCTTCCGGGGCCGGATGGCGGTGACCGAGGTCATGCCGGTCTCGGAGGAGATCGAGCATCTCGCTATGACCCGGGCGCCGGCGAGTGAGATCAAGAAGGTGGCCGTGGCGGCGGGCATGGTCAGCCTGCGCGACGACGGCCTGCGCAAGGCCGCCCGTGGCGACACCACCCTGGAAGAGGTCATCCGTGTCACTGTCTGACGTTCATCTGCTCGATGCGCCGCCGGTGCACCCGACCACGGCCTCGGACGGGGTGCCGGACGGGATGAAGGCAACCATCGACGGTCTGCTCACGCGCGTGGTCGAGCTCGGCGGTTCCGACCTGCACCTGACCGTGGGGCAGTCACCATGCCCGCGGATTCACGGCTCCCTCGTGCCGTTCGCGGATTGGTCGGCGCTCAAGCCGCAGGACATCGAGCAGATGGCCCGCGCGGTGATAACCGAGGAGCAGTGGCAGCAGTTCGACCTCAGCCAGGAATTGGATACCGCCTACGCCCTGCCCGGTGTCAGCCGGTTCCGGTTGAACCTCTACCGCCAGCGCGGATCGGTCGGCGCGGTGTTCCGGGCGATCCCGCACCGGATCCCGCCCCTGGAGGATCTGGGCCTGCCGGACGGGGTCGAGAACTTCGCCCAGCTGAGTCGTGGCCTGGTCCTGATCACCGGGCCGACCGGGTCGGGCAAGACCACCACGCTGGCCAGCCTGCTGGACGAGGCCAACCGGACCCGGGCCGATCACATCATGACGATCGAGGACCCGATCGAGTACGTGCACGCCCATCAGCGCTGCCTGGTGAACCAGCGCGAGGTCGGCACCGACACCGCCGATTTCGCCGTCGCGCTCAAGCACGTGCTTCGTCAGGACCCGGACATCATCCTGGTCGGTGAGCTACGTGACCTCGAGACGATCTCGGTGGCGATCACCGCAGCCGAGACCGGCCACCTCGTGCTCGCGACCCTGCACACCCAGTCCGCGGCGCAGACCATCGACCGGCTCATCGATGTCTACCCCCCGCATCAGCAGGGCCAGATCCGGGCGCAGCTGGCCAACTGCCTGCAGGGCGTGGTCACCCAGTCCCTGGCTCCCACCGCCGATGGCAAAGGCCGCGTCGCCGTGTGCGAGGTCATGGTCGTCACGCCGGCCATCCGCAACCTGATCCGCGAGGGCAAGGTGCACCAGATCCCGACCTTCCTGCAGTCTTCGTCCGAGGTGGGCATGATCAGTTTCGACCAACACCTGGCCCAGCGGTACAGCGCGAAATTGGTGACCAAGCAGGTCGCGCTTGATCTCGCCCACGATGTCAACGAGTTCCGAAGAATGGCGAGGTTGTAGTCCATGACCACTACGAAGACGTTCACCTACGAAGCGCTGGACTCCACCGGCACCCTGCTGAAGGGCACGATCGACTCGGACTCAGCCGACGCTGCGGCGAGCTCGCTGGTCACGCAGAAGTTGGTCCCGCTGAAGGTTTCCGGCAGCGGGGCCGGCCTGAACGCCGACCTCAAGCTCCCCGGGTTCAGCAAGCGGACGAGCCTGAAGGACATCGCGGTGTTGTCGCGGCAGTTCGCGTCGATGACGGCGTCGGGACTGACCATGCTGCGTGCGTTGGGGATTCTCGAGGACCAGACCGTGCGGCCCAAGCTCAAGGCGGCGCTGACCCAGGTGCGCGCGGACGTTCAGGAGGGCACCACTCTCTCCACGGCCATGTCCCGGCATCCGGAGCAGTTCCCGCTGCTGATGACGAACATGGTCAACGCCGGTGAGACCGGTGGCTTCCTCGATATGGCGCTGGCTCGGATCGCCAAGATGTACGAGTCCGACGCGACGCTGCGGGCGAAGATCAAGTCGGCGTTGACCTACCCGGTGATCGTGCTGATCTTCTCGCTGCTGATGGGCACCGGGGTCATCCTGTTCATCGTCCCGATCTTCGAGAAGATGTTCAAACAGCTCGGGGGCAAGCTGCCGCTGCCGACCCAGGTCCTGGTGACCCTGTCGCACAACATGTACTGGGTTTTGCCGCTGGTGATCGTCGGCTCCCTGGTCGGCCTGCGGCTGTACCGCCGCCAGCTGCGGCAGAGCTACGCCTTTCGGTTGCGGACCGACAAGATCAAGGTCCGCCTGCCCGTGTTCGGGAGCCTGTTCACGAAGCTGGCCATCAGCCGCTGGGCCCGCAACCTGGGCACGCTGCTGAGCGTTGGCGTGCCGATCATCCAGGCGCTGGACATCGTCGGAGGCACGTCCGGGAACGCTCTGATCAGCGAGGCGATGCACGACGTGCGCGATTCGGTGCGCACGGGTAGCACGCTGTCCCGGCCGCTGTCCCGGCACCCGATCTTTCCCTCGATGGTCGTCCAGATGCTCGAGGTCGGCGAGGAGACCGGGCAGACCAGCGAGATGCTCGATCGGGTGGCCGACTACTACGACCAGGAAGTCGAGACCGCAACGGATGCGTTGACCTCGGCGCTGGAACCGATTCTCGTGGTGCTGATGGGCGTGGTCATCGGCGGGATGGTCATTTGCCTCTATCTGCCGATGTTCACGATCTACCAGAACATCCAGTCCAGCTGAGGGTTCACTCTCTCCCCAGCCTGCTCGATTGCTTCATAAAGAGTGTCTTTGGTCCCTCATGTTCCTGATCCGGCAGCCGATTAGGTAAGGGACTGACTCGGTCGGCAACTCCTCGCCGCGCCGCAACTACCCGGGCCATGGAGGCTCTCATGCTCTCAAGACTGACCAAGCTCCGCGAGGAGCGCGCCAAGGGTGAAAACGGGTTCACCCTGATCGAGCTGCTGGTGGTCGTCGTGATCCTCGGCATCCTGATCGCGATCGCCATCCCGCTGTACCTGAACTACCGCAGGGGCGCCAACGACGCGTCCGCCAAGTCGGACCTGCGCAACGCCATCAACGTGTTGGAGCAGTGCAACACCGACAACAACACCTACCCGACGGCCGTACCTTCCACCGGAGGAGCTATCGCGTTGACAGCCGGTTGCGGCACGACCACCTCGCAGACGGTCAACCTGTCCAGCGGTACCACGCTCTTGTACACGCCAATTGCCACCGCTACGCCGGTGGCCTCGTACATCCTCGCCACCACGAACTCCGGCGGCGCGCCTAAGTACTACTGCTACAACAGCGCCAAAGGCGGCTCGGTGGTGGCGGTCACCGCCGCCACCTCGTTGGCCACGGCAACCTGCTGAGCCAGGCCTGGATAGGTCGATGGGTGGGCCGCGCGCTGCGGCGCGGGCCCACCCATCGCCGCTCACTCCCATTGCGCACTTCGGAGAGATTGGTTATGACTGAAACGCAGCATCGGTCGTCATCGGGACCGGTCCGCGCGGGGGCGAGCGAGCCGAGGAACGAGGGCTTCACGCTTATCGAGTTGCTGGTGGTTGTCGTAATCCTCGGCGTGCTGATCGCCGTAGCGATCCCGCTGTACTTGAACTACCGCAGGGGTGTCAACGACGCGTCGGCCAAGTCTGACCTGCGGCACGCGGTCGACGTGCTGGAGCAGTGCAACGGCGATTCGCAGGTGTATCCGGTATCCATCACGGCCGGGGTCCCTGGAGGCGTCTGCGCGGGCCAGACCATCAACGTCAGCAGCGGAACCGTGCTGACGTACTTCACGCCGTCAGCGTCGGACCTCAGCGGTTACATCGTCAGCGCCAAGAACGTCAACGGCAACAACAAGACCTACTGCTACCACAGCAAGTCGGGTGGCTCGGTGACAACCACGACTACAGCCGTCACTGCGTACCGGTTGACATGCTGACCGGCGGACTTGGCTCGGGTGGTCAGGAAGGACACAGCCATGGCCCTGCTGCTCGTGGCGATCGCCCTGTTCGGATTGGCCGTGGGCTCCTTTTTGAACGTGGTCATTTACCGAGTTCCCCTCAGGGAGTCGCTGGCGCGGCCCCCGTCGCACTGCCCGTCGTGCGACCAGCCGGTACGCAAACGGCACAACGTTCCAATCCTGAGCTGGCTGCTCCTGCGCGGACGGTGCGCCGACTGCCGGGTGCGGATCAGCGTTCGCTATCCGCTGGTGGAACTGACGACAGCCGCCCTGTTCGTGGCCGTCGCCGTCCGCCTCGCGCACCTGAATCTGCTGGCGGCGTTGCCGGCCTACCTCGTGTTTGCCGCGGCGGGAATTTGTCTCACGGCGATCGACCTCGACGTGCGGCGGTTGCCGAACGCGATCGTGCTGCCTGCTTACCCGGTCTTGGCAGCGTTGTTGACGATCGCCGCGCTGGTGCAGCACGATCCAGCGGCACTTATTCGTGCCGGTATCGGAGCGCTCGGGTTGTTCGGGTTCTACTTCGTGCTGGCCTTCCTTTACCCGGCCGGGATGGGATTCGGCGACGTGAAGCTGGCCGGCCTGGTTGGTGGCGTACTCGGCTTCCTGTCCTACCCGGTGCTGCTGGTCGGCGCGTTCGCGGCGTTCTTCATCGGCTCGGCGGCGGGGTTCCTGGTCATTGTCAGTCGGGGTGGTACCGGCAAGACGGCCATCCCGTTCGGACCGTTCATGGTGGCCGCCGCGTTTCTCGCGATCTTCGCTGGCAGCCCGATCACCGATCTTTACGCACATCTGGTCCTACGGACCTGAGCGCACCCGCTGTTCGACCCGGTTGGGAGACCCCATGAAGCATCGCCAGATCGGCGTGGGCAAGGTCGCGGCCATCAATTCCGACGGCCACGCCATCGGTCTAGATCTGGGCGCGACGTCCGCGCGCGTCGCCATCCTCACCCCCGGCCGGGTCGAGGGCCGACCGTCGGTCACCGTGCACGGCCTCGGCTGGCTGCCCTTGCCGCCGGGGACAATCGTCAACGGCGAGGTCGTGGACGCCGCGGTGCTCACGTCGGCGCTCAAGCGGCTGTGGGACATCCACGATTTCGGCTGCGACCACGTGATCCTGGGCATCGCCAACCCGCAGGTTCTCGTGCGCGACATCGAGATACCGAACCTGACCCCGGCCCAGCAGGCAAAAGCGCTGCCGTTCCAGGCGCGGGAGATCGTCGCGATGCCGATCGAGCAGGTCATCCTGGACTTTGTCCGGCTCGGCGAAGCCGATCCCGAGTCCAAGCTGCTGAACGGTCTGCTGATCGCCACCCCCCGCAAGCCCGTAGTCACCGCAGTCGAGGCAGTGGAACGAGCCGGCCTCAAGGTCGCCCGCGTAGACCTGTCCTCGTTCGCCCTGCTGCGTTCCATCGCCGACGAACACCTCGCGGTGGAAGCGGTCATCGACGTGGGCGCGGACCTGACCACGATCGTGATCCACAACCGGGGTGTGCCCAAACTGGTCCGGACCCTGGCCCGGGGGGGCCAGGAACTAAGCGAACGCCTGATGGACCGGCTGAGCCTGAACCACGAGCAGGCCGAGAGGGCCAAGTACGAGATCGGCCTGGTCGGCCCGAGCGCTGAGGTGACGCGGACCCTCACCGAGGGTGTGCGGCCGCTGTTGGCGGAAATTCGCAGCTCGATCAACTACTTCGGTTCGGCCAGCGACGCCCGCCTGGAGCGGATCTCGTTGACGGGTGGCGGGTCCGGCTTGCCGGGCCTGGCCGGCATGTTGGCCGAGCAGAACGGGGTACCGACGAACGTGATCACGCCGATGCAGCACATTCGCAACCGGTGGGCGTCCGCTGACGTACCCCCGGACAATGACGAGCGATCAGCGAGTGCCGTGGCCGTGGGCCTCGCGATGGGAGCGGCGGCATGACTGTGCCACCCGCAGTCCGCCGTCGCTCCGGTCCTCGCTCGTTCCTCGCTGCGATCCTCACGACGGAGGACTGCTCATGACCGTCACCGCACCGACCCCCCAGCTCTGGAGCACCATGCCGGGCTGGGGCATCGCCGCTGACCTGACCCCGCCAGAGCTGATCAATTCACGCGAGCTGAAGACCTTGCGCAAGTGGCTCGGCGTCGGACTGGTTCTCCTACTGCTGGCCTGCGCCGGTGGTTACGTGGCCGCCGCCCGACGGCACTCAGCGGCCACCGCGGCCATGGACAAGGTGCAGGCGCAGACCTTCCAGTTGCAAGCGGGTGTGCGAAAGTACTCCGGTCTCACTCAGCTTCAGGGCACAGTCGTCCAGGTCCAGACCCAGATCGCGACGTTGATGGGCAGTGACGTCGATCTGGCCAAATTTATGGATCGCCTGCGCAGTGCGCTGCCGGCGCCGATGACGATCGCCTCCGAGTCGATCACGGTCACCCCGGCCGTGGCGGGTGCGGCTACGGCGGGCGCCGCTGGGTCCGCGCTGGCCATCATCGGGACCGTCACCCTTTCGGGCACAGGACGTTCGTTGGACAATTTGGCCACGTACGTCGACCATCTCACTGCGATTCCCGGTGTAGCCGACGTGAACCCGACGACGAACGTGACGGACGGCAAGGTCGCCCACTACACGCTCTCACTCAACCTAACCAGTGCGCTCCTCAGCCATCGGTTCGACGTGTCAAAGACCGGCACCAAATGATGGCTCGCGCGCAGGACAAGCGGGTCTGGCTGGCCGGGGGAGCAGCGGTGGCGGTGCTGATCGTCGCCATCGGATGGCTGGCGGTCATAAGTCCTCAGTTGTCTTCCGCCAAGACCCTGCGCGTAGAAGCCGACTCCGCCCGAGCCCAGAACAGCGTGCTGGCCTCGAAAACGGCCAAGCTCAAGCGAGAGAACGACAGTGTCGGCGCGCTGAAAACGAATCTCCGCGCGGCGCTCGCCGGACTCCCATTCGACAGCGGACTACCCACCATCACCCGCCAGTTTGCCGCTCAAGCGACCGAGAACAAGGTCGCCCTTACCAGCATCACGTTCGGAACTGCCACCTCCACTACCGGCCCCACCGCAGCGAGCACAACGGCCGCCACCACGGCCAGCGCCGGATCAACCGGAACTGCGCCGTCCGCTTCCGCGGCGGCCGCGCCGGCATCTGTGCTGAGCATCCCGGTCACCCTGCTGTGCAAAGGAACCAACAAGAAGCTATTGGCGTTCCTGAAGGCGATTCAGGTCAATGGGCCCCGTCGTGCCCTCGTGAGCGCGACCACCCTCGCGGGTGCCGGCTCAACGAACGGATCGATCGACAAGTCGGCGAATATGACGATCCAGCTCAGCATCTTTTCGGCTCCGATGAGCGCTGCGGCACGGGCGCAGCTGGCGAAGCTCCTGAGCACCAAGTAACTATTCCGCCGCTGATGAACAGACTCGTGAGCCGGATAGCAGCGCGTATCCGCGCCGCCGACCACCGGTTGGACGCGCGTATGCGCCGACGAGTCCGCAGCGAAGCGTCGATGGACGACGGTTTTGTCCTGCTTGAAACAGTTATCTCGATCGCTCTGGTCGGCGTGGTCATGGCGGCGTTCACTACCTTCTTTGTAAACACGGTCGTGAATACGAGCCAGCAAAGGGCCACCCAGGCCGCAACGCAGATCGCGGACTCCGCTATGGAGACGATCCGGGGATTGCCGGTGTCGGATCTGGCCACCGGCCACGACGCCGCTAGCGTGTCGACCCAGTTCAACTCGCCCTTGGCGGTGTCGGCAACCATGCAACCGTGGCTCGCATCGATGACTCAGGCCACGGATCCGCTGGCCCCGACGAATGCCGGTAGGACAGCGGCAATACCTACGATTGCGGTGTCCCAGCCTCTGGGCAAAGTCGCCTATAGCGTGAACTACTTCCTGGGCACGTGTGTCATCCCAACCGGCAGCGTCGCCGGGACCCTGACCAACGCGCCGTGTGGTTTGGGTGCGGCATCGACGGGGATTTCCTACCTGCGTGCAGTGGTCGCGGTCACCTGGTTGAACTCCCATTGCCCGTCGCTGGGGTGCTCGTACATCACCTCGACGCTCGTGCTCGCCGCCGACAGCAGCGATCCCACCTTCAACCAGACCCCGGGTCCCCCCACATTGCCGGTCGTGACGAACCCCGGACCCCAGACGTCCACGGCCGGTAGCCCAGTGACCCTGCAGTTGGCCGTGAACGCCAACACCGGCGTGCCGCCGATGACGTGGGCAGTGACCGCCGGCACCCTGCCCGCCGGGCTCGGTATGAACGCGGCCGGGCTCCTCTCGGGGACGCCGACGACCGTAGCGGCGAGCACGTCCATCACCGTGACGGTGACCGACGGTTTCATCCGAACCGCGAGTGCCACCTTCACCTGGACGGTTACGGCGGCCCCGCCTACTGCACCCCTGGCCGTGCTCGTTGCGAATGGCGATACCCAGGCGACGGCGACCTGGTCGGCGCCGGCAAGCAACAACGGCGCGGCGGTCACTGGGTACACCGCGACCGCGACTTCAGCCAGTTCGGGCGGGGCGACCTGTACGACGACCGGCGCCCGAACGTGCACGCTCACCGGGCTCACGAACGGCGTCGTCTACAGCCTCACCGTGACCGCAACCAACAGCGGCGGCATCGGGCCGGCGTCCGTTGCCGTCAACGTGATCCCCTACCCTGCCTTGTTGTCCGGATCCAACGCCCGGCTCTGGCTCGACGGGTACGACCCAGCCACCGTCTTCCAGAACACAGCAGCGACAACACCGACGACCACCGTGGGTCAGCCGATCTCGTACTGGAAGGACAAATCCGGAGCGGGCAACAACGTGACCATGCCCGGTACCACGGCAACGGCTCCGACGGCCGACACGGCCGACTTCCCGGGGATGTCGGCCACGTTCACCAACGGCCAGTACCTGTCCAGCAACACGGGTTTCCCGACCAACTCCGACTACTCGCTGTTCACCGTCTACGAGCCGACGAACCTGAATTGCACCGGCAACCTCGTTTCGGGTGGCGCGACGAACAACAACCACGCGTTCTATCTCAACGGCTCGTACGGCTTGAACCTCTTTCACGGCGGCACCTTCACCCCGCTGAATGGGCAGGGTGCGACCGCAGACACTTCCTACATCGGTTCGGGCACGTTCGTCACTTCGTCTGGGCTCGGCAGCGTGGACGTCAACGGCGCACCGGTGCTGACCGGTTACACGTCCAGCCAGACGACGGACCCCGCAATCCAGATCGGGGCTTTCGCAGGAGGTTATGGCTTCTGCGGTCAGATCGCCGAGGTGATCGTGCTCAACCGGGTGGTGAGCGTCTCGGAACGAAGAGCGGTCGAGGTCTACCTTGCTCGTAAATGGGGGATTGCGGTAACACCTGACCCGCCGGCCGGCCTGGCCGCGCTACCGGCCAACGGTTCGGCCGTGGTGTCGTGGATGGCACCGGCGTACACCGGTGGGGCCGCGATCACCGGATACATCGCGACGGCGTCAAATGGGCAGACTTGCAGCCCCGTCCCGGCGACTGCGACCTCGTGCACGATCACGGGTCTGACCAACTCGACCGCGTACACGGTCACCGTCGCCGCGAGCAACAGCAGCGGGGTCGGAGCGCAAACCGCGCCGGTGTCGGTGACTCCTCGCCCGGTCGTGCCCGGCGCGCCCACGGCGGTGACCGCAACCTCTGGCAACACGACGGCAACGGTGGCCTGGACTGCCCCCACCTTCAACGGCGGCAGCACTATCACCTCGTACACGGCAACGGCTTCTCCCGGCGGACGGACCTGTACGACGAGCGGCACCACCTGCGTGATCACCGGACTGACCAACCAGACCGCCTACACGATCACGGTTACCGCGACCAACGTCACCGGCGTAGGCTCGGCGTCCGCTGCCGCATCGGTCACACCCCACCTGCTGGTGCCGGGGGCGCCGACCGCGGTCGCTGCTGCCCCCGGCGACACGACCGTGACGGTGTCGTGGGCGGCGCCGGTCGCCAACGGCAGCAGTGCGATCACCGGCTACACCGTCAGTTCCTCGCCCGGGTCCGCGACCTGCAGTACGACAACAGCGCTGAGCTGTACGGTGACCGGTCTGACCGACAGCCTGCAGTACACGTTCGTTGTGAACGCAACGAACGCTTTCGGTGCCGGCCCGACCTCCGCGGCCGCGACGGCGACTCCCCTGCCTCTGGTTATGTTGGGAACCGGGATGACGCTGTGGCTCGACGGGGGAGATCCGACCACAACGTTGTCGTCCTCGGGGTGCACCGGGGCCGCCGCCGCTTCGAGCGCCACGATCGGGTGTTGGGACGACAAGAGCAGCCAGGGGGAGAACTTCGCCCAAGGCAACTCCGTCAACCGGCCGACCGTGACCGCCTGGGGGAACGGAACGAGCCTCAACGCGGTCTCCTTCAACGACACGAGCGACGTCCTCAACTCCATCAACGCGAACGACACCTACCAAACCGTGTTCGTCGTCGCGAACGTAACCGGGTCCGGGCCGGCCTCTTACCTGTTCGGCAACAGGGATTTGGACACCAACGTGCGGATCGGATCGGGCGTCCAGCGCGGGGCGGGCGACAACATCAACGATTGGGCTTACAACAACGGCGCTGTGCCGTTCAACTGGACCAACAGCGTGCTGGCCGCCTACACCCCGACACCAGCTCGCGTGATCACCACCGATCAGTCCCGGACACCGTTCCGGTTCAGTGCCAGCGTCTCCAACACCTTCTTGAACCGCGGGGTGGTCGGTTCGATCGGTGAGGTCATCACCTTCGGGGGTGTGTTGCCGACCTCGGACCGCCGCGCGGTGGAGCAGTACTTGTCGCTCAAGTGGGGCATCGCCATCCTCCCGGCCGCTCCGACGAACCCAGCAGCCACTGCGGCCAACGCGTCAGCCGTCGTGTCCTGGACCGCCCCGGCCGCTACCGGTGGGGGCGCGCTCACATATACCGCGAGTACCTCGACCGGAAAGAGCTGCACGACGACCAATACCAGTTGCACGATCACCGGCCTCACGCCCGGAACCAACTATTCCGTCACCGTCACGGCGACGAACACCGTTGGTACCGGACCGGCCTCGACTGCCGTATCGGTGACACCGGTCGGCCCGATCGTGACCACGCCGGCGAACCAGACCAGCACGACCGGTGCGGCAGTCAGTCTGGCGGTGACGACGGCTTGTGCGAATACACCGTGCACGTTGACGCTCACCGGCGCTCCGCTCGGCCTGGTCATCGATTCCGGCGCCGGGACCATCAGCGGCACGATCACCAGCGGGCCGCGGACATTCTCACCCACGGTGACGTCGACGGATGCCTCCGGGACGCCGTTCAGCGCCACCTTCACGTGGACCGTTTTGGCGGCGCCGTCGGTGACCGCCCCCGCGAACCAGGCCGACACGACTGGCGCCGCCGTCAACGTGGCCCTCGCGACGAGCTGCCCGAACTCTCCCTGCAGCTATGCCCTCAACGGTGGCCCGACTGGATTAGCGGTCAGCAGCGCCGGGATCATCAGCGGTACGGTAACCAGCGCAGCCGGGTCGTTCACCGGCGTCACCGTGACGGTCACCGACAACTCCGGCGTGGCCAGCACGACCGGAGGCTTCACATGGACGGTGTTCGCGGCACCGTCGGTGACCGCTCCCGCGAACCAGACCAACACCACCGGTACTCCGGCGAACGTCGCCCTGACCACGACCTGCCCGAACACGCCCTGCAGCTACGTCCTCAACGGCGGTCCGGCCGGGCTCACAGCCACCGCCACGGCGATCAGCGGCACTGTCGGCGCGGCCGGATCGTTCACCGGCGTCACGGTAACGGTGACCGACCAGTCGGGGATTGCCGTAACCAGCAGCATCTTCACGTGGACCGTGTACGCCGCGCCAACTGTCACCTCGCCGGGTAACCAGTCCAACAGCACCGGGTCTGTTGTCAGCGTGACTCTGACCACGTCCTGCGGCAACGGGCCCTGTTCCTATACCCTCAACAACGGTCCGGCCGGGCTGAGTATCAGCGCCGCTGGTGTCATCTCCGGCACGATCTCCAGTCCGCCGCAGACGTTTGCCGCAGTCACGGTCAAGGTCACCGACAGCGTTGGCGTCTCGACGACGAGCGCGGCCTTTAACTGGGCGGTCACGTACCCGGCCCTGGTGGCGACCAACCCGGGTGCGCAGGTCAGCACCGTCAGCCGGGCCATCACCGCGCTCCAGATGACGGCCAGCGGCGGCTCCGGTACCTACGTCTGGTCCGGCGGCGGCACGTTGCCGGTCGGGCTCACGATGACCCCCGGCGGACGGATCACCGGGACGCCCACCGCGGTGAGCAGCCCCACCGTCACCGTGACCGTCACGGACGCGCCCGCCGGTTACACCCAGAACGTCACGTTCTCGTGGGCGGTCAAGGCGCAGCCGACCATAACTGCGCCCGGCGCGCAGACGACAACGATCGGGGCACCGGCCAACGTGCAGGTCACGTCCACCTGCGCGAACCCGACCTGCAGCTACGCCCTGACATCCGCGCCGGCTGGTTTGAACATCAGCAGCACCGGCCTGATCACCGGCGCCCCGACCACCACCGGGACGTTCAACACGGTCACCGTCACGATCACCGACGCAGCTGGGGCGAACGCGACGACGGCCAACTTCACCTGGACCGTCTACGCCGCGCCCACGGTGACCACCCCGTCCGCGCAATCGACGGCCCTCGGCGCAGCGGCAAACCTGTCGGTGGGATATACCTGCCTCAACACGCCGTGCACCTTCACCCTGGCCAACGCTCCGTCCGGGTTGAGCATCAACAGCAGCGGGGTGATTTCCGGCACGGTCGGTAGCCCGGCGCAGGTGTACAACACCGTCACCGTCACCGTCACCGACAACGCGGGTGTCACGGCCACTACTGCGAACTTCAGCTGGACGGTGCGGAGCAACTCGGTGGGCACCCTGGCCAACCCGGTCTGGTCGGTGTCAAATTCGGCTACGGGTGCCGCCGCCAGATCGGTGACCTACGCCTACTCGTTCACGACCGCGACGACGGCGAACAAACTGGCGTCGGTGACGATGAGCGTGCCGGCGGGCACCGCAGGCACGCCGGTGGCGACGGTGTCCGGCTTTACCGCCGCGAGCACGTCCACGACGTTGTCGGGCAACGTATTGACCGTCTCCTTCAGCCAGGTCGCCGTGCCCGCGGGCACCGCCGTGTCGATCAGCATCAGCGGCATGACCAACACCACCACCGTCGGCACCTACACCAGCCTGTTGACGACCAACGGCGCTCTGAACGGTGGGGCGATCATCGCGCTCGACAGCGCCACTGCCGTCCCGATCTCCTTCACCGCCGGCACGCTGGCCAATGCGGTCTGGCAGGTGTCGAACTCGGCCGCCGGAGCCAAGCCGTCGACCTACACCTACCGATTCTCCACCGCGACCACCGCGACCTTGTCGTCGGTGACGATGGTCGTCCCGCCGGGCACGGCGGGTACCGCTGCGGCGGCGGTAACGGGGTTGCCGGCCGGTACGGTCTCGTTGGCGAACGGCGTCCTCACCTACACCCTCACCACCCCGACCTCGGTGAGCGCGGGCACGGCGGTGTCGCTGACGGTCTCGGGGCTGACCAACACCAGCGTGGTGGACAGTTACCTGAGCCAGCTCACCACCTTTACCACTACCGGCGGATCGAGCGTTCCGATCGACAGCGCACCCATTGGCCCGATCGCCTTCACCGCCGGAACGTTGGCCGGCCCGACGTGGTCGGTGTCGAAAACGGGTGCCGGCGCCACCAACGTGACCTACAGCTATTCGTTCACCACGACGACGACTGGCAACCTGCTCACGGCGTTGAAGCTGACCGTGCCACCAGGAACGGGAGGCACACCCGTCGTGACGATCCCCGGGCTCTCCGGTGCCACGATCTCCCTGTCGGGCACCCTGCTGACCGTCACTGCGTCCGGTGGGCAGTTCGTGCCGGCAGGGACTTCGGTGACGGTCACGGTCACCGGGCTGACCAACACCACCGTCGTCGGCACCTACACCAGCCAGGTGTTAACGGTCGGCCAGCTCAACGGCGGGGCGATCATCGAGCTCGACAGCGGCATCACCGGCCCAATCACGATCGCGTAGCGAATGTCTCCATCGATTCGGCCGAGACCGTCAACCACTCATATAGGTACCGCTCGTTCCGATGTGGTACGTGTGGCTACCTCGAAGACCTGCCGACCCGGCATGCGCAGAGTCGCCGGCGACGACACCGGCACGTCACTGATCGAATTGATGGTCGGGATGGTGCTCATGGCCATCTTCGGGGGGATGTTCACCGGCGCGATCGTGATGATGAACGGCGCGATGAACAAGTCCCAGGCGGTGACCCTGACGACATCCCAGCTCAACACCGCCTTCCTCAGCCTGGACAAGACGGTCAGGTACGCGGCGGCAATCGCCCCGCCGGGCACGGGCTCTTCGGGCGACTGGTACGTGGAGTTCCGGACCACCAACAACCTGAACAGCGGGAGCGAGATCTGCACGCAACTTCGGATCGACTCCCAACAGTTGCAACAGCGCACCTGGTCGGTGATCAACACGGTCATATCAACCCCGACCGGATGGGTGCCCCTGGCCTCGGGAATCACCAACGGCGGCGCCCCGAGCGGGACGTCCCAACCATTCCTTCTCGTCCCGACGCTGATCGCCAGTAACGTCAACTTCCAACAGCTCACCTTCAATCTGGCCTCACTGCAGGCGGGATCAGGAGTGACCGCGACGTCCGGGCTGATCACCGTCACCTTTACCGCGGTCAACAGCACTCTTCCGGTGCCGACGGCGCCCATCTGTCAACTGCCGACAGCCGCACAGTGGCGGCCGTGATCCGCGGCATGTACGGCGCAGCGTTAAGACCGCGCCGCCGCCTACCCAGACCGGGCGATGACCGCGGCACCATGGCATTTCTTCTCATGATCGTTCTGGTCGGCGTCATGCTCAGCGCTTTGCTCGTGCCGATGATCATCACACAGGACCGGACCACCCGGTTCGACTCGACGAGGGTGCAGGCGCTGAACGCCGCGCAGGCCGGTATCGACGTCACTGTCGGGGTGATCCGCGCGGCCGTCACCACGGACCCGACGGGGACGTGGGGTAGCACCGTGAAACTCCCCTGTGGACCCCTGACCGGCGCCGTCAACGGGACTGGTCTGGCTGCATACAGCGTGAAGATCGAGTACTTCATCAATGACCCGGTGAGCGAGCTGGACTACTCGGGGTCGACCCAATCGCCAAGTGCTATGAAATGCTCAACCGGGTACGGCACATTCGACGTGGCCACGAGTTCGTACACGCCGAGCTATGCCCGCATCACTTCCATTGGCACGGTGGGTGCGGCGATCAACGGCTCGAGCGGCGGACGCACACTGGTCAGCACCTACGTCTTCCAGATCACCAACGCCAACATCCCGGGTGGAGTCATCCGGATCTTCCCGGCGGGCAGCGCGTCGATGTGTATGGACGCCGGATCCGCGACCCCGGCCGAGAACACCGCTTTGGTCCTGAAGACCTGCAGCACGAGTACTCCCGCAGCCCCGCAGCAGGTCTTCGCATATCGCAGCGACCTCACGCTGCAGCTACGGTCGTCGGTTACCCCGGCGACTGGTACCTGTCAGACGACGCCCCCCACGTCGCCGACGCCGTACTGCGGCCTGTGCCTGAACACGTCATCCACACCCGCTGCCTCGGG
The DNA here is from genome assembly GCA_964252015.1 of uncultured Jatrophihabitantaceae bacterium. Lineage (GTDB taxonomy): Bacteria > Actinomycetota > Actinomycetes > Mycobacteriales > Jatrophihabitantaceae > CAXSBR01. The sequence goes on along the minus strand of CAXULW010000009.1, from coordinate 20,185 downwards.
CAACACAATTCGATTGTCGAAATGCGCCGCACTGGGCTCGCCGTCGCCATCTACGGAGCAATGGAGCTACAACAACTTTGGCGCCTATCAGGCCGCTCAGGACTCGTCATATCTGACCGGGATACTGCCAAATCTCTGCATGAACGTGGCCAATCAGAACTCCGGTACCGCGGTGACATTGGCTTCCTGCAATAACTACAACTCCCTTGATACCGCCCAATCTTGGGTCCCAGCACCGTCGGTTGGCGCGGGAAACGCCGCTACTGCGGGCGGTAGCGCCGGTGCGTCGATTCCCGGCGGGATCCAGTGGATAAATTATTTCGAGTTCGGCCGCTGTCTCGATGTCACGAATACCAGCATCAACTCCGACCATCTGATCGACTATCCGTGCAAGCAGAACCCACAGCGAAGTCAAGTCCTGTGGAACCAAAAGTTCACCTTCACCCCGGACCCCCTGACCCCGAATAGCGGGCAGATCTCTACGACCCCGAACCTCAAATATTGCCTGACGAGTCCCGGCGTCGTCGGCGGCCTCGTCACTATGGGGCCGCAAGTACTCGGCGTGGTAACACCGTGTGGCGCGACCGTCCCCGCGTCACAGACGTGGACCGTGAACGGCGGCAGCCCCTCGCTGCCGTATTCGACCAAGTACACCGTCGTCGATAGCGCCGGCCTGTGCCTGGGACTGACGCCGACCCGCAACGGCGAGGCTTGGTCGTACATCGACGTGGAGACCTGCAACGGGTCGACGGAGCAGAAGTGGAACGCCAGCCCGAACGTCTTGACACCCGCCTTGCAGAACACCCGCGAGATCACTTCTCGCTGACGCGGCCTGTCCCGCTTGAACTCGCCGTCAGGCTGCTGTGATCGTTCACCGAAGCGCCGAGCCCCATTCGAACACGCAGCCGCTTATGACGCGGCGAGGTCGTGTCCCCTGGCGGATCAGGGTAGGGGTCGCGACCCGCTGCGAAGACCGCGTTTTTCGATGTAACCAACTGAACACCTGGATTGACGACGTCGGACCCACTGAGTCCGAATTGCGCGGCATACGTTCGCTGAATCCGGGTAGCTCCGTCTTGGACTTGAGCGCCTTCCGTGGACCGGAGACTGAGGCTGGAACTTCACCCATGCACCCAGAACCGACGGCCAGACGTCAGGCGATGCGTGCGTGCGCCCGCGCCGGAACGGGTGGGGTCTCGCCCAGCACGTTGGACCGGGCCAAGCGTCCTTTGACCGTGCTCCGGGACGAAATCGCTTTGATGTAATCGTCGAGCTGCGAGGAACGTCGGGCCGACATGAGGCGCTGACCCGGAGGGCTCGTTTCGAGCTGGGAATCGAGCCCGTCGCGCAACAGGGACAGTGCCTTCGTGCACAGTTGCGACACCCGTGACTGAGTTACGCCCAGTTCTACCGCGATATCGCTCATCTGGCGACCGTCGAAGAAGTATCCGGTGACGACGATTCTCAGCCGCACCGGCAGTTCGGCAATAGCGTCGTGCAGGTATCCCAGCCGTTCCCGAGACAACAGCACTGATTCCGGGCCGTCCGCGGGATTGTCGGGAACGTCGACGTCGGCCGCTTCGGCCAGGCTCTGCAGGCTGAGCACCCGGGCCCGGGCCACGTCGGCGTTGAGGGTGTGCAGCTCGCCCACCGTTACTTGCATGGCCTGGGCGATCTCGTCCGGACGCGGGCTGCGATCGAGCACCGCGGTCAGGTGGCCACGGACGTTTTCCGCCTCACGCGAACGCGCCCGGACCGTGCGGGTGGCCCAATCCATCGAGCGCAACTCGTCCTTCAGGGCGCCACGGATACGGATGGCCGCGAAGTGGGCGAACGGAACGCCGCGGTCCGGGTCGAAGCTTTTCGCGCTGACGACCAGGGCCAACATGGCCGCCGAGCGCAGGTCGTCGAGGTTGATGTGCACCGGCAATGACGCGGCGCGCTCGCGGGCGAGATGCGCGGCCAACGGCAGGTGGGCCTTGACCAACTCGGTGACATCCGTCCCGCTGCGCGAGACACATAATGTTAGCGGCGGCGCCATCGGAAACCTCCAGGGATGAACTGAACGCACCGGCGCCGAACACTTCAACGCCAGCAATCCCCGAGATTTTTGTGCCGGTGGCCGTAGCCAACCAGGCGTCCACATCGTAGGGCGAATGCGTCCGGATCCGCCAATCGAAGCGACAAGTCCGTGATCTACACCATGACCGCTACCGGCAAAATGGGAAGATGAGGTAGGGGCTCGATGGTGGGTATTTGCGGTCAACCATCCGAGATGCGCTGCGATTGAGGCACGAGGTTCGCGAATTGTTGACACTTCCCGGCACGCTCAACGTGCACACCGGCGCCAGTGGAAAGGTCAGGAAAGATAGGCGTACCGCGCGGTGAGGCGGTCTCTCCCCCGTAACCCCCGACTCACCGTGCGGTACTGGAAAAAGCTAGCATGGGGGTACCGAGGCCGCTATCTGAATCCGATCTTGGCTTGTTCCCCCCACTGGGCAGACCGGCGGCGGTGCTTGGAATTTGGCGATGTCGTTTACCGTGCTATTAACGCGCTATCTCCGTACGCACAAAGGCGTCGGCTAACTCGCAGCGCTCCGCCGCGGAGAAGACGGCCCGGATGCCGTGCCATCAGCAGGGCCTGATCACGCTGACCGCCGGCACCTACGGCAACGTGCTGCGGTTTCTGCCGCCGCTGTCTATTTGGGGAGGGCCTGCTCCACCGAGGGTTTCGACATGCTGTCCGACGTTTCCGCTGCGGTGGGTTGAGTCGCTGCCGGTTGGCGATGTCGCAGTCGCTGCTGCCGCGCGGTCAACGCAACGGCCAGGCCGGCGACGACGGAGCCGCTCATCCCCAGCGCGAGGTCACCGATGGTGTCGCGGTAGGCGGTCTTGGCCTCGGGGGTGTCGAGGATGAACGTTTGATACTCGCCCACCTCCCACAAGATGGCGACGCTCGCCCCGAACCCGATGCACAGCGCGGCGATCGTCCATGCCGGGACGTCCGGCAGCCGGAGCAGTAATAGTCCCAACGCGGTACACATGAGGGCCCAGTTTGTGAAGTGGCAGGCATCGTCGAAGTGGTCGACCCGGTCGTACAAGTCCAGCGCGTTGCCGGCGATATCGATCAGGAACGGCAGGGTGAACAGCGCGGCGGCCGGCGCCGGGTAGGTGACCGTAGGGTCGTTCCGGCGCCGAAGCCACCACCCGAGCGGAACGATGGCGACGAGAACCGGATAGAGCACGGCGCGTTCGATCATGGCCTTGTCGGCGAAACGGGCCCACTGCGGGTGGGTGACGCTGAATACGAGCAAGGCGGCCATCGCACCTTTGGCCGTGACGTCGGCCAGCAGCCATGGGCGACCGGTTGGGGCCATGAGCGAAACCTACTTGGTTCCGGCCCGCTGAGCGGTAGGTGCCACGGCTTTGCCTTTTTCTGTTGACCGAGCACGTGATCGACCTGTGCCAACGTTAGAGCGAGATCGGTGACCACCTGGCCCGCCATCGGCTTACGCCACCGGCTCAACGCCACCGACAACGCCCGGAGATTTCAGTTCGCAGCCAAGCCCTCGCCACGAAAGCCCCGGGCTACGTCGGCACCCGGCGGGAGTGTTCCCGACGCGCCGATTGCCAACGCTCGGTGGCAATCGCGTCCATCGGCCGGGCCAGCAGGAAACCCTGCACCATCTCGCAACCGAGGGAGCGGACCACGGCCAGTTGCTGCTCGGTCTCCACCCCCTCGGCGATGACGGGCAACCCGAACGCTTGGGCGGTCTGCACGATGAGCGGGAGCAGCTTGGCCGACGTCGAGCCGATTTCGACGAAGCGTTTGTCGATCTTGACCGCATCCGCCGGCATGCTCTCCAACCGCGTGATCGAGTTGTAGCCGGTACCGAAGTCGTCGATGCTGATGAGGACGCCCAGGGCGCGCAGGTCTTCCAAGTGCTGCACGGCGGCCGGCTCGTCGATCAGGATGGTCTCGGTGACCTCGAGCACGAGCTGGCGGGCCGAGAGCCCGGACTCGGTCAATGCCGAGCGAACGTCGTCCAGGATCCGGGGTCGGGCGACGTGTCGGCCGGAGACGTTGACGCCCATGCGCGGGTGGTCGCCGGCGAGCCAGTGGTTCCATTCTGCGAATTGCCTCGTTGCGTGGTGCAGCACCCAGGCGTCGAGTTCGCAGATGAGATCCGACGTCTCGGCCACCGGGATGAATTCTGCCGGGGGAAGCAGCCCGCGTTCAGGGTGGTTCCAGCGCACCAACGCCTCGAAACCACGGAGGTTGCCGGACATCACATCCATAACTGGCTGGTAGTGAACGACCAACTGGTCCTCCCGGATCGCCCGGTTGATCGCGGCGGCCAGTTCGGTGCGCGCGGCCAGCTCCGCGCGGAGCACGTCGTCGAACACTTCGGTTCGCCCGCGACCGCCGGCCTTGGCCCGGTACACGGCCACGTCCGCCTCTTGCAGCAGCGCGTCCGGATCGACCTGCCCGTCCTGGCTGATGGCCAGGCCGACGCTGGTGCCAACACGAACCTCGCGGCCGTCGCTCAACATGATCGGCGCGTGCACACTTTTCACCAACCGGTCGGCAATCTCGATTGCGCAGCCCTGCACGTCCAGCGGCTCGAGCACGACCATGAACTCGTCGCCGCCGAGGCGGGCCACGACGTCTCCGGCACGGACCTGGTCCTGCAACGTGCGCGCCACGATCCGCAGCAGCTCGTCACCGGCGGGGTGTCCATGGGTGTCGTTGATGGCCTTGAAACCGTCCAGGTCGACGAACAGCACGCCGATGACCGAACCGGTGCGCTGGGCCCGGTGCAGCGCGCCCGTCAGCAGGCGCATGGCCTCGGCCCGGTTCGGTAGCTGGGTGAGCGAGTCGTGGGCGGCCTGGTAAGACAGCGCCTCACGCAGCAGTTCGCGCTGCTCGTCGGCGATGATGATGCGACGGATGGTCAGGCTCATTCGCCCCACGACGAGCAGGAACGCGGTCACGGCGCCGATGACGACGGGCCACACGGTCAACTCGTGGCCGGTCAGCTGCTCGACCGCGAGCGTCCCGGGAGCGATCAGGGTCGCCAACGCCATGGCGGCGAAGCGTTTGCGGCCGAAGCGGATGGCGGTGCTGGTGCTCGGCTCGGTCAGTAGATGCATGGACGGATGGAGTGCGGCCGCGCCCCACAGCAGGTACGACGCCAGCCACATCCAGTCGAAGACCCGGGTGTCGGTGGACGTGAACAGCCCGAGCGCGGAGGACGCGGTGTCGCCGGCCACGAGCAGGAACAACGCCAGGATCAGCATCCGGAACGAGGCCGAACGCCCGCCGCGGGTCGTCACCAGGGTGATCAGCAGGCCGATCATGAGGATGTCGGCGATCGGATACGCGACGCTGACCAGGCCGACCCCGAGCGACTGCCGCCCGGCGATCGTCGGTCCGCCCAGCACGACCCAGAACAGCATCCCGAGCCCGGCGGTGACGGTGGCACCGTCGATCACCTCGGCCGGATCGCGGCCGCGCCTGTTCACCCGGATGAGCTGGAACAGGCCGACGGCGATAGCCGGATACGCCAGCAGGTAGAAGGCGTCGGCGGGAGAAGGGAACTCATCGAGGTGGTCGATCTCGGTGAGCCAGCTGTAGACGATATCGCCGACCACCCAGAGCAGCTGACCCGCGGCCATCAGGTACCACGCGCCGACCACGGCGGGTCGATGCATGCGCGCGCCGACCACGATGGCGGCCACGCTGCTCAGCCCGATCGCGGCGTAGACCGCATCGGCGACGATCCCGGTCGGCACCAGTTCGTACCCACCGATGACGAGGGCGCCCACGACCAGGAAGACGAGCCAGGCGAAGGGCGGTATCCGCTCCGGGCGGGCCGAATTGTCTGGGGGTTGGCTCGCCTGACGATCGGTGTCGAGTGAGTTCATTCGCTGGGTGGCGTCGACCAAGGCCGCCGCGGCGACGTACCGGTCGACGTCAGCGGGCTGTAGGAACGCGGGTGGCGGATCGTCAACCGTCCCGCCGGTGATCACTTCCGGCCGCGACGTGCCGGTCACCCGATTGCCGTAGGTCCGCGGCTCAGAAACCGTACGTCCAGCCGCACGTTTACCCCAGGCCGTTGAGGCAGGCAGGAGTGGCCGGGCACGGAGTCTCCAATCAGAAAACCCCGTACCCAATGGTAGCAACGGCCGCCCTGTTCAGCCTGCCCGCGGGAATCCACGGCGAATCGCCGTGGCAGGGCAGGCTTCGGTGAAGCTGGCGTCAAATCAGGTAGTTGGCCTGACGGCCGAGCCTGGCGGCGACTTCTGCCTGCGTTACCGCCAGCTGGGTGCGATCGAGATGTTCCACGGCCAGGCCGACGAACCAGGCCGCAGCCCCGCATCGGGTCACCATCGATCGTCGCGGCGGGAGGTCAACCGATGCCAACCAGCCGGCCGCGTCGGCTAAGGCGCTGGCGGCCCAGAAAGGTGGACCCGTCGAGTGGGGCGCAGTCGACTGGAGCGACGCAGGCGCGGCCCAGGAATCATTACGGACGTAGCGGTGGGCTCGGTGGATGAGCGTGCGCGGCTCGGCCAGCCATCGTCCTTCTCCGACCAGGACGTCAGCTACGTCAGTCGGGCGGACCGGGGCGTGGCGCAACCACCAGCCCAGTGGCCGGGTCGGATCGGCCACGATCGCAGCGAGTAACCGATCGGCCGGCTCGAACCCGGTCGGGCTGACGTCGATGTCCATGTCTTCGCCCAAGGCGCCGGCCAGCGCCAGATCAGCCAATATTGCGGCACGGACCACGGCATCGGTCAGTAGCCCGGTGCGCAGAACACCACCGTCAGTGAGGGCAAGGTCCATCACGGCGAGACAGACTCCACCCTCAACCATGCAGACAGTGTCCGCGTCGAGATCGGGCGACGCGAGCCGGACGGCGACTCAGGCGGATAGTGCGCTGCTGACGATCTGCTTGGCCTCCTCCTGGATCTCGGCCAGGTGGTCCGGGCCTTTGAACGACTCGGCGTAGAGCTTGTAGACGTCCTCGGTGCCGGACGGGCGCGCGGCGAACCACCCCGAGTCTGTGGTGACCTTGAGGCCGCCGATGGCCGCCCCGTTGCCGGGCGCCTTGGTCAACTTGTCCGTGATCGTGTCGCCGGCCAGTTCGGTGGCGGTGACCTGGTCGGGGGAGAGCTTGCCCAGCACGGCCTTCTGCTCCCGGTTGGCGGGCGAGTCGATGCGTGCGTAGGCCGGGGAGCCGAAGCGCTCGGTCAGCTTGGCGTAGAGCTGGCTCGGCGAGGATCCGGTGACGGCGGTGATCTCCGAGGCGAGCAGGCAGAGCAGGGGGCCGTCCTTGTCGGTCGTCCACACCGAACCGTCACGCTGCAGGAACGACGCACCTGCGCTTTCCTCGCCGCCGAACCCGACCGCGCCGTCGAGCAGACCGGGCACGAACCACTTGAACCCGACCGGTACCTCGAGCAGCGTCCGGCCCAGGTCGGCCGCCACCTTGTCGATCATCGACGACGACACCAGCGTCTTGCCGATCGCGGCCCCGCCTGGCCAGCCTTCGCGGTGTCCGAACAGGTACTGGATGGCGACGGCCAGGTAGTGGTTGGGGTTCATCAACCCGCCGTCGGGGGTGACGATGCCGTGCCGGTCGGCGTCGGTGTCGTTGCCGGTGGCGATGTCGAAGTCGTGCTGGCGCTTGATCAGCGACGCCATCGCCGACGGTGAGGAGCAGTCCATCCGGATCTTGCCGTCCCAGTCCAGCGTCATGAACCGGAACGTGGGATCGACGTCCGGGTTCACCACGGTCAGGTCGAGGCCGTAGCGGGAGCCGATCTCGCCCCAGTAGGCGACGCTGGCGCCGCCGAGCGGATCGGCGCCGATGCGCACCCCGGCCGATTTGATCGCGTCCAGGTCGATCGCACCGCTGAGCGCGCTGACGTAGGCGTCCAGGAAGTCGAAGCCCTGGGTGGTGTCGGCCCGCCGGGCCTGCTCCAGCGGCAGCCGGCGCACGCCGTCCATGCCCGCGGCCAGGATCTCGTTGGCCCGGTCCTGGATCCAGCCGGTGATGTCGGTGCCGGCCGGGCCACCGTCCGGCGGGTTGTACTTGTAGCCCCCGTCCGGCGGCGGGTTGTGCGACGGGGTGACGACGACGCCGTCGGATCGGCTCGGGTCGGCTCGAACGCCCGACCCGCCCGGCCCGCCCAAAGCCTTGCCGGCGTTGTGGGCCAGGATCGCCCGCGACACGGCCGGGGTCGGGGTATATCCGCCGCGGGAGTCGAGCAGGAGCGTCACCCCGTTGGCGGCGAAAACCTCGATGGCCGACTCGGTGGCGGGTTCGGACAGGGCGTGGCTGTCGGCGCCGAGGTACAGCGGACCGCTGATGCCCTCCTTGGTCCGGTAGTCACAGATCGCCTGCGACGTCGCGACGATGTGGTCCTCGTTGAACGACGTCGACAGTGACGAGCCGCGGTGGCCCGACGTACCGAACGCGACGCGCTGTTCCGGGATCGACGGGTCGGGGTGCCCCTCGTAGTAGGCGGCGATGAGCTTGGGGACGTCGACGAGGTCTTCAGGACGGGTGGGCTGCCCAGCACGGTTCGAATCGGCCATGGCGCGATCTTTGCACCCCCGCCCTGCGTTGGGCCAGCTGCCCTGCGTTGGGCCAGACTGCCCTGCGTTGGGCCAGACTGCCCCGCGTTGGGCCAGACTGCCCCGCGTTGGGTCAGATGCCTGGTAGGGTGAGCTCGCGCAGCCGGCCCGGGTCTAAATTCCGGGTATGACCCTCGTTGCCGGCATCGACACCTCAACCCAGGCCTGCAAGGTCGTCGTCCGCGACGGCGAGACCGGTGTGCTGGTCCGCAGCGGTCGAGCCGCTCACCCGGACGGCACGGAGATCGATCCTGAGCACTGGTGGACCGCGTTCACCACCGCGGCCGCGGACGCCGGCGGGCTCGACGACGTTGCCGCGATCGCGGTCGGCGGCCAGCAGCACGGCATGGTCTGCCTGGACGACGAGGGCGCGGTCGTGCGGCCGGCGTTGCTGTGGAACGACACCCGCTCGGCCGCGGCCGCCACCGAACTGACGGCCGAGCTCGGGGGTCCGCAAGCTTGGGCCGATGCCGTCGGGTTGGTGCCGGTGGCGTCGTTCACGGTGACCAAACTGCGCTGGCTGGCCGAACACGAACCGGATCACGCCGCCCGCACCGCAGCCGTCTGCCTGCCCCACGACTGGCTCACCTGGCGGCTGAACGCGTCGTCCGGGCTCGACGCGCTGCGCACGGATCGCGGCGACGCCAGTGGCACCGGGTACTTCTCGCCGGCCGCGAACGAGTACCGCCCCGACCTGCTGGACCGCGCGCTGGGCCACGTGCCGGCGCTGCCGACGGTGCTGGGGCCGTCGGCTTCGGCCGGGCTGACGTCGGCCGGTGCCCACCTCGGCCCGGGTACCGGCGACAACATGGCCGCCGCGCTCGGGGTCGGGGCGCGGGCCGGCGACGTCGTCGTCTCGATCGGCACCTCCGGCGTGGTCAGCGCGGTCTCGGCCACGCCGACCGCCGATCCGAGCGGCATCGTGGCCGGGTTCGCGTCGGCCTCGGGCGACTTCCTGCCGCTGGTGTGCACGCTGAACGCAGCGCGCGTGCTCGACGCCACGGCGCGCATCCTCGGCGTGGACCACGAGAAGCTCTCCACGCTGGCGCTGTCGGCTCCTTCCGGCTCGGACGGGCTGATCGTCGTGCCGTACCTGGAGGGTGAGCGGACCCCGAACGAACCCGACGCCACCGGCGCGGTGCACGGGCTGACGTTGGCGTCGTCCACTCCGGCGCACCTGGCCCGGGCGACGATGGAAGGCCTGCTCTGCGGTCTGGCCGACGGGCTCGACGCCCTGGTGGCCCAAGGCGTGCAGGTACGGCGGGTGATTCTGGTCGGGGGCGGGGCCCGGTCGGCGGCGCTGCGCCGGATCGCGCCGGCGGTGCTGGGCTATCCCGTCTCCGTGCCGCCGCCGGGGGAGTACGTGGCCGACGGTGCCGCCCGTCAGGCCGCGTGGACCCTGGCCGCGGTGGCGAATGCCGACGCCCCCGAACCGCAGTGGGAGATCAGCGGGCTGGAGACCTACGAAGCCGACCCCGAGCCATCGGTGCGCGCCCGTTACGCCGAGGTCCGCGACCTCACCGCCCGCCAGCTCTAACCCCTCCGAGCCGCTGATGACGCGCTGCGGGTACACGTGCCCGCAACCCGGTCCAGAAATCGTCGCCCAAGGTGCAACCTGGGGGGCGACCCGGGTCGTCTGATCGGGTGGGGGTCAGGCGTGGATGCGGAGGTGGGGCATGGGGTGGCTTTCACGCACTGCGCCGGCGCTCGCCTCCGTCGCGTCCGGGCATCCGGGCGGTCCGTCGTCGATGTCGACTGAGGCCGATCCTCGCGGATCCGACGAGCTGACGTTCGAGGAGTTCGTGCGGGGCGCCAGCGTGAGCCTGCACCGCACGGCGTACCTGCTCACCGGCAGCCGCGAGGCGGCCCAGGACGTGGTGCAGACCGCGCTCACCCGGGTCTACCTGGCCTGGGACCGGCACGCGCAGTGGGAGAGCCCGACGGCGTACGCCCGGCAGGTCGTCGTCAACACGGTGTTGACGAACCAACGCCGGCGGTGGACCGGAGAAGTGGCCCAGGCCGATCTCGGCGACCGCGAGCTCGGCGCGGCGGCCGACCGCTCGGGCGAGATCGCCGACCGCGACGCCCTGCGCCGCGCCCTCGATGCGCTACCGCTGCGGCAACGCACCGCTGTGGTGCTGCGGCACTACCTGGACCTGTCCGAAGCCCAGACCGCAGCGGAGATGGGCGCCCCGCTCGGCACGATCAAGAGCCTGACCGCGCGCGGCCTGGACGCGCTGCGCACCCAACTGCAGGAGGCGACTTCATGAGTGCGCCAACGGACTTCGACGACTTGGCCCGGCGCCTGGTCGATCTGGCCGAGTCGGCCGGTCCGTGGGACGACCCGCTGCCCGAGGTCCGTCGCCGCGCCGCCGATCTCGCCTCGGACCCTCATTCCGGGTCGGCCGAATCGCCCATCTTCCGGGCGCCGACCGCGACCCGCGCGGCCCGCCGACCGCGCGGCTGGCTGCGCTCCATCGATCTCACGCTGGCGGCCAGCGTGGCGGCCATCGTCGGGCTGGTGGTCGGGGTGGGTTGGCTGTTTCACGCCGGCGGCCCCAGTTCGGAAAAGTCCTCGGCGGGGACGGAAATGGCCAGCATGGCGGCAGGCGCGAGCACTACGGCCGGGGGCGTAACTGCGGACAACCGGCCGGTTCCACGGTCAGCGGCGTCCGCCACCGCGTGTGGCTGGCCGGCGTCGACGTCTGCGGTCACATTGCAGGCACCTGCCCGCGTGCGATCGGGCGCGACGGTGAGCCTGAGCGTGCGACTGACCGGACCGGCCGCCGCCGATGTCTATTCCCCCATCGTCGTGGTTTTGAGCCAAGGCCGGGTCGTAGGACACCTGTGGGTCCAGGTGATTCCGCCCGGTCCGAGGGTGCGCCCCTCGTCTCCCACGGCCGCGAGGGCCACGCTGACCGGAACGCTGCGCCGCGGTACCTGCGCCCAGGCCACCGCGCCCTGGCAAGGCTCCCCGTCACCGCGCGGGCTCGCTCTGCCACCGGGGAGTTACCAACTCATCGCCGTGTCCGCGGCCGCCGGCCAGCCCGTGGCCAGCGCGCCCGTCTCGGTCACCGTCATTCCTTGAACGAGGGAGTTGCCATGCTTGGTCAACGCTCGTCGTGCCGGGCCGTCACGGCCGCCGCCGGCGTCGTGGTTCTCGCGCTGACGTCGGGCTGTACGGGCGGCGACAGTGTCAAGTCGTCAGCCCAGGCGAGTTACGCCGGATCGGCCGCCGGCGCAGTTCCCGCCCAGGAGTCCCGGGCCGCCGTTGGTGCCGCGGCCGATGGGGTTGACGCGTCGGCGCCGGCGATCGACCGGGTGGACGTCGTGACGGCAACGATGTCGATCACCACCCGCCAGGTCGACGCGGCCGCAGACCGCATCGCCACCCTGGCCTCGGCCAACGGGGGCCGGGTGGACGGTGACCAGCGCTCGGCCGGTGACGGCGTGCGGACGGCCATCGTCACGGTCCGGGTGCCGCCGCAAGGTCTGACCACCGTCATGACCGCGGTGGACCGGCTCGGCAAGGAGACCGCACGCACCTTGAGTCGCGACGACGTCACCACCTCGAAGGCCGACATCGACGCTCGCGCCCTCGCCCTTTCCACCAGTGTCACCCGGTTGCAGCACCTGCTGTCGACGGCGGGCGGCGTCGGCACGCTGCTCCAGGTCGAGAAGGTGCTGACGTCGCGCCAGAGCGACCTCGATTCGCTGCGGGCCCGGCAACGGGCGCTGAACGACGAGATCGCGCTGTCCACGCTGACGGTCACCCTGCGCGCGACCGCCGCGCCGGTGAAGGCCAAGCCGGCCCACCACTTCCGCGCCACCGGGTTCGGCGCCGCGGTGGGCAAATCGATCCACGGCCTCGGCGTCGCCATCACCGTCGTCGTGGCCGCGGTGGGCTACGCCCTACCCTTCGCCGTCCCGATCGCCTTGATTGCGGGAGTGTTGCTGTTCCTCCGCCGCCGCCGACGGCGTCCGGCCGAACCAACTGTCGCCGCCGGCCCGGACGCGGCGTAACCGCGAACCGGGTGCACAGAGGGTCACCCCGTGACCCTGTGTGCACCCGATTCGGGTCAGAGGCCGCGCGGACGGTTCCAGTAGCCCTTGACGAACGTCTGCGCCCGGCTGATCCCGAGCGCCGCCAGCGCCGGGTTCAGCGCCACCACCGCCCGGCTCTCACCCAGCACGTACGCCTGGGCCGGTCCGTCCGCGCGCGGCAGGCCGGTGAGGGCATCGGTCAGCAGATCGGCGTGGCCGCCCGGGCGACCGTCACGGTGCACCCAACGGACGTCGGCGTCCGCGGCCGAGGTCCACGGCTGTTCTTCGGCGGCGGAATCCACCTCGATCACCGCCGTGGCCCGACCGCCCGCTGGCAGGCCAGCCAGTAGCTCGAGGAATGCGGGCAGCCCGGCTTCGTCCCCGACGAACAGATGCCACGCCACATCGGGCACCAGTTCGATCTTCCCGCGTGGTCCGACCACGTCGAGCTCGGCGCCGGGTGTCGTCGTCGCGAACCAGGCCGCGCCGGGGCCGTCGCCGTGCAACACCCCGTCCAGGGCAAACGTCTGCGCGCCCGGATCGACCCGAGTGATCGTGTATCGGCGTCGGATCTCGCGACCCTGCGGATCGGCGAATACCAGACCGACGTCCTGCGCCGGGCGCAACGGCAGCTGCGTGAGGCTGGGCGCGAACACCGTCACCCGGCGCATCATCGGCGTCACCGGGCTCGTGTCCAGGACCGTGAGCCGGTGCACTCCGGGACGGATGGCAGGCTGGGAGTCAGCGGTCCGGTCCATAGCGATCCAGCATGCCGTACCGAAACCTCTCGGCCGCCGCCCTGTGCGGGCGGCCGAGCTCAGCCACGATTCAGGGAGAGACATGCCGACCAAACTGTTGGAGATCAGCTACACCACCTCGGCCGCGGCCAAGGGCGGGCGGACCGGACACGTGCGCAGCGCGGACGGCGTGGTCGATCTGGACCTGGCCCGGCCCGGCAGTGTGGCCAACCCGAAGGCCAACCCGGAGACGCTGTTCGCGGCCGGGTACGCCGCGTGCTTCCAGGGTGCGCTCAGCGCCCGCGCCGCGCAGCAGGACGTCGACGCCTCGGACAGTTCCGTGAGTGCAACGGTGTCCTTCGGCTCCGCATCGGACGGGGGATTCGGCCTGGCCGTCGCCCTGGAAGCGTCCATTCCCGGTCTGGACAAGGCCAAGACCCAGGAGCTCATGGAGCTGGCCCACGAGGTCTGCCCCTACTCCAAGGCCACGCGGGACAACATCGTCGTCACCCTCACCGCCGTCTGATCCGCGGGGCCAGGATCCTCGCGGATTCTCGGGCGTTGTCGTCGTCGGGGGTACCAACCCCGGTACCGCCTTCCGCCGCCGCTCCCGCGGGGCCAGGATCGTCGCTCGCGGCGTTGTCGTCGTCGGCGGTACAAACCCGGTACCGCTCTCCTCCTCCGCCTTGCCATCAACGATCCTGATCCCCGCGGGTGTCGCTCGTTCTCGTCCGCCGTTGCCGCAAACGGGCCTGGTGAGGGGATGATGAGGTGGTGGCGGTCAGCGCGTTCGACCTGTTCTCGGTGGGCATCGGCCCGTCGAGTTCGCACACGGTCGGTCCGATGCGCGCGGCGCTCATGTTCGTCACCGGGCTGGCCGATGACGGCCAGCTCGAGCAGACGACGCGTGTGCGCGCCGAGCTGTTCGGCTCGCTGGGCGCCACCGGGCGTGGGCACGGCAGTGACAAGGCCGTCGTCCTCGGGTTGCTGGGCGAGCGGCCGGAAACGGTGGACAGCGACTCCGTCGGCGCCCGCTTCGCGACCGTCCGCGAGTCGGGCCGGGTGTGCCTGCTGGGCCGCCACGAGGTCGAGTTCGGGGCCGACGATCTGCTGCTACATCGCCGGGTGAGCCTGCCGTTCCACCCGAACGGGCTGCGGTTCACCTCCTTCGACGGCGCGGCACCGGTGCGCGAACGCACGTACTACTCCGTCGGCGGGGGGTTCGTCGTCACCGAGCCCGACGCCGGCACGCGCCGCGTCGTGGCCGACACAACCGCGCAGCCGTACCCGTTCGACTCCGGCGTCGAGCTGCTGCAACGCTGTGCCGAGACCGGCTGGCCGATCAGCGCGGTGATGATGGCCAACGAGACCGTCTGGCGCACCGAGGACGAGATCCGCTCCGGGCTGCTGCGGATCTGGGCGGTTATGCAGGAGTGCGTGGCCAACGGGGTGGCCCACGAGGGCACGCTGCCCGGCGGGCTCAAGGTGCGCCGTCGGGCTCCGGAGCTGTTCGACACGCTCCAGGTCGAGGCCGCGCACCCGGACCCACTGCGGGTGATGGACTGGGTCAACCTGTTCGCACTCGCCGTCAACGAGGAGAACGCTGCCGGCGGTCGGATCGTCACCGCCCCGACCAACGGCGCGGCCGGCGTCATCCCCGCGGTCATGCACTACTACCGGCGTTTCGTGCCCGGCGCTGACGACGACGGCATCGTGCGGTTCCTGCTCACCGCGGCCGCGATCGGCGTGCTCTACAAGAAGAACGCGTCGATCTCCGGCGCCGAGGTCGGCTGCCAGGGCGAGGTCGGCTCGGCCTGTTCCATGGCCGCCGGCGCGCTGTGCGAGGTGCTCGGTGGCACCCCGGCCCAGGTCGAGAACGCGGCCGAGATCGGCATGGAACACAATCTCGGCCTGACCTGCGATCCGGTCGGCGGGCTGGTCCAGGTGCCGTGCATCGAGCGCAACGCCATGGGTGCGGTGAAGGCGATCAACGCCGCCCGCATCGCCCTGCGCGGCAACGGCAGTCACGTCGTCAGCCTGGACAAGGTGATCAAGACGATGCGCGAGACCGGGGCCGACATGAAGGACAAGTACAAGGAGACGTCACGTGGCGGTCTCGCCGTGAACGTCATCGAGTGCTGACCGCCGATTTTGGTCACCCACCACCGGATATGAGTGCGGGTGACCAAAACCGGCGCGTCACTCAGCCGATCCCGGCGCCTTCCGGCAGCTCGGCCACGTCGGACTTCTTGACGTCGATCATCACGATGGACACGATGACCCCGACCACGCCGAAGATGGCGGCGGCGATGAAGCCCATCGCGGCCGAGTGGGCCTGGACCTCGTTGAAGGCGTGCACGGCGAACCCGTCGCGCATGGCCGCGACCGAGGCGACCTTGCCGGAGGAGTACGACGCCGCCAGTTCGGCGTAGTGCTGGATGGAACCCGGGTGGGCGGCGGCCAGGGACTTGGCGTGCGACTTGCCCGAGCCGGTGGCTGCGGTCGCGGCAACGGTGGCCAGCACCGACAGCCCGATCGAGCCGCCGACCTGTTGGCCGACGTTCAGCAAGGCCGACGCCAGCCCGGCGTCGGTGTTGGCGACCTTGTTCACCGCGACCGTGGTCAGTGGCACGAAGATGAACGACATCCCGGCGGCCAGGATCAGCATCCCGGGCAGGATCTTGCCCAGGTAGCTCGAGTCGGCGTTCACGGTGCCGAAGAAGAACAGCGCGATCGTCGCCAGGGTCGCGCCGATGGAGATGAGCACCTTCGGCCCGGTCCGGGGCATGACCTGGGTCATGATCCCGGAACCAACGATGATCACGATGCTGACCGGCAGGAAGGCGAACCCCGCCTTGAGCGAGCTGTAGCCCATCACCAGCTGGACAAAGAAGGTCAGGAAGTAGAACATCCCGAACAAGGCCGCGCCGACCACGGCCATGACGATGTAGGCACCGGAACGGGCCCGGTTGGCGAAGATCCGCATGGGCATCATCGCGTGCTCATAGCGCGACTCGTAGACGACGAACGCGATCAGCAGGATGACGCCGCCGGCCAGCGTGCCGATCGTGACGCCGTTCTCCCAGCCGTACTTCTGGTTGGCGGCGTGGATGAAGCCGTAGACCAGCGAGACCATGCCGACCACCGACAGCAGCGCGCCTATGATGTCGAACTTGCCGGTGAGCCGCTCACTGTTGGACAGGTACAGGAACCCGCCGGCGATCAGGGCGAGACCGATGGGGACGTTGACGAACAGCACCCACCGCCAGTCCAGGTATTCGGTGAGGATGCCGCCGAGCAGCAGGCCCAGCGCGGCGCCGGCGCCCGACACCGCGGCGTACACCGCGAAGGCACGGTTGCGTTCCTTGCCCTGCGGGAACGACGTCGTCACCAGCGAGAGCGCCGTGGGGGAGGCGATGGCCCCGCCGATGCCCTGAATGACCCGACCGGCGAGGAGCAGCTGGAAGTTGGGAGCCGCGCCGCCGAGGAAGCTGCCGAGCGTGAACAGGGACAGCCCGACGATGAACATCTGCCGGCGGCCGAGGATGTCACCGGCCCGGCCACCCAGCAGCAGTAATCCGCCGAAGGCCAACGTGTAGGCGTTGATCGCCCAGGTCATGTCGGTCTGGGTCTTGTCGAAGTGGCGGGCCATGGACGGCAACGCGATGTTGACGATCGTGGCGTCGAGCACGACCATCAGCTGGGCGCCGGCAATCAACAGCAGGATCAGGGTGGGGTGAGCGGCGCGGCGAGACGTCTGTTCTGGCGTCTGCGCCGTCGTCGCGGTCGCAGGGGTTTCGGTGGACACAGGTGCTCCTTACAAGATTAGAGAACGCTAGCGTTTCTTATTCGGTACGCTAATGCCTAAATCATAAGGAACGCAAACGTTCCCTATCGGCGATGGCTACCACTGCCGGTCTAGCACTGGCGTATGACAACGAGAGGCGATTTTCGGTGACGGTCCGCGAACCCGAGGTGAGCCGCCGTCGTCGCGGCGCGGAGCTCGAAGACGCCATCTGCGTGGCCGCGTTCGCCGAGCTCGGCGACGTCGGCTTCGGCGCCGTGACGATCGAGTCGGTGGCCGCCCGGGCCCAGACCGGCAAGGCCAGCATCTACCGACGGTGGGCGAGCAAGAACGAGCTGTTGATGGACGCCTTCTGTCGCGGCATGCCCACCCCGGCCGGTTGTCTGATGGCTGCCGAGGTCGACGAGGCCGTGGGAACCCGCGACGCCCTGCACACCGTCATCGGCATGATGATCGATGGGATTGCCGGTGCGAACAGCTCGACCATCCACGAGATTGCCAGCGAGGCGGTCCGCGATCCCGCGTTCGGCCAGGCCGTCGACCGCGAGATGCTCGCCCCGCGCCGACAAGGCCTGGTCGAGCTGTTCCAGCGGGGCATCGAGCGCGGTGAGGTCGACGCCGCTGCCCCGATCGAGCTCGTGGCCGAGCTGATCCCGGCCCTGGTGATGATGCACGTGCTGTTCAGGCACGAGACGCCCGGCGCCGAGCTGGTGACCCGGATCGTCGACGAGCTGGCCATGCCCCTGTTGCGCGGTCCGTCGACTGAAGGCCCCGATCACGGCCCGGTCGCGGTGGCCTGAGTGCACGCTGAAAACGTGGGCCCAGCACTGGCGCGGCGCGCGCCGCTATGTTCATCTGGGGAACGGCGGTGAAATCGAGGATCGGCGTGCACCTAGTGCACGGAAACGGAGTATGCGTTCGTGACCACGGCGTCCACTTCGGGTCGCACGTCCGCGCCTCCTGAGCCCGGCGGGGCCGCAAGCGGGCGGCTGGGCCGGGCCTGGACGTCGTACCTGAGCCGCTCCCCGCGCCTGCTCGGGGCGTTGACCGGGCTGTTCGGCCTGCTCTCCCTCGTGCACGCGTTCCTCGGCGAGCACACCCCGCAGGTGATCATGCGGTTCGCGCCGGTGTCAGCGGCCGAGGCGGCCACCGCGGTCACGGCTGGGGCCGGGCTGCTCCTGCTGCGGCTGAGCGGTGGTTTGCGGCGGGGCCAGAAGCGGGCGTGGCGGGCGGCGGTCGTCGTGCTGATGATCGTCGTGGTGGCGCACGTGCTACGTGGCATCGACGTCGGCGCCTTGATCTTCTCCCTGCTGTTGCTGACGTTCCTGCTGGCCAGCCGCAGCCAGTTCCAGGCCAAGGCCGACGTCACGTCGCGGTGGCTCGCGGTGCGCGCGTTCGTGCAGATGTTCCTGGCCGCAGTGATCTACGGGCTGGCCATGCTCTACATCGACGTGCACTCACGCGTCCAGGGTCACCCGTCGTTCTGGGTTCGGCTGGAGGAGATCCTCGACGGAATGGTCGGGGTCGACGGGCCCGCCCACCTGAACGGTCGGCGCTTTCCCGTCATCTTCCACGGCACCCTGCTGGCCTTCGGGTTCGTCATCGCGCTGACGACGATCTACCTGGTGCTGCGTCCGAGCCACCCGCGGGCGGTGCTTTCCGCCGACGACGAGACCCGGCTGCGGGCGCTGCTGGACAAGCACGGCGCCCGCGACTCGCTGGGCTACTTCGCGCTGCGCCGGGACAAGTCGGTGATCTGGTCGCCGTCGGGCAAGGCCGCCATCACCTACCGGGTGGTGTCCGGGGTGGCCCTGGTCAGCGGCGACCCGGTCGGTGATCCCGAGGCGTGGCCGGGCGTGATCGCCGAATACCAGAAGCTGGTGGCCGAGTACGCCTGGACGCCCGCGGTCATCGGCTGCAGCGAGACCGGCGCGACGATCTTCCGGCGCGAGGCCGGCCTGGACGCGCTGCAGCTGGGCGACGAGGCCATCGTCGAGGTCGCTGACTTCACCCTGGACGGACGGGCGATGCGCAGCGTGCGTCAGGCCGTCACCCGCGTCCAGCGCGCCGGCTACCAGGTGTCGGTACGGCGGGTGTGCGAGGTGCCGCCGGACGAGATGCGCATGCTCAACGTCCAGTCCGAACGGTGGCGCGGCAACGACGTCGAGCGCGGGTACTCGATGGCCCTGTCCCGGATGGGCGACCCGGCCGACCGCGCCTGCGTCGTGGCCACGGCCACGCTGGACGGCACGCTGAAGGGGATCCTGCACTTCGTGCCGTGGGGAGACGACGGGCTCTCCCTGGACCTCATGCGCCGCGATCGGGGCGCCGAGAACGGCCTGAACGAGCTGATGATCGTCTCGGTCATCCAGGCCGGTCCGACGCTCGGGGTTTCGCACGTCTCGCTCAACTTCGCCGCGTTCCGCGAGGCGCTCGAACGGGGCGAACGGATCGGTGCCGGGCCGGTGCTGCGGGCCTGGCGGGGTGTGCTCATCTTCTTCTCGCGCTGGTTCCAGATCGAATCCCTCTACCGGTTCAACGTGAAGTTCCGCCCCGATTGGGAACCACGTTTCTTGTCCTTCCCCACGCCCCGGGCCCTGCCCCGGATCAGCGTGGCCGCGCTGGAGGCCGAGGCGTTCATCACCCGTCCCCGGCTGCTCGACCGCGTGCTGCGCCGTTCCTGATCGCGGTGGCCCTAGCGGCCGAGTTGTTCGACCGTCGGCGCGTCATGACCCGCCGAAGGTCGACCAACTGTCCGGCGGCGTACGGAAGAGGCCCGTGCGCCTGTATCCTTTCGCGGTTGGCAGCACGCAGATCGTCGGCGGGTTGTCGCTGGTGGGCCGGCTCGGGTCGGTCCTGCCAGGAGGCTTCGCCTAGTCCGGTCTATGGCGCCGCACTGCTAATGCGGTTTGGGGTTTATAGCCCCATCCCGGGTTCGAATCCCGGAGCCTCCGC
>CAXULW010000008.1:0-163442 GCA_964252015.1 uncultured Jatrophihabitantaceae bacterium | reverse complement strand
CGGCGTCATCACCGGTTCAAACACAGCACGAAATGGCGCGTCGAACGCGACGACACCACCGGTGTCACCACTTGGACCGACCACCGCGGCCGCCGATACCAAACCCGACCACCAACCAGGCCGACCACGACGACCGGAACCCCAGAGTCGAGCCCACCAGCCAGCCCACCAGCCGCACCGCAGGTCGACACGGCCGCGGATAGCGAGCCGCCACCGTTCTGATCGTGGGCAACGCCGTTCGGTGGCGTCGTGGTCTTGACCGGGTTGGACCCGGGGCGATACGTTTGGGTCCGAACGATCGTCCGTTCCTCGTCGTCCCAGGAGAGCCGCCATGGTCAGCGTTGCCGGTGTCGAAGTCGCCACCGGGCACTGGATCGAGGGGCAGCGCGTCTCGTCGGCCGAGACCTTTGACGACATCAGCCCGATCGACGGCGCGGTTATCGCGCAGATCGCCCGCGGTGGTGCGGACGAGGCCGCTCAGGCCGTGGCCGCGGCCAAGGCTGCGTTCCCGGCGTGGGCGGCTACTTCGCCGGCCGAGCGGGCTCGCATCTTGCATGCGATCGCGGATGGCGTCGAGAAGCGCATCGACGACCTGGCCATGGTGGAGACCACCGACAACGGGGCGTTGATCCGCTCTCACAAGCGGGGCGTGATGCCGCGGGTGGCGCACAACTTCCGCTTCTTCGCCGACTTCCTGGTCAACGACCTGCATCATCCTGACTTCGAGACCCGCGGCCACCGCAACCATGTGAGCTGGGATCCGGCCGGGGTGTGCGTGCTCATCTCGCCGTGGAACGCGCCGCTGATGCTGGCCACGTGGAAGGTCGCGCCCGCGCTCGCTGCTGGCAACACGGTGGTGCTCAAGCCGTCGGAATGGTCGCCGCTCACCGCATCGCTCCTGGCCAACATCGCCCACGAGGCCGGCCTGCCCGACGGCGTCCTCAACGTGGTCCAGGGACTCGGGGCCGAGGCCGGCGCGGCCCTCGTCGCCCATCCCGACGTGGCCCGGATCTCGTTCACCGGTTCGGTGCCGACGGCCAAGACCATCGCCACCGCGGCGGCGGCCAACCTGACGCCGTTGTCCCTCGAACTCGGCGGCAAATCGCCGTTCCTGGTGTTCGCCGACGCCGACCTGGACCTGGCCGTCAAGGAAGCCGTCGAGCAGTACGACAATGCCGGCCAGGTGTGCCTGTCCGGTACCCGGCTGCTGGTCGAAGCGTCGATCCGCGACGCGTTCGTCGAGCGATTCGTTGCCCGCGCATCGGCTCTGCGGCAAGGGGATCCGCGCGACGACGCGACCGACATCGGCCCGGCTATCCACCCGCGTCAGTTCGCCAAGGTCGACGGGTTCGTGCAGCGCGCCCTCGCCGACGGTGCCACCGTGGTACTCGGTGGCGGACCCAATACCGATCTTGGCGGTCTCTACTACCGGCCCACCCTGTTCACCGACGTCGATCCGTCCAGCGAGGTCTCCACCGACGAGATCTTCGGACCGGTCCTCGTCCTGCACACCTTCGCCGACGAGGCCGAGGCGATCCGCCTGGCCAACGATTCCGAGTTCGGCTTGGCCGCAATGGTGTTCACCGGTGACCAGGACCGCGCCGAGCGGGTGAGCAGTGCTCTCGTGGCCGGAACGGTCTGGGTCAACTGCTTCTTCGTGCGCGACCTGCGCGCGCCGTTCGGGGGAGCCCGGATGTCGGGCGTCGGGCGCGAAGGCGGCGCCTGGTCGTTCGACTTCTTCTGCGACGTCAAGAACACCGTGTTCGCACCCGTTGGCTGGAACGACAGCGGCTGGGCCGACACCGATCCGGAAAGGGTGGACGTCTGATGGGCGAAGTCGTCGGGGCGGGACTGCTTGCGCACGTTCCCACCATCGCGCTGCCGGAGGAGATCCGGCGTGAGCTCAACAACGGCAACGACACCACGCTGGTGTCGGGCCTGCAGCAGCTACGCCGCGACGTGTTCGACGTGCTCGACTACGACACGGTGGTCGTCCTCGACTCGCACTGGGCCACCACGGTCGAATACGTGGTCACCGCGCAGGACCGCCGACAGGGCCTGTTCACGTCGGAGGAACTGCCGCGTGGCATGTCGCAGCGACCCTACGACTTCCCCGGCGACCCCGAGCTGGCCCACCTGATCGCGGCCCAGGCCGACGCCAACGGCACCTGGATCACCGCGATCGAGGACGATCACCTGCCCATCTTCTACGCCACCACCAACCTGTGGGAGTTCCTCGGCCGCGGACTGCCCGACAAGCGCTGGATCTCCATCGGCGTCTGCCAGACCGCGCAGACCGAGGACAACCTGCGCCTGGGCCGCGCCCTCGGCCAGGCCATCGTCGAGTCCGACCGCAAGGTGCTGCTCATCGCCTCCGGTGCGCTGAGCCACACCTTCTGGCCGTTGCGCGAGCTCCGCCAGCACGAGGCGGCGGGGGTGGAGCACATCTTCACCCCCGAGGCCGCGCAGGCAGATTTCGACCGCATCGCCTGGTTCAAGAACGGCGAGCACGCGCGGGTCCTGGAAACGATGCCGCAGTTCTACAAGTTCAAGCCCGAGGCCCGTTTCGCCCACTACCTGATGATGATCGGAGCAGTGGGCGAGGGCGACTGCACCGCCACCGCCCGCCAGTACGGCGAGTACGAGAACTCGGTCGGGACGGGTCAAGTCCACCTCTGGTTCGACCGCCCGGCCACCGGATTCCCGCCGCCGCGGCGCACCGATCTCGAACCCCTGACTGCGTCGCAACCGGTGATGCACGAGGCCGGGGTCTGACGTGGCGGCACCGAAGACGGTCGAGTACCGGCGGATCGTGCTCGACGGGGCGACGGTCGAGGTGATCCGGGACGGCGACGTCCTGCGCGCGCACGACGGCCGCGAGGTCGGAGTGGCCGACGCTGTTCACCTGCCGCCCGTGCAGCCCACCAAGATCATCGCCGTGCACCTCACCTACGTCAGCCGGGTGACCGAATTCGGCACCCGATTGCCGGCCGCGCCGACGTACTTCCAGAAGCCGACCTCGGCGCTCAACTCCCACCGAGGTGACGTGGTTCGCCCCGACCGGTGCAAGTGGCTCAACTACGAGGGCGAGATCGCCATCGTCGTCGGACGCACCGCGCGCAACATCGCGCCGAGTGAGGCCGGCGACTACATCGCCGGCTATACGATCGCCAACGACTTCGG
The DNA here is from genome assembly GCA_964252015.1 of uncultured Jatrophihabitantaceae bacterium. Taxonomy (GTDB): domain Bacteria; phylum Actinomycetota; class Actinomycetes; order Mycobacteriales; family Jatrophihabitantaceae; genus CAXSBR01. Next base: position 160,259 of record CAXULW010000008.1, on the reverse strand, counting down.
CCTGCACGACTTCCGTGACACCGACGCCGGTTCCATGTTGCGGGTCAAGGGTTCCGACACGTTGTGCCCGCTCGGCCCCGGTCTGGTCACCGGCTGGGATTTCCACGACAAGGGCATTCGCACCCGCGTCAACGGCGAGGTCCGTCAGGACGGCAACACCAGCGAGATGAAGTGGGACATGCACTACCTGCTGGCCGACATCGCCCGCACGATCACGATGTTCCCCGGTGACGTGTTGCTGTCGGGCACGCCGGCCAACTCTCGCACCGTCTACCCGGGCGATGTGGTCGAAGTCGAGGTCGACGGGCTCGGCCGCCTCAGCAACACGATCGTCACCGGGCCGACGCCGATCCGAGACGACGTCGGGGCGCAGCCCAGTGAGAGCGATGAGGTGCTCTCCACCGCCCAGGGCGGCGACTGGCCGTTCCGTAAAGATCCTGACCGCCTGGCCGCGCTGCGCAAAGGCTGAAACCCTTACCTCACAGGAGTGTCGACCATGAAGGTCATCGTTGATCTGAACAAGTGCCAGGACCACGGCCAGTGCGTTTACGCGGCCCCGGCCCTGTTCTCCTTGGACGACAACGGCCGGTTGGCCCTGCGGCATCTGGCCAAGGACAGCTACGTGTCCGACGACCTGGACGAATCCGTGTGGGACGACGCCGAAGAGGCGGCGGACGTCTGCCCGCTCCAGGCCATCGACATCGAAGAGTGAGATGACCGTTCCCACCGGGTCGGCCGATCGGGTTGTCGTGGTCGGCGCGTCGATGGGCGGGCTGCGCGCAGCCGAGGCCGTGATCAAGGCCGGTTACCTCGGCGAGGTCGTCGTCATCGGCGCCGAGCCGCACATGCCCTACAACCGCCCGCCGCTGTCCAAGGACGCGTTGCACGCCGAGCCCGCCCTGGCCGGCTTGCAGTTCCGGGTGCCGCGCGCGGCCAAGAACGTCCAGTGGCGACTGGGTTCCACCGTGGTCGGTGCCGACCTGGCCGCCCACACCGTGACGCTGGACGACGGTGCCGTGCTCGGCTGGCGTGGGCTGGTCGCGGCCACCGGGCTGCGGCCGCGCCGGCTGAGCGTGCCCGGACCGGCGGGGGGGCGGCACGTGCTGCGCTCGGTCGAGGACGCGCTGGCCCTGCGGGCGTCCCTGACACCCGGCACCCGTCTGGTCGTCATCGGGGCCGGCTTCGTCGGGTGCGAGGTCGCGGCCACCGCGCGGCGCCTCGGCGTGGAAGTCGACCTCGTCGCCCCCGACGTGGTTCCGATGAACCGTCCACTGGGGCGGGAACTCGGTGCCGCGTTGCAACGCCGCCACGAAGCCCACGGCGTGCGGTTCCACCTCAACGCCGTGCCGGTCGAGTTCGTCGGCACCACCGCGAATGCGGACCGGGTGGGCGCGGTCAAACTCTCCGACGAGTCGGTGATCGAGGCCGACATCGTGGTCGAGGCGGTGGGCAGCGAGCCGAACGTGGAATGGCTGGCCGGTAACGGTTTGGACCTTCAGGACGGCCTGCTCTGCGACCACCAACTGAGGGTGGAAGGCCGGCCCGACCTGGTGGCCTGCGGCGATATCGCCCGCTTCCCCAACCTGCGCTTCGACGACCGGCCGCGCCGGGTCGAACACTGGACGATGGTCACCGACACCGCGCGCAGGGCCGGGCACACGCTCGGCTCCTACTTGAGCACCGGGGAACTCGACCGCACGCCGTTCCGGCCGCTGCCGTCGTTCTGGAGCGACCAGTACGACCTGCGGATCCAGTCCTTCGGTGCGGTCGGTCTCGGCCCCGACGACGTCCGCGTTCTGGAGGGCGAACTGGACGGCGAGGTCGCGGTCGGATACCACCGTGACGGCGCGTTGCTCGGCGTGGTCATGGTCGGGCTCGGCGGGCGCCACGCCTTCTACCGCGATCTGCTCGCCGGCGCGGGTGACGACATCCGCGTCGGGGCGTCGGGTCAAAACTGACTATTGCCATACCGGCGAGGCTTCTATACCGTTCGGGATCAAACGAATCGGCCCGGGAGGCGTATCCAGATGAGCGCGGTTGACCCCACGTCTCGCCAACAATTGGGCGGGTCCAAGAAGCTGTCCCTGGTCGACGCCATCGCCCAGTCGGTCGGGTTCATGGGCCCGGTCTTCTCCATCGCGTTCCTGGTGCCGTTGCTCGTGGGACTGAACGCTTCGGGCAAGGGGGCCGGCACGGCCGCTCCGCTGTCCGTGCTCATCGCCTCGGTCGGGGTGTTCGGGCTCGGGTGGATCGTGTCCGAGTACGCCAAACGCATCCAGGCCGCGGGCTCGCTGTACGACTACGTATCGGACGGCCTCGGCGGCCGCATCGGCGCGGCGGCCGGATTCCTCTACTACGTGGGGATCCTCGCTCTCGGCGCCGGGCTGCTGGTGATGATCGGCGGCACCGTCCACGACATCCTGGCCGGCGAGTTCAGCAAGACTCCACTGTCGACCCTGGGCTGGGACATCGTGCTGCTCGTGCTCGTCGCCGCGATCATGTACCTGGGTGTGGCGCTATCGACCCGCGCGCAACTCGTGCTCGCCCTCATCTCGATCACGGTCGTGCTGATCTTCTCGATCGTCGTCATCGCCAAGGTCGGCAGCGGCAACGACGTCGGCCAGGCCATCTCGCCCAGCTCGTCGCCGCAAGGATTCAACGGCGTCCTGTTCGGTGTGCTGTACGGGGTGCTGCTATTCACCGGGTTCGAGACCGCGGCCAACCTGGGTGAGGAGACGGCCCACCCGAAGCGGGACATCCCCCGCGCGGTACTGATCTCGGTCATCGCGGTGGCCGGGTTCTATCTGATCGGCTCCTACGCCCAGGTGGCCGGCTACCACTTCGATCTCACCGCGTTCGGCAAGAACGCGGCCAGCGGCCCGCTGTTCGGGCTGGCCGGCCCGGCGTCCGACGGTGGGTACGGCGCGGTGGCCATCCGACGGTTGATCGAGCTCGTGGTCGTCTTCGACATGCTGGCCGTGCTGATCGGCATCTCCGTCGCGTCCTCGCGCGGGTTCTTCGCCATGGCTCGCGACCATTGCCTCCCTCGGCCGATGGCCCGGGTCTCCGGTCGGGGCACGCCTTTAGTGGCCAGCGGCGTAGTGCTCGCCGTCTTCGTCGTCGCCATCGTCCTGACCGAGACCTGGCGCGGCCTGTTCGCCCTGCCGGACACCCCGCACTACCTGGCCATGTTCAGCTGGGGCTCGACCTTCGGCGGGTTCGGGCTGAGCCTGATCTACCTGCTCGTGTGCGTCGGCGCCATCCGTGGACTGGCCGACCACCCGAAGCTGTGGGCGGTCTACCTGGCCTGCGCCCTCGGTATCCTGGTGTCACTCGCCGCCTTGTTCGGCTCGGTCTACAAGGTCAAGGCGCCCATCATCTATGCGCCCTACGCGTGCGCCGGGGTCTTCGTGGTCGGCCTGCTGCTCACCCTGGTGTTCCCGGGCCGGGCCCGCAGCGTCACCACGTTCGACGAACTCGCCCCGGCTGAGCAGGGCCCGGTCAAGATCTGACCCGGTCGACGAGCCAGTCCAGGCTCACCGGGACGGCGTTCAGGACGGAGATGTGCCCATCAGCCGGGCGCAGCCAGTGCTCGCCGAAGCGGCAGGCCTGCACCAGCCATTGCGCATGCGCCGGCGGGATGACGCGATCCCGGCCACTGTGCACGACCAGCACGGGGGCCTCGACGTCTGCGAGCTCGAACCCCCACGGGTTGACGAAGGCGACGTCGTCGTCGACCAGTCCGTCGTCCCCGGCGGCGCCCGCCCGACCGGCGTCGGCACCGAGAGACGACCAGGTGCCGTCCAGCGCGGCCCAATCCGCCGGCGTGAAGATGTCCGGGTTGAACGTGGCTGTTTCCGCGTGGCGGGCGCGGGCTTCCCGCCCGGACGTGGCCGCCCGCAGGCCGCTGCTGTCGGCCATCCCCGCCCACCAGTCGAACTCGTCGGTGTACGGCGCGATCCCGGCGAGGGTGACCACGCCCACGACGCGGTCCGGCGACGCCGCGGCACAGGCCAGGGCGTGCGGGCCGCCGCCGGAGGCGCCCACGGCGGCGAAACGCCCGATGCCCAGGGCGTCCGCTATGTACGCGACGTCGGACCCGGCCGACGCGACGTCGCGACCCGGGCGGGGTGTCGAGCCGCCGTAGCTCGGGCGACCGTAGGACACCACGCGGATGCCGCGGGCCGACGCCGCGCTCAGCACCGGATCCAGCAGCGCCCCGGTCTGTGGTGAACCGTGGTGCCACACCACGGCCAGGGCCGTATCGGCTGGAGCGCCGCTGTCGTGCACCCGCACGACCCGCCCGTCGGGCAGTCCCACGTCGCGTTCGTCAACCACGAGCGCACTCTAACGACCGGCGGCCGGTTCACCGGTGACGTGGCCGACGACCGTGCTTGACCCGCGTCGCCCCGGCGGTGGAGCACGCTGTGGATCATGACCTCGAACAGCGAAGGCACCGCCATGGAGCTACCGGCCGGGCAGGCGCACGCCGGGCATGGTCACCGGGGTGACGCCCGGGGTGAGGACCGCTTCCCGCCCGCGATCGCCATCATCGTCGCCGTAGTGCTCTACGCGCTCCTGCCCGAGAAACTGCTGCTCGGACCGCGGTTGCTGATCCCGGGTCTGGAGATCGTCCTGTTGGTCGCACTGGTAGCCACCAATCCGCGACGCATCACCCGCGAGACCAGGGTTTCGCGGGTGTCGTCGCTGGCGCTCATCACCGTGGTCATCGTCACCAACCTGACCGCGCTGGGGTTCCTTGTGCACCAGCTGGTGAGCGCGCCCGTGGCTGGGCGGTCGCTGCTGCTCGCGGCCCTGCAGGTATGGACCACCAACGTGATCGCATTCGCGCTGCTGTTCTGGAGCCTCGACCGCGGCGGTCCGGTCGCCCGCGGCACGCTGGCTCGCGACAAGCTGCCGCTGGCCGACTTCCGATTCACCCACGACGAGGACCATGACACGGTGGTCGAGGTGGCGGCCGGTTCCAGCAAGATCGCGGACTGGGCACCGACGTTCGTCGATTACCTCTACGTGTCGACGACCAACTCGAGCGCATTCAGCCCGACCGACACGATGCCGCTGACCAGCCGGGCCAAGATCTTCATGGGCATCGAGGCGACCGCCGCGTTGCTGACCTCGCTGCTCGTCATCGCTCGCGCCGTGGGAACCCTGAAGTAACTACTCGACCAGTTGCTGCCGGCTGCCAGTCGTACCGTCCGAGCGGTCCCACTGCACCACGAGCTCGTCCTTGGTGCCGAAGCGAACCAGGTGCCGACCGACCACGTCCTCGAGCCGGTCCAGTCCCGCCGCCCCCTGCAGGTCGGGTTCGGCGTCCGGGCGGCCCGCCACGAACAGGTGTAGCGCGCCATCCTGCGCGGTCAGCTCGGCCCGGCCGAACGGGAAAGTGATCTCGCCGGTGCCCGCGTCGTCGTCCCAGGAGGACGAAGCGCGCCGGCCGAGGTGCGCAGCCAGCTGTTTGCCGTACCGGCCCGGCCGATCGGTGGCAACCGTGGCCGAACTCGTTGCGGCCTTGTCCGCAGCCGCCGCCGCGGCCGGATCTGCGGTCACTGCGCACCACCCCCGCGGCGGGCCGACACGAACGCCGACACCTTGCGAACCACGAGTCGGGCGAGCGGAACGCCGACGGCAAGTATCAGCCAGGTCCGGATCCGCCGGGACAGAAACAGCCACATAGGTACTCCTCGTGAAGCAGGTGAAGGACGCAGACCAGACGGCGCTGACGCCAGGTTAGTGTCATGGCACGCCCGAGATCGTGCGATACCCAGAGGAGCAGACGTGAGCCTGTACCAGGTCGTCAACCCGGCCACCGGTGAGACCGAGAGCGAGTACGACACCGCGACCGACGCCCAGATCGAGCAGGCCGTCGCCGACGCGGCCCAGGCGTTCGTGTCGTGGCGGCGGGCGACCAAGGCGGAGCGGGCCGCCATCATCGGCCGGGTCGCGCAACTGCACCTGGACCGCAAGGAAGAACTGGCCGCGCTGATCACGCGCGAAATGGGCAAGACCACGGCCGACGCGATCGGCGAGGTCGAGTTCTCCGCGTCGATCTACCAGTACTACGCCGACAATGCCGAGGAGCTGCTGAAGGACGAGCCGCTGCGCAGTGACACCGGCGGCACCGCGATCGTGCGCCGTTCGCCGATCGGGCCGCTGCTCGGCATCATGCCGTGGAACTTCCCCTACTACCAGGTCGCTCGGTTCGCTGGTCCCAACCTGATGATCGGCAACACCATCCTGCTCAAGCACGCGCCGCAGTGCCCGGAGTCCGCGCTGGCGATGGAGAAGATCTTCCACGACGCCGGCCTGCCGCAAGGGGCGTACGTCAACGTCTTCGCGACCAACGACCAGGCCGCGACGATCATCGCCGACCCGCGAGTGGCCGGTGTGTCGGTGACCGGCAGCGAGCGTGCCGGAACCGCCGTGGCCGAACTGGCGGGGGCCAACCTGAAGAAGGTCGTGCTCGAACTCGGCGGATCGGACCCGTTCATCGTCATCGACGCCGACGACATCGCCGAGGTGGCCAAGGCTGCGGTGGCGGCGCGGATGGAGAACGCCGGGCAGTCCTGCAACGCTTCCAAGCGGATGATCGTCACCGACGCGGTCTACGACGAGTTCGTCAAGGGATTCACCGCGGGCATGGCCGCGCAGGTCACCGGTGATCCGACCGACCCGGCCACGACCTACGGACCGCTGTCCTCCGAGGCCGCCGCGAAAGCGCTGATCGAGCAGATCGACGACGCCGTGGCCAAAGGGGCCACTGTGCACACCGGTGGCCACCGGGTGGATCGGCCGGGCGCGTTCGTCGAGGCCACGGTGCTGTCCGGGGTCACCGAGGGCATGCGGGCGTTCCGCGAGGAGCTGTTCGGCCCGGCCGCCGTCGTCTATCGGGTCGCCGACGTGGAAGAAGCCATCGCGGTCGCCAACGACACGCCGTTCGGGCTCGGTGGCGCGGTGTTCGCCAAGGACGAGCAGCTGGCCTTGGACATCGCCGACCGGATCGATGCCGGCATGGTCTGGATCAACGAGGCCGAAGGCGGCGGGCCCGAGCTGCCGTTCGGCGGCACCAAGCGTTCCGGCGTCGGGCGCGAGCTCGGCCCGCTGGGCATCGACGAGTTCGTCAACAAGAAGCTCATCCACAGCCCGGCCAGCTGACCGGCGATCCCCGTGCGGAGCCACCGCAGGGGTCAGGTCGGGTGGCTTGGGCCGGCATGGGGCCGGCGTACAGTTCGGGTCGGCTGAGTAGCAGCCGGCTTGGGTCCGAGAGCCTGCCAAAAACGGCCTCGCGAGCGCACGGCTCACCACCAGGCACGCCGGGCGCGTACCTGTCGCGGATTGCCATGGACCCCGTATTCACTGCCTGTGCCTTGAAGATTCGCCGTGCCGTCACCGTCGCGTCGGTGAACCGGTCGAGGTTCGTCGTATGAACGCTGTTCTCCCCGTCGATCACGCCGCCGCCCGGCTCGTCCCCCCACTGCCCTCCCGCAAACTGGAGACATACCCGTGACCGATCTCGAGATCCGACCGGAACGCACCTACGGCCAGCGCGACCTGGAGCTGATCGATGCCTACTGGCGCGCGGCCAACTACCTGTCCGTCGGCCAGATCTACCTGCTGGGCAACCCACTTCTGCGCGAACCGCTGTTGGCCGAGCACGTCAAGCCGCGGCTGCTCGGCCACTGGGGTACCACGCCCGGCCTGAACCTGCTGTACGCGCACCTGAACCGGGTGATCAAGGAACGCGACCTCAACACGCTCTACATCACCGGACCGGGCCACGGCGGTCCAGGTCTCGTCGCCAACGCCTACCTGGACGGTACGTACAGCGAGGTCTACTCCGGGGTCGGTCGCGACGAGGACGGGATGGCGGCGTTGTTCCGGCAGTTCTCCTTCCCCGGCGGCATTCCCAGCCACGTCGCGCCGGAGACACCGGGTTCGATCCACGAGGGCGGGGAACTCGGGTACGCCCTGGTGCACGCCTACGGTGCCGTGTTCGACAACCCCGATCTGCTCGCGGTGTGTGTGATCGGTGATGGTGAAGCCGAGACGGGGCCGCTGGCCGCGAGCTGGCACTCCAACAAGTTTCTCAACCCGGCTCGCGACGGCGCGGTGCTGCCGGTGCTGCACCTGAACGGGTACAAGATCGCCAACCCGACCGTTCTCGCCCGCATCCCCGAGACCGAGCTGGCCGAGCTGATGCGAGGCTACGGCTACGAACCGCACTTCGTCAGCGGCGACGACCCGATGGTGGTGCACCACCTGCTGGCCGCGACCATGGACCGGGTGCTCGACGACATCGCCGAGATCCAGCGGCAGGCTCGCGACGGCAGCAATGCCGACCGCCCGCGCTGGCCGATGATCGTGCTGCGCACACCGAAGGGGTGGACCGGGCCCAAGATCGTCGACGGGCTGCCCGTCGAGGGCACCTGGCGCGCCCATCAGGTGCCGCTGTCCGAGACCCGAACCAACCCGGTCCACCGCGCCCAGCTCGAGGAATGGCTGCGCAGTTACCGCCCCGACGAGCTGTTCGACGCCACCGGTCGACTGATCGACGAGCTGCAATCCCTGGCCCCATCGGGCAACCGTCGGATGAGCGCCAATCCGCACGCCAACGGCGGGCTGTTGCTGCGCGAGCTGGCCATGCCGGACTTCCGGGACTACGCGGTGACCGTCGAACACCCCGGGGTCGGGACGAGCGAGGCCACCCGGGTACTCGGTAACTTCCTGCGCGACATCATCGCGAGCAACCCGGACCGGTTCCGGTTGATGGGTCCGGACGAGACCGTGTCGAACCGGTTGGGCCCGGTGTTCGAGCGGACCGACCGCGCCTGGAACGCCGAGACGCTGGCGGGTGATGACCACCTCGCCGTGGACGGCCGGGTCATGGAGGTTCTTTCGGAACACCTGTGCCAGGGCTGGCTCGAGGGCTACCTGCTCACCGGCCGGCACGGGTTGTTCAACTGCTACGAGGCCTTCATTCACATCGTCGACTCGATGTTCAACCAACACGCCAAGTGGCTCAAGGTCACCCGCCAGATTCCGTGGCGGGCGCCGATCGCCTCGTTGAACTACCTGCTGTCGTCCCACGTCTGGCGCCAGGACAACAACGGCTTCTCTCACCAGGACCCGGGTTTCATCGACCACGTGATCAACAAGAAGTCCGAGATCGTGCGCGTCTACCTGCCCCCGGACAGCAACACCCTGCTCTCGGTGGCCGATCACTGCCTGCGCAGCCGCAACTACGTCAACCTCGTGATCGCCGGCAAGCAACCGGCGCTGACGTACCTGACCATGGACGAGGCCATCGCCCACTGCACCCGCGGTCTGGGCATCTGGCCGTGGGCCGGCAACACCGACTCCGAGCCCGACGTCGTGCTGGCCTGCGCCGGCGACATCCCGACCCTGGAAACGCTGGCCGCGGCTGACCTGCTGCGGACCTACCTGCCCGAGCTCAAGGTGCGCGTGATCAACGTGGTCGACCTCATGCGGCTGGAACCCGCCACCGAGCACCCGCACGGGTTGTCCGACCGCGACTTCGACGCGTTGTTCACGCCGGACAAGCCGATCGTGTTCGCCTTCCACGGCTACCCGTCGGTGATCCATCGCCTGACGTACCGGCGCAACAACCACCACAACATGCATGTGCGCGGCTACAAGGAGGAGGGCACCACGACGACCCCGTTCGACATGGTGATGCTCAACGACCTGGACCGCTTCCATCTGGTCATGGACGTCATCGACCGGGTGCCGTCCCTGGGCAGCCGCTGCGCCAACCTGCGCCAGCAGATGGCCGACGTCCGCCTGGCCGCGCGGGTTTATACGCGTGAGCACGGTGAGGACGATCCGGCCATCAGCGGCTGGACCTTTCCAGTGGCCGCTCGACCGGAGTGAGCGCGCGGGTACTCACCGTCAACGCGGGGTCATCCAGCCTCAAGGTCGGCCTGCTCGGCGAGGGGGATACCCCCGAGGAGCAAGCCGACCTCGAGGTCGGCGCTGACGGCATCGACGCCGACGAGCTCGGCCGCCTGGTGTCCGGCTGGACCGCACCGGATGCTGTCGGTCACCGGATCGTGCACGGGGGCACGTTGTTCGCCGAAGCGGTCCGGATCACCCCGGACGTGGAGGCGCAGCTACGCGACCTGACCGACCTGGCCCCGCTGCACCAGCCCAAGTCCCTGGCCGCGCTGGACGCGGTGTCCGGGCTGTTCCCCGGGGTGCCCGCGGTGGCCTGCTTCGACACCGCGTTCCACGCCACCATCCCGACCGCCGCGGCCACCTACGCCATCCCGCGCGAATGGCGGACCCGCTACGGCATCCGTCGGTACGGGTTCCACGGCCTGTCGCACGCCTACTGCTCGCGCCGCGCCGCGCAGCTCGTCGGCCGGCCGCTGGCCGACTCGCGCATCGTCACCGCTCACCTTGGTGCCGGCGCCTCGCTGGCCGCCGTCCGCGACGGTCGCAGCGTCGACACGACGATGGGCTTCACGCCGTTGGAGGGCCTGGTCATGGCCACCCGATCCGGCAGCGTCGACCCCGGGTTGGTGCTGTGGCTGGAAGAACACGAGCACCTGGCTCCACACGCGGTCGCCGCCGCATTGGAACACCAGTCCGGCCTGCTCGCCCTGACCGGCAGCGCCGACATGCGCGCCGTGGAATCCGCGGCCGACCGTGGCGACGTCGACGCCCAGCTCGGGCTGGACGTGTACACCCACCGCCTCGTGGCCGGTATCGCGGCCATGACCGCGACCCTCGGCGGTATCGACGTCCTCGCCTTCACCGGCGGCATCGGCGAACACTCGTCCCGGGTGCGCCGTCTGGCCACCGACCGCCTGGGCCACCTCGGCGTGGCCGTCGGCGACAGCAACGACGACGTCAGCAGCGACGTCGATGTGAGCACTACCGACGCGACGGTGCGGACCGTCGTCATCTCCGCCCGCGAGGATCTGCAGATCGCCCGCGAGGCGCGGGAGCTGCTCGCCCGCGAAGGCTAATTGGACCGGGTCGGATCCGGCGGTGAATGACGGTGCACGATCGCGTCGAGAGGTCCTGGTGAAGACAGCTGGGGCCGCTAGGTTCCCGCGGGAACAGCGCCGTTCGTCGCGGCGTGGATCAACCGCTCCATGGCTACTACTCCGATGAATCGCCCCGCGTTGTCCGTACACATCAGCGGTTGGTAACGGTGCGAACTGTCGCGAGTGATGGCCCGCAGGAGGGCCTGGGCGATTGGTGTGTCGAGGTTGACCCGCATTCCCGGCTCGGCGGTGGCGAGGTACGCCGTGTCCGGCGTGTAGACCGTCAACGGCCTCCCGTGGTGGTCGACGACCACCACGGTATGGGTGGAGTCGTCGGCGAACAATCGCGCCGCGGCGCCGACCGACGTCACCGTCGGGACGACCTGCACCAGGTGGCGGACGACGTTTGCGCGAACTCCGTCCACCGAGCCGACCCCGACGCCGACCCCAGCGCCGGCGGCCAGGCGCAGCGCGACATCAACGTCGACCTGCGGCCAGCCCGGCCCCGGCCGGGCCAGCAGATAACCCTGGGCCAACGGGACCCCGAGGGAGACCAGTGCGTCCAGTTCGCCGGCCCGCTCCACGCCTTCGGCCAGCAGCCAGGCGTCCACCCGTCCGGCGAAGGTCCCGACCATTTCCACCAGGGCGAGCTTGGCCTCGTCGAGATCGACGTCCTTGATCAGCTCCCGGTCGAGCTTGATGATCGACGGGCGCAAGGCGAGCAGGTGGCGAAGGCCGGCGTAACCGGCGCCCGCGTCGTCCACCGCGATCAGAGCGCCGGCTCCACGCAAGCCGGCCAGATCGCCTTCGAGTGCGGTATAAGACTCGATCGGGACCTGTTCGGTGAGCTCGATGACCACGGCATCGAGGTCGCCTTCGTCGCGCCACACCGAGCGGATGGTCTCGGTCATGAGCAGGTCCGGCGAGACGTTCACGGTGAGGAAGCTGTTGCGCGGAAGGTCCTTGCGCGCGCTCAGGGCGGTGCGTAGGGCAACGGCCTCGAGTTCGGCGTGGCACCCCAGCACCCGCGCGGCGGCAAACCACTTCTCGGGGTTGCGCTCGGCAAACCCGGCGAAGCGGGCCAGCGCTTCGTAGCCGACCGTGGTGCCTCGGGCGAGGTCGACGATGGGCTGATACACCGAGGACACCACGCCCCCGGCCAGGGCAGCGCCGAGCTTGGCCGACCACCCGACATCCGGACGCTCATCCTGGGTCGCCCCCGGTGCGACCGGCACCGGCTCAGGCAGCGACGGAGACGATAGCCGCGCGCACCGCGTGAACCAGCTGCGGGGACACGTCGGCCATGCCGTGCACGGCCGCCGCGTGCTTGGCCACCTCGAACAGCACCTCGTCCTCCGACGAGCACACCCAGCGGGCCTCGCAGCCGGGAACCACGTCTCCACAGGCGAACGTTTTCATGGCACACACGCTCCTCAGACCCCGCGGACTACAACCAACATCGGCAGGACCAGGCCGCACTTGAGCGCGTTGGGGCCGCCCGAAATGGGCGTGGAGGTGGACGTCATAAAAAGGACCTTCCGCGGGAAGCGTCGATTTGACAGGCACTTGGCGATCAAGAAAGCTCTGCATTTCGGGGACCACCACTAGCCGCACTAAGGAAGGTTCCCGTCGTGCAATTCCGTCACCCCCGCTTGTTCCTGCTCGCTTCGGCCACGACCACGGCCATCGCCATCGTGGTGCCGTTCGCCAGCGCCAACGCGGCACCCACCGGCGACACCACGGTGACGTTCACCGTCAACGGCGGCACGCTCGACATCTCCGTGCCCGCCACGGCGAACCTCGGCGCGGCGACTGCGGGTGTCGACCTGACGGGCCAGCTCGGCCCGGTTACGGTCACCGACGCGCGAGCCTTGCTCGACGCGAGTTGGAGCGCGAGCGCAATCTCCACGGACTTCACCACGGGGGGCGGCACGACGGCCGAAACCGTCTCGGCCACGGACGTGAGCTACTGGTCGGGAGCCGCCACCGCCACCACGGGTAACGGCACGTTCAACCCGGGACAAGCGACGGCCGCGGACGCCGTAGCCATCGACACCTCGAAGACTGCGTTCGACCACGCCGGTGGTTCGGGCAGCAACTCGGCCGCGTGGAACCCCACCCTCGACATCGCCGTGCCTGCCGCCGTCGTCGCCGGCACCTATACCGGCACGATCACTCAGTCGGTGGCTTGACCTGACCACGCGCCTGCAACGCGCGCTGATCGTCGCGGCTTCGGTGGCCACCGTTCTGGTGGCGACCGAGGCCGATCGGCCGTTGACGGCAACAGCCCAGGTCGCCCCCGCCAGCGTCGGAATCCGGTTGCTGGACGCACCGATCGGGGCCGCTCATGACCCGCGCGCACAGATCTACATCGTCGACCAGATCAGTCCCGGCACGACGATCACCCGGCACGTTCAGGTGAAAAACTCCTCCGCCCGCCCCCTCGCCGTGTCCGCGTATGCGGCCGCGGCGTCCATCAGCGGTGGCCAGTTCCGCTTCGGTGCCGCAGGCGCGGCCAACGCCCTTACGTCATGGACCACGGTCAATCCGGCGACGGTTACCCTCGGCGCGTCCGCTAGCACCACGATCACGGTGCGGGTCGCGGTGCCGAAGGACGCGGTCAGCGGCGAGCAATACGGGGTCATCTGGGCCCAGATCTCCTCCCCGGCCGGTGCCGGCGGCGTGCGGCAGATCAACCGGGTGGGTGTGCGGATGTATCTGGACGTGTCCGGGACCCGCCAGGCGTCCTCGTTCAAGATCGACCGGATCGTGGCGCAGCGTGATCCGCAGACGCGGCGACCGCAGGTGACGGCCCGGGTGCGCAACACCGGTAAACGGGCGATCGACGTCGGCGGCACCATCACGCTGTCCGAAGGCCCGGGTGGTCTGGCCACCCCGCCGGTGGCAACCGACGCCACGATCACCATCGCGCCCGGCGGCGAGCAGACCGTAACCGCGTCGTTTGACCCCCGGCTGCAGCCAGGGCCGTGGCTGGCCACCGTGAAATTGAGCAGCGGCACGGTGCACAACCAGGCCGCGGCGACGGTTCAGTTCGCTGCGGTTCCCCAGGTACTGGCCGCTCCGGCTCATCGTCCCGATTCTTCGGCCTTTCCGTCCGGGGCCTTTGCCGGCGTGCTCGTGCTGCTCCTCCTGCTTGTCCTGGTCGGCGCGGTGTGGCTCACTCGGCGGCGACATGACCGCAGGCGGCCGGTCCCAGTTGCCTAGGTTGGCGCGCTGCCTGCGCTGGCGAGTATCAGCACGGGACACCACGCGCAGTGCTTAGTCCAGTTCGCAGTGCGGCGTCGCCTCGCCGTGGCCGGACACGGTCGCTTCTGCAGACCGCGGCCGGCACCGTCATGGTGTTGATACTCGGCCTGGTCGTCACTCCTGCTCGCGCGGATGCCGCGCCCGCGGCGCGGGTGTCGGTGGGTCGGGCGGGGTCGTTTTCGGTGTTGGCGGGCGTCGGGGTAGTGAACTCCGGGGCGACGGTGGTGACGGGTGATCTGGGGGTGAGTCCGGGTACGTCGGTGGTGGGGTTCCCGCCGGGTGTGGTGGGTGGGGTGACCTATGCCGGTGGTGTGGTGGCGGCGGGGGCGCAGACCGATGCGGTCGCGGCGTATCAGGACGCGGCGGGGCGGGTGGCGACGGCGGAGTTTTCTGGTGATCAGAACGGGGTGACGTTCACGCCGGGGGTGTATCACACGGCGGCGGCGTTCGCGTTGACCGGGACGTTGACCCTGGACGGGTTGGGTGATCCGAACGCGGTGTTCATCTTCCAGGTGTCGGCGGCGTTGAACACGGCCGCGGCCAGTCACATGGTGTTGCTGGGCGGGGCCAAGGCGGCGAACGTGTTCTGGGCGTCGCAGGGCGCGGTCGGCACGGGTGCGAACTCCGATTTCGCGGGCACGGTCCTGTCCCCGGCCGGGATCACCATCGGGGCCGGGGCCTCGGTGACCGGTCAGTTGCTGTCCCAGGCCACCGTCACCCTGTCCGGTAACGGGGTGGCGTTCACGGCGGCGGGGGCGCCGGCGGTGAGCATCACTGGTGGCGCGGCGGGCACGTCGCGGTCGGCGACGCCGACGATCACGGGCACGACGAGCGCGCCGGGCGGGACGACGGTGACGGTGCGCATCGATGGTGTGCAGGTGTTGACCACGACGGCCGGGGCTGGTGGGGGGTGGAGCGTCACCGCGGCCACGTTGAGCAACGGCAAACACACGGTGCTGGCCACGGTGAAGGACGTCGACGGCAACAACGGCACCGCGACGCAGGTGTTGACGTTGAACCTGCCCGCGGCGCGGGTGTCGGTGGGTCGGGCGGGGTCGTTTTCGGTGTTGGCGGGCGTCGGGGTAGTGAACTCCGGGGCGACGGTGGTGACGGGTGATCTGGGGGTGAGTCCGGGTACGTCGGTGGTGGGGTTCCCGCCGGGTGTGGTGGGTGGGGTGACCTATGCCGGTGGTGTGGTGGCGGCGGGGGCGCAGACCGATGCGGTCGCGGCGTATCAGGACGCGGCGGGGCGGGTGGCGACGGCGGAGTTTTCTGGTGATCAGAACGGGGTGACGTTCACGCCGGGGGTGTATCACACGGCGGCGGCGTTCGCGTTGACCGGGACGTTGACCCTGGACGGGTTGGGTGATCCGAACGCGGTGTTCATCTTCCAGGTGTCGGCGGCGTTGAACACGGCCGCGGCCAGTCACATGGTGTTGCTGGGCGGGGCCAAGGCGGCGAACGTGTTCTGGGCGTCGCAGGGCGCGGTCGGCACGGGTGCGAACTCCGATTTCGCGGGCACGGTCCTGTCCCCGGCCGGGATCACCATCGGGGCCGGGGCCTCGGTGACCGGTCAGTTGCTGTCCCAGGCCACCGTCACCCTGTCCGGTAACACCATCACGACGCCCGTCGGGGTTCTGTCGATCACCGTGCCCACCATCACCGCCCAGCTCGGCGCCCAGGTCAGCACCGTCAACGGCACCACCATCAGCGGCCCCCTCGGCGACGTCCAGGTTACCGACTCGCGTCACGCGGGCCCGGGTGCGGACTGGGTCGCCAGCGTCAGCTCGACGGCCTTCACCTCGGCGGCGGGCGGAAGCATCTCCGCCGCCTACGTCACCTACACCGTAGGTCCCATCACCAAGGCGGGGACGGCGACCTATACCGCCCAGGACCCGCACGACCTGACGAGCCTGGTCGCCGCCGTGACGGCGAGCGACATCACCGGCGACAACTCCGCCGCGTGGAACCCCACGATCACGATTTTCGTCCCCGCCAGTGCGGTCGCCGGCACCTACTACGCCACCGTCACCCATTCCGTCGCCTGAGCGTGGGGGCCTTGACCGCGCGCGGCTGACCCGGTCCGGGTCGATCATCCGGTGGGTAGGGTTCAACGCACTCCTACCCAACGAAGGGTCACCCGTGTTCCTCGAGCAGACGACCTGGCACGGCAGCATCTTCATCGGCGGCGAGTGGTCGCCCGGCTCTGGCGGTGTCGACGACGTGGTGGAACCCTCCACCGGGAAGACGCTGGGCCAGATCGGACTGGCCGACGCCGATGACGTGGCCCGGGCGGCCGAGATCGCGGCGGTGGCCCAGCGCGATTGGGCGGCGCTACCGCACTCGCACCGCGCCGGTGTGCTGCGCAAGGCGGGCCAGCTGTGGGCCGAACACGCCGACGAGATCTCCTGGTGGAACATCCGCGAGGTCGGGGCCATACCGCCAATGGCGGGGTTCGCGGTGCACGTGGCCGAGCAGGAGTGCTTCGAGGCGTCCGCGTTGCCGGGGCGGCCCTACGGCGAGCTGATTCCGAGCGAGGAACCCCGGCTGTCCATGGCGCGGCGGATGCCGGCGGGGGTCGTCGCCGTCATTTCGCCGTTCAACGTGCCGATCATTCTCGGCATCCGTTCCGTGGCCCCGGCGTTGGCGCTGGGCAACGCGGTCATCCTCAAGCCCGACCCGCGCACGGCCGTCACCGGGGGAGTCACGATCGCCCGCATCTTCGAGGAAGCGGGCCTGCCGCCTGGGGTCTTGCAGATGCTGCCCGGCCGGGTCGACGTCGGCGAGGCCCTGGTGACGCATCCGCTTGTGCGCGTCATCTCGTTCACGGGATCGACGGGGGCCGGCCGCCGGGTCGGCGAACTCGCCGGCAGGCACCTCAAGCGCGCCCACCTGGAGCTGGGGGGTAATTCGGCCCTGATCGTGCTCGACGACGTGGACATCGACGAAGCGGTCAGCCTGGCCGCGTTCGGGACGTTCTTCCACCAGGGCCAGATCTGCATGACCACGGGCCGCCACATCGTGCACGAGCGCATTTATGACGACTTCGTCGAACGGCTCGCGGCCAAGGCCTCGCACCTGCCGGTGGGCGATCCCGCAGTTGATCAGGTCGCTCTGGGACCGCTGATCGACGCCGGTCAGCGCGACAAGATCGACGCCATCGTCCAGGCGACCGTGGCCTCCGGGGCGACCGTCGCCGCCGGTGGCACCTACGACGGGCTGTTCTACCAGGCGACCGTGCTGTCCGACGTGTCGGCCGATTCCCGGGCGTTCGCAGAGGAGATCTTCGGGCCGGTCGCGCCGGTGGCCAGGTTCAGCTCCGAGGACGAGGCGGTCGCGCTCGCGGCGAGCAGTGAATACGGCCTGTCCCTGGGCATCGTCACCCGCGACGTCATGAAAGGGCTGGCGCTGGCCGACCGGATCCCGACCGGCATCGTGCACATCAACGACCAGACCGTGAGCGACGAGGCCAACAGTCCCTTCGGTGGTGTCGGGGCATCCGGCACCGGCTCGCGATTCGGCGGAGCCGCCGCGAACGTCGAAGCATTCACCGAGACGCGCTGGGTCACCATGCGCAGCCAACCGCCCAAGTACCCGTTCTGATCACGGGTTGAAGCGGTAGCCCATCCCGGGCTCGGTCAGCAGGTGGCGCGGGCGGCTGGGATCGGGTTCGAGTTTGCGCCGCAGTTGCTGCATGTAGATGCGCAGGTAGCTGCGTTCCGTGTGCTCGGGATGCCCTCGCATCGCGGTCAGGACCTCAGCGGTGGTGACCAGTGATCCGGGGCGTCTGAGCAGCACTTCCAGCATTCGCCACTCGGTGGGCGTCAGGTGGATCGGTTCATCGGACGGGCCTTGCGCACCGAGGACCAGGTGCGCGTCGAGGTCGATCTTCACCTTGCCGAAGGCGACCGGACTCCTTGCCGGCTCGGTGATGTCCGCCCGGCGGGTGGCGGCCCGCAGCCGGGCCAGGAGTTCGTCCATGTTGAACGGCTTGGTGACGTAATCGACCGCGCCGAGATCGAGCGCAGCGACCTTGTCGCCGCTGCCGGTGCGGGCGGACAGGACGATGATCGGTAGCTCGGGCTGCAGTCGTCTGACGTGGGTGATGACTTCGAGGCCGTCGATGTCCGGTAAACCCAGGTCGAGGATCATCAGGTCGGGTGGATGCATCGCCACTTCGCTGATGGCGGTTGCCCCGCTGATCGCGGTGCTCACGGAGTAGCCGCGATTGCTGAGCACGAGCACTAGCGCGCGTAAAAGCGGCGGCTCGTCGTCGACGGCTAGGACCCTCGTCACGTGGGTGGCACGGTCATGCCTCGGCCGGCTCGCGGGCCGGTTTCAAAGCCACGGCCCGTGGATCGGGCGCGGCCGGCAATGACACGACCGCGGTGAGCCCACCGCCGGGTGTGTCCTCCAGGCTGATCGTTCCCCGCATGGCCAGGGTGAACGCCCGGGCGATGGCCAGGCCGAGGCCAACCCCGGCACCGTCGTGGGCGGGGTGATCACCGCGGCGCTGAAACGGAGCGAACACTCCTTCGCGTTCGACCTCCGGTATGCCCGGCCCCCGATCGACCACTCGGAGCTCGACCATTCCGCCGTGCGCACTGGCCGCCAACCGGACCGGTCGGCCTGGTGGGCTGTACCGCACGGCGTTCTCCACCAGGTTCGCTATGACTCGGTCGAGCAGACCCGCGTCGGCGAGAACCTCCGGCAGTCCCGCGGGCACCTCCACCACCACGTCCGCCGACCGCGCCGCGTTGTCCAGCGCGTGGGCGATGACGTCGTCCAGTGCCAGTTCGGTCGTCATCGGGGTGAGGACGCCGGCTTCGACCCGCGAGAGGTCAAGCAGGTCGGTGACGAGGGTGGTGAGCTGGTCGAGGGCCGTGTCGGCATTGGCCAGCAGCTCCTGCTGGTCGGCTTCGGTCCATACGACATCCCGCCCGCGCAGGCTGGAGACGGCAATCTTGGCTGACGCGAGTGGGGTGCGCAGATCGTGGCTGAGCGCGTTGAGGATGGCCGTGCGCATCTGGTCCGCCTCGGCCAATGGGGCGGCGGCCTGCGCCGCTTCGGCCAGCCGGCGTTGCTCGTACGCAACGGCCAGTTGGCCGGCGAACGCGGCGAGCAGCCGTTGGTCGCCCGCGGCCAGCGCACGTCCACGCAGCACCAGGGTCAGTTCCGCACCCACCGCGACCTCGGCGTCGCCGTCCTCAGGTCGAAGGCACGGGTCCGCGCCGATGCTGCCGATGCACGACCAGGTGCCGCGCAGGCCGGCACTGGCCTCCGTGCGGGTGGCGGAACCGGCGCTGCCCGGAGCGTGGTTCTCCCGTCGCAACAGGGTGACGCTGGACATGGCGAACGTTTCCTGCACGCGCTGCAGCAGCGCCGGTAGGGCCCGTTCTCCGCGCAACAGGTCGCCGGCAAGCGTGGACAGGGTCTCGGCTTCGGCGTTGGAACGCGCCGCCTCCGTGGTCCGCCGGGCGGCCAGATCGACCACCCGCGACACCAGAGAGGCGATGACGACGAACACGATCAGCGCGAGAACGTTGGCGGGCGTGGAAATTTCCAGAGTGTGGAACGGGGGTACGAAGTAGAAGTTGATGAGCAGGCTGGCGACCACCGCGGCGGCGAACGCCGGGTAGAAGCCGCCGACCAGGCTGACGATCACGACGGCGAGCAGGAACAGCAGCATGTCGCTGGCCAGCGGCAGGTCGGTGCGCAGGGCGGCGCAGATGGGTACCAGCGCGGTGAGCAGCAGCGCCCCGGCCAGCAGCCCGGCCAGGCGACGCTTGCGGGTCAGCCCGCCGCTGATCCGGGGCAAGGCCCGGCCCTTGCCGACGTAGTCGTGGCTGACCACGTGGACGTCGATGGTGCCCGAGGTCCGGGTGATGCTCATCCCGGTGCCCGGTCCGGTCAGCGCGGCGACGACGGGGTTGCGCCGGCTGGCTCCGATGACGATCTGGGTGGCGTTCTTGGCCCGGGCGAATTCCAGGACCGCCTCGGGTATGTCCTCGCCCATGATCGAGTGGTAGCTGCCCCCGAGGGACTCGACCAGCAGCCGCTGGGTGCTGAGCTCGGCGATGCTGGAGCCGGCCAGGCCATCGCTGCGCGTGATGTGCACGGCGAGCAGGTCGCCGCCGGTGGCCCGGGCGGCGATGCGGGCCGCACGGCGGATCAGGACCACGCCCTCGGGCCCGCCGGTGAGCGCGACCACGACCCGTTCCCGCGTCTCCCACGTCGAATCGATGCCGTGGGTGTTGCGGTAGCGCTGGATCCCCTCGTCCACGCTGTCGGCCAACCACAGCAGGGCCAGCTCGCGCAGGGCGCTCAGGTTGCCCGGGCGGAAGTAGTTGCCCAGCGCGGCGTCGATCTTCTCCGGTTGGTAGATGTTGCCGTGCGCCATCCGCCGGCGTAGCGCTTCCGGCGTCATGTCGACGAGCTCGACCTGTTCGGCCGCGCGCACCACCGAGTCGGGCACAGTCTCGCGCTGCGGTATGCCGGTGATGGCCTCGACGACGTCGTTGAGGGACTCGAGGTGTTGCACGTTCACGGTCGAGACGACGTCGATGCCGGCCTCGAGCATCGCTTCGATGTCCTGCCACCGCTTGTCGTGTCCGGCGCCGGGGATGTTGGTGTGGGCGAGTTCGTCGACCAAGGCCACCTCCGGGGCCCGGGCCAGCACCGCGGCGAGGTCCATCTCGGCGAACTCGGTGCCGCGGTAGGCGATCGTGCGCCGCGGGATCACTTCCAGGTCAGCGAGGCGCTCGGCGGTATGGGGCCGGTTGTGCGTCTCGACGAAGGCCACGACCACGTCGGTGCCGCGTTCGATCCGCCGGTGACCCTCGTCGAGCATGGCGTAGGTCTTGCCGACACCCGGCGCGGCACCGAGGTAGACCCGCAACTGACCGCGTCGGGTCATCGGGCGAGCTGCCGCATAGGTCCTCGGGTGGGCACGTCCGCCAGCCTATTTGGCGGGAACCGGATGCGCGTTGTCAAGAGTAGGCGTCCAACCCGAGGTGGATAGCCAGGCCGATGCCGGCCAGCGCGATAGCGATACGCAACGGCTTTTCTGGCAGGCGGCGCACGATGGTCGGCCCGAGGCTGGCACCGATGAACAGGCCGAGGGCGAGCGGGGCCGCGGCCGACCACCGGACCGAACCGAACACGACGAACACCGCGCCGGCAATGAGGTTGGCCAGCCCGAGCACGACGTTCTTCAACGCGTTGCTGCGGGCCAGCGACTCCGGTGTCGCCGCCAGGAACAGCGCCAGTAACAGCACGCCCGCGGCGGCACCGAAGTATCCGCCGTACACGCCGATCGCGAAGACCAGCAGAACGACCAGGCGTGAGTCGGTTGAATAGGGCCCTTCAGCAGGGCCGGTGGGTCGCCGCCGGACCAGGATCGTCACCGAACCGAAGCCGATCAACCACGGCACCACCCGCTCGAACAGACCTGACGGGGTGGAGAGCAAGAGGACGCCGCCGACTATCCCGCCGGCCAGACCGGCGGCGCCCAACCGGCGGACCCGGCCGCCCTGGCCGCGCAACTCCGGGCGCGAACCGAGGACCGAGCCCAGACTGCTGCACGTCAACGACACCGTGTTGGTCACGTTCGCCGTCACCGGCGGCAGACCGACCGCGAGTAGCGCCGGGTAGCTGACGAGCGAGGCGAGCCCGGCGATACTGCCCGTCAGCCCGCCACCGACGCCGGCGGCGAACACCAACACCACGCTCCACAACGTCTTTCACCTTCCGCTCAGCGGAGTAGTTACGCGGGTGTTGGTATCTCGAGGATCAGGGGTCCGGCTTCCTGGACTCGAATGAGCAATCCATGGTCCCACTGATGCCAATCGCCTGAGCGTTCATGATCTTGGCCCGGCGGCCGATGAGTAGTGACATGTCCGGGCCTGCTGTTGCGCAGTCCCGGGCCCCGCGCCATCCCAGCCATCCGCGCCACCCGCGGACGCTGGGGTGGTTCACCGTCGCCTCGATGGCGGT
Organism: uncultured Jatrophihabitantaceae bacterium; assembly: GCA_964252015.1. GTDB lineage: Bacteria > Actinomycetota > Actinomycetes > Mycobacteriales > Jatrophihabitantaceae > CAXSBR01. The sequence continues at coordinate 137,967 of CAXULW010000008.1, read as the reverse complement.
GGGCGGGAGCAATCAGAGTTTGTTCCTGTTCGCCGGCCTGGTGGCGACCCAGGGTGGCGCGGCGATCCCGCTGCTCGCGGTCGGGTTGCTGCTCGCGTGGGTGGCGGCTCCCGGGTGGACCGAACTGACCCTGATGTGGCCCGACCGGGTGGGTGGGATCGCGGCGACGTGTGCCGAGGCCTTCCGCCGGTACAGCCCGGTGTTGGCCAATCTGACCGGCGTCTGTTACTGGTGGGGATGGGTGCCGACCTGCGGTTTGACCTCGCTGCTGGCCGCGCAGGCCCTGCACGACTGGTACCTGCCCGGGATCGCCGTGACCCCCATGGCCGTGACGTTCGTGGTCGTGTTCACGGCGCTGAACCTGGCCGGGGTCGCGCGGGTCGGCAAGGTGGTCAAGGTCATGGCCGCTTGTTCCGCCGCGCTGGCCCTGCTCAGCGCGGTGCTCCCCTTGCTGCGCGGAGACGTCGACCTGGCTCGGGCGACGGACTGGAACTTGATCACCCCGTTCCAGGGCGTGTTCGGTGGGGTGAGCAGCGCCATGGCCGGGCTGTACCTGATCGGGTTCGCTGCCCCGGCATTCGAGGCGGCCACGTGCCACGTCGGTGAGATGAAGGACCCGGTGCGGTCGCTGCCGAAGGCCATGCTGGCCAGCGGCGGCTTGGCCGGGCTGTACTTTCTCGCGTTGCCGGTCATCTGGCTGGGCGCGTTCGGGGCCCCGGCGCTGGCCGGCGCGGACGGGGCTCGGCTGGCCCATCTGATCAGCCCTTCGTTCCTGCTCGTCTTCGGTGGTCTGGCCAAGAGCGTGGCCGTCTGGTTCTTCGTCCTGAACATGTTCCACGGCACCGTGCAGCCGCTGGCCGGCGCGTCGCGCACGCTGTCCCAACTGGCCGAGGACGGTCTGCTGCCCCGGCTGATGGCGCGTCGCAACCGGTTCGACGCCCCGCACGTCGCGATCGGGCTGACCGCCGGGGTCGCGATCGTGTTCCTGCTCGCCGGTGACCCGGTCTGGATGATCGCGGCGGCCAACTTCACGTATCTCATCGGCATCGCACTGCCCAGCATCGCAGTCTGGCTGCTGCGCCGGGACTCCCCGGACCAGGACCGTCCGTGGCGGGCGCCGCGGGGCACGATCATGCTCGGGGTGGGGGCCGCGGTGACCTGGCTTGTCTCCACGGTCCTGGGCTTTCGCCAGTTCGGGATGCCGGTGGTCCTGTTCGGCCTCGCGTTGGCGTACTCCGGCTCGATCTTCTACGCGTGGCGCAGTTGGCGGGACCGCAAGCTGCACGGTCGCCCGGGGGTGGCCCGGAGCCTGCACTTCAAGTTGACCGGCGCCATGCTCCTGGTCATGGCGCTGGACGGCTCCGGGTATCTCCTGGCCGTCGAACACCTGCAGAACCGGCAGTCACCGCTGACGGCCGTGCTGGAGGACATCTTCGTCGCCGTCGCGATCCTGTCGATCAGCGTCGGACTCGTGCTGCCGGGCATGATCTCCCACTCGGCCACCCAGGTCACCGCCGCCGCCAATCGATTGTCCGTGGGCACGTTGACCGAGCTGACCCGGGCGATGGACGCGCTGGGCCGCGGCGATTTGGAGTCGGCCCGGGCCACCCCGGTCACCACCCGGGTGACGGTGACGACCCGGGACGAACTCGGGGCGATGGCCACGGCCTTCAACAACATGCTGGACGAGATCTGCCGGGCCGCGGAGTCCCTGGACGGCGCCCGGCACGAACTGCGCCGGTCACGCGGGGAGCTCGAATACCTGGCCGGGCATGACTCCCTGACCTCCTTGCCCAACCGTCGCCACATCGAAGGCGCCATCGAGGACGTCGTCGCGAGGTGTACCGCCGCGGGCCTACCGTGCGCGGTCCTGGTCCTGGACCTGGACGGGTTCAAGTACATCAATGACAGCCGCGGCCACGCCGTCGGCGATCGGGTGTTGGTTCAGGCCGCCCGCCTGCTCAGGTCGGTGCTGCGGCCGGCCGACGTCATCGGCCGAACTGGTGGCGACGAGTTCGCCGTCGTCCTGCCCGCCATCGGTCGCGACGACGCGCAAGGCGTCGTCGAACGAATGCTGGAGGCACTGCGTTTCGAGGCGATCGTCGTAGGCGACGGCCGTGCGGTCCGCGTCACCGCCAGCATCGGGATGGCCTTCCTGGATCGCGGGGATGCGCACAGCTCCCGCGAGTTACTGGTCGAAGCCGACGTGGCCATGTACCACGCCAAGGAGGCCGGGCGTGATCGCTTGGCGCTGTACTCCACGACTGACCCCGGGCAGGCCGACCTGCGGGGCCGCCACACCTGGGTCGAACGGATCCAGGACGCGCTGGACAGCAACTCCCTCGTCCTGCACGCCCAGCCCATCCTCAACCTGCGTAGCGGCCAGATCGACCGCTACGAACTGCTCCTGCGCATGATCGACGGCGACGGGAGCCTGGTCATGCCCGGTGAATTCCTGCCCAGCGCCGAACGGGCCGGTCTCATCGCCCAGATCGACCGGTGGGTCATCGCCGAGAGCTGCCGGCTCCTGGGCGAGCATCAACGCGCGGGCAACTGGCCCCACTTCGAGGTCAACCTGTCGGGGCCGTCGATGGGTGACCCGGCCATTCTCGAGGTGATCGAACGCGGGTTGGCCGGGTTGCCGGTGCCGAGCGGCTTGGTCATCGAGGTCACCGAGACCGCCGCTATCACCGATATCGACCGGGCCCGCGCGTTCGCCGAACACCTCGAGTCACTGGGCTGTGAGTTCGCCCTCGACGACTTCGGCGCCGGCTACGGCTCGTTCTTCTACCTCAAGCATCTGCCCTTCGACTACCTCAAGATCGACGGTGAATTCGTGCGCGGCGTGGCCACCAACCGGGCCGACCAGATACTCGTCAAATCCCTGGTGCAGATCGCGACGGAACTCGGCAAGCGCACCATCGCCGAATTCGTCGAGGATCAGGCCACCTTGGACACGCTGCGCGGGTTGGGGGTCGACTTCGCGCAGGGCTACCACGTCGGTCGACCCGCCGCCCTGCCCGCGGCCGGCCCGTCCAGCGGGCCGGTGACCCCCGGGTCGGCTATCGCTGGCCGGCGGCCTCGAGCGAGCGCCGGGTGAGCACGCGCGCGAGGTGGCGACGGTATTCCTGGTCGGCGTGCATGTCCTGGATCGGCTCCGTGCCCTCGGCCGCGAGCGCGGCCGCGTCGAGGTAAGAGGCGCCCGACGCCAGGGCCTGCTCGGTGGCCGCGGCCCGTAACGGCCGGCTGCCCATGTTGGCCAGCGCGACGCGCCCCGCCACCGTGGCCACCGCGACGATCGCCCAGTCGTTCGACCGCCGGGTGAACTTCTCGTAGTGCCAGCCGCCGGGGCCGGTGCGCGGTATCCGGATCTCCACCAGTACCTCGTCGGCACCCAGGGCGGTGTCGAAGTAGCCGAGGAAGAACTCGTCCGCGCTGACGGTGCGGCGGCCCGCCGGGCCTTGCAGCACCAGGGTGGCGTCGGAGGCCAGCACCGCCGCCGGGAGATCGGCGGCCGGGTCGGCGTGCGAGACCGACCCGCCGATCGTGCCGCGGTGGCGGATCTGCGGGTCGCCGACGGTGGTGGCGACGGCCGCGATCAGGGGGGCCTCGGTGCGCAGGACGTCGGAGGTGACGAGGTCGCAGTGGCGGGTGAGAGCACCGATGGCCACCTCGTCGCCTTCCACCCGGATGTAGGAGCCTCCCGGAACCGTGCGGATGTCGATCAGCACCGAAGGGAAGGCGAACCGCAGCTTCATCATCGGCAACAGCGAATGGCCGCCGGCGATGAGCTTGGCGTCCGCGCCATGCTCCGCCAGCAGGGAGATCGCTTCCGGCACCGACCCCGCCCGGACGTAGTCGAATGCGGCGGGAATCACGGCGTCGCCACAGTGTCGGCGGCCATCGTGTCAGCGGCACTGAGCACGGCGCGCACGATGTTGTGGTAGCCCGTGCACCGGCAGATGTTGCCCTCGAGTCCTTCGCGCACCTGCTGTTCGCTGGGATGCGGATTCTCGCCCAGCAGCCCCGCGGCGGCCATCACCATGCCGGGGGTGCAGAAGCCGCACTGCAAGCCGTGTTCGGTCTGGAATGCGGTTTGCACCGGATGCAGATCGCCGTCTCGGGCCAGGCCTTCCAGGGTGATGACCGACGCTGCGTGCGCCTGGACGGCCAGGACCGTGCACGATTTCACCGACTCGCCATCGACCAGGACGGTGCACGCGCCGCACGAGGTCGTGTCGCAGCCGATGTTCGTCGCCCGCAGCCCGCACACGTCGCGCAGGTAGTGCGCGAGCAGCAGCCGCGGCTCGACGTCGTCCGTGCGCTGCTGTCCGTTGACGGTGATCGATACGCGCATCAGATCTCTTCCTGAGCGGCATTCCGGGCCGCGCGCACGGCCGACCACACGCGCATGGAACTGGTCGGCATGTCGATGTGTCGCACGCCGAGGTGTGCCACCGCATCGATCACCGCGTTCTGGACGGCCGGGGTTGAGCCGATGGTGCCGGCTTCGCCGATTCCCTTTGCTCCCAAGGGGTTGTAGCTGGTCGGCGTCTCAGTGGTGACCAGCTCGAAGCTGGGCAGTTCGGTCGCCGACACGATGGGGTAGTCGGCAAACGTGGTGGTGATCGGGTTGCCGTCGTCGTCGTATACCACTTCTTCCAGCAGGGCCTGTGCGGCGCCCTGGGCCAGGCCGCCGTGGCGCTGCCCTTCGGCGATGAGGGGGTTGACGATCGTGCCGGCGTCGTCCAGGGCGATGAGGCGCTTGAGCACGGCTTTGCCGGTCTCGACGTCGACCTCGACGACGGCCACGTGGGCCCCGAACGGGTAGGTGGCGCCGGGCGCGGAGAAGATCGTGCGGATGCGCAAGGGCTCGACTTGCGCCAAGGAGGCGAAACTGACGCCGGAACCGGGTACGCCGCGCACGGCCAGCCCGGCCAGCTCGTGATCCACGACGAGGTCCTCCGGCGCGACCTCCAGTTGCTCCGCGGCGCGAAGGCGGGCCAGCTCGATCAGTTCCAGCGCCGCTTGCCTGACCGCAGCCCCGCCCTGCTGGAGGCTGCGTGAACCACCGGTGCCACCGCCCTGCGGGATGAGGTCGGTGTCACCCCACTTGACGGTGATCTTCTCGATCGGGATACCCAGCTCCTCGCTGGCCAGCATCGCCCAGACCGTGGAGTGCCCCTGGCCGTGGGGGGACGTTCCGGTCAGGATCGTCGCCGTGCCGTCGGGATGCACTTCCACGGTGGCGTTCTCGCGCGGGGCCCCGGACTCGGCCCCCCCGCCGGTGATCTCGACGTACACGCTGAGCCCGATGCCCAACTGCACCGCGTCTCCGCGCTCGCGGCGGGCGGCCTGGTCGGCGCGCAGCGCCTGGTAGTCAGCGGCGGCGAGGACGGTGTCGAGGGCCATCTCGTAGTCGCCGGAGTCGTACCTGGCGCCGCCCTTGCTCGTGAACGGCTCGGTGAAGGCCGGCAACAGGTTGCGGCGCCGGACTTCGGCCGGGTCCATGCCGATCTCGACCGCAAACAGGTCCATCGCCCGCTCGATCACCGCCGTGGCTTCCGGGCGGCCGGCGCCGCGGTACGCGCCCACCGGTGTGGTGTTGGTGACGACGCTGACGTAGGACGTCTCCAGGCGCTCGATGTCGTACACGGCCGGCGCCATCAGCAGCGTCAACATCGGCAGCATCGCGCCGAACCGGGGGTAGGCACCGCTGTCCTGCAGAACATGCAGCCGGTAGGCCTTCACCCGGCCGTCGCGGTCGCCGCCGATGGTGATCGTCTGCACCTGGGCCCGCCCGTGCGTCATCGCGACCATGTTCTCGGAGCGGGTCTCCACCCAGGTGGCCGGGCGTTGCAGCCGACGGGCCACCCACGCGACGACGGCCTGTTCCGGGTCGGCACCGAACTTTGCCCCGAACGCGCCGCCCACCGCCGGGGTGATCACCCGAACCTGCGTCGTGGTCAGCCCGAGCATCGCGGCCAGGCGCGCCTGGGTGCCCTGGGCGCCCTGGTTGGGGATCCACGCCGTCAGCCGCCCGTCGTCGCCCCACACCGCTGCGGCACTGCGCACTTCCAGGGGAGCGACCGCAACCCGTTGGTTCAGGATCTCCTGGGTGACGACGACCTCGCAGTCGGTGAAGGTGTCGGTTGCGTCGGCCGCGTCCTTGCTGCCGACCACGTTTGTGCCGAACTCGGGGAACACCAGCGTGTGGTCGTCCAGAGCGCGCTTCGGGTCGACCACGGCCGGCAGCGGGTCGTAGTCGACCTCGACCAGCTCGGCGGTGTCTTCGCCGGTGTAGCGGCCGTCGGTCACCACCACAGCAACGGGCTCGCCGACGTAGCGCACGGTGTCGGTGGCCAGCAAGGGTTGGGACATCGCGGCGGGGAACATGGGCAGGGCCGGGGGCTGAGCGGGCACGTCGGTCAGGTCGGCCGCGGTGAACACCGCAACGCAACCGGGCGCGTCCCGCGCGGCGGACGTGTCGATCGACAGGATCTTCGCGTGGGCGATGGGGGCGCGGACGAAGGTCAGCCGGACCGCCCCGTCGAGCCGCTCGTCCACGATGTCCTCGGTGTAGACCGCCCCCGAGGTGAGGAACTGCGGATCTTCCAGGCGCTGTACCCGGGTGCCGAGGATGCTCCCCCGGGGGAGGCTGACCGCGGTCATTCCCGCGCCGACGATTCCATCAACGCGACAATAGTCCGGCCGCACCGACCTCAACTGCGCGCCCGCCAGGGCCGCGGGCGAGCCGCCCAGCGCGTCCCGGACGGGCGCGAAGTCGGAACGGTCACCCGCCGGCGAACGGGGGCAGGACGTCGAGCTCGGCGTCGCCCAGCAGGGCCGCCTGGCCGTCGCTGACCAGGGTGCCGTCGAGCAGCAGGCTGCTGACCTTGACCACGATCGCGAACCGGTCGTCGTGGCGGGAGCACAGGATGGCCACGGCATCGTCGACACAGCCGGCGTCGACGGTCTCGCCGGCCAAGCCCGCCGCCGCGCGAGCCGCGGCGAAGTAGCGCACGGTGAGCCTCGGCACCGCTCAGCCGCCGATGGCGCTCATCGACCGACTGGCGGCACCGAACCCGGGGGTGTCGATTCCGTGCCCGGCGGCCTTGCCCCACATCGCCTGACGCCAGCGCTCGGCCACCAGGTGGTCAGCTGCCCCCTCGCGCAGGAGGCCGCGCAAGTCGGTTTCGGCCGTGCTGAACAGGCAGTTGCGAATCTGGCCGTCGGCGGTGAGGCGGGTGCGCACGCAGGCGGAGCAGAACGGGCGGGTGACCGAGCCGATGACGCCGACCGTCGCCGGGCCGCCGTCGACCAACCACCGCTCGGCCGGCGCGCTTCCGCGTGGCTCGGCCACCGGGCTGAGCCGGAACTGGGCGCCGAGGCTGTCCAGGATCTCGGCCGCGGTGATCATGTTGTCGCGGCGCCAGGTGTGATCGGCATCGAGTGGCATCTGCTCGATGAAGCGCAGGTCGAACCCGTGATCGAGGCAGAACCGCAGCAGCTGCGGCGCTTCGTCGTCGTTGACGCCGCGCATGAGGACAGTGTTCACCTTGATCGGGCGCAAACCTGCCCGTGCGGCGGCATCGAGGCCGGCGAGCACGTCAGCCAGCCGGTCGCGCCGGGTCAACCGGTGGAACCGGTCGGGCTGCAGCGTGTCGAGTGAGACGTTGAGACGGGTGAGACCGCTCTGGGCCAAGGCACCGGCGCGGCGGGCCAGGCCGATGCCGTTGGTGGTCAGCGACAGTTCGGGCTTCGGGTCCAGGGCACTGGCGGCGGCGATGATCTGCTCCAGGCCCGGTCGCAGCAGTGGCTCGCCGCCGGTGAAGCGCACCTCGCGGATACCGAGCAGCTCGACCGCGATGCGGATGAGCCGGCTGATCTCGGCGTCGTCGAGCAACTCGGTGCGGGGGAGCCAGGGCAGGCCGTCGGCCGGCATGCAGTAGGTACAGCGCAAGTTGCAGCGGTCGGTGAGCGAAACCCTCAGATCCGTCGCCACCCGCCCGTGGCGGTCGGCCAGCGCCAGCGGTGCCGGCCGAAGGGTGGTCATCTGGGCACCCTATGTGACAAAGGCCGCCAGCCGGGTCGGCGTCATGCTCGCGAGGGTAGGCGCGCAGGCCCAGGATGAGATGCTCGCTGCATGCCGTCTGCATCTTTCACCGATCCCAAGCAGGTGGCCGACGCCCTCGATCAGGCCGGCTACCTCGCCGACACCGGCGTGGCAACCGCTGCCTTCCTGGCCATGGCGATGGGCCGTCCGCTCTTCCTGGAAGGCGACCCCGGTGTGGGGAAAACCGCACTGGCCCAGGCGCTGGCGCAGATCACCGGCGCGGAGCTGGTTCGGCTGCAGTGCTACGAGGGCATCGATTCGAGCCAGGCGCTCTACGACTGGGACTTCCCGCGCCAGATCCTGCACCTGCGGGCCACCGGCGATCAGGCCGACACCGCCGAGCTCGAGGCCTCGCTGTACGACCGGCGGTTCCTGATCGCGCGGCCGATCCTGCGCGCGCTGGAGCGCAGTCCCTCGGTGTTGTTGATCGACGAGATCGACCGGGCCGACGACGAGTTCGAGGCGTTCCTGCTGGAAGTGCTGGCCGACAACGCGGTCAGCATTCCCGAGCTGGGCACGATCCGGGCCCAGGTTCCACCCCTGGTCGTGCTGACCTCGAACCGGACGCGGGAGGTGCACGACGCGCTCAAGCGGCGCTGCCTGTACCACTGGGTGGCCCACCCGGACTTCGCCCGCGAGGTCGAGATCGTCCGGCGCCACCTTCCCGAGGTGTCGGACCAACTGGCCCGCGACGTCGCCACCGCGGTCCGCCGGATGCGCGAGATGGGACTGCTCAAACCGCCGGGCGTGGCCGAGACCGTCGACTGGGCCCAGGCCCTGCTCGTGCTCGGCGCGACCCGGCTCGACGACGAGACGGCCGCCGCGACTCTGGGCGCCGCGGTGAAGTACCACGAAGATCAGCTCCGCGTACGCCGCGAGGTCCTGCCGGAGTTGGCGGCGCTGCTCAGCCGATGACGCCGTCTCCCGATGACGCCCGTCTCCCGATGACGACCGCGGCCGAGCCTGATCTGGTGCTGGCGATGACGGGGTTCGCGCACGCGCTGCGCGACGCCGGCGTGGCCGCCGACCGGGTGCGGCTGACCACCAGCCTGCAGGCCCTGGCCCACGTCGACGTCATGGACGCGCAAGCCCTGTACTGGGCGGCCCGGTTGTCGCTGTGTTCCGAGCCGGACGACCTGCCGCGCTTCGACGCCCTGTTCGATCTCTGGTTTCGCGGCCGGATCCCGGCCCGGCCGGAACCGACGCCGCCGGCCGGCCCCAACTCGGTGGTGCTGCGATCGATCAGCACGGCCGCGGACGACGGCGCCGCGGCTGACGACGAGCAGTCGCTGGCGACGGCGGCCACCGACGCCGAGGTGCTGCGCCACCGCGACGTCGCCACCCTCACCGAGCTCGAACGCGACGAGATCAACCGCATGATCGCTCTGCTCACCCCGAAGATGGGCCGGCGCGCCACGTTGCGCCGCGACCGACATGGCCACGAACGCCTCGACCTGGGTCGCACGGTGCGGGCCATGCTCCGCGACGGCGGTGAACCCGGCCGGCTCGTGTACGACCGGCACCGCGACAAACCCCGCCGGCTCGTGCTGCTGCTCGACGTCAGCGGCTCGATGGGGCCCTACGCTGACGTGCTGCTGCGATTCGCCCACGCCGCCGTCCGGGTGGCGCCGCAGAGCACGGAGGTGTTCACGGTCAGCACCCGGCTCACCCGGATCACCCGCCAACTACGGCTGCGTGATCCCGACCGGGCGCTGACCGCCGCCGGCACGGCCGTCCCCGACTGGAGCGGCGGCACCCGCCTCGGCGAGTCGCTGCAGGCGTTCCTCGACCTCTGGGGCCAACGCGGAACGGCGCGCCAAGCCGTCGTCGTCATCGCCTCCGACGGCTGGGAGCGCGGCGACGCGGCTCTACTGGCCGAGCAGATGGCCCGGCTGGCCCGGCTCGCGCACCGCATCGTGTGGATCAACCCGCACCGCGGCAAGACCGGCTTCGCGCCCCTGACCGGAGGTATGTTGGCGGCCCTGCCGGTGATCGACGAACTGGTCGCCGGCCACAGCTTCGAAGCTTTGCGCAGTGTCGCCGAGGTGATCTCCCGTGCGTGATGTCATGACCGAACTCGAGGCCTGGTGGCGGGCCGGCGAGTCCGTCGGCGTCGGCACGGTCGTCGGCACGTGGAAGTCCTCGCCCCGCCAGCCCGGCGCGTCCATGCTCGTCGGTCCGGACGGCACCGTGGTCGGCAGCGTCTCCGGCGGCTGCGTCGAGGGTGCCGTGTACGAACTGGCCGAAGCGGCGCGCGACACCGGCGAGCCGGTCCTGCAGCGCTACGGCGTCAGCGACGACGACGCGTTCGCCGTCGGCCTGACCTGCGGCGGCATCATCGACGTGTTCGTCGAGCAGGTCGACCACGCGAGCTTCCCCGAACTCGGTGACATCGCCGACGACATCCGCGCGGGCCGGCCGGTCGCGGTGGCCACCCTGATCACCGACGTTCCCGGCGGGGATCGCGCCGGTCGCCGGCTGGTCATGCAGGACGGCGTCACCACCGGCACGCTGGGCAGCGACCGCCTGGACGCCGCCGTGCACGACGACGTGGTCGGCATGCTTCAGCAGGGCCTTACCGGCATCGTCCACTACGGACCCGACGGGGAGCGACGCGGCGACGACATTGCCGTGTTCGTCGCTGCCTACGCACCCCGCCCGCGAATGATCGTCTTCGGCGCGATCGACTTCGCGGCCGCGGTGGCCAGGATCGGCGCGTTCCTCGGGTACCGCGTCACCGTGTGCGACGCCCGGGCGACGTTCGCCACGCCCAAGCGGTTCCCCGACGCCGACGAGGTCATCGTGGAATGGCCGCACCGCTACCTGGAGAAGGCCTACGAGAGCGACGAGATCGACGAGCGCACGGTGGTCTGCGTGCTCACCCACGACCCGAAGTTCGACGTCCCGCTGCTCGAGCTGGCGCTGCGCATGCCGCTGGCTTACGTCGGCGCGATGGGGTCGCGCCGCACCAACGACGATCGCGAGGCCCGCCTGCGCGAACTCGGGCTCACCGACGAGGAACTGGCCCGGTTACACGCACCGATCGGTCTCGACGTGGGCGCGCGCACTCCGGAGGAGACCGCGGTGTCCGTCGTCGCCGAGATCATCGCCCACCGCTGGGGTGGCTCCGGATCGCAACTGCGGCAGATCGACGGTCCGATCCACCGCGAACGCGGCGTCGCGCCGACACCCCCCGAGCCGTCGGCACCGGCCCCCTCGTAATCTGGGTCACAGCCCAGTAGCGTCCGGAAACACCGACCTACTGGAGGCGTAATGACCCGGATTGACCTCACTGTCGACGCGATTGCCTACACCGACGAGGTCGAGCCTCGCACCCTGCTCGTCCACTATTTGCGCGAGCAACTCGGCAAGGTGGGCACCGTCGTCGGCTGCGACACCAGCAACTGCGGGGCCTGCACCGTCTCCCTCGACGGGCAGAGCGTGAAGAGCTGCACCGTGCTGGCCGTGCAGGCCGACGGCGCCGAGGTGATCACCATCGAGGGCCTGCAGGCCGAGGACGGCACGCTGCATCCGATGCAGCAAGCGTTCCACGAGAACCACGCCCTGCAGTGCGGTTACTGCACGCCGGGGATGATCATGGCCTGCCGTGATCTGCTCCAGAACAACCCGAACCCGTCCGAAGCCGAGATCAGGGAAGGCATCGAGGGCAACCTCTGCCGCTGTACGGGGTACCAGAACATCGTCAAGGCCGTGCAGGCCGCCGCATCCGCCGCCGCTGGAGCCCGCTCATGACCGCCGTCGAAGACGCCCCGGCCACCGCCGAGATCGGACGGGCCCGCCGGCGCAAGGAGGACCAGCACCTCATCACCGGTCGCACGACCTGGACCGACAACATGACCCTGCCCGGGATGCTCCACCTGGCCATCCTGCGCAGCCCGATGGCCCACGCGAAGATCGTTTCGATCGACACGTCCGAGGCGAAGAAACGCCCGGGGGTGATCGCGGTCTACACCGGTCAGGACTTCGCTGACACCCAGGGCAACCTGCCCTGCGCGTGGCCGGTCACCCCGGACATGGTCAACCCTGGCGCGCCCAGCCTGGCGGTAACGCAGGTCAACCACGTCGGCGAAGCGGTCGCGGTCATCGCCGCGCGTGACAAGGTCAGCGCCCAGGACGCGCTGGAGGGCATCGACGTCGAGTACGAACCGTTGCCGGCCGTCATGAACATGGAGGCCGCGCTGGCCGAGGGCGCGGACCTCGTGCACCCCAACACGACGTCGAACCGGTCCTACACGTGGGCGTTCGAGTCCGGCGCGGCCGGCACCGGTGCGCCGATCGAGGCCGCCCTGGCCGAGGCCGAGGTCACGGTCAAACGCCGGTTCCTCCAGCAACGGCTGATCCCGGCCTTCATGGAGCCGAGATCCACCGTGGTGCAGCCGGTCGGCGAGGGCGTCGTCATGCACTCCTCGACCCAGGTGCCGCACATCCTGCGCACGATGCTCGCGCTCACCCTCGGTATCCCCGAGCACAAGGTGCGCGTCGTCGCCCCCGACGTCGGTGGCGGTTTCGGCGGCAAGATCCCGGTGACCCCCGAGGAGATCATCACCACGCTGGTCGCGCGCAAGCTCGGCAAGCCGGCCAAGTACACCGAGTCCCGCTCCGAGTCGCTGATGTCGGCCCACCACGGCCGAGACCAGATCCAGGACATCACGATCACGGCGAAGCGCGACGGCACCGTCACCGGGCTGGACGTCCACCTGTTCGCCGACATGGGCGCCTACCTGCGCCTCGTCGGCCCGGGCGTGCCGATCCTGGGCGCGTTCATGTTCCCGGCTATCTACAAGTTCCCGTCGTACCGCTTCGTCTGCGAGGGCGTGTTCACCACCAAGACCGCCACCGACGCCTACCGCGGAGCGGGCCGACCGGAGGCCACCTTCGCCATCGAGCGGATCATGGACGAACTGGCGGTCGAGCTCGGTCTGGACCCGATGGAACTGCGCCGCAAGAACTGGATCACGCACGAGGAGTTCCCGTTCACCACGGTCTGCGGGCTCACCTACGACAGCGGCAACTATGAGGCGGCCACGGACAAGGCGCTCGAGCTCATCGGCTGGGACGAGTTGCGGGCCGAGCAGGAGCAGCGCCGCGAGCGGCAGGACCCGATCCAGCTGGGACTCGGCATCTCCACGTTCACCGAGATGTGCGGCCTGGCGCCATCGCGCGTCCTCGGCTCCCTCGATTACGGCGCCGGCGGCTGGGAGAACGCGTCGGTCCGGGTGCTGGCCACCGGCAAAATCGAGGTCGTCACCGGCGCCAGCGCGCACGGGCAGGGGCACGAGACGGCGTTCAGCCAGATCGTCGCCGACAAGCTCGGCGTGCCGTTCGAGGACGTCGAGATCATCCACGGCGACACCCAGTCCTCGCCCAAAGGCCTGGACACCTACGGCTCCCGGTCGTTGGCGGTCGGCGGGATCGCCATCGTGCAGGCGGCCGAGAAGGTCGTGGCCAAGGCCCGCGTCATCGCCGCGCATCTGCTCGAGGCCAACGCCGACGACCTCGAGTTCGAAGGCGGGTCGTTCCAGGTGAAGGGATCGCCGGGGTCGTCGGTCAGTATCGGTGACGTCGCGTTCGCCACGTTCACCGCGCACAACCTGCCCGACGGGGTGGAGCCGAGCCTGGACTCCGACGCAACGTATGACCCGGAGAACTTCTCGTTCCCGCACGGCACGCACCTGTGCGCGGTCGATCTCGACACCGAGACCGGCGAGGTGAAGATCCGCAAGTACGTCTGCGTGGACGACATCGGCTCGCCGATCAACCCGCTGATCATCGAGGGCCAGGTGCACGGTGGGCTGGCTCAGGGGATCGCCCAGGCCCTGTTCGAGGAGGCCGTCTACGACGACGCCGGCAACCTGACCACGGGGACGTTCGTCGACTACACGCTGCCGTCCGCGGCCGATCTGCCCTCGTTCACCACAGATCGCACGGTGACGCCCTCGACCACGAATCCCTTGGGCGTCAAGGGAGTGGGCGAGGCCGGCACCATCGCCTCGACCCCGGCGGTGGTCAATGCCGTCGTCGACGCGCTGCGGCCGTTCGGGGTCGACGACATCCAGATGCCGGCGACACCCGAGCGGGTCTGGCGGGCCGTCCACGGCGCCGCCAAGTCCGATCGGGCGACCGAGGGCACCAATGCCTACGGCGGCGCGAGTACCAGCACCTCTGACGGCTCGACCGATGGGGGTTCGCTGTGATCCCCGCTGCGTTCGACTACGTCCGTCCCGGTTCCATCGACGAGGCCGTCACCGCGATCGGCCAAGCGGGTGAGGACGGCAAGGTCATGGCCGGCGGCCAGTCGCTGATACCGATCCTGCGGTTACGGCTGGCCTACCCGACGACGGTCGTCGATCTCGGCCGGGTGCCTGAGCTTCGCGGGGTTCGCGACGACCTTGACGCCATCGTGATCGGTTCGATGACGACGCATCACGACGTCATCCACAACGCACTCGTGCAGGAACACGCGCCGCTCATCGCCCAGGCGACGGCCACCGTGGCCGATCCGCAGGTGCGGCACCGCGGCACGTTCGGCGGCGCACTCTCGCACGCCGATCCGGCCGGAGACCTCGGGGCGGTTGCCCTTGCCCTCGACTGCGAGTTCGTGGCGGTCGGGCCGGGCGGGGAGCGGCGCATCCCGGCGTCGGAGTTCTTCCTCGACTACCTGACCACCGCGCTGTCGCCGGACGAGTTGCTCACTGCCGTCCGGGTGCCCAAGCTCGGCCCGGGGTGGTCGTCCCACTACGAGAAGTTCAACCGGGTGGCGCAGGCGTGGTCCATCGTCGCGGTGGCCGCCGTCGTGCGCCGCGACAACGGGTCGATCGCCGAAGCCCGGGTGGGGCTGACGAACATGGGCTCGACGCCGTTGCGCGCGACGGCCACCGAGCAGGCGCTGGCCGGGCGTCCGGCCTCGGCGGAGACTGTTGTGGCGGCCGCCGAGCATGCCGCGGACGGCACCACACCGCCCAGCGACCTGTCGGCCAAGGCGGACTACCGCGAGCACCTCGCCCGGGTTCTCACCAAGCGCGCCCTTACCGCCGCAGCCGGAATCTGATCATGCAGCTGGAGCACTCGTTCACGGTGCCGGTCGGCGTCGACGACGCATGGACGGTTCTGCTCGACATCGAAAAGATCGCGCCGTGCATGCCCGGGGCCGTGATCGATTCGGTGGACGGCGACGACTTCACCGGAACCGTCAAGGTCAAGCTGGGGCCGATCGGGCTGACCTACAAGGGCAAAGCCAGCTTCATCGAGAAGGACGTCGAAGCGCACCGGGCGGTGATCGACGCCCGCGGGCGGGACTCGCGCGGCAACGGCACCGCCAACGCGAAGGTCGTGGCGACGCTCACGGAAGAGGGCTCCTCGACCGTCGTGCACGTCACCACCGACCTCGACATCACCGGCAAGCCGGCGCAGTTCGGTCGGGGCGTGATGGTCGACGTCGGCAACAAGCTGATCGGCCAGTTCGCTGATTGCCTGGCCGGCAAGCTGGCCGCCGGGGGCGATGCGGCGGCCGACGATGCCATCCCCGCTGAGCCGCCGGACGCAGATGCCGCGGCGGCCGAATCGGCGGCCGAACCTTTGGCCGCTGAGACCGCTGAGACCGTCGACGCCACCGGCACCGAGCAACCGGCCGCGGCGACGGTGTCCGCTGCGGCGGCAGCGCCGGCGAGTCCACGGCCGACACCCTCGGCTCGTCCGTCCGAGGTTGAGCCGATCAATCTGATCGAGTCGGCCGGCCCAGCAATAGCAAAGCGGCTGGCCCCGGTGGCAATCGCTGCCGTGCTCTTGTTCTTCGTCCTGCGCCGTCGAGCCAAAGCCTGATCGACCGCCGGCCGACGCGAGTCGATGCAAATCGCGGGCCGTCGATCGGAGCGGGTGACGAGAATCGAACTCGCACTATCAGCTTGGGAAATCCAGAGCTTAACGACCAAGAGGCCCTAGATCTCAACGATCTAGGGCCTCTTGCTGCGTCTGAGCCCCCGGCGGACGACCGTGATTGACCGCAAAGTACCGCCCGTTGTTGCACGGATGTTGCACGACCGCGCGGTGCGGCCGACATCTCGCACGCGCGGGGGAGAGGTGCGTCAAAGAATAACGGCGCGGCGACCACGCGGGCCATGAACGTGAAGCGGCGGCGGAGTCCGAGAAGGACTTCCGCCGCCTAGCGCTTCCTGCGTGTCTCGGGTTAGCCGACCCGACAACACGCGAATCCCCAAGGTCCCCACGGACACAACTGGAGGCTTCGTGCCGTTCCAGCATACGACGCTGCCCGGAAACTTCCTAGCAGTTGGTCGAGCTGACACGCCGCCGTTGCTCGGCATTTTCGCCGTCGATCGGCGTTGACCCGCGAACAGGCCGTCGCGGCCGCGCGTGATTGTCATTGCCTACGCGTCCGCCACGACCATGGTTC
Organism: uncultured Jatrophihabitantaceae bacterium; assembly: GCA_964252015.1. Taxonomy (GTDB): domain Bacteria; phylum Actinomycetota; class Actinomycetes; order Mycobacteriales; family Jatrophihabitantaceae; genus CAXSBR01. The sequence continues at coordinate 121,423 of CAXULW010000008.1, read as the reverse complement.
CCGCGGCGCATACAACCGCGACGGCTGTCGGTGCGCGGCCTGCACCGCGGCCAACACGATCGCCGGTCGGCGACACCGGCGCCGACAGGCCGAGCAGTCGTGGCAGGGCACCACGGCGTGGGCTTCGGCGGTCGGCACGCGACGCCGGCTGCAGGCCCTCGCTGCGGCCGGATGGTCGGCCGCTCAGCTCGCCGACAGGCTGGCGGTCAGTCGCGGGGCCGTGGCGAGCCTGCGGGACACCCAACAGGACCGCGTCCTGGCAACCACCGCCGCCGCGATCGCTGCCCTGTACGAGGACTGCTGGTGGCGCACGCCGCCCGGCCGCGGTCGTGACCTGGCCCGTACGGAGACGTGGGCCATCCGCCACGGCTGGGCGGACCCGTCGCGGTGGCACGGCAGGGACCTTGACGACCCCGCCGCAGCGCCGACTGCACTCGTCGACGACAACGATCCGGTAGCGGTCGCTCAGGCGATCGCCGGTCGGCGGGTGCGACTCACTCGCCTCGAACAGCGCGCCGTCGTTGACGAGCTCACCCGCCGCGGTGCTTCGGCAAACGCCGCCGCTGACGCGATCGGACGTTCGTCGCGCACCGTGGTGCGCTACCGCAACCGCTCAGCGGTCCCGGCATGACCGCCGCAGCGCCACCCCGCTCGCGGCGGCATATTCCGCGACGGCGTCGTCGCCGCCAGTCCTACGGCGTGAACGAGCCCGGCGCGTACGCCACCACGCCGACCTGGTGGAGCCGTGAGCACTGGCGCTCGGAGCTGACGGCCGATCTACGCAGTGACGAGGTCACGCAGCTGCGCGCGGCGGTCGGCACCCGAGGACCGGTCAGCGTGCGCGCCCTCCACGCCGTCGCGGTGGCCGTGTCCGCCGCTGCGGACGGAGCCACCGGACGCAACGCGCTGCCCGGTAACGCCGCGCTGACCGCCAAAGCGGCCGAGCTGGACCCAGACGCCGCCAACTACTGGGCCCAGATGGCCATCAGCAGCGGCTACGCCCTGACAACCGTGCAGAAGGCTGTCCAGGTCCTCCGCGCCCGCGGGTGGTTGATGCTCGTCCGCACCGGCAAGAACTACCTCACCCGCGCCGACCGCAGGGAGCTGTGGCGCGCCGGCGCACCGGCTCGTCAACGGCGCAATGTATGGGCGTGCACCTTGCCGCGCCATGCACGCCGGCCGACGCCGGACGCTGCCACTGAGCCCCGCGTCGACGAGCCGCCGGCTGAGGCAACTGTGGATAACTCTTCGGCCACGGACACCCCCGCAGAAATAAGTTGCGACCTCCCCACCACCCGAAGGGTTAGGTGGGTTACTTCTGTTGCCGGCGAAAAGAACTTCAAGCCGGAACCAGCAAGCAGGACCGGCGCTCCGCGCCGGGCGCCTAGCAGACACGATCGATCTGATCGGACATACCGGGCAGACCAACGGGTGGTGCGGCTGGCGAAGGACCTGCGGGCTCGAGTCCCGTGGCTACGCCACGTCCCGCACCAGCGGATCATGCCGCCACTGCACCGCTTCGCACTGGCCGGGTGGACGGCGCGGGACCTGCAGGCCAACCTCGACCGGTTGCTCGAGCTGCGCGGCTGGACGGTGCCCGGCGGGCCGGCCGAGACGGTGCGAGATCGGTTCGGCAGCGTGCACCACCGGCCAGGTACCACGATGCGCTCACCGTGGGGCTATCTCGCGTTCCTGCTGCGTCACCTCGACCCGACCGATCTCGCGGCCGAGCAGGAGCATGCGGCGCACCTCGCCGCCGCCGAGCAGTACCAGCGTCACTTGATCTACGGGGTGCCGTGTCCGCACGGGCAGCCCGCCGGCGACGTCCCTTCCCCCACTCGCGGGGTGCTGGCCTGCCCGATGTGCCGGCACGACAGGCGATGACCACGACGAAACGGTCAGCGTCTCGCTGAACCGGGGACTGGTGCACGGCCGCCGGCTGTCCGTTGGTGATAGGTGTTCTGCACACGGTGGTTTCGATGGTGGCCTGCCGTTCGGTCCCCTATCTGGCTCACCGAGCCTGGGCCGGGCCGGCCTGCGCGCCAGGGCGCTGCGCGTCACTCGTGACCGGGCTGCGCCCGGCCCTTGCACTCCGGCCTCATGACCCGACCCGACGGTCTGCGCGCCAGACGGGGACGGACTGAGCGGAGGCCACCCACAACCGACCCCATCGGTACCGATAGCACCCGATACCACCCGATAGGAGTCGTCATGAACGCATCGCCCCTCACCATTACTGGACCGGCAGACCTCGTCGAGGCTGTGCCCTACCTACTCGGATTCACCCCGACCGACAGCCTCGTCATGGTGGGCCTGGCCGCGAAGACCGTGACAGTCACCGTCCGCGCCGACCTCGCCGGCCTCACCCCGGACCAGATCACCGAGCTGGCCCGCACACTCCGGGACAAGGCCGATGCCACCGCGATGATCGCCCTTACCTACGGCTTCACCGCCGATCCCGAGCCCGTCGCCGCCGCCGCACGCGCCGCCGGCCTACGGCTCGCCGAGCACCTGCGGGTCGACCAGGGCCGGTACTGGTCATTGACGTGCCCGATCGAAGGCTGCTGCCCGTCAGAAGGTCGCCCGATCCCGCCGGCCGGCGCCGTAGCCGCGGAGTTCGTGTTCAACGGCCATGCGCCGATGGCCAGCCGCGATGACCTCGCCGCGGTCCTGCAGCCCGACGCCGATCAGGGCCGGCGCCTGACCGCTGAACTCGAGCGGGTGCGCGGCGAGCTCGCCGACGACCTCGCCGACGCCGCCGAGATCTTGCTGAGCGCAGACCACCGCCCGGACCGGTGCTGGACCGACGAGGAGACCGTCCGCCTCGGGGTGGCGCTGAGCGGCTACCCGGTCCGCGACGCCGCGTGGATGGCCATCGAAGACGGCAGCCTCGACGGTCGGGACCTATTCGCGCACCTGGCGCGCACGCTGCCCGCCGGCCACCGCGCGCCGGCGCTGTTCCTGTTCGCCTGGAAGACCTGGCGGCTCGGACACGGCGCGTTGGCCTCCGTCGCCGTCGACCGGGCCCTGGACGACGACCCCGACTACAGCGCGGCCCGCCTGCTCGAGATAGCACTCGCCGAGGCGATCGACCCGCGCCGGATGCCCCAGCTGGAGCTGCGCGGCTGAGCCGGGCGGCGCGTCATGCCCCACGTCGAGCGGCGCGGCCGGTCACCCGGCCGTCCCGCTTTGCCACGTCTACGGCCCCCACCGCCTTAGGTGCGCGAAGTGCCGTCCCATCCTTGGGCCGGGCGGAGGGTCACGCCAACTAGACCACGGTGAGACGTGGCCGGTTGTCGGTGCCGTACAGCAGCGTCCGCAGCCGGGGCAGCGTCCACGACAATTCGCCCGCCAATTCGCCCAGGGTGAGCCCGTGCAGCTCGGCCAAGGCGAACGCCTTTGGCAGCAGGCTTGGGGTCTCTCCCGGGTACCCGACCACCGGGTCGGGCGGGTAGAGGCCGAGCGCACGATGAATGTTCAGTCGCTGGTAGGCGCGGCGAGCTGACACGTCGGAGATAATCCCCAGTTCGCGGCTGCGATAGATCAAAGACTTGATCTCCACTCCCCACGCGCGGCTGAGTTCGTTGTAGATGCGGAAGTCGACACGGCTGGGAAGTTCTGCACGCAGTATTTCGCTCGGTGTGAGAAGGGCCGCGGCGAACGCGTCCGCTTCCCGCTCCTGCGCTAGATCCCCTGGTTCGACATCCGGGTGTAGCAGCAAGTGTCCAAGCTCGTGTGCAGCAGTGAACCGGTGGCGATACACGTCGTCGCCGCGGTCGGGCGTCAACACGATCACCGGACGTGGAATGGCAGAGGTAGAAAAAGCTTCAACCTTCGCGATCTCGTGGTCGACGAAAGGCGTGAGCGCCACAACGACACCATGGTTTTCCAGCAGCCGGACCAGGTGTGCGATCGGGCCGGTTCCCAGCTGCCAGCGTTTACGCAGAGCCGCCGCCGCCCCGGCCGGATCGCGCGGGAAACTGGCATCGGCGAGAACCTCTCCCCCTGCGAACCCGGGCAGATCGACCGGCGGAAATTGGACCCGCTTCTCGAGCGCGTATGCGAGTTCCCACATCTGTTCAACGAAGGCGATCGCTTTAGCTCGTTGAACCGCCGGAGTGGACCGGAGGCTCCGAAAGTGCGCAGCGGATGCATCCAGCCGAGCGTGAGGACGGTTCGCGGCGAAGAATCCCACCGGCACATCAAGGGTACGAGCCAGCGCCGGAAGAAGGTCCGGCCGTGGCGTCGTTGTCCCGGCTTCAAACTGACCGATCGCCGCTGGCGACACCCCAACATCTCCCGCCACAGCCGCCTTAGTGAGACCAGACAGACGGCGGGCTTGAGTCAAACGCGCGGGATCGAACGCTGCCGCCGCCGTGGCCGCATTGCTGCCCCGATCCAGATCAGGACTCATCGCCGCTGTCCGCAGCCGGCGCGACGGGTGGCTCCGGCTCACTTGTGACCGCCGAGAGCGGTGTCCGCACGCCTAACGGGGTTTCCTCGAGCTCCGCGCTGTCGAACCGCCGGGGGGCCGGCTCGGGCGTCTTGTCACTTGTCGAGACCACAACGGTCAAGTGGGGCCGCCCTGACGTGGCCACGGCCCGGGTCAGGTCGAGCTGCTCGCGGTGTCGCCACTCCAGCCTGGCGAGGCGACCATCGGGAACCAACGCGGCTTCACCCCACCACGCACGCAGCAGACCACCATCCGGGCTGCTGACATAGGCGACGACGACCAAGCCGACCTCGCCCAGGTCAGCTATGCCGTCCAGTGAGACCTCGTCCTGGTCAACGACTCGGTCCTCGTCGTCCCAGAGGGTCAGCGTCTCCGGCTTCGGTGCAGGCGCCGGTACCAAGCTGAACACGTCGGCCTTCACGCGCGACATCGGCAGTCGAGCCTCATTCGCCCCGGTCCTAAGGTCCGACGCAATCCGCTGCGGGAACACGATGTTGTTGTTGACGACGCCGAGTGAGTACCGCGCACGGTCGGGTCGGATTCGACGGGAACCATCGATCTCGGCCAGCCGCTGGCCTATCTCCTCGGCGACGGCCAGCCAGAGCACGGAGCCGTACCCGTCGGCAGTCGCCAGGCCGCCGGCCTCGTGCGACCCAATCGCCCGAAGATGCCCGGCGTGCAGGCCAGCGGCGATCGCACTGGCGGCGGTCGCCGCGTGGTCGCCAAACTTCTCTACGGCCCAGACGGATACGGTCATGGTTCCTCCGAACGACTTTGGAGCCGCACTTTAATACGGCTCTTACAGCTTTAGTATTGCGCACCGAACGAACCTTCGCAAAGAACTCACCGAGCGTGTCGGCCCTGGCGCCAAGATCAGGATCTCCGCCGGGCTCCGAGCGCACCTGCCGGTGCCCGCATTTCGTCGCTGGCCTCAAATTCGCCAGCTCGGCGTACTACCGTCACGACGTGCTCCTGTGGTTCAAGCAACGTCTTCGCGGCGGACGGTCCTCCCCAGCCCCTACAGAAGATCCCTACCCTTCTTTGACCGTTATCGAAGCCGCTCTCGACAAGGCTGACCTCAGCTACCAGACCCGAGCCCAGGGCCTCGATGGCAAAGCGGGTTTCCTCCTCGGTGCAGCGGGCGTCGTTGTGACGTTCGCAGGGGCGCAATCCACCATTGCAGTCGTCATAGCTCAAGGCCTCGCAGTCTTTAGTGCAGTTACCGCTGTGTGGAGCTTTGCTCCCCGAATCGGTGGTGAGATCGACCCGGATCCTTTGATTGAGAACTACCTGACCAAGAGCGAGCTCGAAACCCGCGTGACCTTGCTGGCTACCCGCCGAGATCTACACAAAGCAGACGAAGAGGCGCTCAGGTCAAAATTGCGGCGTCTCAGGGGGTCCATGATTCTTTTGCTCGCCAGCGCCGTGTCGCTGCTAGTTGGATCTATCCTTAATATCTACCCGGGAGGTGGTAGCCATGACCGTGATCAACGCACCTGCATCAGCATCAGCATCTCCGCCAGCGCCCCCAGTTCGGTCAGATCCTGCCCTCATGGATAACCCAGAGGGTGATCATCGAATCTTGGCCCGCGCCCGAGAGATTTCCGTCCAACGAAACAAGGCTGTCCGCTGATGCCCGGTGGCGCGAAGCCAACCGGAAACTCGGAACCCGCCAAACAACCGGCGGCACCACCGCCGGCCGTACGCCCCGATCCCAAAATAGTCGGCATCGTTGTCAAGGGCGGCCGTAAGCCATCCGAGACGAAGATTGCGCAACCTCGTCGTCGACCCTGACTCAGAGGCAGACAGCAAATTACGACCCCCTGCACCCGCTGCTACCCGGGGTCAGCCGGCGCGGTGAGTGGCAAGGTACTCGGCCACAGCGTCACGGATGACCACTCGAGGCCCGCGATGCTGCTGCTGGGCCAGGGCGGCGAGGTGGGCGTTGACCTCGACGGGAAGCCGGACCAGGCGGACCGGCTAGTGCTGGTCGCGCAGGGGCCTGTAAGTCGATCAAGGGCCGGCCACGACCAGCGCGCTCGAGCAGCTGCCGGCTGAACGCGGCGGCATTGGCGCCGTGCAGCGCGGAGGTCGACGCTCCCTGGCAGTTATATCGTTCTAGCCCACTCCGCGGGTCAGCCGGTGACCGCCGGTTCCACCACCGTGCTCACGAAGGCTCCCAGCCTCGGCAATTACCTACCGACATTTCCTGTTTTCCGCCTTCGACTCTCAGCGTTCGTTCAAGCTGGTGAACGGTCCCAGCTGCGCCCAACGCATAGCGCCGCACCCGGGGGTTAGGCGTGGGGGTCGAGGTCCCCCGGCGCACCAAGGCCGAGCAGGCGTACGATCCCAAGAAGCGAATAATTTGTCGGATTCGGGCGGAAAAGCTGCCTGGCCGGTGACCTACGCGTGCAACTCCCGAAGCGCATGAGCTACTTCCGGGTCCTCAGGATGCGGAACCGGCACCGATACGTGTTTGCCGTCCGGGTAGGTGAGCTCGACGGTTACCGTCTTAGGTCGAGGCCGTGCGACCACCTCAGCCGCTCGGTCATGTAGCACCTTCAGCGCACTTCCCAGAGACACCAGGCTGAGAGTGGTACCAGCTATACCGAACGCGACAGTCAACGTTGCGAACTCAGGCATCCCGTGGTCCTCCTAGAGCGATCAGGCTGCAACCCAAGTTAGACAGAGCACTGCCTGCGTATAGAACAATCGACACAACGTTCACTGCGAGGCTCGACGGATGCGACTCACTGGACACCACGTTAAACGCCGCGACGTCTAGTACACCGAGACATGCGGTGACCACTGCTAAGACCACCACTGACGAACGAAGTTTTTTCCCTTCCGCTAGGACTATCGACCCCGCGCCCAGGAAGCATAGAAGCGAACCTAACAGGAACAGATCCCCGTGTCTCACTGGGTGGGAATCCGCCGCGCCCAGAACGCGCGATAGGTAGGCGACGCCAACTGGGACGAGCCCCCCCAATGCGCCCGAAACCAGCCAGACACCGAAGACTTTGCGCTGCCATGGCCCATACGCCGTTGGCGGGAGATACCTGTAGGCGCCGAACCCGATGAGCCAGAGGAAGCCGGCCGCAACCACCGGAACCATGGCGATCACGCTTACAGCCCAAAGGCCCACGCCGATCGCCACGACGCCAAGTGCGCAGGGAAGGTGCAATTCGGCCCGGCCACGGCGGGAGGCCGGCACCGCGGCGTCCTGTGACATAAGCGGAGAGGCTACCTCGGGCCCCGCTACGTAATTACCGGCCCAACTCGACCGGCCCCAACTCGACGACGCTGGGTGGTCAACCCGCGGGCAGCGCGGCTCGGTGCCTCGTAAGAAACTGCCTCGTCCGCGAAGAACACGACCACCGAAGACGGAACCGGGGACATCGCCGACTTCATGCCGTACCGGACCATGGCAACGCGTACTCGGTGCCGTAAGACCTCGACCCCCTGGCCCGCCCTCCGCTCCTGCGGCTTGTGCCGGCGCCACACGTGACGGGTTGCTGTGTTCGCTCCACGTAATTCCGTGCAGAAGTAGGCCAATTTACTTGACGAGACCCACACGACCGAATTGCGTGCCCCCTCTCCACCCGGGACGGCGGTGCTCACCTGACCGGATGGCTTCCTCGCGGGACACTCGAGGCCATCACGACGCAGCCGCCGCAGTTGCAGATGGACTGCCACCCCCGGCAGGCCCTTAACTCGGCGGCCCTCGCGTTAGCTCTACATCGGCGTCGACGAGCCCGATACGCGTCATCCATCGTTGCCAAGTAACGGCATGCAACGCAAATCTACGATGCCGTCCGTTAGTCCAAGGTTAAATGAAACGGACAATGCGAGCCGCTTGGTCTCCGATGAGTGTTCCCGCGCGCTCCCGGTTCAGCTTGTCTACTTCCCGCGAGATGTCTGTGCAAGTGCCGGACAGCCCGGTGACGCCGCTGGAGGAGATTTGTTTTAGTGGATCAGATCGAAGAAACGCGCCAGAACACTCGGCTCGCGGACGGCCATACCTGGGCGGGCTGCGCGGACGACCGCGTACGTGTTCCGAAAAGGATGAGATCCCTATCGACCACCGGCCACCAATCATCGCACCGGAGCAAGTACCTGCACGCAGTCTGCGTAGCACTTGGCAAAGCCTTGTTCAGAAGGCCCTCACATCGCTTGGTACAGCTCGTCGTCAGCAAGTGATGCCCGCAGATCATCCTCTTCGATCAGTGGCCGCATGGGGAAACCGACACGCTTAATCGTCGCGCCGGACGCATCTACCGTCGTAAACACTACCCATTGGCCCAAAACTTCCTTCACGGTCTTGAAGCCATCTTCTGTCATGTCTTCGAATTTTCCTGGCATAGTCTGTCCTCCTTTCTAGGCGTTTTAGGTTCCATCACGAAACCCAAATAGATTTCTGTGCCTCGAATAGCCGAGCAAGCGCATCACACACAACCCAGCCAAGCGGCACGTGCTCTTCATAGTCGAAAAGTCCAGGCGTGTCACTATCAAGACAAAGATACGCAACTATCGGAGCGAATTCTGGACCGGGGGCGTCCTCAGCGGCCACTCGCGTTATAACCGGCCACACTATCGTACTTCGATATGTAGGCATATTACTTGTCGTCTCGTACTCCGGGTAAGCACGTATGTCCGGGCAGAACCAAACGGTCTCCCTTCGACGGCTCAACAGGCTGAAATCAGTGTTTCGCGAAATCAGGTGTTTAACGCCGATGTCAGCTTCAACGCTCCGGTCACTTCTCGCAATGGCTTCGGTCCACGGCTCTCTAGATGCATCGTTTCTCACCTGTTTGACACACACGCGACACTCACTGCCAAGAGACTCCGAGAACGTCCGAGCCATATTGCGCACCGCGTTTCGTGAAAAGGTTGCCACCTCGCGCGATGTAGGAACGCTACGAAACTCGGAGACCTCCTCATTAATCTCCCGAGCCAGCACAAGGGTTCTACTCACGACTTGATGACTGTTCTTGATTCCGTCAATTTGTGCGTTCAAGGCCTCGACAGATACCCTAAAGTCGGATATGACAACAGTAAATCGCCGCAGGAGGTACATAACAATGATCGTAAACGCGGTAATCACGACGCAAAACAAAATGATTACGTAGTTAGGGCCCAACGAACCTTTGAAGGCAGCTACGGCTGTTACGATTGTTACAACCGAAGCAACGAGACCGACGGCCCAGCCGAGCCATGTTGGGCGGGCACCCGGCGGGGGGAGGCTTTCTACGCTCAGACCCGGTGCCGGCGGCGGAGTGGTCACTGACGACCGGCAAGGGGCGCCGTTGCCTTGGCGTGCCAAATTAGACTCCGACCCAGCGCGGTCGAGCGGCGATTCGTAATTGCCTGCGGCGGCGGCATGCTTCCGCTTCCGGGATAGCCAGTGGGACCTTTCGAACCCTAAGGTACCCATGCCGAGCGGGCAACCTGCGATCGCTGCGCAGCTGCTTTTCATATTGGCCAACGCAAGGCCCGTAACGGCAGTCTGGCTGATGAGCTCATTTCCCTCCGCGCCGCGGCTCACTCATTGATTACATCATTGTGATTTGAGATGGGAGCGCAAGACACCCTCGAAAACACACGATGGAACTGCGAACCGAGCCGGCGTGTCCGGACAGTCCAGTTATCGAGAAGGAGAGCCTGGAGCCATGTCACGCCATGGAGTAGCCACCCGTGGAGTTTCGGGATGATCGCGGCGGACGAGTAGCTGCGGTGAGGGTAGTACCTGCGACTGGGCGTGAATCGGCGCGGTGGCGCCGAAGCTTAGGACCGGCACGGCGGACGCGCTGGCCGAGTTGGACACCGAGAGACGCCAACATCAGAACCTGCGCAAGGTCGCCGAGCGTCGGCTGAAGAAAGGGAATCGTCAAGTCCCCCCGTTTCTCTGCAGCGGCACTCGACCGTCCACGTCGCTCCTCATGAGGCTCCTTGCCGGCGAAGGGGCCGGTTCGAGGGCGGCACGTTTAGGGGGTCAGGTTGCGGCGTTTGAGAGCTGACCGCCCCATGCAGCAGCGGTGATAGCTCCGACGAGGTGGGATAGGCCCACCCGAGAAATTCTCTTTTTCTCCAGCAGGGTGGTGACTTGGCGCCATTGGGGTGTCGCCGACGGTGGGTGTCATGTGGCCGCCAGAGTTGGCCGGACCCGCAGTCGAACATCAAGAATCCTGACGACCTCGACGGCGACCGGACATACGGACTGCGGTGCTGCGGATTCGATGATTGCGCGGCACACCGAGGTTCCGCCGTCGGGACGGGTCGGTACGTCGACGAGCTCGCATCGCACCTTGCCGGCGAGTGCGGGCGGCTCGTCGCACACTACGTCGTTCCAACCGACGTGGTCACCAACCATCGGCTCGCAAAGACTGCACCCCGGGGGCCCGACAACGCGCTGCGCAGCCCTGGCGAGTGCGTTCGAGAGGATGCGGCAAGCGCTGCGCCAGCCGGTGAGGCGGGGACTTCATCGTCCGGTGTCCGGCGAGCACTCCCCAGTGCCGCTCAGGGTCAAGTCTCGTCAGATATTGTCCTGGCTCTGGCCGGGTGGGCACCCAGGTGGGACGACGCCGGTCCTGCCGCGGTTGCTCGTCTCGTCGTGGCCGGGTGCGGACGCGTTGCCGGTCGCGCGGACCACGGTTGGGACGAGGTTTGCCGAGGTAGTGGAAGGGCCTCTGAGGGCGAGCCGCTCCAGGGTGTCGAGTGCGTCCCGCTGCCGTCGGGTATGGGAGTACTCGCTGATCCAGCGGGTGAGCGGACGGCCTATGCCGCCCACGACGACGGACAGGGCGAGGGAAATCTCAAGCAAGACGGTCACTGTCGTGGCTTTACAGTCGGGGATCCTCGCGGTCGCCGTCGGCGTGTTTCGGCAAGCAGGTCACTTACCTGCCAGTCGGGGGTACGGGGACCCGCGACGAGCTCAAAGACCACTTCTTCGGCGGTTGCGGCATCGAGGTCTGGGTCGGCGCGCGTCAGCAGGTCGACGACTGCTGCGGTGAAGTTCCACGGACCGCCTCCCCCGTAGCCCCAGGCGTAGGAGTTGCCGCGGTGGCGATGGCCAGCTGACGGGAGGAGCCCAATGCGACCGTCCGGGTGGGTCAGATACACCGGGGTGGACCCGTGCCGGTCGGATCGGTCGGCTCGGATGGCACACCCCTCCAGGGCGGGATCCACAGGCCCGCTGACAGGCCATTCGCAGGTGAACCAACGCCGATCCTTTGGCACGGCGACGAGCCAGCCGTCGGGATCGATCCCGGCCCACGCAAGTTGGTCCTCATTGGTCAGGCGCCGCACGCGCGCCCAGTCGGTGGAGGCAATTGGTTGCCACGTCAATTGGTCGAGATAGCTTCGGCCCAGCGGCCCGGTCGACGACACGACGGTGGAAGGCATGAACAGGGGCACGTCGTGCCATGACCAGTCGCTCCAGGCTTCGGCGAGATGGTTGGCGAGCGTATCGAGCAGGAGTTCGGTTCGCTGGATCGAATCGGCCGGCGGGATGTCCTGGCCGGGGACGATCAGGTCGTCAGGCAGCGCGACCGTGCCGCCCCAGCCCTCTCGTGGCGACTGAGGTTCCGCGACGCCGGCGTCGGTCCAGTGCAGCGGAACCCATCCGCCATGGAGGCCGGGCACCAGCAGCAGCCGTTGCCGTTCCACCCCCTCGCTTACGTCGAAGCATCGGTTCACCATGGCTTCGCGCAGCATCATCAGGGTGTCCCAGAGAACGTGCGGATCGATGTCCTCAAGGCGACCCCGCGACGTCGTTCTGGGGAGCCCGGCCTCGCCGATCAGACGGGGTGGCCGGAGCGCGATGGCAGCGTCAATTGGCTGGCTGGCAATGTCTTGACGAGCCGTTTCGTGTGCGTCTAGGGCCGCACTACTGACCAGATGATCCAAGGCTCTTCGCTGGGGCTCGGTGAGGCCGACGCGAAGCGCACCGATTTCGTCAACATCGGGCTTCGCGATCGCGGCGGCCAGCGCTGACAGATCCTCCGCGCGATCAGGGTCCCACACCAACTCGAGCGGGCCAGTGGATGTGTTAACGGCCTCGACGAGGGCGCGGGTATATGTGCCCGACGCCCAGATCCTAGGCGAGTCGCCGGTCAGATGTTCCAGCTCTCCGATGCTCGTGGGACGCCAGTCGGGGTCGATGAGCTCGGCACCAAGAACACGGACAGCAGCGGTGCGGTTACTCGGGCCGCGCCGGTGTCCGCCACCGCGGACGACCCGGATCGTAAATCGGACGTTTAGAAACACATCCCCGTCGTCGAGCAGCGTGGCGGGGCTGTATTGGTAGATCTGCGCCGCCCGCCACGCGGGTCCCAGGTATCGGGCGGCAGCAACCATCGCGACCTGCTCGACGTTGTTCGTGACGCTGCTGACCTGATCCTGCAACTGCCCGAGAAGGACAATCTGCGCCTCGGGGATGCCGGCCGGCGGCGACCACACGCGCACGTGGCAGACATCGCGATCGCGCTGACCCCACCGCATGATCTCGTCAACCACCAGCCGCAGCGAGCCGCGCGGCCGCTGTCGCCACGGTTGCGCGATCTGACGCGAGTCGTCACCAGCCGGGAGGAGTCGGCCCTCGCCGTGCGCCCACGCCTCGACGTCGCGCCAGTCCCAGACGACCCGGCGGCCTAGCTCGCCGAGCGGCTCGGGCATCGCCCCACTCTTGGCCAGCTGTCGGACTCGCTCGGCGGTCAGGCTTAGCCGCGCGGCCACTTCCGTGACGCCGACGAGCTCTCGGTGCAACGCCGCTTGCTGCTTCGACCGACTCAACATGCCGAGACCCTAACAAGCGATTTGGCTTTTACCAACTCTCATACTTGGCTATTGTCCGCATCCCACACGCTTAGGCATCCGACCCCGGCGGTGTTCGCAAGCGTTCGGGGACCGATGCGCGGCGGGTTGCCCGACGAAGGATGGCGCCCCGCGCGTCCGGCCCAGTGTTGTCGGCACGGGGTCCCCAAAAGTGGAGTCACGCCGCTCCAGCGCTCCGGATTCGCCTCTCAACGCAGGGCTGGCCGCTGTGACCACGCGGCACGCGGAGGAACGTCCGGTTTCGACTAGTGACACCGGCGAGTGAGCAGCCGAACAACTCGTGGCGCTACCTGCATCCAACGCCTGAGCGAGAAGGAGTTTCAGCAGCTGTACGGCGGCCTGTTGCTGAGACTCCGCAATCCGGGCATGCGCTGCTATCCGATGGGGATGAGAGACGGTGGCAAGGATGCCGACGTGCCCGGCGATCGTGACGCCGTGACCCTATCAAGTCAAAGTGACCGGCAAACCCGAGCACCGCCGACAGGAGGAGTGCGCCGGCCGCAGCGGCACCTGACGGACAGGCAAAGCGGTGCTGCGCACTGTGCTCAGCTCGACCGGCTCCGCAGGCTGCGCCGCTCGACCCTTTCCTCCCCCACCTCGCATTTCAGTATGGGCCGGGGCGACCTGCACGCAAGAGCGCTCCGCTGGCGCTCCGCGTCACCCGTGACCGGCTACGCCGGCTCTTGCGCTCCGGCCGCCCTTACCGGCCCCAGGAACTGCATGCGAGGTGGGGGAGAAAACGGGGGTCACTCCTCTCCCGGTCCGTATCGGTACCGATAGCACCCGGTGTTTCGTGTCCCCTTCGTGCCCCGATCCCGCACGTCGACCAAGCACCGGCCCACCCGAGCCAAAGGAGAGCACTCATGACCGACCTGACCGAGGACGAGGCAACGGCCGAGCTGCGCGGCGCTGTAACCGCCCTGGACGCCCTGCTGCGCCCCGCGTTCAAGAGCATCGACAGCCTGGCCGACCGTCCCCACTCCAAGGTCATCCGCGACGCGCTGGTGACCTGCGCCGAACACGTCCGCGTGGCCTGCCTGCTGCTGGAAGCCGTAGCCGACACCGCCGAGCCACACCGCGCGCCGCACGCGCACGAGCTGGACGAGCAGGCCCTGGCCGCGCGGACCCTCCAGCGCGCCCTCTGAGCCCGCGCACATCCCATCGGTACCGATACCACCCGATTCCCGAGGAGCACACCATGACCGCCGCCCACGAGGCCGACTCCACCCCCGCCGCCCGACCGCCGTACCTCGTCGAAGACCGCGTCCAGGTGCTCTACATGAGCGAGCGCGGCACCATCCTGGCCGACGCGCACGTCACCGCCGTGTTCGCGCGCCCGGACGGCACCTACGGCGTCAACGCCGTCATGTCCGACGCGCGCGCCAGCTTCCACTTGGTCCCCGCCGACCGGCCCGCCCGCACGACCCGCCGCCCCCGGCCAGCGCACGTGATCTACGGCGTGGACCACACCAAGCCCACGGAGTGAGTCGAGCGACCCCGCCGGGGTCACCGCCCACCCCGTATCGGTTCCGATAGGACCCGATATCTCAACGACTCGGAAGGAGTCACCCATGACGACCGTCGCTGAACCGACGCTCGAACTGCTGGACCCGGCCACACTGCTGGTCGACCTGAACATCCGCGAGGCCAAGCTGGACAAGGACTTCGTGGCCTCCATCAAGGACCACGGCGTCATCGAGCCGATCGTGGCGCTGCGCACCGGCGACGAACAGATCCGTGTGCGCCACGGCCACCGGCGCACCCTCGCCGCGATCGAAGCCGGACAGCCGCTGGTGCCGGTATTCATTGCCGGGACCGAGGACGACGACGAGGCCGACCGCATCGCCCGTCAGTGGCACGAGAACCAGCACCGTGCCGCTCTGACCAACGTCGAGCAGGTCGGCGTCGTGGACCAGCTCGCGCTGCTCGGCCTGTCGGCGGCGACCATCGCCCGGCGACTGCGCTCGCCAAAGAAGCACGTCGAGAGCGCCCTGGCCGTACGCGGCAGCCAGCTCGCCCGGGCCGCAACCGCGCGCTATGACTTCCTCACCTTGGAGCAGAGCGCCGTCATCGCGGACTTCGAGGACGACACCGAGGCAGTAAAGGCCCTGGTCGCCGCCGCGAAGCAAGGCGACGTGCAGTTCCAACGGGCCGCGCAGAGCGCAGCCGAGGACCGCGACCGAGCGCGCGGACGCGCCGCCCTGCTGGACGCGCTCACCGAGTCGGGCGTGACCGTGCTCGACGGGCGACCGGACTACCGGCTACGCCTAGACAGCCTGACCGACGCCGAGGGCACGCCCCTGGACTCGGCCCGCCACGCCCAGTGCCCCGGCCACGCGGCCTACCTCAGCGAGGACTGGGTGCAGACAGCGGCGGCATCCGCCGCAGCCGACAGCGCCGCCGAGGCGGACCCGGACGACGAGGACGACGAGGACGGGCAGGACGACGGGTGGCAGCTCACCTGGATCGCCGTCTACGCGTGCACCAACCCCGCCGAGTTCGGGCACCAAAGCCGCTACGGCGACCGCCGCGCGCCCACCGGCACCGCCGCTGGCGAGACCGACGAGGCCGCGCAAGAGGCCGCGCAGGAGGCCGCGCGACAGCAGCGGAGAACGACCCTGGCCAACAACAAGGCGTGGCGCGAGGCCGAACCCATCCGGCGCGACTGGCTGCGGGCACTAGCAGCACGCAAGACCGCACCCAAGGGCGCGGCCGCGCTGGTCACCACCGCCCTGACCACGGACAGCGTCTTCGTCCGCAAGGCCATGGAGTCCTCCGTCCCGCTCGCGGCCGACCTGCTCGGGCTGGGCAGCCGTGAGGCAATCGAGCAGGCGGCAGCCGAGGCCACCGACGCCCGCGCGCTGCTGATCGCCCTGGTCGTCGTACTGGCCGCGTACGAGGACGGCACGCGGGTCGACACCTGGCGCTCCCCCATGAGCGCCGACCGCCGCTACTTCGGCTGGCTCGCCGACAACGGCTACCCGCTGGCCGAGGTCGAGGCCCTGGCCGGACCGAGCAAGAAGGGCAAACGCACGTAGGCCCTCCGGGTGGGGCCGGTCCGTCCGACCGGCCCCACCAAATCGGAACCGACAACACCCGATACCGAGCCGCAGCGCGAGCCAGCACGAGCTACGCACCGATTCACCGCCCCGGCCGGCTCGCAGGCTGCGCCACCCGGCGCGCATCCCTCCCCCACCTGGCGTCTCAGTGTCGGCCGGCCGGGTCGAGCGACAAGGGCGCTCCGCTCACGCTCCACGTCACCCGTGACCAGGCTGCGCCCGGCCCTTGCCGCCCGCCCCGGACCTGGGCCGATGAGCCACTGCGCCAGGTGGTGGGAGGGAAATGCGGGGGCACCACAACCCACCAGCCATATCAGCACCGATAGCACCCGATACCGACAAGAGAGGACCGGACAGATGGCACGGACGACGACGCGCGGGGGACACCAGCGCAAGAGCCCAGAGCAACGCCAGGCCGAGCGGCAAGCGCTGCTGGACAGCCTGGGGGAGAAGGTCGCGACGCTGGCCGACTCCGCCGAGTGGATCGCCTACCTGCAGTTCATGACGGCATTCCGCCGCTACAGCTTCAACAACCTGATGCTCATAGCGATGCAATGCCCGCACGCGACCCGCGTCGCGGGGTTCCGCAAGTGGCAGCAGCTCGGCCGCCAGGTCCGCAAGGGCGAGAAGGCAATCAAGATCCTCGGCTACTCCACCAAGAAGGTCACCAAGACCGACCCGACCACCGGCGAGGAGGTCGAGGACCGCATCGCCCGCTTCCCAGTGCTGAGCGTGTTCGACGTGTCCCAGACCGACGGCGACCCGGTGCCCAGCCTCGACTACGAGCTGCCAACCGGCGACGGCCCGGCCGGGATGCTCGACCGGCTCATCCGATGGCTCGAGGGCGACGGCTGGAGCGTGCGGGAGCTGCCGCTGGCCGGAACGATGGAGGGCTACACCGACCACCGCCGCCACATCGTTGCCACCGAGGCCAACCTTGAGCCCGCCGCCCGGCTGATGGTGCTGCTGCACGAGACCGCGCACGCCCTGCTGCACGAGGACGACGCCGAGTACGTCGCGCACCGCGGCGTGTGCGAGACCGAGGCCGAGTCCACCGCCTACGTGCTCGCCGGGCTGCTCGGCATGGACGCCGACGCGAGCTCGGTCAGTTACGTCGCGGGCTGGGCTCGCGCGGACCGCGACGTCTTCACCGCGGCCGCCACCAACGTTCTGCGGGCGGTCAACACCATCGCCGCCGCCCTCGGCCTGGACGAGGACGACACCGACGAGAACGACGCCGACACCAGCACGGCCGGCACGGGGGAGGAGGTAAACGCGGCCTGACGGTTCCGCGCGCCCGGGCCTGGCGACAGAGGCCGGCCCGGGCGCGCGCTCTGATCCCCCCACGTCACCGCCGGCGACAGAGGCCGGCGCACCTGCAAAACCGACCACTCGACACGCCGCCCGGCCTGGGCGTATCAGAACCGATAGGACCTTATGATTCCGATGACACCGATACCACCCGTCAAGGGGTCCCGGATGCAGATCACCGCCGTGGTCAACCAGAAAGGTGGCGTCGGCAAGACGACGACCACCATCAACCTCGGCCGCGCGCTCGCCCGCGTCGGCCGCCGGGTGCTGCTCGTCGACATCGATGAGCAGGGCGCGCTCACCTTCCACTTCCTCGGCGCCAAGGGCGAGGAGCTGGCCAGCCTCTACGACGTGATCGGCACCAACGCCCACACCACGCTGACCGCCGCCATCACCAGCAGCGACGTCGAGCACATCGACGTGATGCCGGCCAACGACGACCTGGCCCTGCTGGCCAACGACCTCGTGATCGCCGGCGTTGGCCGGGAACGCCGTCTGGCCAAAGCCCTCGGCGACGTCGCCGAGGACTACGACGACATCCTCGTCGACTGCCCACCGTCACTGAGCCTGCTCACCGTCAACGCCCTGGTGGCAGCCCACCAGGTCCTCATCATCACCGAACCGGAGCTGTACTCAGGGCGGGGTGTCGGCAAGCTGCTCGACACCATCGACTCGATCCGCGAGCAGCTCAACCCGCTGCTCTCGGTCGCCGGGGTGCTGATCAACAAGTACGACAAGAACGAGGAGATCCACGTTCGCCGAGCGGTCGAGATCCGCCAGCAACTCACCGGCGGCGATCCGCCGGTGGTCGTTATGCCCACCGTCGTGCCGCGCTGGACCACGGTCATGCGCACCACGGACGCCGGCGCCGACGTCGCCGACGTCAACCACCCGGCCGCGCGACGACTGCTCGGCTTCTACCAGCAGATCGCCCGGGCCCTGGACCCCAAGGTGCCCGAGCCCACCGATCCCGCCCGAACCGCATCACCGCTCGAGGAGGCGCACCGATGACCAGCAGCCCGCAGCCGATGGAGGTACGCCGCCGCACTGGATCCAAGCGCGGCGACCACGGCACCTACGTGGCCCCCAACCCGGCCACACCCGCAGCGCCGGCCGAAACCACCCCGCGCCAATCGGACACATCAGGTGCTATCGGATCCGATGGTGCCGAACGTGGCGGGTCCGGGCGGCGCCGGCGCGTGGCGCAACCCGTCAGCGAGGCCCAGCTGGCCGCGCGGGCCGCCTACGACGCCAAGCCGAAATTTATCGTCCGCGGCCTCGACGACGACGTCTACTACGCGCTGCGAGCGATCTACAGGCACCAGCTCCACAGCCCCGACGGCATCGAGGGGTGGAGCGAGTTCGGACGCCACCTGCTGCGCGACTACGTCGACCAGTACGAGCGGCAGCACGGCGACATGACCGGAGGAGAGGACGTCGAGCTGCCCCCCGGCCGGCGAGTCGGCCGCTAACTGACCCGCCCGACACCTGTCGCGCAGGCCGCCAGACCGGCTTGCCTGTCGAGCGGACATTCGGAGCGCACTCATCACTGAGCCCCACCGGCGGGCGCGCGGAGATCTCGGCGCGCATGTCACTTCCGGTGGTCTGTCCCGCACGTCCAGTGCGGAGAGGCCCACTGGAGGAGGTGAGATAGCTGCTGGCCCACGCCAGCGCCGGTCGCGTTTTACACGCCCAGCCATACGAGGCTCACGCCAAGCGTTCCTAACGTCGCCACCCGCACCGGCGCACGCTGCGGGAGTCTCACGCGCGAGGCCCGATTGGCCGCTGCCACGCTCGACACCTGGTCGCGGTCCCCACCCCACACCGGGCATTCGAGTCTGGGCCGCGCGACCTGCGTGCAAGGTCGTTCGTCCTCGCTGCGCTGCGGGCGCTCCACCTTGCGCTCCGGCCGCTGTGTACGGCCCCTTCTCTCTCCTTGCCCGGCGGGGGAGGTAAACGCAAGGGGTCAGCCGAAAGGCACACCGACCCGAAGAACCCTCTCCCGCTGGGACTCCAACTCCATCGACCGCCAACCCGGACAGCCCGGGAGGCACCGACCGAAAGGACCACCGTCATGAGCTTCATCGTCATCGAGGGCAACGCCACCAACGACGCCACCCTGCGCGAGTTCACCAGCAAGCGAACCGGCCAGCCCGTCGCCATCTCCAACGTGACCGTCGCGGTCAACGACCGCCGCTACAACGCCGAGACCGACAGCTGGGAGGACACCGGCAAGACCTTCTACGAGGTCACCGTGTCCGGGGAGCAGGCCATCCACTTCGCGGCCAGCGCCGCCAAGGGCACCCGGCTCCTGGTCACCGGCGACCTCTACGTCGAGGAGTACCGCGACAACGAGGGCGCCACCCGGCAGCGGCGCCGAATCAGCGCCGACCACCACGGCCTGTCGACCAAGTACACGCCCGTCCGCACTCCCGAGACCGTCAGCGCCAGCTGACCCGCGACGCGGGAGGGGCCGCCCGAAACAGGGCGGCCTCTCCCCCCATCGCACCCGAGCGAACCGAGGTCACCGATCATGTGGATCATCCACTGCACGACATTCGCCACCGCCCACACCGAAGCCGCCCACTTCCTCGTCGGCCCCTTCGGCACCGACGACCAGGCCGACGACACCGCCGGCAAGCTCGAAGCCGCAGGCGAGGTCCTCGCGGTCATTGCCCCGCTCGTCGAGCCGGCTCGAGCGATAGCAGGAGCGACGCTCTGATGACCGCCTTCCACACCGCGGCCGGCAGCGCTGCGGACCGGTCCGCCGTAGACCTCGAGCGGCGGCTGCAGCAGATCGCTCAACGGCTCACGCCGTGTCCCATCCCGGACGTCACCGAGGGCTGGGACCTCTGCGCCCACGGCCTGCCGTGGCCCTGCCCGTCCACCGAAGCGGCGTGGCTCGCCCGCGGCCTGGACCGAGACCAGCAAGTACACGCGCAGCTGGCCTGGTTGCGTGGCGAGCGCAGCACCGCCGCAACCGGTGCGATCCTGAACACCGGAGGAATGAGCACATGACGATGCCGATGCTGGCGGCCGCCACGGCGGCCGCTGCCGGCCTGCTCGCAGCGCCGTACCTCGCCGGCCTCACCGTGCCCGCTGCTGCGCACAGCGCCACCGGCTCGGCGAGCTGGTGGCGACCCCGCACGACGACCCTCCGGCGCACCGTCCTGACCGCCGCCGTCGCCGTCGTGCTTGCGGGTCTCGCCGGTGCCGGCGCCGGCGAGCACGCGGACTGGCTGGCGTACCTCACGCTCGCCCTCGCTGGCACGGTCCTCGCGCTCGTCGACGCCGAACAACACCGACTGCCCAACAAGATCCTGCTGGCCGCCGCCGGCGCCGGCATCGTGCTGCTGATCGCCGCCGCCGGCATCGACCACCGCTGGGACGACCTCGCACGAGCGGCAGGCGGCGGCGCCGCGGTGTTCGCGGTGCTCTATCTCGCCGCGCTGGCCTCACCTCGCAGCGTCGGCCTCGGCGACGTCAAGCTCGCCGGGGTGCTCGCCGGCTACCTCGCCTGGCGCAGCTGGCCGACAATGGTCGCCGGCCTCGCCCTCGGCTTCCTCACCGCGGGCGTCGCGGCCGCGGGCCTGCTCGTAGCCGGGCGCCGCGACCCGCTTCCGCTGGGCCCGTTTCTGATCACCGCAGCCCTCGTCGCGATCGCGATACACCCCTGACCGGCCAGCCTGACTTACACCCTGACCACCGCGCCGCGGCGATCGGGGAACCTGACCTACAGCCTGACCACGGTTCCGCCGCACCCTTCAGTGCGATGTACGGCTGCACGTCGCTAGGGCAGATCGCCGGGATCATCACCCGTACCGCGCTGGCCTACAGCAACCTGCGCATGCTCCGCTGGTGGCTGGCCTACCTCGACCTGCCGCTCATGTGGGTGCTCACCAGTACCCCGATAGTGCGGCGCCCCGAGCTTGTCGTCTCACTCGGCGCCGCCTCGACGCAGCTGGCGCAGCTGCCGACCGCAGCCGGCCTGCCGCGCCGGCCACGAGGCCGCCAGGTGCTGTTCGTCGCCGCGGCGCTGCTCTTCAGTGTGCTCATCCTCGGGCCCGTCCCGATCCTCGCCGTACTCGCTCCGAGCGCGGCCGCCGGTGTGGTCGTCATCGTCTGGTACGGGCTGTTGATCTTTCTGCCAATGGTCACCTACGCCTTCCCCTCGCTTGTGCAGCACTGCCAAGGCCACGGGCTGCGCCGCTGGATGGCCACCACGACCGAGGAGACCGGACGGCGACCGGTCCTGTTCACCGAGCTTGCCGCTTGGCCCGCCACCGGCGGCGGACGCCGCGGCACCGGCGACGGGTTCGACCTTGTCCGCGCGATCGCGGCCGACGTTGCCCGCGACGACGCGATCCTCGTCTGCACCGCCCGCACCAAGACCCTCGCCGGCAAGTACCGCACCAACACCGGTGCGGCCGCGTCGACGCGAAACCCCCGGCTACTGCGCTGGCCATCGGTCAGCGACTGATACCCCTCCGATGGGTGTAGAAGTATCCGCCGGGGCGCCCGCCCAGCAAGGCCGCTGCGCGTCACCCGTGATCAGGCTTCGCCCCGACCCCGACCCTGGCCCGACCCGAACCACACAGGTCATGCGACTACGCCCACCCATCGGTGGTTCCGGTCGCGGAGGTGGTGGGTCGTGTCGATCGCCTCGATGTGTGCGTGGAACCCCCGACGCCTACCTTTCCCGGGCGCGGCCACCGTCTAGATCCGTGCGGCGGCGACCCGCCGAGGTCTCGGCTTCAGTGACCATGCGGCTGACTCCGTCGCGCTGCGCATCAATAGACCTGATCGACTCGCGATCCGACAGTAGATCCGGGCTATTTTCTACGTCGGCTGGCGGTTACCGGACCTGACAGTGGCGCTGCACGATGACTAGGCCAGCCAAGCATGGGGACCCTTGGCGGCGCAAAGTCGATACCGTCAAGGCTGATTGGCGGAAAGTCAATTCGATCTGTCGCAGAAAATTCGATCCAAGGAAAAACCTGATTATCCCGAACTTCCGCCCACCCCACTGCCTTCTTGCAATCCTCTTTTGCCCGCACCGCTCCAGTCTGTTGCGATTGGATAATTATGACCTTAAGTATTAACGCTACGGAAAGCGCAATCGTATGAGGTGTCATTCCACTTCGTTTGGTTGCGCCAGCTTGAGCGCAGGCCGGTATTAGCGGTACTCGCCGCAACCCGGCAGAGTGTGCCAACTTCTCATCGATCGTGAAGCTTAAAACACCTGGACGCGGTTGTTCTATTAAGAACCCCTCCGGCAAGGGTCCTCGAATGGCGACGATGATTCGGTCGATAAGCTCTGGCGGGTAGGCTTGGAATGAACTCATACGTGCACAGTAGTCGAATGGTGCGCGGTTCGTCCAGGAAATCTTGGGCCGCAACTCGCGTGACGCAACTGTCCGAGACTAATAGAGGTGCGGCGCAACGAAGTGACTCTTGAAAGATGGTTTCAGGCTATACCAATGCTTGAAGTAGACTTTGAACCCTATAGTAAATTCGATGCCGTTTGATACTAGGAAGTTGTGCTCGGCAAAGTTGTTTATGACGTTCGTTATATGTATGAAACTTCCAATAATTCCCGAGCCGAGACCAACGTCTTTCAAGCCATTGGTAATCCAACCATAGATGGCATGGGACGCCTGTTCGCCTGGGGTATCGCCTCCTAGTAGGAATGCCCAGGAAAAGTGGAAGGTTTTATGTATATCGATTAATGTCCACTTGCCGCTGACGTCTTGCTGATTTATGGGGTCGAGAGGATAAACGTACGGATTGAAATTCCCGCCTGGAATGGGATCTAGAGATAGGAACCGGCCCGTGGACGAGTTGTATAACCGTGCCCCCGCCGTCACGAGCCCGCCGAGGTTGTTGGCGGACCTCTGGTCGGCGCCCAGCCAACCATAATTGGTCGCCGCCGTCGGCGGGTTTCGAGATAACCCGTATTCGGTCGTCTCGCCATAGGTGGCAACACCGGTGGCGGTTGTAATGTCAGGTGCGGTCGCAACGATGCCGTCATGCAAATCAGGCAGTTCGAGGGTAACGGTGCCGCCTTGATCCACGGT
This sequence comes from uncultured Jatrophihabitantaceae bacterium, assembly GCA_964252015.1. Classification (GTDB taxonomy): domain Bacteria; phylum Actinomycetota; class Actinomycetes; order Mycobacteriales; family Jatrophihabitantaceae; genus CAXSBR01. The sequence goes on along the minus strand of CAXULW010000008.1, from coordinate 97,691 downwards.
AGCGGTGAAGTCGCCCTCTGGGCCAGTAACGTCGTCGAGCCATGATGTGCCCGTTGCCGTCCATGTTGGATTGTCGGTGTCATCGGCGTAGTGGTTCGTGGTGGTGCTGGTCCCGTCGCTGGTAGAGGCGGTGCGGTTCTGGTCGGGGTCGAGGTTGAAGGTGAGCGCGGCGGCGCCTTGGCTTTCGGTGGAGACCATGTCGTTGCTGTCGTAGCCGATGGTGAGCGTGCCGGTGGTGCCGGTGTGGCTGCCGATGCGTTGGGCGTCTGCGGCGGGGACGGTTTGGGTGCGGCCGAGGGTGTCGTAGGTGTAGCCGGTGTTGGTGAGTCGGTCGGCTTGGTCGTAGCTGCTTGTGGTCCCCGTGGGTGTGGTGCTGGTGGTGCAGTTGCCGCCGGCATTGGCGGGGTAGGACTGCAGGCTGGTTCGGTCGGAGGCGGCGTTGAAGCCGTAAGTCCGGGTGGTGCAGGAGGAGCTGTAGGTGTCTTGGACCGTGGTGAGTCGGTCGTCGGGGTCGTAGGTGAAGTTTTGTGAGGATTGAGGGCTGGATTGCCCGATGATGCGGTCTTCGCCGTCGTAACTGGCGGTGAATGTCATCCACGTCGAGCCGGATTGGGTGTAGGTCAAGGCCGTCGTGTTGTCGGCGTTGTCGTGGCTGGTGGTGGCGGTCAGTCCGGAGGGGTAGGTCTCCGAGGCGAGGGTGCCGTCGGCGTCGTAGTTGGCGGTGAAGGTTGAGGGTGCGCCGGTGACGCCGATGTTCTCGCCGGTGACCATCCCGCGGTGCTCGGTGCTGGTGTCATAGGTGTATGTCGTCGTGAGTTGTCCGTCGAAGCTGGCGGTGACTTGCCCATCAATGTCGTAACTGCTTGTGGACGTGGTGCCGGTGGCGTCGGTGTAGGACGTGGTACGGCCGAGGGTGTCGTAGCCAGTGGTCAGGGTGGTGGTCGTGCCGCTGCTGGTCGTGGACACCGTCGTCGGCAGGCCCGTGGAGGACCCATAGCCGTAGGACACGGCGGGTAGGGCTGTTCCGCCGGCCGCGATAGGACTGACCGCTACGGCTTTGCTGCTGATGCGTTCGCCCGCGTCATAGGTGGTCGCGGTTGTCCGCACCGTGGAGCCGGCAGTCTCAATCAAGGTCAACGGGTTGTCGAACACGTCGTAGGTGAACGTTTTCACCGCCAGTGGGTTGCCGCTGGCCGGCTGTACTGCTGGGCCGATGCTGCAGGGCAGTCCGGCGAGGGCGTTGTTGACGCAGGTGCCGCTTGTGCCTGAGGCGTAGTAACGGGTGACGGTGGTGCGGGCGTCGGTGGCGTTGTTGTTGCCGTCCGTGGCCGCGCCGGGGAGCCGGGTTTCGGTGACCTGACCAGCAGCGTTGTAACGGGTGGCGGTGACCAAGTCCGAACTGGACGGCGAGGATCCCATCTGGACCGTGCTGGTCGTCGGCTGGTATAAGGACCATCCGGTCGTATCGCCCGAGACAAGCGCGGCGTAGCCCTTGTGGGTGATGACCGGGTCGTGGTCGACACCGTCCAGGGTGTAGGCCGACATGGTGATTGTTGTGGGCAGGCCGTAGAACGCGCCGCCGGGGGACCCTTCGTCGTAGGTGGTGCTGGTGTGGTCATCGGCGTCGACGACCGTTCCGCTGGTCAGGGTGACGGGGTGGATCGGGCCGTAGTCGTCGGTGTCGTCGGAGGGGTTGAGCGGGTCGAACACAGTCGTGGAGGCGAGCAGGTCGGCCCGGTCGAAGCTGTTGGTCAGTGCTGCGGCGGCGGGGTCGGTGAAGCTGGTCGGGGTGAGTGCCTGGGCGCGGTTTCGGGGGGTGAGGTCCCAGATGTCGTTGCCGTTGCTGTCGAACTGTGCGGCCGAGATCTGCCAGGCGCCAGCGCCGTATTGGGCGGTGTTGACCTCCCGCCCGTTGGCGTCGAGGTAGTGCAGCGTCGCGTAGGGCCAGTCCGAGGAGCCGACGGTGCTGAACGTGGTGCCGGCCGGGACGCGGTTCGGGTCGAATACGGCCGTGGCCGTGGCGGGCAGGTCGGCGGTCTCGTCCCAGGTGCCGGTGGCCGAGGCGCCCATCTCGACCGGCGCGCCGGAGCCGGTAATGGAGGAACTACCGCCGCCGTAGACGACGGTGCTCGTCGCTATGGCCGCGTTGGCGGCGTCGGGGCGGGACACGGTGCTGAGCCGCCCCGTTGAGTCGTACCCGAACGACCAGGCGGCCAAGCCCGGGGGGGTCATGGTGGCTAGGGCGTTGGTGGAGTTATAGGTGTAGATGGTTTTCAGATTCGGGTTGATCCGGTGGTCCCACGCCGCGGACAACCGACCCGAGGAGTCATAGGAGTAGTCCTCAAGTTCCGTCGTTGACATCGCGACCGCGACCGGGTCGTAGGCGACCAGGCTGACCGACGCCAGCCGGGTGGCGCTGCCCACCGTCGTGTAGGCCAGGGTGAGTGAGCGGCAGCCCTGGGTCGTCGACGGTGACGTGCAGCTGACCCCGGATGGCACCGGCGCGAGGATCTGGGTTACCAAACCCGCGGAGTTGTAGGTATATGTGCTGGTGGAATTGGAACTCGCCTCCTGCACTGAGGTGGCTTGCCAGGGTCCGGAGCTCGGCTTCGTCCACGTGGTGACCGTGCCGTCCTGGTCGGCCATCGTGATCTTCGACGCCGACACCTTGGTCACGGTTGATCCGTCCGCGGCGGCGTCACCGACACCGACGAAGCTGATCGGGTACGACGACAGCGAGCTGGTCGCCTGATACACACCCGGCGAACCGTCCACGCCGTTGAAGATCAGATACCCCGACGCGGTCTGGTCGTTGACGGCCAGGTCCGCGTCGCCGTCATGTGGTCCGGACACGTCCGCGGTCCACCCCGGCCCGAACACCCCCGACGCGGCCGTGCTGGCCGCGGCCGGGTGCAGCGTGGTCGCGGTACGACCGATCGACAGCGGACCTTGATACGAGGCGACATTGACGTCGGTCGCCGAGAGTTCGTAGTCGCCGGTCAGCAGTGAGACGGTGCCGGGCCCGACCTGGTCGGTGGCGAAGGAGGCGCCGAACGAGGCCTGGGAGTACGTCACGTTCGAGGGCATCGTGCACGCCGGGTTCGGATCTGTCGAGGAGGTGCCGAAGCAGGCCTCGACCTGGACCAGCGCATCCGCCGTCGAGGCCAGGGTGCCGCCGAGGTCCCAGGTGTAGGGGTCGAAAGGCTGGGTGCTACCACTGCGCGACACCGGCCACGCGGAGGGGTGGGTGCTCGTTCCCGGAACGGTCACATCGGTGGTGGGTACTTTCGCGAACGTGGTGCCAGGCACGGCACCGACGCGGTACTTATACGTGACCCAGTTCCCGCCGCCGGTGGCGGTGCCCTGCAGGATAATCCTCTGCTGGGTGGTGTCCTGACCGGCCGGGATCGCCGAGCCGAGGTTGGTGTACCAACCTTGGACGTCAACGGTCAACTTCACCGCGTCAGTGCTGGAGTTGCGCACGTTCACGTCGCCGCTGGAGCCGACCTGCATGGTGACGAAGTTCGACACCGAGGACGGGGCGCCGTCCAGGCTTAGTGATGCGGTCGCGGGTTCGGCCTGGTCCGGGTTCCACACCCGCAGATACCCACCCGCCGTGCCGGTCTGGGTCTCCTGGACGTTCATCGCCACCGCCGAGATGCCCGCGCCTTCCAACGGGACACCGGCGACGCCGGTGACGCGCACGTCGGTGACCGACGTGCCGGCCAAGGTGATGTTCGTCGCCACGCGGGCGGTGGCTGGGGTGAACGCACCGGTCGTGGTTGTGCCGGAGAAGTAGCCGATCACGTCGACGGTCAGGTCGACCGCCGAGGACCCGGCCAGGTAGACGGTCATCGTCCCGGCGGCGCTCAACGGGACCGTCGTGCCCAGCGATGTCGCGACGGTGCCGGTGAAGTCTAGGCCGATGTTCGGGCGGGACGAGTCCGGGTTGTAGGCGGTCAGGTACCCGCCGTTCGCGGTGCGGTTGAGCACGGCGAAGTTGACGAACACCGCCGTCGCCGTTGCCGGCACCGCCGCGGTCCCGGTGACCTGGATGGTGCTGGTGCTGCCGCCACCGAGGGTGGCGTGGGGCAGGCCGGTGCCGTAGCGGGTGTCGACGGTGCGGGTCGGGGTCACCGACACATACCCGCCGTCGGCGGTGTCACCGGAGGTGTAGTAGCCCTGCACGTCCAGGGCCACGTTGACCGCCGAGGTCGCCTCGACCTTGATCTTGCCGTCCGAGCCGACCGCCACGATCGCCGTGTTCGACACCGCACCGGACACCGACCCGTAATCCAACGCCGTGCCACCCTTCGGGGTGGCCAGGTCCGCGGACAGGCTGACCGTGCCCGTCGTGGTGATCGGCGCCAACGCGCTGACCGCGACCTGCACCGCGCTCACCCCCGAGGACGGCACCCCCGCCACCCCATCAACCGGGACCGAGCGCCACACCCCCGCCGACATCGGCGTCGTATACCCCCCGGTCCCGTACCCCGCGCGGGTGTCCAACACCCGACCCTGCGTGGCCACGAACACCCCACCCGTACCCGTCGACGCATCCGCCAACGCCGGCGCCCCATGCTCGGCGCCCGCGAACATCACACCCGTCACCAGCGAGAACGCCACCGCCGCCGCCGCGGACAGCGCTGTCAACCGGGAACCACGCGTGCGAGAACGTGCGGGCATGGCGAAACGCGACATGGCGGGGGGGAACCTTCCAACGGGCTTGGGGGGAGCCAGGGAGCTCCGCTGTCAACCAGCGTGAGCGCCGGCCGAGGTTAGCCCGGAGATCAAAGACTGCCAAGTTGAAATCTGGACAAGTGCGAGACCAGCCAGGTCGAGGCGGTGGCCCGTTCGACGAGCAAGTTCGCAGTGTCGCGGCGCTTCGTCGCCGCGACCGAGACCGCGCTGGGCGAGCTACTTGCCGCGCCGTGGGTGAGCTGGACCTGTGGCGTTGATGATCGACGGTGTCCACTTCGGTGATCATCTGTGCGTGGTCGCGTCGTTGCAGTCGGACGCTCCATCCTCACCATCGTGTGGAAACTGCTATCCGACGCCCAGTTCCACGACCTCGGCGCCACCTTCTACGACACCCGCCTCGGAACCGAATTCGGCAGACGCAGCCACGTCCGCCACCTCGAAGCCCTCGGCTACAAGGTCACCCTGGGACCCGCCGCCTAACCAGTTGTCCGGCCCAGTTGCCATCGATTTCTCATTAGTCCATCCGATAGCTGCCGATTAGACGGTATGACGTGACTGCTCGGTGAGTGGTTGCGGGCCGGGGCCTCGCTCACGCAATCTCGTGGGTTGTCGGGCAGGGGCTGCCTGCTCGGCCTATCCGACATGCGTGGGAGGCCCCGGTGCTTGATGAGCGTACGAGTGTTGGTTTGGATGTCCATGCCCGATCTGTTGCCGCGGCGGCGATCGACGGCGTGACAGGCGAAGTGCGGCAGGCCAAGTTGACGCCGTCGCATGATCAGATCCGGTCATGGATCGAGCAGCTGGACGGCCCGGTGGCGGTGACCTATGAGGCCGGGCCGACCGGGTTCGGGTTGTATCGGACGCTGACCGCGGCCGGGGTGCGGTGCGTGGTGGCGGCGCCGTCGAAGCTGCAACGCCCCTCGGGTGATCGGGTGAAGACCGACGCCAAGGACGCGGTGCATCTGGCCCGGCTGCTGCGCCTGGGCGAGGTCACCGCGGTCGCGGTCCCCAGCGTCGAGCAGGAATCGGCACGGGATCTGGTCCGGGCCCGGGAGGACGCCCGGGGTGATCTGATGCGGGCCCGGCACCGGCTGTCGAAACTGCTGCTGCGTCAAGGCATCGTCTACTCGGGCGGGACGCCTGGACCGACGCCCATGATCGATGGCTGCGTCAGCAGCGCTTCGAGAACACGGCAACCACGATGGCGTTCGAGTCCGACTACGAGGCCGTGCTCTCGGTCAAGGCCCGCCGGAATCGCCTGGACACCGCGATCGCCGAGCTGGCCTCGGACAGCGAGTTCACCCCGGTAGTGCACCGCCTGGCGTGCCTGCGGGGCGTGTCTACGTTGACCGCGTTCGGCCTCGCGGTCGAGATCGGCGACTGGCACCGCTTCACCGGCAACAGCATCGGCTCCTTCGTCGGGCTCGTACCCAGCGAGCACTCCTCCGGCGCCTCCCGGGTCCAAGGCTCAATCACCAAGACCGGCAACAGTCACGCCCGCCGGCTGCTCGTTGAGGCCGCCTGGCACCACCGCGCGGCCTACCGGCCCGGCAAGACGATGCGCGACCGGTGGGAGCTCGCCCCCGCACCGGCCCGCCAGCGCGGCGACGCCGGGAACAGGCGACTGCATGAACGCTGGGTCACGTTCAACCTGCGCAAGAAGCGACCGGTGATCGCGAACGTCGCCATCGCCCGCGAACTCGCCAGCTGGTGCTGGTCCCTGGCCATCATGGACTAACCGCCCCACGACCGCTTCGTCGCAGCAGACGGTGGTAGCAGCGCGTGGAGCGACCCGCGTCCCGACTATGAGCAGCCGACCCACGGGTCGGTGACGCTCGACATTAGACCCGCGGCCAAGCTCCTGCCGAACAGCCCGTCCTGCGGTACCCAACCCGCGAATATCAGTCTGACCGCGCGTCGCCAACGACACGCTCACCGCACAGACGCAGCAACGAAGCCGAGGCGCCCGCGGGACCGCAATCCCGCGGGCGCCTCACCCTGCCCCTTGACAAACGGCACGACATATCAGTCGAGCCCGACCGCTATCAAGGGGACGCCGTAGGCGCCTCCCGCGAGACGCGAAGGGTCCTTGACAGCGGTCGGGCGGAGCGGACCGTCCCCGACATCGAGTGGGCAGGAGCCTCACGCGCTAACTCGACAATCGACCGCCGCTGCGCTGCGTCGATGCATCTTTCGGCCCGAAGGGCCGCAGTTGGTATTGGCCAACAACACTTCCGTGATATACGCTTTATTTCGTATATCACGGAGCAAGAAGTGCCATCAGGTGCCCTGATGGCGGGTGACCGACGCGAACCAGCGGCGGTCATGGGCCTGACCACAGGTCCGGGCGCTGCGCTGGGCAGAGGACGTCGAGGCGGAAGGGCAGGCTGGTCGTGGCGATCAAGGCGCGCAGGACCCGGGTGCCCGGCGGGCGCCAGGTCCGGGTGAACGTGAAGCTCACCGAGGCCGAGTATCAGTCGGTGTCAGCTCGGGCAATCGGGGCCGGACTGACTGTCCCGTCGTACCTGGCGCTGTCCGGGCTGCGGCCCGAGGGTGTCGCCGCCGGCGACGCCAAGGCTGCGCTCATCAACGCCAGGGGCGCGCGGAGGGTGCTTGCCGGCGTTGCGAACAACCTCAACCAGCTCACGGCGAAGCTGCACAGCACGGGCGAGGTCGACGCGGCGCTGCCGGCAGTGATGGCCGCGGTGGAGCGGGTGATGGCGCGTGTCGACGACGCGATCGCCGAGGTCTCGGCCGTCGTGACGGGCGGCAGCCGGTGATCGCGAAGTCGCTGCGCGGCGACCGCATGGGCGGCCTGGTCCGCTACCTGTTCGGGCCCGGCCGGGCGGAGGAGCACACGAACCAGCGGATCGTGGCCGCGTCGGACCCGACCTGGCTGGGCACGGCAGAGCCCGACGGCGCGACCCTGGCTCAGCTGATCGCGGAGCTGGACGAGCCGGTCGTCGTGCACGGCGACAAGACCAGGGCCGGCTACGTCTACCACTTGGTCGTGTCGGTGCCGACGGGCGACGGGCAGCTCAGCGATGACCGCTGGCAGCACGCGGCGCAGCGGTTCGCCGACAAGCTCGGCTTCGACGAGCAGGTCCAGTGGGTCGCGATCAATCACGGCACCTCGACCAACGGCAACGACCATATCCACGTCGTGGCGAACCTGATCCGCGCCGACGATGGCCGGGTACACAAGCTGGCGTTCGACCGGATGCGTCAGCGCGAGGCGTGCGTGGAGCTCGAGGAAGAGTTCGGGCTGACCGCGACATCCCCGGCCGGGATGGGCGAGGGCCGCAGCCTGTCCCGCCGCGAGGTTGAGCAGCTGCGCTCCGGCGAGGTGGGCAACGTCAGCGACCTGGGGCAGCACCGGGTGGCGACCATCGTTCGGGCGGTCGCCGCGGGCGCGCGCTCGGAGGGTGAGTTCGTTGAGCGGTTGCGAGGTGAGGGCCTGTTTCCTCGGCCGCGGCAGGAGAAGGACCGGCCTAGCGTCATCACCGGCTACTCGGTGGCCGAGCGAGTCGCCGGCGGGCGGCTCGTCTGGTATGGGGGCGGGCGGCTCGGTAAGGACCTGCGGTTACCGGCGCTGCGCACCAAGTGGGGCCAGACCGAGGAGCAGCGCAAGTCCGCGGCTACGGCGTGGTTCTCTGACGCTGAGCGTCGCCGGCGCGCAGCCCCGGAGAATTTGGCCGGCGCGGCGGATGCCATGCGGCAGGCCGCCAGCCGGCTGCAGAAGGTTCCACCTGAGGACCGCTTCTCGTGGTACATCGCCGCCAGCGAATCCGCGGGCGTGGTGGCCGCGGCCGCCAGCGCGACGACTGACGACCGGACCCGCCGCGAGTTGATCAAGGCGTGGCAGGCGATCAACCGTGCCACGCCAACGGCGACCACCCTGGGCGTGGAGGTGGCCCCGGGCGACGCCGCGCACCTGCGGGTGGTCGACGTCGACGAGGCGGTATCGCAACGGCCTTCGGCGACCTGGACGGCACCGCAACAGGCCCGGCTGAGCGACGGACCGGGCGAGCTGTCGGTGCTGCTCGGTGGCGCGGCGCGGGTGCTGATGGCAGCACAGTTGGCCGACGCCCCGACGCACGCTGTGGTGCAGGCACTGCTCGTGCAGGCGGTCGAGCTGGCGGCCCAGATCGCGCGCACGATCGCCACGCAGCAGGAGGCCACCGCGGCGCAGCGGCGCGCCGTCGAGGCCACCGCACGCGCCCTCAGTGCGGTCGCCAACCCGCCGCGGCCGGCGGGCTGGCAGTTCACCCGATCGGGTGCGGAGGTTATCGAAGCGGCCCGCCAGGCTCGGGCCGGCGGCGCTGCGCTCGAGGTCGACCAGTCGCAGCCGCCGCAGCCTGAGCACGGTGTCGAACCGCCGGAGCCGAGCCGGTGATCCACCGGATGACCGCAGTTGGGGGCGACGCGGTGATGACGGCCAGCCAGCTCTGTGCCATGCGCAGCGCGGAGCGCGTTTCCTGTCGGGCTGGGCCAGCGTCGACTTGAGCCGCTGCGCGGGCGGCGGTCGTAGTGACCCGTCGATCGCGCCTCGTGGAGCCCGCATCCTCGCGATGGCGTGGGGCGAGATCCCTTCGCCGCTTACGAGTGAGCGCAGGTCCGGTATGGACGTGCATCCCCCGATCGACGCCATACTCTCGTCGCGCGGGAAGATCACTCTTTTGTAGCTGCTCTCTCGAAGCCGAAGCGTGCAGATCACCACGCGCGGGAAACGGACCTCGAAGTGGATCGCTACCCTCGGCTCCATGGTGCGTGAGCCCGCGTTCCGGAGCTGGTCGGAGTTCGTCGACCTCACCGATTCGGCCGAGCTACGCCGGATGTGCATGCGCCGGATGAAGGTGGCAAACCGCTTCCGCCTGATGTCAGGTCTGCCGGAAGCGTTGATTACGCCCGAGGACGTGTGGTTCGCGATGTCGAGCGCGCGCGGTCGATGCCGCTACTGCGGCTCTCTGGCCGTGGAAGGACGCCCGTCTAACCCGATCAACGGCGCACCGACCGCATGGGATGGCGTCGGCCGCAGGATCGGCAGCCTCGACCACATCGTGCCCCGTATCGAAGGCGGACGAAATGTAAGCAACAACCTGGGGTGGTGCTGCCTCTCGTGCAACACCTACAAGGGACGCACGGATCGCCGGCGCGACTGACCACGGTGCAATCCCGTGTCCTCCTACTGCCGACGACTCGCCGATCCCGCCGAGCTGGACAACCATCTACAAGCCGCGGAGGTCGGGAACTGGGCCGTCCGAGGCCGAACAACGCGAACGAATGCTTGCCCGCGTCGTTCGGGACTTCGAGTCCCGTACACCGATGGACAATGCCGGAATTTCAATGCGGCGCCCTAATTTCCTATAGCGGACCACTCGCGCAGATATCGCACACCGTTGAGCGGCACCCGCTTCGAGCTCGGCCATGTCATCTGGCGGCCGTTCACCCCGACCTCAGGGTTGCAAACCGTGGCTTTGTCGCGGCAACCAAATCGGTCTCGGCCAACAGATCTACGTCATCACCCTCGATATCGACCAACACACCTGAGTCGATGCTCCGCACGGTGAGCGCTCCAACAGCCATGTCGGCATGTCGAACGCCTCTGCGGTAGGTGATGTACCCAAGTTCGGGTCCATCTATTTCGCTCTGACGAGCCCGCATCTCTCTGTCCGTAGGGACGACTTCGTCCAGCTCCCAGACTTGCACGCAGGCTGCCATCACAGCAGACAACGTGTCACGGGAGAACGTGTCACCGTCCACGTCGCCAAGGTTAATCAGCACCGAGTTCGGCACGCGATTGGTTGTCATGCCCGCAGCAAGTTCAAGGGCTATGGGGTTCGTGTCTTGGCCGTTCCATAGCGCAAGCCGGTAGCCCAGCTGTTCCATGACAGTTCGCTCGAGGTCGTCGCGCTTCGATACCCCTCGCGCCACGAGATCCGTCAAAGCCTCCAGATCGTCAGCAGAGACGAGCGTGGATCGGGCTGCGCGTCGGCTGTTGGCCTTCAGATACCACTCGGACATGCTCGGATGAATCTCACCGAGAGCCAACCGTCGTTGCCCATTAATGAAGCCGCGCAGCGACGTGCGGCTTGAGCCCGCACCCGGACCATCGCCGCAGCACCGTCGCCGCCGGGGGGTAGCCATCGAAGAACAAGGCGATCGAGGCCGCCTTCACTATCTACGCAGCTGTGCCCGCACCTCCCGTAACCGGAGCTATGCCGCGTTGTCGCGCGAGGGTGGCCACTTAACAAGCCGTTCAAGGCCAGGCAAAATGAACGGTGCGGTTACAACGGCAAAACAGATAAATAACCGAAGATTTAAAGCAACCCAGTGTAGGTAACTTAGACCGCCCAATACAACACCTACATTAAAAAAACACGTCACCGTGATCAACGCAGCCCGAAAACGAGGCGCATTCTCCGTCTGCGGGGTAAATAACATCACCGGAACAAGAAGTAGCCAGAATTCGTGGTGCGTCCATGATATAGGCGAAATCAGGATGCTCGCACAGCCAATCGTAACAACCGCTTTAATTTCATAGCGCTCACCGTGAAGACGCGAAGCCGCTAATAGCGCCAATGCTCCTACACCTGCGGCAGCTATACCCCACCAAATTGCAAGGCTAGGGCCAGTTTGGCCGGTGCGATGTATTGCAGCCAGCATAGATTGGTTGGCGTACCCCCACACACCTGGTATCTCTGCAGTGTCGGGCCCACCACTCGACCAGTAAGTTCTCGACGCTTCGGGTATCACAAGAAACGAGACACCTTCGAGCAACGCAAATATCGCCAACGTCACTACAGCCGCTCTGCGTCGGCCGGTGAGGAATAAATAAGGCACAAAAATTAGCGGTACGAGCTTTACCGCACTCGCGAACCCCAACCACACGCCGGTCGGACTCTCGAGTAAAAGCATATCGTAGATTACTAGTGCGAATATAAATACGCTGACCTGCCCCGCCTTCAGGTTGCTCTGCATGGGTGCGGTGACAAGCAGGACCGAGCCGATCAAGAATATGCAGGACGGCTGCGCGATCCTAGGCCAGAATCTTTTCGTCATGCTGAATGCAAGCCAATACACCACGCCTACCGATAAAAAAACCCAACATATTGCCGCGGCGAATGGCGGTAAAAATCCGGTGGGCCGCAGAACGATCGCAGCCCACGGCGGATAATTGAATGCGTCACCGATCGGCGACCGGTATCGGTACAAGGAAGCCGTTGACCAGTTCATCAGACTAGTGGCATGGCGGTAGACTTCGAGATCGGCAAACGATCGGCGCACTCGGAAATCACGAAATACAGAAAATATTGCCATGACTAAGAAGAGAATCCCAAAAACCCACGTCGCGAACGCTTCATAAGGATTAAATACTACGCACTTTTGTGGCTTATCATGCCCGGGCATGTGACAAGAATACACCATCGTACGATGCTAATACTGGTTAGCGCGTGTGCCACACCTCGTCCTTGAATGCCGTCGTACTTTTCCTTGTCACGAGGTCTACGGGCCTGGCGGGCCGTACCCTCGGGGGTCTAATGCGCAGACCGACGCTTACGCGACGGCGGAAGGGGCCTCAGACTCGGTTTATGAAAATTCGCGGTGGAGTGTCAACCTCGTAATCCGGCTGGCACGCGGCGGGTTCGAGAGTGTAACTGGGACACCGCCAAAAGCCCCCCATGCCGTGTCCGAGCGGAGAATTGGAGCCGCGCATCGACCCATCTGACGACGATACGCGAATACGCTGACCAGGCCGCGGAGTGTGGGCCCTAGCTCATCGCAAAGCAAAGCCACATGCTGCGCCATGATAAACCTAGGCCCCCACGATTCACGCGCCGCCCCGTCAAAGCGACGTGACGATTCTCGGTTGCGGAGGTCTCTTAACAGATTGGGGCCTCGAGTCAACTGCTAGTAGTAGTACGCTTCTGCCGATGCTTTGTAGAATTCATCATGTGGGATCACATGGACATAGAACTTCGTATTGGCGCCGACCACGCCGATGCTGTAGCAGTGCCTTGAGCCGTCCGCGGGGTAGTCAGGCGAGCCGGATCCTGTGGGCTGCTTATTGGATGTGAAATATCCTTTGATATAGTACGTCCCGCTTCCCGTAGCAGTAGTGCAAACGCTGGGCGAACCAGGCACGGCACCATCCGTTTCCCAGTCTTTGGTAGACCAGTAGTCGGCGCCATGATAGTCGCCCACAGTCGTGTACGTCGGGCCGTACCCGTTATACGCAGGTGAAGCGCTCGTCACGGAGCCCAAGGAGCTGGCCGCAAAGATAAGCGCGGCGGCGGACGCCGCCCCAAGGAACTTCCTACCACTTATCATTGAGCTGACCTCTCCCTTGTTGACCTGGCTTGCCAGGACGCAGTTACGAACGATTATGATAGGTTTGCGAGCTTTATAGCCGGGTCGACGGCAAGACGGGCTCAGTAGTAATATGCGATAGCCGTCGCATGATAAAACTGGATGTGTGGGATCACATGGACATAGAACTTCGTATTGGCGCCGACCACGCCGATGCTGTAGCAGTGCCTTGAGCCGTCCGCGGGGTAGTCAGGCGAGCCGGATCCTGTGGGCTGCTTATTGGATGTGAAATATCCTTTGATATAGTACGTCCCGCTTCCCGTAGCAGTAGTGCAAACGCTGGGCGACCCAGGCACGGCACCATCCGTTTCCCAGTCTTTGGTAGACCAGTAGCTGATGTAATCCCCCGTAGTGGTGTATGTCGGACCCGAACCATTGTAATTGGGTCTGGCAATTCCAATGGCAGGAGGACTCAGTATGGTCAGAAGAATGGAGCTGCCTAGTACTAATCCCAGAAGCTTTAGGCTCCGGCGCATAGTTGCATGCCTCTCTCTTGTGGTATCCAGAATGTACGTACCACGCACAAGTACGTCAAGGGTGTTGCAAAATTCGCCGATCTGGGTCAAGCGCCTGGTCATTGGAGCCAGCAAACCCGTGGCGCTTCAGGCCCAGCCCCATGCTGTTAGTGCTTTGACCGCACTCACGGCGTGTCGAGGGTCCGGACAGGCGGGCCCAGGGACAATGGACGTTCGGTTCGTTGCTGGCGGTGACGATCGCAACGTGTGCAACCATAGAAGCGAACGTTACCGATCTCGATAGCGAAAACAGGGAATTTCGGCGTGGTCGCGCGCGTGTCGCAGCACCGATCACCGACGATGCGGACCATACGGTCGTCGACAAAGCTGCCGCCGGCGCACTTCCGTGCATCCGAAGCCGCCCGCATCCTCGACGTCGCCGACCTGGATTATCGGCAGCTGGAAACACTCGTCGACATCGCCGCCGGGCCGCCGCCGATGCAGCCGCTTTCTGGAGAAGTCTTGGAGCTCGCTGACCTACCTCGAACTGCTCGGCATGCGCGAAGCGATTCGGCTATGCGTGCGACTGGACGAGCCACCGCCTCGGCAAGACCCGTCTGTCGGCCAGGGCGGTATCGTCGGCGGTCGAGCGCCTGCGCATCTTCGGCTTCAGCCACCCACTGCTCCAGACCCGCGTCCACCGTGACGGGCGACGCGTCATGACCACCTACGCGGGCCTCACCTTCGAGGTCGCCACCGGCCAATTGACACTGGACCCGTCCGACGAGCCGCCGGTCCGCGTCGAGCACATCACTTCCGCCGACCCGAGCTCCAACCGCGCGCCGGCGAGATCTGGAACCAGCTCGCGCTCTGACTGGTCCTCGTCGCGCCACGCGCAGAACGTCTCATCTGCGCCCCGCGACCCGCGTCGCCAAGCCGCGCCTATCGACGGCTCCCGCGCGCCGCTGCCGGACGACTGCAGCACCTGACCTGTGACCTTGCAAAGGTCTACTCCGCGTTTCCAAAGTGACGTCTGTTCGATTTTGCCGTCACAGGACGACGATCGCCGGCGCTCGGCGACCGCCGGCTGTCGCATAAACTGGGTGTCGTCAAGTAGTTCGGCTCCACGGGTCGGCGCCAATTTTGGCCCCGCCTCGGGGTGGTTCCGTCGTATCTGCTGGCCCCAGCTGTTTTCGTGTCTCAAAATGCGAACCACGCAAACTGGACAGTACGATCCGACCGTGACGGGCCAGTGGCATCTCCGGCTGCAGGCGAACCCGCGTCTGAGAATCCGTTCGTCGGCTGACCGGTTGTCCTGGGTCAGGCGCTAGGCACCGTCGTGAAGCTTGCGCATTAAGGAGGCCGCCGTGGTCGATGTCGTGTTCTACCGTGCCAGGACGTCGGTGGGCCGGGCTTCGACGTTCCACGTCATCGTTGACGGCCAGGAGGCCGGAACGCTCCGCGGGTCGAAGACACTGACCGTGCCCCTCAGCCCGGGTCCGCATGTGGCGTCGGCGCGGGCGGGTCGGGCCGGTAGCTTCGACGTCAATCTTGATGTCGCGGATGGCCGCCCAACGATGGTGGTCATAGATGTGGCGGCAAAAGAGCCCGGCATCGCGGCTGATCCTCGGTCCGCCCTGGTGCTCCGGGAAATTGACAGTCGGAACGCCCCCGCCTCGCGGCGTAGCCCGTTGCGGTTCGACGACGAGTCCGCTCGAACGCGCTGGCTGTTGGGCATTGCGTTTGCGTTGCTCGTGGTGGGACTGATCTTGCGCCGGTTCAGCCAGGTGGTCGGCATCGCTGTGGGTGGCGTCGCGGCCATCGTGATCATTGTCTTCGTCGTCAACAAGCTGATCCACCGAGACCCGCGTCCGTGACGGCCCGGTTGGGAGCGGCGCCGCCACCGGACAGCGATTGAGATGCTGCGCGGGGCTGCTCGCCTCGGACGTGGTCGATTAGCTCGCGCGCTTTTTCGCCTGGCGGTGGTTTTGCTGGTGCGCAGGCGGTAGGACTGGGTGCCGGTTTCGAGGATGTGGGCGTTGAAGGTGACGCGGTCGACGATGGCGGCGACCAAGCGGGGGTCGGGAAACACGGTTCCCCATTCGCTGAACGGCAGGTTCGTGGCGATGGCGATCGACGCGCGTTCTTCGCGTTCGGTGATTATCTGGAACAGCAGCTCCGCCCCACGGGGATCTATTTGGACGTAGCCCAGCTCGTCCAGCAGAAGAAGATCGAGCCGTCCGTAGCGTCCGACGACGCGGGACAGGACCCGTTCATCAGCAGCTTCGACGAGTTCGTTGACCAGTTGGGCGGTGGTGACGTAGCGAACCCGACGGCCTTGTTCGCACGCAGCCAGGCCCAATCCGATCAACAAGTGCGATTTGCCGGTGCCGGAGTCGCCGAGCAGGACGACGGGTTCCCCGGCGTCCATGTAATGCCCGGCGGCCAGCTGACCCAACGGTGCGGCTTGGATGGTGGGCACGGCGTCGACGTTGAAGTCGGCGAGGCGTTTCTGGCGCGGGAACTTGGCGTCGTTGATCCGTCGGGCTCGGCGGCGTTCGGTGCGGTCATCGACCTCAGCGGCGAGGACCTCGGCCAGGTAGCCCAGATGGGTGCGTCGTTCCCGGTGGGCGATCTCGGCCAGGCGAGCCGCCTCGGCCCGCACCGTTGGCAAATGCAGCTCCCGCGCGGCGGCACCGATCGAGGCTTGCGCGGCAGCGTCGATGACACTCGCCCCGGTCGTGTTGGGTTTGCCGTTGCTGGGTGTCGTAGCGGTGGTCATGAGCCGCTTCCGGTAAGCAGGTCGTCGTAGTCGACGAGCACGGGTGGGGGCCGGTCGTAACGGGACAACGCCCCCATCACGGCGACCGGCGCCGAGGTGGTTGCGCCGCGGCGGGCGTCGATGATCACGGCCTGGGGATCCAACGCACCGGCAGCGACGGCACGGTCCATCGCCGCGGCCAACGCTGGAGCGGGGTGGGTGCGATGCGCCAACAGCACGTCGATCAACCACCGCGTGCCGATCGTGTCGCCTTTCGCCGCGCGGGCGGCGTCCCAATAGGCCTGGTGCGATGCGGTGAACACGCCGGACTTGCGGGCTTGGACCAGCGCGGTCGGCCCGGGTAATGCACCTGGTTTCGTCTTCAACACCTCGAGGTAGTGGTCCAGGGTCAGGAGGTCGTGGAACTTGCCCACCGCCCGCTCATGACGCGCGACGGTGGTGGGGCCGTCGAGGACCTCGACCGCGCTCGCCCCGAGCCGCACCGTGAGTCGTCGTCCGGCGTAGCGGGCCGGGACCGAGTAGGTGCACTGCCGTACCGACACCCGCGCCTTCGCGTCGACCCGGGCGGACAGCAGCCGGGCGCAGTCGAACGGCTCGGCCGGTAGCGGCATCAGCGTGGTCGCTTCCGTGATGAACGCGGCGGCGACCGTGGTCGGCTTACCGGTGATGACCCGCCCGTCGTCCATGGCGTCGCCGGCTGCGATGAACTCGTTCAGCTCGGTCAGAGTCGCAGCGGCCGGGATGGGGACGAGGTGGCGGCGGCGGAACCGGCCGATGTCGCCCTCGACGCCGCCCTTTTCGTGCGCGCCGGTGATGCCGGGCCGGCAAAAGAACGAGTCGAAACCGTAGTGCGATCGGCAGGCGATGAACCGTTCAGTCTCGGTGCGGTCCCGGCCCTTCATCACCCGCACCACCGCCGGCTTCAAGTTGTCGGTCCGCACCGTGCCCGGCACCCCGCCGAAGTGGGCGAACGCCTGGACATGCCCATCCAGAAAGGCCTCCTGGGCCTGGGTGGCGTACGCGACGTGAAACGACCGCCTCGAATGGGACAGGCGCATCACGAACATCCAGCACTTCACCTGGACCCCGCCGATGGTGGCGTAGAACTCCCCGAAGTCGACCTCTGCCTCAGCTCCGGGCTGGTGGGTCTGCGGGATCGTCACCTCAACCCGGTCCAACCCGAGCTCCCGACGGCGTCGGGCGACATGGCGGGACACCGTCACCTCCGCCACCACCGCGTCGTGCTCAGCGACCAGGCGCTGCCAGACCCGCCGAGCGGTATGGCGCTGCTTACGCGGAGCGGCCTGATCGGCTAGCAGCCACTCGTCGATCACGCTTGCCCACGGGTCGATCGCCGGCCTCGGCCGCGGCGGGTACGCCCTCCGCGGCGGTGGGACCGAGCTAGCCAACGCCTGGCGCACCGTGCGCCGGTGCACCCCATGCCGGTCCGCCAACTCACGGATCGACAGCACCTCCCGCCGGTGGTCCCGACGGATCGCCTCGAACAACTCCACCCTCGACCGCATCCTGACCGACCCCCCGCGTCGACAACAACGACACGAGCGATCCGAACCGAGGTGGGGCCAACATTCGCGACGACACACCGCCCACCCTCAGCAAGGACGTCACCACCCAGGTGGGGCCAGAATCCGTGACGACAATGACACCAGCCGGGGCCAACTCAGATGACCACACTCAACGGTCGTTTGCGAGAGATCGAACGGCGCTCGGAACGCCCCCAGCCACGCGCCGGGCTTCGTCGACGCCGGAAGATAGGCGAAGTCGTCCATGGATGTGTTGTGACGCTTACGCTGTGCGCAATCTGGTCGGGGACGGCGGCGGCCAAGCGGGAAGGCACCGTCCTGGGGTGCTGCCCACACATGTCCCGGCCATGGCCCGTCAAGTCACAATCTTGCGTTCCGCCGCGACCCGCACGCGGCGATCGGACGTGACCGGCCGCTCAGGCCGTCGGCAAGTCCGGTGTAGCCAAGCTCGGCAGTGGGGGAAGAGCGTCAGCGTACCGCTCGCGTATGGAAGCCAGCGACTCGTCGGTCGATGGATCATGCTCCAGCGCGGCGATCAGGTAATCGAGCCGCCGCTTGTTCTCGTCGATGACGTCGCGCCGCTGGCGCACGTAGGCGGTTAACCGTGGCGCGCCGGGCTTTGGCTCCGGCGCCCAGAACCGGCCCACGTCCTGGCCATTGGTGCGAATTCGATTCTTGGCCACGTCGTCGAGCCGTGCGCCCACCAGAATGATGTCCCACTGGGCCGTCGAGCCACCGAACTGCGGGTTGGTCGAGATGGCGTTCGCGTAGTCCTCAACCTGGTCAAGCTCTTTGCGGCCGATCGGCACGTCCGGGGCCTTCAGCTCGACGATGAGGTGCCGCACCCGGTCGAACCGGGCCGCGGACGGTCCTGTTCACCGAGCTCGCTGCCTGGCGCGCCACCGGCGGCGGACGCCGTGGTACCAGCGACGGATTCGAGCTTGTCCGCGCGATCGCGGCCGACGTCGCCCGCGACGACGCGATTCTTGTTTGCACCGCCCGGACCAAGACCCTTGCCTCCAAGTACCGCACCAAGACCGGGGCCGACCGGC
Organism: uncultured Jatrophihabitantaceae bacterium; assembly: GCA_964252015.1. Taxonomy (GTDB): domain Bacteria; phylum Actinomycetota; class Actinomycetes; order Mycobacteriales; family Jatrophihabitantaceae; genus CAXSBR01. Next base: position 78,787 of record CAXULW010000008.1, on the reverse strand, counting down.
CCGGAACGCGCGCCGAACTTTTGACGACTGAGCAAGCCCGGCCACCAGGTCCTCGAGGAGTCACGAGCATCGGCAGCTGCGGCGACCGACATGGCGCCGGCTGCATGGGCGCTGCCGCGCGAGCCGCAGCACGGGCACGGCCGCTGACATCCGGCAACGCGGTCCAAAGTGGCCCATTGCCCGGCCGTCGGCGCCGCCGGACCCATTCAGGACGTCCCCGTTCAAAATCATGGGCGCTGAGGTCGTTCCAGTCGATGCGCAGGTCCGGGCTCATGAGCCGGTCGTCTCTCTGGTAGTTACGATCCCAGTCAGTATCGTAAGTGGTAACGAGCTGGTGCTGAGAAGTCGGCGGGCCCCTGTACGCACCGCGGCGGCAGCAGGCAAACAGGATGCTCGCGAGGTCGTTCCCGGCTCGTCGAGATGGGGCGATCGTCAAAACACTCGCTGCCAAGCAGACGGCCACGGACCTACCTGTGGTTACGCACCTCGCGCACGTTTGCGGGCTCGACTGTGCGGCGGTCTCGCGTGATTTCCTGGTGGGACGCGCGCAAATATGCTTCGCGAACGTATCTTCACTGCCAATACTCGCCAAATCCAATCGCCATCTAGGATTGGTCGGTTCACCGGCACATGGACCGTATACGCCAAGACAAAACCTCCAAATCCCACCGTAACTAACCACACCTGCGGCATCCACGAGCAAAGGCGGGCTATTGGGAACAGCAAGACCAGCGTCAACAAGCATGTGGCTACCGCGGTGAGGCGTCTAAACAGTTTCATTCGATCCGCCGCTATAAATACGAATGTCAGCAAAACGAGAGGTGCGCCAATCACAGTCGCCGCAATGCCCGCAGTTGCCCTGATCAAATGAAACCCCAAGCATGACCGGCCAGGTTACCGCCCCAATACCCTGCCACGTTACCGCCCCAATACCCTGCCACGCGTGCACCCCAACCAGCCCAGTTATTTCTAACGCGGGCTACGTGCCGATGCCTGGTGTGACGTACGTGGTATCGGACTTGATGCCGTATATGTTTGGCCCGATAGAATGCATGAACGCCGCGTTCGGCATAGCGGCCCCCCAACCCACCTACGACTAAGCCTCCGATAGAGCCGAGGCATCGGCGACTTGCCCCGTGCCAACAGTCTCGAATCGCCACGCCAGCGCTACACGCCGTTCCAGCACTTAACGGTGCCCAGTTGGCACAAAAGTTCATCGCCGTGTTCGCAAGATGGACCGCCTGGTGAAAGACGTGATGCCAATGAACATGCCATCCCCACTCTCCATTCAGGTCAAACCCGTTGACCGGGTCGAGGGGATAAACATAGGCATTATCGTTCCCGCCGTCTACTGGGTCAACTTGCAGGAATCGACCAGTATTGCAGTTGTAAAGGCGAACGCCCATGAGTGTGAGTCCGCCGAGGGCGTCGGTGGAGCGTTATTTGGCGCCGAGCCAGCCGTAGGTGGTGGGGGCGGTGGCGGGGTTGCGGGGTGTGCCGTATTCGGTGGATTCGTTGTAGGACGTGGTGGTTGTTGCGGCGGGGTCGTCGGCGGCGGTGGCGGTGGTGTCACCGTGCAGGTTGGCGAGTTGGAGAAGTGACGGTGCCGGTTTGGTCGCTGGTGGCGGCGAGGTCACCGTTCGGGCCGGTGATGTTATCGATCCAGGACGTTGCGGTGGCTGTCCACGAGGGACCGTCGGTGTTGTCGGTGTAGTGGTTGGTGGTGGTGCTGGTGCCGTCGCTGGTGGAGGTGGGGCGGTTCTGGGCGGGGTCGAGGTTGAACGTTAGGGTGGCAGGCCCTTGGTTTTCGTTGGAGACCATGTCGTTGCTGTTGTAGGCGATGGTGAGGGTGCCGGTGGTGCCGGCGTGACTGCCGATGCCTTGCGCATCCCCGCTGGGAAGGGTGAGGGTGCGCCCAAGGGTGTCGTAGGTGTAGCCGGTGGTGGTGTTGCGGTCGGCGCTGTCGTAGCTGGTACGGGTGACGGTCGGGGTGGTGCTGGTGGAGCAGGCGCCACCGATCGCCGCAGGGTAGGAGTCGAGTTCGGTGCGGTTGGAGTGGGTGTCGAAGGTGTAGCTGCGGGTGGTGCAGTTTCCGCTGGTGGTGTCGGTGTCGCGGGTGGTGGTGAGCCGGTCGGCGGCGTCGTAGGTGAATTCCTGGCTCGATTGGGGGCTGGTTTGGCCGACGGTGCGGTCACCGTCGCCGTTGGTGGCGGTGAATGTCATCCAGGTGGTGCCGGATTTGGCGTAGGTGAGGCTGGTGGGGTTGCCGGCGTTATCGGTGACAGTGCGGGCGGTGAGGCCGGAGGGGTAGGTCTCAGTGTCCAGGCCACCGTCGGGGTTGTAGCTGGCGGCGAAGGTGGACGGGGCGCCGGTGACGCCGATGTCCTGGCTGGTGATCAGGCCGCGGTGCTCGCTGCTGCTGTCGAAGGTGTAGGTGGTGGTTAGTTTGCCGTCGTTGACGGACACGGCGTTGCCGTCAATGTCGTAGCCGGTGGTGGAGGTGGTCCCGGCGGCGTCGGTGTAGGAGGTGGCCCGGCCCAGGGTGTCGTAGCCGGTTGTCAGGGTGAGCTGGGACGCTCCGGAGCCGGTCGAGGTGGGGTGGGCAGTCCCAGGGTGGTGTCGTAGGCGTAGCTGACGGTGGGGATGGCGGTACCGCCGGCACTGGCTGGGGCGATGCTGGTGTCGTGGGTCTTGCGCCGTCCGGCGCCGTCGTAGGTGTCGGTGATGGTGCGTACGACCTGGCTGCCGCCGGTGCCGTACGTGTCAGTCTCCGCGGTTTGGTCGCCGTAGCGGTCATAGGTGTAAGCCTTGACCGGCAGTGGGTTCCCGCTGCCCGGTTGCCCGGCGGGGGCGGTGGAGCAGACCAGGCCGGCCGCGGTGGCGGACATGCACGCGCCGGTGCCGGTGGCGGTGTAGTAGGCGGTGTCGGTGGTGCGGGGGCCGGTGCCGTTGGGGTCGCCGGGTAGTCGGGTTTCGATGGTGCGTCCGTTGGCGTCGTAGCGGGTGTAGCCGGTCAGGTCCGCCGAGGACGGGCTGCTCGCCATTTGCACGGTGCTGCTGGTGGCCTGGCCGAGGGTCCAGCCGCTGGGATCGGTCCCGATGACCGGGTCGTAGCCGGTGTGGGTGATCGACGCGTCGGGGAAGGTGGTGTCGTTCTGGGTCTGCACGTTGAACGCCGCGGAGACCACGGTGGTGGGCAGGTCGTAAGGGCCGCTGGTGGCGGGGTTGATGTCGCTGTTCGGGGCGCCTTCGTCGTAGGTGGTGCTGACGTGGGTACGCCCGTCGATGGGTGTCCCGCCAGCGGCGAGGGTGATCGGGTGGGTCGGGCCGAACGTGACGGTGGTCTGGCTGGGGTCGACGGGGTTGATGACCGTGGTGGATGCAAGCAGGTCCGCCCGGACCGCGCTGCTGGTTTTTCCGGCTACGTAGCTGTCGGTGTCGGCGGTGGTGGTGCGCGCTTGGGCTCGATTGCCTGGGGTGAGGTTCCACACGTCGTTGCCGTTGGCGTCGTACTGGGTGGTGTCGATCTGCCACGCCCCGGCGCCGTACTGGGCGCTGTTGACTGTGTGACCGTTGACGTCCATGTAGTCGACCGAGGCGTAGGGCCAGTCTGTGCTGGTCACCGTCGCCGGGGTGGTGCCGGCGGGATTGCGTTCCGGGGTGAAGACGGCGGTGCCCGTGACGGGCAGGTCGCCGGTTTCATCCCAGGTTCCGGTCGTCGAGGCGCCCATCGGGATCGGCGCGTTCGATCCCGTGGTCGGCACGCTGTAGACGATGGTGGTGGTGGCGGCGCCGTTGGCCGGGTCGGGGCGGGACACGCTCGAGAGCCGTCCAGCGGTGTCGTAGCTGAAGCTGTATGCCGTCTGCCCGGGTGGGGTGAGCATTGCTAAGCGGCTTGCTGTGTTGTAGGTGTAGGCGGTCTTGAGCGCGGGAGTGACGCGTGGGTCGTAGGCGTCGGCGAGCAGCCCGGTGCTGGTGTAGTCGTAGGCGGCGACATCCACCTGGCTGGTGCTGCCCAAGGTTTGCGGAACGGACAGGGTCACCTTCTGGAGGCGGGTCTCCGTCGTACCGGACACGGTCAGCGTTTGGTAGGTCAGTAGCAGCGACCGGCAACCCGGTGTCGTGTCCGCGGCCGCCGGGGAGCCGGTCAGACCGCACGTCACCCCTGACGGGACGGGGGCCAGGATGCGGGTGACGAGGCCGGCGCCGTTATAGGTGTAGGTCGTCGCCGCGTTCGAGCCGGGCTGGGTGACGCCGCTGACTGCCCAGGTGGAACCGGTCTTGGTCCAGGTCGTGACGCTGAGGTCGGCATCGGTCATGGTGATGCGGCTGGCGCTGGCCTTGGCCACGACTTCGCCGTTGCCAGCGGCGTCACTGACGCCGATGAAGCTGACCGGGTAGGTGCTCAACGCAGTGGTCGCCTGGTAGGCGTCGACGCCGCCGTCGGGGCCGGTGAACAACAGGTATCCCGAGGCGGAGGCGTCGGTGACGGCTAGGTCGGCGTCGCCGGCGTCGCTGGACAGGTCCACGGTCCAACCCGGACCGAACACACCGGCCGGGCCGCTGCGTTGGGACCCGGCGGAGACGCCGGCGTCGGCCGGGGCGAGGGTGGTCAGTGACCGGCCCACACCGAGCGAGGTGAGTGAGGACGCGGCGCCGGCGTCGGTGGAGCTGACCTGGAAGTCGCCGGTCAGCTCGGCCAGGGTGCCGGGCCCTACGTCGGTGGTGGCCAGGCCGTCACCGAAAGCGGACTGTGCGAACTGGACGTTGCTCGGCATCCCGCAGGCCAGGTTGGTGTCGGTGCTGGAGGTGCCGTAGCAGGCTTGGGCCTGGATCAGGCTGGCCGGGGCGACACCGTTATTACCCGATAGTGCGGCCAGGGTGTCGCGGATGTTCCACGCGTAGGGCGTGAACGTGGCGCCGCTGCTGCTGACCGGCCACCCCGACGGGTGATTGCCGCCGCTGTCGGCGACGTTGGCGGTGGGCACATTCACGAACGACCCCACCGAACCGACCCGGTACTGATAGGTGACCCACGACCCGCCGCCGGTGCCGGCCTGCAACGTGACGTTCTGCTGGGTGCGGTCCTGGTTTGCTGGTATCGCGGCGGCGGTGTTGGTGTACCAGCCTTGCACGCCGATGGTCAGCGTGATGTTGTCCGGGCCGGAGTTGTACACCGCGACCTTGCCGTCGCTGCCTATTTGGCTGGTGACGAAGTTCGACACCGTCCCAGCCACCCCGTACACCATGTTCAGTGAACTGGTCCCCGGCCGCGACGCGGTCGAGGCGTACACGGCCAGGTAGGCGCCGCCGGTGTTGGCGGTCGTGGCCTGCAGCTCCATCGCCGCCGCCGCGATACCCGACCCGGCCGCGGGCACCCCGGCTACCCCGGCCACCGGGATCGACGCCGCCGCACCCGACGCGATCGCGACGTTCTTCGCCACCACCGCCGCCGCCGGCGTGAACGCACCCGTCGTAGCCGACCCATCGAAGTAGCCGGTGATGTCCACAGTCATGTTCACCCCCGACGCCCCGGACAAGTAGACGCTGACCTTGCCATCCGCGCCGATCGGCACGGTCGTACCGAACGATGTCGTCGCCTGCGTCGGGAGGTTCATCGAAATGTTCGGGCGGGTCGTACCCGACGCGTAGGGCGCGATCCACCCGCCCGTGTCTGTGAAGTTGATGATGGCGATGTTGACGAACGCCGCCACCGCATCATTGGGCACGCTCGCCTTACCGGTCACCTGGAAGGTGGTCGTGCTCCCCGAGCCCACCGTGCCCTGCGCGACGCCCGTGCCGTTGCGCGTGTCGACGATGCGGGTCGGGGTGACCGGCACGTACCCGCCGGCCGCGGTCGCGGACCCGGCCGTGTAATAGCCCTGTACGTCGACCAACAACGTTGCCACCGCCGACATCTCGACCTTGATCTTGCCGCTGCTCCCCGTAGCCACGATCGCCGTGTTCGAGTCCGACCCCGGCGTCGCCCCGAAATTCAACGCCACCACCGGCTTGGGTGTCGACAAGTCCTGCGACACGCTCACCGTGCCCACCCCGCCCGGCGAGGACGCCGTCACCGTGACCTGCACCGCGCCGATCCCGCTGGAGGGAAGATCACCCACACCGGCGATCTGCACCGACCGCCACGTATTAGCCGTCATCGCCCCCGCCGAGCGGGTGTCGAACACCCGCACCTGGTCAGCGACGAACTGCCCACCCGTACCCGTCGACGCATCCGCCAACGCCGGTGACCCGTGCCGGGCGCCGGCGAACATCACGCCCGTGACCAGCGACAACAGCACCGCCGCTGTCGCAGTCAGACCAGTCAACCGGGAACCACGCGAATGAGGGCGTGCAGGCATGGCGAAACGCGACATGGCGGGGGGGAACCTTCGAACGAGGCCGGGGGAGCCAGGAGCCCCCGCTAACTGGTTCAGCGTGAGTGCCGGCTGAGATAACCACAGGAATCAGATATGAGAAAGTCGAATCTCGACGACAATGAGATAGCCCCAAGCATTTCGACGCTACCGGCCAACACGAGGCGACCATGTCGGGACGTCTTGGTCAGGCGATCGTGGCGACATTGCTGCCCCAGTAGCCGGCAGGCGCGGGCGTCGAGGGCAGGGTGCGGGCTGTGTCGTACTTGCCGTGCTCGCCGGGTTTGCAGTTGGACAGTGGGCCCGACTTCGCGTCCATGAGCACGGCGAGCATCGGGTCGCAGTGTTGCCAGAACCACCGCGACGGGGCCTCGCCGTCGGCGTCGCGGCAGACCTCCCATGCTCGCCACAGGGCCTCGAGGCGGGCGATTGCTTCGGCGTGACGCCACCACTTCGGGCACCAGGTCAGCGTGCCGGCGCCGGCGGCGTCGAGGCGGCGCTCGATGGTCGGGGCGAGCAGGTTGAGCACCCAGTCTTCGACGCAGCTGTAGACGAACTCGGGCAGCTGGGCGCTCACCGTTCGACCCCGGTCGTGTTGACCAGTTCGAGGCTGCGGGCGGTGGTATCTGCGGTCGTTGCGGCGAGGTCGGGTGCCTCGCGGGACTTGGCGAGCACCTGGCTGGGCGGGGTTGCGACGCCGCGGCCGCCGAGCGCGGCGGCCGGCTCACCGTCGGCGTAGGCGGTCCACTGCGCGGCGGCTTCGCCTTGGTGGGCGGTGGCGTGCGCGACGTCGGCGGCGCCCGCCTGGACGGCGCTGCTGGCCGCTTCGACGGCCGCGAGCTCGCCGGCGAGCTCGACCGGTTCGGCGGCGCTACCGGCCGTCGGCGGTGTCGGGCCCTGCTCAGTGGCGGCGACCGTGGCAGGTGCGTCAGCGCGGACCTCGTCGACGTGGACACCTTCCTGGGTGAAGATCGCTTCCCATTGCTCGGCGTGCCGGGCGGCTGCGGGATCCTGGTCGCGGGCGACGTCGGCCGAGGCCCACGCCGCGGCCGCGGACAGCGGCTTGTCGTGCAGCCACTGCGCGGTCGGTGTGAGGCTCCACTGCCGATGTTGCACGTTCTGGGTGGCCCGCTGTTGGCGTTCGGCCTGCTGTTGGGCGAGGCGGGCCTGTTCGCGCGTGACCTGCTCGGCCTGACGGGTCTGCTGGTCGGCGCGTTGCGTGGTGGCCCGTGCTCGTTGGGCCGACACCTGCGCGGCGGCCTGCGCTGCCGCGAGGGCCGCCGACAGCAGCGCGGACAGGTTGCGGGTGGCGTGGGCGTGCTGGTCGAGTTCGACTTCGTGACCGGTCACAGCAGTACTCCTTCGTTTTCCAGAGACGACGACAGGTCGCGGTTGTGCAGGATCTGATCGGTGCGGTCGACCTCATGGGTCTCGGCGGCGGCCTGGTCGGTCTCGGCCAGGCGGCGGGTGTGGTCGTCCTCGGATTCCCACGTGGCCAGTGAGGCGCGGATCTGCTCGGCGTACGCGCGGTTCATCCACGGCACCGGCCGGCCGAGCGCCGGTCGGTTTCCGGAGGAGAACAGCAGCGCGCGGCCGCGGGGCAGGGCCGCGAGCTCGGCCACCGACATGATCGGTACGCGGCGGATCTGCTCGGCGGTCGACGTCGAGGACCCGGCGCCGCCGGTGCGGCTGCTACTGCGCACCCAGTACCGCTCGTCGCGGTCGCCGAGCAGGTCGGACATCGACTTGAGGAACTCGGTCTCGGCGACACCGCCGAGGTAGAGCTTGATGTTCGCAGCGGACCAGAGCTTGCGCATCCCCCGCTCGCCCCACACCTCGACCCCTTGCGACCAGGACTGCAGCACCACGATGGTCGGCAGGCCGCGGGATCCGTAGTGGCTGGCCTTGTCCGGCAGCGTGCTGTCGCGGATGGTGTTGGCCGCCTCGTCGAGGATCGACAGCAGCGGGGTGGCCAGACGCCGGTTGGGCAGGCTGCGGGCATAGGCGATCGCGGCGCGGTCGACCGCGGCGTTGAGCGCCGTGGTCACGAACGCGGCCGAGGCCGGGCCTTCCTGGCTGAGTAGGTAGAGGGTGTCGGCCTGGGAGCGGACGAACCGAGCGGGATCGAACCGCGGGACCCGGTCTCGATCGGCGACCGCGGTGGTGTTCGTGGTGGGTGGGATGAGCCAGGCGGCGTAGCGCGGATCGGTGATGACGGCCAGCCAGCTCTGGGCTGTGCCGAGCACTCCGTCTCGTTGCCGGTCGGGCTTGGCCAGCGTCGACTTGAGCTGCTGCGCGGCGGCGGTGAACCCGCGGGCGGTGAGGATGGCGATCGCCTCGGTGTCCTGCGGGTCACCGAGCCATGCGTCGACCTCGAGCAGCGTCTTGCCGGCCAGTGCCGCGGCGTACACGTAGTTGACCAGCGTGGCCTTGCCGGTCGGGTGGAAGTAGGCGTCCGGTTTGGCGTCGGCGTCGACGGTGGTGTCGATCATGATCTGCACGAGTTCGCGGGCGATCGCCAGCGACTCGACATCGGCGAGCACGTCGAACCAGAACGCCGGCTGCTCACCGTGCTGCGTGTCGCCGGCGCCGGCCAGGTGCTGCGGGTCGCAGACCCACAAATCACCCATCCGGGCCCGGATCTCGCGGGTCGCGTCGTGGGTGTCGGGCTTGTTGCTGGAGGTCTTCACGGGCCCGCTGTAGTCGACGATGGCGGGCACGACGTTGCTGGTTGTCTTGCCGACGCGGGGGCCCGCGAGGATGACCACGACGTCCTCCCACGACATGCGCAGCTCGGTGCGGGAGAGCAGCGTCTCGACGACCAGGACGCCGTGCTGGCTGGCGTCGGTCTCGTCGACGCCGGCGCGTAGACGTTGCGCGGAGGTGCGGACATGGCTCGGTGTCAGGCCGACCATTTCGCTCGGGCGTGAGAGGTGGCGGGTCGCGGTGTCGGCGCGGGTGCGGCCCTGGCCGCGGCGGGCGCGGCGTCGGAGCACCAGCACCAGCACCAGGATCAGCACGGCGGCCTCGATCGCGTACAGCACCAGCACCGTGGATCCGGGCCAGGGGGCCCGGTGTTTGGCCAGCGCGATGACCATCGCGGCCGGGTTGAGCGGCACATGCTCGCCATTCACGTGGGCGATCAGTGTGATCGGCCACCAGGCCAGTGCCGCCACACCGACGACGGTGAGCAGGGTGATCAGCGGCAACAGCCCGTCGTTGGGTCGTTTGGTCAGGTCGCTCATGACGCCACTCCTGCGGTGCCTGTGTGCCGAGAGTTGAGGTGGCCGGTTCCGGGGAAGTCCGGGCGGCCGTAGTGGGCGAGGTTCGAGATCACGACCTCGGCGTAGAAGCACTGGGTGCAGGTGCCGCACCGTTGCGGGCAGGGGTCGGTGCTGTGCGCGCGTAGCCGCGCCAGCTCGGCACGAGTGGGCTGGGACATCACGGCGGAGTAGCCGGTCACGATGGACTGCCACGCGAGGGCCTCCTCGTCACGGCCGGCGAGCCAGCCGGACCGGTAGCCGGCATGCTCACCGAGGCGGTAGCTGGCCGACAGCGCGTGCTCCCACACCTGGGCGAGGCGGGCCGCGTCGCCGAGGGCGAGCAGATCGAGCTCGTAGCGCTGGGACGTAGTCAGCTGCACCCGCGACTGCGCCGATTTCGGCGTCTGCGTAGCCGTGCTCACGCGGCCCTGCCACGGTGGTGCCAACGCTTGTTCGTGTCGTGCACGCCGGCGTGGAGTTCGGCATTGGTGAGTTTCACCAGGATGGGGACGCCGGGCCGGTTGCCCATCTTGAGCAGCACGCGACCGCGCCCGGGCGGCGCGGCCATGCGGCCGGTCGCGGTGTCCAGCGACGGCGGCGCGGCCCACGACACCACCTCGCGGCGCTCGACGCAGGAGAAGTCGACGACGTCGGCCAGGCGGCCGAACTCGACCTGCGGCAATCCGAAGCAGCCGATCATGCCGACACGCTCGACGAACCCGCGCGCCTTGGCGCGGGCCTCCGCCGTCGCGAGCTGGTCGAGGTCGCCCATCGAGTGGCTGATGAACAGCTCCCCCATGCCCTTCTGCCGGTCGGTGCGCAGCAGGTCGTTGATGATGTCGACGATCTCTCCGTCGCCGCGCATCGCGCGCCACAGCTCGTCCATCGTCAGGTAGAAATTGTGGTGCGGCCCAAGGCCGGCGTCGGCGAGCACATGGGCGGCTTCGGCGGCGGCGAAGCCCTCGTTCCAGGTGGCCGTCAGCACCGCGGCCTCGAGCTCGACGTCGCTGCCGTCGATGGAGGAGATGTCGACGTCGACGGCCGGGGCGTGCACGTCGAAGGCCACCGTGGTGTCACGACCGAACACGTCACCGAGCTGGCCTTCAAGCAGACCGGCGAGCGCACGGCGCAGCCCGTCGGAGACCTCGCGGTAGTACGGCTCGTTGTCGTCGGCCAGGATGGCCACCCGCACCGGCCGGGGCCCGTCCTCGAGCGTCTTGATCAGGTGCCCGACCAGCGGCGCAGATCCGGCGGCCCAGTGCTGCTCGTCAAGGGTGCGGATCGCGGCGGACAGCAGCGTCGACTCGTCGCCGTTGACCGGACGGTGCCGCGACAGCGAGATTAGCAGCCGCATCATCGCCAGTTGCCGGCCGTGCACCTTCTGCTCGATCTTGCGGTGCAGGTCGGGCAGATGGGCGATGCGCGGGAGGATCGCGGCGAGGTCACCCCCGGACAGCGGGTTGATGCCGGCCAGGCCCCGGCCCACGGTGATGATCTGTCCGCCCATCGCCTTGATGAGGTCGACGTAGTCCGGTTTCAAGTCGCCCAGGACCCAGGGCTTGTAACCGCACCACTCGGCACCGAGCAGCCAGCGGCGCCCGAGCGTCGACTTGCCCAGCGAGGGCTGGCCGAACAGGAACGCCGACGGCACCCGAATCAGATTGGCGCGGGTGAAGTAGGACAGCGGGTCGCCGCACACCCATGCCCCGGTACGCAGGTGAGTGCCGATCGGCACCCCCGTGGTCGGGGCACCGGTGCCAGCCGCGAACGGCCACAGCCCACACACCTGACGCGACGTGCCGAAGTACTCGGTGGGTGACTCCACGTAGCCCACCCGGCCGCCGCCCGGTCCGGCGTAGCCGCGCGGGGTGAGCGCGCGCAGGGTCCTCATGCCGGGTTCTCGCAGCTCTGGCCGTCGTGGCTCTCGGCGGCTGCGTCCAGCAGCTCCAGCAGGTCGGCGGGCTCGCCGACCAAGCCACGCTGGTCGAGCCACCAGCGGGCCGTGTCGACCGCTTTGGCGGTCGCCTCGACGCGCTCGTACCCGGCCGGGTCAGTGCAGTGCTGGACGGCCCACTCATAGAGCTGGCGCATCAGGTCGTAGCGAACGCGATTGGCGAAGGCGGCCTGCTTGGCGCTGCCGGTCAGCGGGGCGTACCCGTCGCGGGCCGCCCACGCCGAAGCCTCCGCGTCTTCTCCCTTGCGCTTGGCCGTCACCCAGTTCCTGCGGTCGAGCTCGCGGCGCTTCTCCCGGGTGGCCTCGAAGCAGTCGCCGCACAGGCCCTTGTCCTGCAGGTAGGCGACGCGCCCGCCGCGACGGTCCGGCGGGAGCGCGGACAGGTCAATGGTGCCGACATGGCCGCAGCCGAACGTCAGCTCGAACTCGGTAGCGATAGGCATGGTCGGTACTCCTCGTGGCCGTGATCGGGTGTCTGTACCGACAGACGTGCGGGACGCGACCTGGAAAGTGACACCCGGACCGCGTCCCGCACGTCTGTCGGTACCGATCGCACCGATAGGCGAGTGGAGTCGGCAGCTACTCGAGGGAGCTGGTAACGGCGCTATCACCAGCGCCAATGGCGTCCCGTAGAAGTACGCTGAACGGCTCTAAAGCGGGCCGAGTAAACGGGAACGAGCGATGCCCGGAAAGGCCAGCGGTCCGCTCAACCATGGAGGCTGCCGGCGACGAGCCGTAGAGAGGTCCGGCTCAGGGGACGCATGCCGAATTGTCGTTCGCCAACGGCGTCTCAGCGAGGCAAAGTCGCCTCGAAATGTCCATTGGCACCTCTCAAGCGAAGACCGCCGTCCGGACTAATGGCCGGACGCGCCGACAGCAACGCCCAGCCGAAGCTGACCCAGCGAGCCCTTCACGACTTCTTCGCTTCAGATGCGGCCTGGATGTAGGTGACCAGGTCATGCAGCGGTTTCGTACCACCGCCAATGATGAGGCCGGTAGCGAGGATTTCTTCCCACCGCGGCCCACCTGCGATACCGACCGTGCGGAGAAAGTAAAGCCTTAGGCCTCCAGCCGCGACCATCGCGATGACCGTGGCGAGGGCCCACAGCACGGTGGATTTCCAGAAGCTGCTGAAGGTGGCCCGGTCGACGCTCACGGCCGCAGCCTGCAGTTCGGCGGACGCCGTTACGGCCGTGATGTTTGGCTGTGTCGGATCGCCGGCGGCTGCGACTGTATTGCCGGCCGCCTTGATGTCGCTGTCCGCAGACGCCTTCTGGTCGGTCGTGCTGGGGAGCCAACCCGACAGGGGCTCGAGCAGTCGCTCAACCGCCGTGGCCGACACGAAGAAGGTGGCGAAGATAGTCAGGCCGGTGACCACCGTAGGAGTCGTCCCCACGCCATAGTTCCTGTCTGATGTGGACTTGGTGACAATCACGTCTGCAATGATTACGGTCGCAACGGCAGCAAGGCCGATGCCAAGCTTGATAGACGGCTTTGTAGCCTTTTTGCCCGATTGCAGACCAGCAGGTAGGGCAGTCGTAGTTGGCAATCCGGCCGCAAGAAGCGCTCTTTCTGGCGTAACAACTGCCATGCCCTACTCCCTCTCCGAAATCCGGTTGACAGTAGCAAATCCCATCAGCACTGGTCGCACGAAACTGGGCGGTGCGAGATTTGGGTAGCGGCTTTTCCCCTCGACGGGGTTTTCGCTGGCGCGTCGATCACCTTCTGGCCTGGAAGTCTTCCGAAGGTCGAGATGCCTACGGCAGTCAACCGCAAGATCGCGTACTGATCGTCGGCAGACACCGAGCCATAGGGTATCGAGCGGCACTGGCCTGACCCCGGTCAGGCCAAGTACACCTAGCTCTGTCAGGGGTCTGCAGCTGTCGTCCAAACAGTGGACGCTTGACCTCGGTTCATCTAGGTTCGGCGGATGAGCAGCCCACTGGGCAAGTCGGCGGATCAGTTAACGTCGGCGCACCACAGCTCAAGCGAGGTTCGACCCCCAGAAGTGCGACAACGGCGGCGCGTCACGCTCGTTGCCGCGGTCGTTGCACTCGTCGTGTTCATCGCTGGCTTGAGCTTCATAGCGATCAAGGGGTTCACAGTGCACTCGACGCCGGCGGTCACGACGTCAACTAGCACCGAGACGTCGACCACCGGCGGGCAGGCAACGACTAAGACCGTTTATTCAAAAGTTACGACGGTTGCAGGCACCGACGACTCGTTCGTGGGTCTCGCCTTCGGCGAAGGTGCGACACCATTCCTCGTCGAGGTGGCGATCGGTGCACTTCTGGCCTTCGGCAGCGGTGCGCTGGTCCAACGCATCTGGCTCGGCGAGTACGGCATCACCCTCGGGCCGGTGGCGATCCCGGCGCTGGCGCCCATCACGGAGGCGGCCGCGGGCAAGATCGTCGACCAGATCAATGAGTCGCCCACGATTCGTGAAATCCTCGGGCCAGGCCCGAAAGGCCCGGCTCCGCATCCGATCTATCGCGAGGTGTCCGACCCGCGGACCGCGCTAATCGTGCTGCGGGGTGAGGTCGAGGCGCGCCTTCGGGACCTTGCGATCACTATGGGACTCGACCGCGATATCGAAACGTCCCGCCTGCCGGCGAGGCTTGCTAGGGCAGGCGTGTTTTCGGAGGACATTGCGGACGGTCTCAAGTCATTGTTGAACATCGGCGACCGCGTTGCGCAAGGCGCAGAGATCACCGATGCCGCTGCTGGCACATTGCGAGACAGCGGGACATCGGTGTTATACGCCCTCGCCGAGTTGACGAGGCGCGAACGGGATAGGCGGAGCCATGAACAGTGATGCGTCTGATCTGGACAGTTTGTTGGAGACCTACTCTGCCCGCTTCGCGTGGGGAGCGGTCGGCATCGGAATGCTCCGGCGGCTTGACTCTGATGATTGGGACGCTGTCGTAGTCGGCAATGACCTGCAGCCCCTGGTGTTCTGGGGTGAGGCTTCGAGGTTCAAAGACTCCGAGACGGTGTTGAATGAAACGGGACACATGCTGCACGTTCTTATATCGACGCCCCCTGGGGTCTCCCCGAGCGGGATTTTGAGTGTGCCTGCGTCCAAGGAAGGGCTTCCGCTCGGAAGACTCGTAATGGTTGTTACTGCGGATGGCGAGACCGAGGTTGAGCGTCCGCGGGACGCCAAGTCTGGGCCGGCAGCCGCGCGCGACTTCGGTCCAGAGATGCTTGAAGGGCTGTTCGCTAAACACGCGAAGAGCTCTGCCCGTGGCTACGCTATGGCGGAGCTCGACGCAGAGGATGGCGATAAGGCATCGGTCCTGTTGAATTGGGACGATCGCCCGCTTTTGTTTTGGGTGGATATGCCGGAGCCAAACGCTCGGCGCGAACTAATGGTGGCCGTCGATGTTGACGGCTTCGTCGCCGACGCTGTCGCACCATCACTCCGACCGATGCACGGCGCTGAGGCGCTCCGGCGCCTTCTCGCGAAGTGAACCACCCTTAGCCACTTGTCTCGGCGCAGCCTCGTCGACCGTCTGAGTCCGCTCGCTGCGAAGGTGTCCGCAGAAAAAGTATTGCCGAGGTCGCCTACCGGGACGCCGTCCGAATGGCCATTCCGATCCGGGCAGCCGCTCCATCAGTTCATCAAAAGGATCTAAAAGGCAGTTTGCTTCACGGGGGCGTTGTTAACGGATGATCAAGACCGTCAAGCGCTCTCGCTCCCGGTTCTCAACCGGGCAACGTTGGGGCGGCGACAGAGGGGTTATCTACACCCCTACTCAGTGAGGACCTTGGGCAGCGTCACGTGATCGGGCAGCAGCACCCCGAGACCAAGGCCCGCCGAGAACGCGGCGGCCTGCTGGCCGTAGGCACGGGACATCACCAGCCGGGCGCCGGCGTGCAGGTTACGGATCGCCTTGATCGCCCGGCGCAGCTGCTCCTCGTCGGTCACCGTGATGGTGGTGATGACCGCGAAACGCAGCACCGCGGCACCGCGGGCCTCGTCGCGGGCGTTGGCCGCAGCCTGCGTCGTCGACGTCTCACGTGCGGCCGCGAGTTGCCCGTGGTTGGTGGCCACCACATTGCGCTGCCGGTCTGCCCACGCCGCGGCCGCGGCCGAGTCCAGCGGCCGGTAGTAGATCGTCACCCGCTTACGTGGCAGATGCGGGTGCGGCTCGAGCAGCCGCTTGAGAACAGTTTCCTTCACCGATCCGCGCGGAGCGCCCTCCATCACCCAGGACGCCGAGATCCCCGAGTCGTGCTTGTAGCGATCCCACAGCTCCTCGGCCGCGGCCGGGCCGGCCGACTCCCAGTCCAGGTCGACCAGTTCCTCGCCGCCGGCGAGGTCGTCGAGGTCGGCGGCCTCCTCCGGGTGAAACGCCGCCCACGCGGTCATGGCGACATCAGTGGGGCCCATGGCCACCGCGGCACCAGCCCCGGTGCCGGCCAGCGCGCCGATCATGTCGGGCAGCTGGGTGCCGATCTCGGTGGCCATCTCCTCGACACCGCGGCGATCCTTGCCGCGGCCGCCGTCGAAGACCAGTGACATCCAGGTGTGCTGGGCGGCGGACCCGACACCGGCGGCGTCGCGCAGCTCGCCGAACACGGCCTCGGTGAACTCCGACACCGCGGCGTCCTGGGTACGCATCCGGTCAACCTCGTTAGCGATCTTGCGGCCGGGGTCCGGCACGGACTCGATGGTCACCGACAGCGCCGCGATGTCCGGCCACCGCGGCAGGGTCTGCAGGAACCCGGACCAGGTGCCGATCATCGTGTCGACGGTGGTGGCATCGACCAGGGCGTCGCCGTCGGCGTTCGCGCGGACGATGACCGGGTAGGAGTTGGTGAGCGGGATGCGGAGGAACCCGAACTCCTCGCCATAGGCGTCGACGGCGCTGTAAAGCCTGCTAGCTGCGAGCAGCCCCGGCAGCCGCAGCCGGCCATGCGGCTGCGGTGACAGCGGCCCACCGAGATAGGCGGTCTCGCGTCGGCGGCGGGCCCGCCGGAACGACATGCGCCGCACCAGGCGGGCGAAAACCGATCTGCCCTCGATCTTGACCGCGAGCGGCACGTACAGCACCGCGGCGATCACCAGGTAGATCAGCGTCGGCAGCGTACCGAGGAACATCATCGTCCCGCCGGCGCCGAGGACGAGGGCAAGACCGGCGAAGCTGACCACCGGGTTCATCCCGAACAGGCCGATGGTCGCGGCCTTCTGCCAGTTGCCGAAATCTGACGATCCCGGCTGCGGCTGGTTGCGGTCGTCGAGCATGGTCATGACTGGCCCTCCCCCGTTGCGGATGCGGCGGCGTTCGCGGCGCCGCTCTTCACTGCACCGACGCCGGCGACGACCGCGCCCACCGCCGGGTGGGCAGCGGCGACACCCGCGGTGGCGCCGGCTGCGGCCGCGCCGCCGCCTGACCCAGCGGCGGCCGCGCCGGCACCGGCCGCAGCGGCCGTGTGCACCCCGCTGCTGCCGGACGGGCCGCCGCCGCCTCCGCCGCCTCCGCTTGAGCTCCCTGTGGAGCCGCCGCCGGCGGAGCGGCCACCGCGCGAGGCCATCACGCTGCCGATCCCGGACGCAGCCACGGCCGCGCCGGCGAGCGCACCTCCGCCCCCGCCGGACATGCGCGAGGACACCGGCATCATCAGGCGCAGCAACGCCGGCAGCGCCAGCACCGACATGATCATCAGGGCGAGGCCGGACAGTTGGTCGATGGCCGACTTGCCGTGGCCGATCGTCACGAACGCCGCGGCGTAGATGGTGGCGGCGACGGGCTTGTAGAGCACGAAGGCCAGCTGCCACATCCACAACTTCTCCCAGATCTCCTTCTTGCCGCTGTTGATCGCCGCCGCGGCCGCGACTGGGCTGGCGGCCGCGGTGATGATCAGCACGCCGTTGCGGGCGACCATCGCGATCACCTGCGCGATCGCGGCGACGATGGCCAACAGGCTGCCGATGAACACGACCGCGGTGCCCAGGGGGCCGCTGGCTAACGCGGTCCCGAACACCTCAGTGACGCGTTTGTCGAAGTCACCGTCCGCGGCGGTGTTCACGATCCATTTGCTGAACTCGTCGCCGGCCGCCGCGAGCAGCGCCACCGCCGGGATCTGCGCCGAGTTGACGAGGACGTAGCGGACCAGCCCGCCGCCGGCCTCGGTCAGCACGTCACCGCGATGAGTGATCGCCATTCGCCCGGCGACCAGCAGCAGGCTGAGTATCCCGACGGCCAGCATCACCCAGTCGAGCATCGCGGTGAGCATCCCGACCGGTGTGCCTTGCGCGGTCGACGGTTTCTCGGTGGGCACGGAGAGCCAGAAGGTCGACAGCGTCTTGACGATGTCGCCGACGCCCTCGGCGAATTCCTTGACCACGGCGTCGAAGCCGGCCGAGGCCAGGCCGCCGGCCGCGCTGCCGAGCGCGCCGCCGACGCAGCCGCCCCAGGTCAGCGGATTGATGCTGCAGCCCATCGTCAGTCACCTTCCTTCGTGGGTTGTCCGGAGAACAGGACGTAGCCGGTGAGGTCGTCGACCGCGGCCCAGTTGGTGTCGGTCAGGGGGCCCGGTGCGCCGGCGAGCTTCCAGTCCCCGCTGACCCACTGCATGGTCGCGGGGACGACGCGCAGGACGCCGTTGAACTGGATCGCCAGGTTCACCACGGCCTGGTCCGGCGCGTAGGTGACGACCTGGAAGCCGGCGACCGCGGGGATCAGTGACGGGTCACTGGGCGGGCCGTAGGTGAGGGCCTTGACCGCTTGCGCGGCCGGCGTCGTGCAGGAGGCCGCGACGGCGTGCATCGAGGTCGAGGTCTGGGCGGCCCACGACAGCCGGCCCAGGATCTGGACCGACGCCATCACCGCGCCCGGTTGGGTGTGCGCGAAGCCGCTCGGTACGCCGGCGTGAATCTCAGTCGGGCCAGAGGTGGCGCTGAACGGCAGCCCGCCGAGCCCAACCTGCAGCCACGTGACCTGGGTCGGCGTCGGCGACACCGCCTCGGCCGCGCTGCTCGCCGACGGTGTGGCAGGCACCGCTCCGGTCGTCGGCACCGATGCCGGCGGCGCTGCCCCCGGCCGGGTCGGTGAGCTGCTGGAGGTACGCGACCACACGATAATCGCGACGCTCGCCAGCAGCATCGCCCCGAGCAACACCGCGCACACCGTTCCGGCCTTGACCAGTCGCGACGCTTCGTCACTGTCGTCGCGGCTGTCCCGGTCGTCGGCACGGTCCAGCACGGAGTCAGCCCTGCCGCGCAGCATCAGGACACCGCACCCAGCAGCGCTCCAGCGCTGGACCCGACGATGCAGGCCAGCAGCGGCCAGAACAGTTTGCCGGCTTCCTCGCCGCCGCCGTCGCCCATCCGCGTCTTGTGGGCGCTGGTGGCCATCTTGATGCAGATGAACAGCACACCGGCGATGGAGGCGGCGAACACGCCCCACCCCACCCAGCCGATGACGGTCATGATCTTCTCTGAGCCGGGAGGCGCGGACGGGTTCACCGTCGGCACGGACCCGGAGCCGGACGGCGCTGACGACGATGACGTTGGCGCGGGGTCGGCGAGGATGACCGAGTGAGCCCTGCGCACCCACTCGACAGTGTGGGCGGGGACGGCCGCGACGTACTGCTGGACGAGCTCGCTGGCGCGGGCTGCGGTGTCGATCATCGTGATCTCCTTCGGAGGTAGTGGGCTTCTCGAAGGACGACGTGCGGGCCGGGACAGCGAAAGTGACACCGCCCGGCGGAAAATTCACCGGGCCGGTGTCACTGCGTCACGTCCCGGGGCTTGGGTCAGGTGTTCAGCCGCCACGCGTAGGGCATCACTTCGGAGGAGTCGTCGCTGCCGGACCAGGCGCGGACGTGGACGGGGACGTTGTAGTCCTGGGCTTCGATGATCTGCCCGCCGCCATCGGCCTTGCTGTTGGTCGACCAGACGATCGCCACGTGATGGATGCCCGGTTGGCTGCCGTTGCTGGACCAGAACACCAGGTCACCGGGTTGGTCCTGGCTGATCGGGACCAGATGCCCGTAGCTGGAGAGGTAGTCGGCGGCGGCCGAGTGCGGCAGCGGCACACCGACACCGGCGTAGGCGTACAGCGCCAGACCGGAACAGTCGAAGCCGACGGTCTGGCCCCCGCATCCGGATCCGCCGTCGCCGTGGCTCGGGCCGGCGGAGGTTCCACCGTCGAAGCAGTAGGGCAGACCCAGCTCCGCTCGAGCGCGGGCGAGGACCTGGCCTGCCTTGGCGTTGGGTGCCTGCCCGGGTGGGGTGCCGGCGCCGCCCGGCGCGCATTGGAGCGCGACGGAGGCGTCGCCGAGCAGCGACGCCGCGACGGCACGGGCCATCGGTACCCACCTGGCGTACCGGCTGCCATTGCCGGAGCTCTGCACGGCCTGGACCGCGTCGGCGGGCGCCTCGCTCTGCCACCCGCTGATCGTGATCAGCTTGTCGAAGAACTTCCCGGCCGCGTAGACGGGATCCATGATCTGCGCGACCGTGCCCCAGCCCTGCGACGGCCGTTGCTGCAGCCATCCGACGGAGTCTTGGTCACCGCTGGACAGGTTCGTCAGGTGTGACTCCTGCATGCCGGCGGCGATGATGTCCACCGAGGCTTGCGCGGGCAATTTGCGCTGCTTGGCGACCGCGACGCCGGCGCCGGCGATTTGCAGCTGGCTGGCGTTCAGGGTGATGCCGGCGGCGGTGCCGCCGCCGCCTGCAGCGGGCGTGTAGGTGCACTGACCGGCGGAACTCGCGGCGTTCTGCGACACGCTGGCGGCCGCACCGAGGTTGCCGCTGCCGCCACCACCACCGAGCAGCACGATGGGGATCAGCACGACGACAGCCAGCAGGCCGGCGCCGACGCCGCCGGCGGCCGCGATCGGGTTCGGCCCAGTCACGTCAGCCGCCCTCGAAGCTGCCGGCGACCAGCCAGCGGCCGCCGACACGGCGCACCAGCCAGGACGCGGTGCGCTGTCCTCCGGCGAAGGTGCCCAGCGTCGAGGTGATCTCGCTGTTCACCGTCATCCGCACGTACACCGCGGTGGCGGTGTTGGGCGCGTCGGCGAAGCGGGCGGCGCCGCTCACGACGCAGGTCACCGTCTGCTTCTCGTCGAGGACTCCCTGCCGCCAGGAGGTCGGGTCGGCGGCCGCGGCCAGCTGCGCGCCGTAGGTCGCGGTGGCCAGCTTCTGCTGCCCGGCCAGGTAGGCCCGCTGACTCTCGTGCCAGTCCCACCCGCAGTGCGCCCGCTCGAACAACACGGCCACCTGTAAGGCGGGGTCGGAGCTGATCTGTGCAGCGGAGACCGGAGTCGGCGCCAGCAGCGGCGGCGCGGCCGCCGAGCGGGTGCTCGGCACCGCCGACTTCCGCGACGGTGCGGAGCTGCTGCAGCTGGCCAGCGGCAGCAGTATGAGCAGCAGCAGCAGGAAGTACACCGTCCAGCTGGCCAGCCGTGTTCGGGTCGCTGCGCTCATCGCGTCACTGCCGCGGCGAGTGCTTGCTGCAGCTTGCTCAGCCACGCCGGCGCCTCGGTCGGCGGCTGCGCCGGCCCCAAGCGCCACGCCGGCTGCCACGGGATCTCTCCGAGGATCGGCGTCGCTCCGGACAGTAACTTTTCCAGGCGGCGCAGCGGTGGCGGCACCCGGCCGGGGCCGTCGGCGCTGACGATGACGCCGAGCAGATCCAGGCGCTGCCGCAGCTCGCCGTCACGGAACTGCCGGGCGTGGTCCTGGGCTGCGCTCAATCCGCGCTGGCTGCTTCGGCACACCAGCGCGATCTGCTCCCGGCCGCCCGTGGGCGTCGGCCACTGCTTGCCGGCGTTGCGGGTTCCACTGAGCACGGCAGCCAGGCATCGCGCGCCAGACCCACCGTGCACGCCGAGCAGCCACACGCCCCGCTCGGCCGGCGATGCGGTGACCAGACTCGGAGGCGCTGGCCGCCGCGTCGCCGGCCGGCCGGCGACGTCGAACACCTCGACATCGAGGCGGCTGGGTGGACGGCCGACCTCGAGCGGGACTGTCGCCGTACCGGCCGACGCCGCGGCGGGGCCGGTCGCGAAATCGCCGTTGCGAACGGCCAGCAGCGCGGCCTGCAGCTCGCTGATCGACGGCGTGCGGGGCCGGGCGTCAGTGCCTGTCATCGAGGCCGCCTCCGTCGATGACCCGCAGCCGGTCGTAGCGATCGCGGCGGAGCCGGATCGCGGCCGCGAGCACCCGCCGATCGACACGCGCCAGCTGCGCGCGCACATCGGCGGCCGGGCGCAGCGTGGCGAGCACGCGTTCCAGCGCAGCGACGGTTCCTCGGCTCACGCGCGACCTCGAGCTGACGATGCCGTCCAGCACATCGGCCAGCTGCCGGTCGGCCGCGGCCAGGGTGTCGAGCATGCTGGCCACCTCCTGGGGGCCTGGTCGGGGAACGGGCTGGGCGGCGGCCGCACTACTCATCGCTGGACTCCTCGGACGCGTTGCTGGTTCTGGTCACCAGCTACGTGCGGTCCGGACCCTGGAAAGTGACACTTGCCGGCGAGGAGATTCCTCGCCGGCCATTCCCCCATACGGCGTGGAGGTGTGCCTCGGTGCGCTATGCGGCCAGGTATCGCGGTGCTGCCGCGTGTAGGGCGGTGAGCGCCGCAGTGCACCGTCGCTTGGACGTGCGGGCGCTCACGCCGAAGCGCTCGGCGACGTGCTCGTGCCCAGCGCCGGTGAACTCCCGGGCGTAGTAGTAATCGATGAGCATCGACAGGTCTCGGGCGTCGACGACCCTTGTGCGCTCGGCCCACAGCAGCAGGTCGACGAGGTCCAGCTCCGTCTCGTCGTAGCTGGCGGCCTGCCCGAACAGCTCCTCGGCGGCGGCGCGGGCGGTGTGCGGCAGGTCGGTGACGATCTCGGTCACCGGCACGGCGGCGCTGTCGGTGCGGACCCGGTCACGCGTGCGCATGTAGGCAGGGCGGACCTCCCGCCACAGGGCATGTTCGGTGTCCAGCAGCAGGTTCGCGGCGACCGCACGGGTGCGGGTGCGCCACGGGTACGTGCGGATCTGGATGGTCAGCTGGCCGAGCACCAGCCCCGGCTCGAAGCCGCGGTGGACCAGCCGCTCGGCGCCGGGCGCGACCGCGTAGATCGCGAGCAGCACCGCGTCCAGGTCGTCGCCGCCGTCGCACGCTGCGACCTGCAACAGCCCGGCCAGCAGCTCGTCCCAGTCGTCCATCTGCTCACGCCGGTCGCCCGGGCGGGTGTCGTCGCGGCGCAGCAGGGCGATCAGCTCGGCCGTGGTGGCGACACGACCAAGCGCGGGTGCGACGCCCGCCCAGTGGGTGAGCGTGGTGCCGGCCGCGTCGAGGCGGCCGGAGAGCTGGTCGAGCGATTCGCCGAGCAGTGATTGGTTGAGGAACATCGGGATCTCCCACGGGATCGGGGCCTGAACGGGCCCGACGCTCCGCACGGAGTTCCACTAATTGGTCAGCTTGGCGGTCAGGTCGGTCACCTGACCACGCTCCCGACAATCTGACCACGGCGGGGCCGCGGTGGCCTGGCTGCACGGCAGACAAGGCGGAGGGTGACCCGCGCTGGTCGCGAGTGATCCATCCCCCGCGCAGCTGCTAGTCCTGGGTGGCGGTGTCGATTACGGCGGGCAGGAGTCCGAGTCGCGGCGGGCGACGAATCCCACACGGCCACTCACGCGGCCGAGGCAAACCGTGGGGCAGGGATGACGGAGTGGATCACCGGGGCGGCGCGCAGGCACAGACGCGACGCTCGGCCGGCTCTGCAGGCTTCGCGGTGCGAGCCGCCTCCTTACCCACTTGCCTAACCTCAACGCGGCAGGTGCGGTGGGTGGTGTGCATGCCGACACGGGCGTCCGCCGCCAGATCGGTTGACCTACCGCACACGGGTTAGACGCCCGATTCAGGACTCTTGGAAATTTTATGGCTTTCATGTTTCCGTTTTGATCTTCCTGTGGTTTGGTGTGGTTTCCCCTGTTCGCTGAGTTACGAGCTGAGGCTGCGGCGGTTGTGCGTCGCGCCGGTGAGGTCCCCCATGGCTGGTGTTCGTCGTGCCCGCATGTCCCGTGTCCCGGTGTTTGCCCGTCGTCGGTGGACGGCGGTGCTGGCGGTGGCGGTGTTGGTCGCGGCGGGGGTGACCGTGTCGGTGCCGTTGGCGGGCCCGGCGGTCGCGAGTGCGGCGGATGGGACGCCGTCTCCGGATGCGGTGGCCTCCCAGCAGGCGCAGGACACGGGCAAGGCGGTGCATGTCGCCGCTGATGATGAGGCGGACGCGACGACGTACGCCAATCCGGACGGCACGTTCGCGACGAAGTTCACCCAGGCCCCGACCCGGGTCGCGAACGGGTCGGGGTGGACGCCGATCGACCAGTCGTTGACCGCGGTGAACGGTGATCTGACGCCGAAGGCAAGCCCGGTGGATGTGACGGTCTCCGGCGACGGCAACGGCGCGTTGGGTTCGGTCGCGGTGACGGCCGCCGGTGGCACCGCTGATGTGGGGTTGGGCTGGTCGACGGATCTGCCCGACCCGTCGGTGTCGGGGGCGACAGCGACCTACGACGCGGGGGCGGGGACGCAGGTGCAGGTGATCGCGACCCAGTCTGGCTACGCCCAGAACGTCGTGCTGGCGGCGGCGCCGGCGGCGGCGCCGACGTACACCTTCCCGCTGCACCTGGACGGGTTGACCCCGTCCCTGGACGGTGGGGTCCTGTCTTATACCGACTCGGCTGGAACGGTGGTGGCGTCGTCGGCGCCGCTGCGGATGTGGGACGCGCACCGGGACCAGGCGGGTGACCCGGACCCGGCGCACACCGCGCCGGTCGAGGCGGCGTTGGTCCCGTTCGCGGGTGGGACGGCGTTGCAGCTGAGCCCGGCGATGAGTTTCCTGACCGACCCGGGCACGACGTACCCGGTGACGGTGGACCCGACGATGTCGTCGACCGCGGGGCGTAACGGTGATGTGACCTACACCAATGACGGCAGCACCGCCGACACGAGTTCGGACCGCCTGAATGTGGGTAAGGCGCCGGCCGCGGCGGCGGAGTCCCAGGCGTTGGTGTCGTTCAAGACGGGCCGGTTCGCCGGGCGGGACGTGACGGCGGCGACGATGAGCCTGTATCAGTGGGACGCGGGCAGTTGCTCACCGGTGGTGACCACGGTCGCCGCGACGACCGTGAAGGAGTCCTCCCCGTTCACGTGGGCCCACAAGCCGGGCACGTACCCGGCGTCGGAGTTCACCGCGTCCCCGTCGTTCGACACCGGGGACAACAATTGCACCGGGCAGCCGAACGGGTTCCAGAATTTGGACGTGACCCGAATCGTGGCCGGCTGGTCAGCCGGGGAACTCGGCGGCGGGCACGGGCTGTTGCTGCAGGCCCCGACCGGCAGTGGGACGAACCCGGTCTACAGCAAGGCGTTCTGCTCGATGAACCCGTCCACCGTGTCGACCAGTGTGTGCAAGGACCAGGGGGCGGGCCCGACCCGGCAGCCGGCATTGAGCGTGACGTGGAACACCGCGCTCGGGGTGCAGTCGTCGTACTCCATGACCACCCACCGGCTCAATGACCGTTCGAGTGTCAGCGTGAACCACGAGAACGGCAACGCCGTCATCCAGGCCAACGACATCCACCTCAAGGGCCGGGGCCTGGACCTTGGCCTGACCCGCTTCTACAACGGCGCGAACACCGGCGACGGGCAGTTCGGCGCCGGATGGAGCCTGTCCGGCGGGCCCGACGTGCAACTCGCCCCGGCGACGGCCGGGTCGGTCGACCGGTTCGACTACGTCGGCCCGGGCGGGACCCGGTTCGGTCAGTTCGTACGCAAAACCGTGTCCGACGGCGCCGGGACCGACCTGAACACGTTCAACAACCCCGCCTTCGGCGGCCTGGACGCGGATCTGATCGACCTGCACGACAAGACCAGCACCCACCACCACTACCAGCTGACCTTCCACGCCAGTCAACAGAAGTACGTGTTCGACAACTTCGGTGTCGACGCCAACCCGGCGGTGCTGAGCAAAGTCACCGACCGCAACGGCAACGAGATCGACTACACCTACAACACGGCCGGGGTGTGGACGTCCGTCACCGACACCCACGCCCGGACCCTGAGCGTGCACCACAACTCCAGCGGCTACGTCGACTCGATCACCGACCCCTCCGGGCGGGTCTGGGGCTACGCCTACACCGGGGACACGCTGACCTCCTACGCCGACCCGACCGGCGCGGTCACCAGCTACGGCTGGACGTCGGGGCAGATCACCACCATCACCGACCCCGCCCAAACCGGTGGGGTCCACCCGAAGACCACGCTGACCTATTCCAGCGCGCAGCTGACCGCCCTGGCCTACGACCGCGACGGCAGCGGCGGGACCTTCCAGTTCACGTTCTCCTACACCGCCGCCGTTGACGGCTCCGTGCGCACCGCGAACCCGCGCTGCAACGACGCCGCCGACACCACCAACAACACCCTGGCCAACTACAGCACAGACGTCACCGACGTCACCGACGCCCAGGGCGGGACGACGACGTACTGCTACGTCGACCGCGACGACACCAACGCCAAGGATCGGATCCTGCGCGTCATCGACGGGCTCGGACATCGCCGGTCCAGCAGCTTCAACCCCGACGAGCAGGGCACCAGCGCGACCAGCCCCACCAACGACACCGCGGGGGCATCGACCGTGGCCGCCTACAACGCGAACAACGCCCTGACCTCGGTGACCGAGCCGAAAGAAACCTCAGGCGACACCGCGGGCACCGACTACTACAAGTACAACGCCGGCGCCGGGGTGGCCGGGTCGAGCTACCTGCCGTCCTCGCACACCGACGCCCAGGGCTCCTGCACCGCCTACGGCTACGACGCCAAGGGCAACCTGTCCGACTCCCAAGCCGGGCTCACACCCACCGGCAATGACTGCGCGGTGTCCGGGGCGAAGAAGAACCACATCGACTACAACGCCGACGGCACCCCCACCGACTCCTACACCCCCTCCGGCGCGCCGGCCAGCGTGGCGGACGAGACCAGCTACGCCTACTTCACCGTCGAACCGAACAAGGGCGAACTGCGCCAGGTCGTGCGTCCGGGCGGGAACATCACCTGCACCACCGACCGGACCCTGTGCACCAGCTACACCTACGACGCCGATTCCCGCGCGGTCACCGTTACCGACGGCAACGCCCAAACCACGACGACCAGCTACGACGCCGACGACCGGGTGACCCAGGTCCTGCTCGCCGGGACCAGCACCTGCGACACCGCGGCCGGGACGTGTCTGGCCTACAGCTACGACGGTGAGGGCAACCTCACCCAGCGCGTCGACGCGACCGGCACGACCGCGTTCACCTACGACCGGCTCAACCGCCTCGCCACCGAGACCCTGCCCGACACCACGGTGCTCACCACTACCACCGACGGGGCCGGCAACCTCACCGGCTACACCCAGGACCTACCCGCCCAGGCCGCGGACCCGGTGACCTACGCCTACAACGCCGCCAACCAGCTCACCGGTGTCACCGACACGACCGGCACCTACACAATCACCGCCACCGACGACGGCAACCGCAACAGCATCGCGTTCCCGACCAGCCCCGCGGTGACCGTCACCTACGGCTACACCAAAGCCGGTCGGGTCAAGACCATCACTCCGGCCGGCGGCAGCGGGTTGAACGCGATCACCTACACCTACAACACCGGCACCAGCGAGAAGAAGAAAGTCCAGACGATGGCCACCAACGGTGTCACCACCACCTACAGCTACGACTCGAGCGGGCGGGTCACCTCCGCCGACGCCTCGACCGGCACCGACTACACCTACACCTACGACGACGACGGCAACGTGAAAACGTCCAAAGCCGGGGCCGCGTCCACTGTGTCCTACGGCTACAACGAGGCCGACCAGCTGTGCTGGTCCGGCACCACCACCGGCACCCAGATCGCCCGGGCCTGCCCGGCCACCCCGACCGGGGACACCACGTTCACCTCCGACAAAGCCGGCAACAACAAAGGCTCCAGTACCGGGCCGATCACCTACAACGCCGACAACCAGGCCACCAGCCTCACCCCGCCCGCCGGCGGCACCGCCGTTACCCAGGCCTACACCGACCGCGGCAACGACCTGCGCGTCACCGCCGGCAGCGACACCCTGACCAACGGCGCCTTGGGCGTCACCGCCCGCACCACCACCGCCGGGACCACCTACTACACCCGTGACCCCCAAGGCCAGGTGATCGGCCAACACGGCAACGCCGGCACCGGCTACTACTACACCGACCGGCTCTCCTCTACCGTTGCCCTCATGGGCACCTCCGGGACCGCCACCACCACCTTCGCCTACAGCCCTTACGGCGCTACCACCGAAACCACGGGCACCTCCGACACCCCCTGGCGCTGGACCGGCACCTACTACGACACCGAAGGCGACGGGTACTACCACCAAGGCGCCCGCTACAACGACACCCTCAGCCACTACACCCAACCCGACAGCATCACCGGCAGCATCGCCAAACCCGCCACCACCAACCTCTACACCTACGCCGCCGGCGACCCCATCAACAACACCGACCCCACCGGCCGAGACTTCCTAGATTTTATCGGCAACGTCGGGGGCGCTATCGGTGGAGCTGAGGTAGGCGGAGTTCTCGGATGTGCAGCGGGAGAAGCCATCGATCCCCTGGGAGGTTGCACGTTTGGGGCTGTCATCGGCGCCGATATTGGGGCTTCGGTGGGAGCGACGGGAACCTATATTGGTGATGATGGCTCTTCTGACGCCGGCGAAGACTAATGTGCGGATTCATAAACTAAATCTCGAAACACCGGAGGGTATCATGCAATCCCATTTAACGCGGCAAGAATTAGTTATTAACTTTACCGCGCTTTTGTTTGTAGTAGTTGGACTCACACTTGCGCGGTCGGGCCAGCACGTCCTTGGTACTATAATCGCGTCGATAGGTGCCGTGGTCATACTGGTCCTGTTTGGTCGAAAAAATCCTCTACCGCGGGTAGATCGCGCGCGGTAGAATCGTTGCCGTCATAAGATTCGTCCTACGCAGAGGCAAATACGCGCTCTATCATCTGGAAACTTGACCAACCGGTCGCTCACCCTTGGGGGTACTACAGCCAGAGAGATTGGAGGAGGCGGCACGTACGCACCGGGTGGCGTGGGGTCTTGGCCGCAGGAGCGCCGAGGACCGCGTCACCCAGGTCCTGCTACCGAGACCAGCAGCTGCAATACCGCGGCCGGGACGTGCCTGAGCTACACCTACGCCGACCAAGGCAGCCTCCCACCCGCCGACGGCACCACCACGTCAATTTTGACAGGCTCAACCGCCTCGCCTCCGAGACCCTTTCCAATGCCAGCGTGCTTACACCACCACCACCACCACAGACGAGGCGTGCAACCTCACCGGCCGGCGTCGCTCATGGGTTTCGCCAAGTCCTTCTGGTCCCGTCGTAGCCGTGGATTTGGTCCAGCGGCAGATACGGCGCGGGACGAGCGAGTCGGGTAATGCGTGCTGCCGATGTGCCCCGGGCCTTGACTTGCACGAGCGGCCTGAACCCGGCGACTCTGTCTCTTCCCGCAGGTAATCAAGACTCCGGGCTCGCGCCCTCCTCGTCTGGGTTAAGGATGACGGCAGCTAAGGGGAGTCGGAGTCTCGCGGCTAGGCGGTAGATGCATCACGATGGTGAGCATGTCGTGGTGGAAAAAGCTCGAGGCCTTCTTTGGCTTGTGTCCACTTCGAGGTTTTGGGATTGGTGTCGCCCTCGGATTTGTGCACAGCCATAATCCGATTCGCCACGCGAGTGATCTCCTTTTGGTCGTTGGCCTTGCCGGGCTGGCCGCACTCCACGGTCCAGACTGGTGGCGGCAACTTCGCCGTAGGGACTGAGTCGTCGAAATCAGCCGGGCGGGTAGGCGCGCCCTGCGGCCCGCGACGCCAAGTCTCTCGAACGCGGTTCCATTGTTATTATCCAAGGCATGGCCACCGCCCCAATCGATAACATCTAGCAACATGGCGTGGCGAACCAGGCTGTGGTGGTTGCTCAATGATTGGCGCCGCGACCAGCCTGAGGACCATCCCTGGGGATACCGCAGTCAGCAGGACTTGGAGAGCGCGGCCGGGTACGCGCCGGGCGGCGTTGACCTCAGTCGGTGGACAGTCAAACCCGCGCCTGATGCTGAAGAACGGGTGCCGACCGAATCGCAGAACCACGACGACCCACGCTAGCCCTGGTACAAGGGACCGCGTTGATGTCGTCATTACTCGTAGAGGCGGCGAAGCTACGATCCTTGCTGGTTGACGGTTTTGCCGCCAACCCACAACCGGGACAGCGACAGTTTGCCTTCGCCTACACCCGCCGGCCGCACATGCAAGGGTGGCCGGCGACGACGACAGTCTCGCTACCGGGATTTGTGGACCCCGTTCCAACTGAAATCAACACCGCCACCCACGATCTCCCTGGGTGGGTAGCTATGCCAGCGGCGTTGCAACCTGGGGCGACGGCCGAGCTGGCTGCCACCGACAGGCTGACCGCGGCGATGCAGGGGGTAGGTAGGCCGGCCGACGTTCGGCGGCGTCACGGTGGCGTGTCCGCGTAGTGGGTGCGGCGAAGGTGTGCCGCGAGGACGTAGGTGGGGTGGTGGTCGAGGTTGTGGCGGCTGCGGTCATACCGTCGTGTGGTGCGTGGGTCGCGGTGACCAGCGGCGTCTTGGACGTCTTGGAGTGGGACGCCGGCCGCAAGTGATTCGGTGACGAAGGTGTGGCGGAGGGAGTGGGGACTGATCGAGTTGGCTGCGGGGATACCGGCCTTACGGGCGAGACGGCGGATCTGAGCGAAGGCGGTGGTGTAGGCGAGGCGGGTGCGTCCGGTGCGGTCGAGGAAGATCGGTCCGCAGTCGGGGTGGTGGGCGTTGAGGTAGGTGTCCAGGGCGCGGACGGTGGGCGGCGCGAGTGGTTCGGTGGCAGTGCGGCCGCCTTTGCGGGTGATACGCAGGACTCGGTGGCCGCGTTGGTAGGTGTAGTCGGTGACGTCGGCGGAGAGCGCTTCGTCGATGCGGACACCGTTGTAGGCGAGTAGTGACACGAGCGCGCCGAAGCGGGGGGAGTGGGCGTCGGCGGTGTCGAGCAGGTCGATGAGCTCGTCCGCGGAGAGCCCGACCGTGGTCGAGTCGTCGGAGACCTTGGGGCGTCGGACGTTGGCGGTGGGGGAGAAGGACAGCGGTTCGACGCTGATGCCGTAGTCGTAGAACGCTGATACGGCGGACAGTCGTCGGATGATCGAGCTGGTGGTCAGGGGTCGTCCGGTGCGGGGGAGCGGGTGGGTGCTGAGGACCCGGATCCAGGCGTCGACGTGGTGGCGGCGGGCGTCGAAGGGATGCACCCCGGTAGTGGTGCACCACGCGCGCCAGGCTTTCAGGTCGGCCAGGTAGGCCCGGGCGGAATGGCGGGGGTAGCTGACCAGGAACGCGAGAGCCAGGCGCTCGAACGGATCGGCATCGGGCGGTCCGGGCAGGCGGTCGAGGGTTGCGGCCGGGTCGAGGGTGTCCGCCGGGAACCTCCCGGACCAGCCAGCGGGGGCGGCGCGAACCAGCTCGGTCATCACCGGCAGCCAATCGCGTGTGGGTGGATCATGCGGTGAAGAGGTCCGGGCGGACGCGGCGGGCGATCTCCTCGGCGATCTCGCGGACGGTCAGGTCGGAGGTGCTGCGGGCCACCTTGTCGGCCAGCGACGGGCTTTGGGCTCGGACCTCGTCCTTGGTCACCTTGTGCCAGATGGGCAGCAGGTTCTGTTCGCCGGCGTTGGTGCGGGTCACGATGCCGTCCAGTTCGTATTGCGACCAGCCTTTAGCGAAGAAGGCGGTGGAGAAGATGACGATTCCGAAGGCGCTGTGGGCTAGGCCGTGGTCGATCTTGCGGCGCAGGCTGTCGCCGATGCCCATTTCGGCGTCGTCGAACCAGACGGTGACGCCGAAGGAGATGAGGGCGTCGTACAACGGGCGGGCGATGGCGACCTTGTCTTCGAAGGCGTGACAGATGAAGGTGTCCCAGGTGCGCCCGCCGCCCAGAAGGTCTGGCGGTGGCCGGTCGACGGCGATGGTGGACAGGGACGCGGGCGGGAGGCTGCGGGCCATGGGCAGCGGCGGGGGCTCGACCCGGACCGAGGAGTTGACTCGAGCGCCGGGGCGCATACCCGTGAGGTCGACGGTGACGTACCAGCGTCCGTCGTTCGGGATAGCGATGCGATGCGGTGATTGAGTGACCAGGCCGCCTCGGTACTGGTGTTGCCGCCCGTTTTTGTAGGCGTTGAGGTTCGAGGAGTCGAGTAGGCGGACGTTGGCGGCGTTGCCGTTCAACGTCACCACGGCGGTGGCTCCGCGCTTCTGCTGGCCGAGGTCGTGCTGGACGAACTGGGTCACGGGGTCCTCATCGGGTCAAGACCAGCGGTGTACAAGGTCAAGTGTCGGCCCGGGGTGTGACATCGGACTGCGACGCGCCGACCGGTAGATAACGTCCTCTATCTGCTGGTGAGGACGTCGACGTTTTGGCGCGTAAAGATGTCCGGTGTCGCTCCGGGGGGGGTGACAACACCGGCACACCCGCTATGCGCCGCCTCTCGCCTTCTGCCATGGAAGCGGCGCTGTCGCGCCATCGACGCCCGCCGTCAGACGCCCTGCATTGATCTCCGCTACCCCCCACGCTCAGCAGAGCGTTCGACCGAGAGCGAAGCATCAGCTTCTGCAAATCGCGGACCTTACTCAGGTCCCCGTCCCGCGACGCCGTGAAGATCCGCTGCCGCAGCCGCGCTACGTTCGCCTCGATCCGCCGCCACTCGATCCACTGCCAGTCCGAGATGACGTCCTCGGGTCCGTTCGCGACCACCGAAGCGGCCGCGTCCAACGTGCCTCGCGATTCGCGCGTTGCCGTCAACGCCTCTCCACAGGCTCGCTTGACCCGCGTCAGCGCCTTTTAAAGCCAGGCCATCGCGCTCTATCCGGCCGGTTGATCAGTCCGCCTAGCGAGAGGACGCTGGGAACCGTCGGACCGGTTTCCCGCTGCCTTTCGGCGACCGGCATTCGGTTCTCGGGTCATCCCTTCCCCGTTGATCAGCGGGCCGGGACGTTCGAGCCGTAGCTCGTGCGCAAGCGGCAGCGGCGGTTGAACGGGATCGGTGAGATCGTGTTGTCCGTTACATGTCAAGGGATTGACGACCGGGGGGATCAGCGCGCACTTCGCCAAGATCTACGGCGCGTCGGTCAGCAAGGAGACGATCAGCAGGATCACCGACAAGGTGATCGAAGAGATGAAGGACCGGACCGTGCGACCGTTGGATGAGGCCTACGCGGCGACCATCATCGACGGGATCGTGGTCAAGGCCCGTGACGGACAAGTCGCGAACCGCGGGCGGGGAACGCGACATCCTCGGCCTGTGGGCCGGAAGCGGCGGTGAGGGCGCGAAGACATCGCATGTGGCCGACGATCGAGCCGGCCGTGTCGGGAAGGCCTTGGTTCGTTGTAGAGCTGCTCGGATTGCAGGCAGGGTAGAGCATTCCGAGGCGGCGGTTGCCGAGGTTGCGGGCTGCGGCGCTGTAGCTGTCGCCGCGGGCGCGGCGCCGGTCGTCGTAGGTTCGGACGCTGGGTGAGTGGATGAGCAGGGGCAGCGTCCAGAGGTAGGCGGTTTGGTGGAGGCGTTTGTTGCGTACGACGCGCATGGTGATGCGGGTCTTCATGCCGCTGGCTCTGGTCATCGGTGCGGTGCCGGCGAAGGCTTTCAGGCTGCTGACCTGCCGGCCAGGGTGCAACTCGGATTAGGCCTCGATAAAATTTGCTGACGGTCAACTGCTCCATGGCGTCGTACTCCCATGCGCCGAAGCATTGCAAAAGGGGACATGTTACCTGCTGACTATCTCCAACCGGAGGCCGATCACATCCTGCTTGCAGAGAAATAGCGGACGGCATCCAGCATTTGGTGCGGTAGAACGATACCGACAAACTACCCAATCAAGCCAAAAGTGACCGAGTATCGTTGCTCCACTGGGGCCAACCGGTGGTCCGGGCGCAGGTTTGAAGGGCGCGTTGGTAGGGCAAATACAGGCGCATAGGTGGTTAGCTTCATCAGGAGTCGGAGAGGGAGGCCCGGTGGTCGAGTCCAGCAAAAACGCGCAACTTGGTGAGGGTCCTCCGCAGAAGCATCATTGGGTGAAGCCTGACCCGTCCACGATGGACGACAACGTGGCCCTTTACGAGATCGCGTACGAACAGTCAAAAGCCGCATTAGAGGATCAATCAGTTGATCTGAACAATATGCGCACCAGGACGGTTCAATATTTGGCTTTTGTCGCGTCAGCAACAGCCTTTTTGGCCACTTCGACAATTCATGCCTCGGATAAACATTGGGCATTTTATACTTTCGCAAGTCTCGGCACCTCGCTCGCGTTGTTAGTAGTAGTTACTGCCGCACTCGTATTGAACCCCTGGATGTCTCGTCTCAGCAGACATGCCGATCCTCAATTTCTCATGAAAAATTGGATCGAGCGTGAGGTCCCGGCCCCGAATCGCGGAGAAATGTTACGCGAACTCTCGCTTCGCCAGAATCAGTGGGAACTGAGCAATGAGGTCCAGTTACGTACGATTCGCGTGCTTTATGTGGTTCTCGTCATCGGCGGGGCCTTAGGGGTCGCCTCGT
Source organism: uncultured Jatrophihabitantaceae bacterium (assembly GCA_964252015.1). Taxonomy (GTDB): domain Bacteria; phylum Actinomycetota; class Actinomycetes; order Mycobacteriales; family Jatrophihabitantaceae; genus CAXSBR01. The sequence goes on along the minus strand of CAXULW010000008.1, from coordinate 44,543 downwards.
GGGCAACACTTGCATGGATTGCGGGTTGATGGCTCGGCTGGGGTAACCTCTACACGTTACGGCGGGATGGCCGCTCGGTGAACACGGGGAGTCACAGTGGCGGCCCAGTACGGTGATCAATCCGCGCAGGGCTTCGGGCGTCGCCAATCGGAACTCCCGGATCCCCGGCCAAACCCTGTGGGGCCCGAACCGGACGATGAGAATTTTCCCGATCCTGTCAAGCAACGTCCAGTTCCCGTAGCGATAGCCTTCGCTGTCGGAAGACGGAAGGAAGCTGTAGCGCGCGTCTACCTTAAGCCAGGTACCGGCCGATTCGTAATAAACGATCGGACTCTAGAAAGCTACTTCCCAAACCAGCTACACCAGCAAACAATTTCGGAACCCTTCGCGGCGGTGGATCTCGCAGGTCGATACGACGTGCACGCACGTCTGCGTGGTGGAGGCACCGCTGGGCAAGCTGGCGCGCTCCGTCTCGCGATTGCGAGGCTGCTCGTGGAGGTAGATCCCGCGAACCGCGTTCCACTCAGACGAGCCGGTTTGTTGACTCGTGATGCCAGAGTCACCGAAAGAAAGAAGGCTGGCTTAAAGAAAGCTCGTAAGGCGCCTCAGTACTCCAAGAGGTAGCTTGCCGACATCTTACTCTCGATAAAGCTAGAACCGCACAAGCCACAGCGGGGCCGAAGCGGTTCGGTGAGCACGAGACTCGGTCTGCCCGGGTCGCTCGGACGTAACTGCTGGTGGAGTTCCTGCCAGTCGACAGGGCCCGGGGGTCGCGTTCTGTTCACGGCCGAATCTCGCCGCGATGGTCGATCGTGATCACCGTGCCCCGGTCGCGCAGAACCTGTAGGTATTTGGGTTGGCCGATGCGTGAGGCCAGCATCGCTCCGCACACTGTGTATGCCACCCACAATCCCTCGTTGGTTCGCCCTGGCGCGTGGTCGACCCGCAAGCGGGCGCTGATCGTTTGTTTCCGATCTCGCAGATGGCGAAGTACCTCGGCCCTTAGCTACAACACCGTGAAGCGCGGCGTTAGCAAGGTCGAGGTCGGTGACCGGCCGGTGCAGGCCCGGCCGGTGCACAACTGCGACAGCGTGACTAAGTTGGTGGCCACGCGGGTCGCAACATCGCAGGGCCGGATCTCGGGCGAAGCGGCTGCTGCCGATCGCGGTGACCGCCGGTTACGACGGGTGAGGCTGGTATCAGCAGGCCTGGGTCAGTCCCACCCAGCCGCGGCGCAGCAGCACGGTGTAGGTGTCGCTGGGGATGTCTTCCTCGACTAACTTGCCGTGGTGGGTGACGATGCGCCGAACGGTCGCGGCCAGTTCGGCGGTGCGGCCCTGGGCCTCGCACACCATCGCCAGGTTCAGCAGCGGCTTGTCCGACCCGCAGCCGAGATTCACCGACAGCTCGGCCACCCGTCGAGCGAGTCCCAGGTCCCCGGCCTCGAGTGCGCGGGTGACTACGAGCTGGGCGACGTCGACGATCGCCGCGGTCATGACAGCCTCGTCTGCGCTGACGTCGTCGTTGACCAGCCAGCTCCACCCTGTCTTGCGTCGTTTGCTCAGCGGCGGGCCGGTGACCAGGTCCAGCGCGGCGACGAGATCGCTCAGGCCGTCCTCGCCTTGCGCCTGGCGCGCCTCGGCCCTGGTGCGTAAGGCGGTGAACAGCTCCCAGTCGACGAGCAGGCCGCGTACCCGGTACGCGGCGGTGCCGGACGGCAGTCCGGAGTTGCGGGCATGCGGCAGATACCGGTCGCCGGTGAGCGGGTTGGTGCCCAGCCGCGTCCGCGCTAGGTGCAGGAGGTTTTTCGGGTTGGACGCTTTGATCGTGTAGTGGGCTTCGGGCCACATCTCGTCGGCGAACTGGTCGCCGGTCACGCCGCGGCGGTGCAGCGCCAGGTAGGCGATGGCCTCGGTGACCAGCGCGTCGCTCGAGTCGGGCGGGGAGCCGAACGCTGTCAGTGTCACGTCGCCGAGCAGCCGCAGCGTGGCACGCTCGCCGGCCGGGTCGTGCCATGCTGCCAGGTCCTCGTCGAGGTGCGGGAACTTGGCCAGTAGCGCGGCGCTGACCTCCGGCTTCACGACCGGGGCCAAGGCTTCGATGTCGTCCTCGATGACGGCGGTGGCCGCGACGTAGACCTCGGTGGGCTTGGGCAGCAGCGACGCCGCTGCGGGCACGTCCGCGGCCGGCATCGGCGCCGTCGACGCAGCGGGGGCCAGCGTGATTCGCGCCGCAGGCGCTGCCCGCGTCGCAGGACGCGGCAGCGTGTGTTCCGGAAGGACCGCGCCGGCCCGGTCGGTGAAGGTCTGCGGGTCGCCGTCCTCGGCGGCGGCCGCCGGCATCGGCACGTCAGCTGAGCTGTCGCGGAGCGCGGCCAGATAGAGCGCAAGCTCGGCGGCCTGGTTGGCGGGCAGCCGCTGGGCGGTGGCCGTGACGTCGAGCTCGGCGATCCGCAGCGTGCCCTGTTCATCGACGTCGAGGTGCAGGCCGGCTGCGACGGGGCCCTCCTGCCCGGTCGACAGCATCACCACGGCGGCGGGGGCGGTGTGGGGCTGCTCGTCGATGGCGGCCAGCAGCCGCCGCACCGCGGTCTCGTCGTCGGGGTTCTCGGTCCACACCGGGGCCAGGAATAGCAGCTGCGGCATCCAGGAGTCGCTGTTGACTCCCAGGAGCCGGCCTCGCAGCACGTCGACGTGCTGCTCGCGGGCGATCTCGCGGATGGCGTGCACGTCGGCAGTGGCCGCCGCCGCCGCGGCGGCGACGTCCGGTGCGGCTACCAACCGGGTCGGGTTCAGCTCGACCAAGTCGTCGCCGAAGCCGGCCACGGTGGCGGTGAGCTGGTCGGACCAGGTGTTATGCGCCAGCTCGGCGACGGCGAATCGGGCCAGGTCCAGGCACCGCTCCGCGTCACCGGTCAGGGTCAGGCTGCCGGCGTGCTCGAGGTCGACCAGCCACTCCTCTCCCGCCGCGGTGTACCCGACGCTGACCAGCGTCGGGTACGGGGCGGCCTGCAGGTCGTCATAGCCGTCGATCTCCGGCAGCGGTGTGGTCTTGTCGATCGCCCAGCTGGTGGGTGTGACCGAGACCCACGGAGCCGGCGGCTGCTCGGCGGCGGGCTCGGCGAGGATTAGGTCCAGGTGCTGTTCGGTCAGACGGGCCGCGGTGATCCCCGGTAGCCGTCCGCCGGTGTGCATGAGGTCGGCGGCGAGCGTTCGCAGCGCCCGGTCGATGAATTCGACGTCGCGCACCCCCGCGAACCCGTCGGTGACCAGCACCTTCTCCAGCGGCATGTACTGGCGGGCCGGGCCGGCGATCGCGCGGCCCGAGGGCCGGTAGCGGAATTGGCGCCTACGCAGCTGGCGTAGCGCCAGGAAGGTGCTCGCCGCGAGCAGCCCGGCGCCGGCGGCGAGCACGGCGGCCCACTCGGCGACCGTGACGATCTGCGACTGGCTGCTCGTCGACGTCGACGTCGACGTCGACATCGACATCGCGGCGGGCCGCGCCGGCGAGGGCGTCGCTGGCCTTACTGGAGTGGAGGGTTGGGCCGGGGTAGGCGGCTGGGCCGGTGTGCTCGGCATAGTCGGGACGGTGCGGGTCGGAGCCGGGTGCCTTGGGGACGGGTGCGTCGGGGTCGGGTGTGCAGGGTGCGTCGTCGGCGCGGACGGCGTCCGCGAGTGACCCGGATCCGCGGTGGGGCCGCTACCGGGCAGCGTGATCGTCCAGCCAGGTTTGATCAAGTTCGGGTCGGTGAATCGGTCCCCGCTCGGTTCGGCGCGGTTCTGGTTGGTGTCCCACGCCTGGTGCCAGTCGGTCACGCCGTCCGCGGCGGCCAGTCCGGACAGCGTGTCACCGGCGTACACGTTCACGGTGTGTTCGCCGGCCGGTGTCCCAGTGGCGTCGCCGCCGGGCACGATCACCGTCCAGCCGCGACGCAGCATCTGCGGGGAGTCCATGACCGAGCCGTCGACTTGCTGGCGGCCTTCGTTGAGCTGCCAGATCTCCGGCCACCGCTGGCCGCTGTGCAGGTAGTGCTCGGCCAGGGCCCAGTAGGTGCGTAACCCGCCCTGCTCCGGGATTCGGTACGTGCCCGTGGTCGAACTGCTGGCGGGGCGCCGGCCGCTGCCCGCGAGGGTCGCGGGTGCCGTCAGCGCCTGCACGGAGCTGGCCGGCTGCGCCTGCGGTGACGCGGTCTGCGTCGCCACCGTAGGGGCTGGGCTTGCGAATGCTGACGTTGCGGGACCGACGACGCTGATCACCGTGGGAGCCAGCAACAGCACGCCGGCGATGAGGGTGCGGGCGACGTGCTGCTGCACGCCGAGCAGCGGGATGCGGATGCTGTGCCGCGGCCGCCGCGTGACGGCGGCGATCAGGTCGGCTGCGAGCTCGACGAGCAGGGCGAGGACGAACGTGGCCCATGCCAGGTAGGCGATCGCGGCCATGATCGCGATGACGTCCTGGTCGGACATGTCACCGGATTTGATCGAGGACCACTGGTGCAGGGGGTTGCCGATCGTCGAGGCCAGCGCCCACGGCAGCCCGACGGCCAGCACGACCAGCAGCACCAGGGCTAATAGCCCGCGGATTCGGCGGATCATGCCGGTCACCCTCCTCCGTACGGTGTTGTCCCGCCGTACACGGCTGTTGCCGTGGCCGACGCGGTTTGGGTGATCTCGTCGAGGCCCACGGCCGACAGGATGGCGGTTCGGTGGTGCACGGTGACGGACACGCTGACCTGGTCACCGTTGATGGTGATGCTGTCCAGATGGGCCCCCGCGGCAGTGACCAGTCGGTTCGCGGCGGCCCGGGCCGCCGCCGGGTCGGCCTGCAGGCCGCTCGGCAAACCGCGGACCGACTCGGGGGTGAGTGCATCGGCACCCGACCTAGCGGCCTGCGTGGCCAGGTCCGCGGCCCGTTCCCGGCTGGCGAAGGCCTGGCCGCCGTCGACCACCAGGCCCAGCATCGCGAAGGCAGCCATCGCGATGATCGCGAAGTACAGCGCGATCGAGCCGCGCTCGTCCTCACGCAGCCGGGCCAGCGTCGCGTGCCGTTCGCGCGGGCGGCTCACCCGCCGCTCCCGGTGACCTGCTGGTACTGCCCAATGGCCGCTGTCGAGGTCGACAGCAGGGTGGTCTGGCCGGGGAAGCCGGCCATTGCCAGGTCGCTCAGATTGACGCTGCAGCTGACGTGCGCGGTGACGCTGCCACCTGGGGCGAAGTTTGCCGTGTCGGCGTAGGCGTCCAGGCCGCCGCCGGTGCAGCTCAGGCCGCCGTTGCGCAGGGTTTCCTCCGCTGCCTCGGTGGCGGCGCTCTGCGCGGCGGCGGGGTTCGGTGCGAGCGAGGCCGCTCGCGCGGCCGCCTGGCTGGCCTGGTCGACCAGTTCCCGGCCACGTTCCACCCGGCCGAAGCCGGCGACCAGCAACAGCATGACGAGCACGAACGGCACCAGGATGGTCAGCTCGAGCGCGGCGAAGGCGCCACACTCGGACCCACCGGCGGCTGCCCGCCGATGAACACGGCCGGGGGCGGGGACGAGCCGGCCCAGGAAGCGGTGCCGCGTACTGGGCCGGGTCATCCGCCGAACCGTTCGATCGGGCCGGTGACGGTCTCATCGACCCAGTAGGTCCCGAACGGGACGACGCTCATCGTGATCTTGCAGTGCACGTGGACGGTGGCCGTCGTGGCGGTGCGTTGGACGCTCACGCAGCCCGCGGGCAGAACGTGCGGCGCTACCTGCGCGATGTAGGTTTCGCCGTCCTGCCGGCCGGCGGTGGCCGTGGAGTTGTACTGCTCGGCGGTGCGCAGCGACTCCTGTGCGGCCGCGTTGGCGATGTTGCGGGTGTGCCAGACGATCGCCCACTGCACGATCATCATCAGCAGCAAGATGATGATCGGAAGGGTGATCGACGCCTCGAGCACGGAGTATCCGCCCTCGCCGTCATGGCCGTCCTCGCGCAGCAGTCGATGCCGGCGCCGCAGAGCGGCGCCGGCTCGGCGTGCTGTCGTCATCGGGGCGGCCTCGGCCACGGTAGGAGTTCCTCGGTTCGCGTTACTGGGTGTTGGTACTCCGGGCCTTATTCGTGGCCTTGGTGACGATGATGGCCACGATCGTGATCGCCGCCGCCGCAAGGATCGCGGTCATGATCACCCAGATCAGGATGCCGTCACCACGCTCCGGGTCCTCGTTGTGCAGCGCTCGGATACGGGTGTGTGTCCAGGCCACCAACAGCCTGATCTCTGCTTCAAGTGTGGTCATTGGGGGGCCTCTCTCCGGTGGGTTGTGCTTTTTGCACGGTTGGTTGTTTGGGCGGTCAGATGCTCATGAAGTTGACGAAGGCCGGGTAGCCGAGGAACACGGCGAAGCCCACGCCGAGCAGGATTTGCGCCATCAGCATCGACTGGTCGCGTTTGCCGGCGGTGCCCTCGGCGTCGGCCAGCTCCTCGTTTCGCAGGCTTGCCGCGCGCGCCGAGAGGGTGTCTCGGACCTGCGCGCCGTCGTGCGCGACCAACTGCACGAGGGTGCCGAGCTCGCGCAGCTGCGCCACGCCGATCCGGTCACCGAGCTCTTGAAACGCCACCCAGACGTCCTGGCCGGATCGGGTGGCGTTGGTGACGGTGTGCCGGATCAGGGCCAGTGGCCAGCCGCTGCCGATCTTTGCGGCGTCGGGCAATGCTTGCTCGGCGGCGGCCTTCCCGCTCATCTGCAGCGACACCCAGTCCAGGTACGCGCCGAGCGCACGCTTGAACTCCTTACGCCGACGCGCCGCCGCGGTGCGGGCGTCGAAGTCGGGGATGAAAAAGAACGCGGCCGCGAACAGCAGCCCGACCACGACCGGCACGCCGACTGGAAGATCCAGCCCGGCGGCACCCATGGCCACAGCAATGACCAGGCCGACGAGCAACCCGACGACGCCGACCATGACTTTGCGGCCCATCGTCGACTCGAAACTCTGCCCGTTCAGCGCGAGGTCCTGACGTAGCGACGTGTAGGTGATGCCGCGGCGGGCCAGCTCGCCGACGACCCACCGCCCGAGGCGTGTCTCGGCGCCCGCGCCGGCCGTCGCCACGGACGTCTCCGCCCGCCGCGGCGCCGCGGCCTGCGCCTGGTCGTAGCGGGCCAGCATCACCAATGGGTCAGGCTTGGGTGGGCGCACCTGCAGGATCAGCATGAACAACGCCGCGCCGAAAGCCACCCCGACCAGGGTCATGGCGATCACCGCGGCACCGCCGATCCGAACGTCGCCGACGGCCTCGGCCGGGTACTGGTCAGCTCCTGCGCATCGGCAGGGCTCAGGCCCGTCAGGTGCGCGATGACCCGCAGGTCGGCGTCATCGATCGCGTTCTCGCCGCGGCTCAGGAACGGCTGCACCGGGTCCCCGCCGGCTAGCTTGCGCATCCAGACGAACGCGGCCGCGAACAGCCCCACGACCACAGCCAACGTCACCTGCCCGGACACAGATGCGTACGGCTTGACATAGGTCTGGGAGAAGATCACGAGGAACACGGCGAACAGCAGCGTGATGATCACGACGAGCTGCACGCTGCGCCGCATTGACGCGCGGCCGGCCGATACCCGGCGCCGCTGGTCCAGCTCGGCGCGGGCGGCCGCCGCCAGCGAGGTCAGCACGGTGGCCAGCCCGGTGCCACGTTGGCGGACGTTGAGGATCAGCGAGCCGATGACCTTGTCCGCCGACGCGTCATTCAATTCGACCGACAGCGCCAGCAGCGCACGGTCAAGGGGCACCCGGGCGCGGACCAGTCCGACCAGGCGGGTGAGCGCCGGGCGGATCGCCGGCGGCGCCGAGCTCGCCGACGCGGGAATGGCCATCTCCAAGCTCGCGCGGGCGGTGATGGTGTCGCGCAGCGACTCGGTCCACATCACCAGCGCTTCGAGCTGCACGATCTGCGTCTGCTCCACCCGCTGGCCGCCGAACAGCTGTGGCCAGAAAACGACGAGCGCGGCCAGGCCGACGGCGGCGACCGGCCAGCGGGTCAGGACCAGCACGAGGATGCCGACCACGATGCCTCCGGCCAGCCGGCTCGTCAGCGCCGGTGACTGCAGCGCTCGGGCTGCGAGCTCCAGCCGCGAGGGCGGCTTGACCGGTTGCGGCGTGACGCCGCGTACGAACACGGCGAGCAGGACCAGGCCACCGGCGAAGCCCATCGCGATCAGACCCTCGAGTAGGCCGTTCAGTGTCGGAGTCACCGGCTTACCCCCACTCCAGGTCGTCGTAGCCGGCGCCGGCGAGCCGCTTGGCGCGGTCCTCCCGGATCGCGACGTCGCGGTCCCGCTCAGCGCGGCCGTCCGACGTCGAAGGCACGAACAGGTTGCTCGAGGTCACTCGCTCACCGTCGAAGCCGGTGACCTCCAGGACCTCGGCCACCGCCCGGCGGCCGCCCATGTACGGGTTCTGCCGGACGAACACGATGAAGTCGATCGCGCCCGCGATCAATGAGTGCGTGACCTCAAAACTCAGCGCGTCAGCCTGAGCCGCGTAGGAGGCGATACGATCCAACGTGGCCACGGCGCTACGGGAATGGATGGTCGAAAGCGAACCGTCGTTGCCCTGACTCATCGCGTTGAGCATCGTCACGATCTCACCGCCCAGCACTTCGCCGACGATGCAGCGGTCCGGGTTCTGTCGCAGCGACCGCTCCACCAGTTCGGCCATACTGATCCCGCCGCGCCCTTCCGGGTCGGGAAGCACCAGCTCCCACTCCACGGTGTTCGGGTGCAGCCTGGAGCGTTTCACCCCGAGCTCAAGGGCTTTTTCGATCGTGATCAGCCTCTCCCAGGCCTCCACCTGGTTGATAAGGGCCCTCAAAATCGTGGTCTTGCCGGAGTTGGTAGCCCCGCAGACCATCACATTCATCCGGGACCGGACCGCCGCGGCGAGAAAGTGCGCCAGCCGCTCGTCGAGCGTCTGCAGCTCGACGAGCTTGGGCAGGAACATCTGCGGGAACCGGTTGCGTCGGATACTCACCGACGGCCGTTCGCCGGCCATCATTACCGCGGACAGCCGCGAGCCGTCCTGTAACCGCAGGTCCAATTGCGGCGTGACCGGTGTCCACGGCCGGGCGTTGATGCCGGCGTGGGCGGCCTGGCTCTGGACGATCAGGATCAAGTCCTCGTCGGTGGGCGCGATCGTGAACGGTCCCTGCGGCAACCCGTTCGTCTCACGCCCCCGCGGGGTATCCCTGGCGTAGGTCACCCACATCTCGTCGCAGCCGTTGATGTCGATGTTCTCCACATCGGGGTCGTCGAGTAGCGACTGCAGCTCGCCGGCGCCGTACATCGACGCGTACACCGACGTGGACAGCCGCTCGTCGAGCGTGCGGTCCATCGGCACGTCCCCGCCCTCACGCAGCTGCTGCTGCATATAGTCGGTGACGGCCTGGTCGATCAGCGTCATCGACAGCTGCTGCTCATCGGCGCGCGACAGTTCCGGCTCGCCCACCGCCTCGCGGCGCTGCGACTCGCGATTTAGGTCCTCGGCGACCCGGGCTTGCAGCTGGCGGATCAGCCGGTGGTCCAGCGGCTGGTGCCCGCCCGCGGACGGCGTGCTCACTGCAGCACCGCCGCCACACCGTGAGGGCCCGACGGCGCCGGAGGCTGATAGCTCGTGGTCGACAGGACCTGCGGCCAGAGCCTCCACATGCTGCTCACCAGCTTTTCCGCCGAGCGGACCAGCGGCCCCTTCGTGATCCGCTTGTTCAGCGGCCCGGCCCACAGCGAGGCGGCCGCCGCCGGGTCATGCCGGAACACGCCCACCACCGGCGCCGGTGAGCCGATGCTGTCCAGGAGTCCGCGGGTGCGCTGCACGACCGCGGTCTCCTCGCGCGGGCCGGCGACCAGCACCACGCCCACGGACGTCCAGTCCCTGGACGGGTCACCGACATAGGCCGCGAGCTCCTCGACCCGGTCCCGCAGATGGCCGAGGCCTTCTGTGGAGGCGCGCATGACCAGCAGCACGATCGACGCCGACTTGGCGACCACCAACGCCGGGTTGCCCGGCTGCAGGCTGCCGACGTCGGCGATCACCGCACCCGGCCATGAGCTGGCCAGTGTGGCGATCGCCGGCAGGTGCGGCGCGACCTTGCTCGCTGCGCGCGTCGAAACCTCGCCGCGGATCACCGGCACACCCAGCACGGTTTGCTGCGCGTACCGCGCCAGCTGCGGCATGGCCGCACCCGGTCGCGCGTCGATCGCCAGCGTGGCCAGCGACGGCACCGCCCCCATGTGCTGACCGTTCACGCCCATCAGCCGAAACGGCAGATCCGCGCCCCGCGGGTCCAGCTCGCACAGCAGCCGATCACCCGGCCACACCACGCCGAGCGCCGTCGCCAGCGTGGTCGCACCGGGCGAACCCTTGTCGCTGCCGACCGCGACGATCATGGCTACCCGCCCACCTTCACGAGCGCGATCAGCCCAGCGTTGCTGGCCTGAGCCACGCCGTAGGCCGCGTCCTGCGGCACGACCAGCGTCAACAACGTCCCGCCGGTGCTGGAGACGTTGGATCGCACGTCGTACACCGTCGCCGACTTCACCAGCACGGCCTGCGTCGAGGCGTTACCTGACGGAGCCGCCGAGGACGCGACGCCCTTCTGCGGCAGCTGGAACACCTCAACTTTGTCGCCGGGCACGAGGCCCGAGGAGGGAATCTGGCCCGGTGCGACCGCGACGCCCACCAGCCCGGCGTCGGCCGGCAACTGCGTACCGGCGGTGACCATCGACCGCTGCACGAGCGTGTTCGGCTGAATCTCCACTGCGGCGGTCTGACCCAGCAGGCTGGACAGGTGATCACCGGCCACCGCGGTCACACCGCCGGACACCTCGATCGTGCTCAAATCCGCACGCGCGATCGTGTGCCCAACCGGGATATCCCGAACCGCGACCACGACCGGCACCTTCTGCCCGGCCGAGGTGTAGAACCAAAACCCCAGCGCGCCGAACCCGACCAGGAGCGCCACCGCCAGCGCGGCGTAGCCCTTCGGCCGCACCTTCGTTGACAAGCTTGACGGCGTAGCCAGCCCGGCTGGTGACCGGTGGCCGTTCATCGTCGGCGGGACCTGCGTAGGCAGCCGCTGCTGCAATGGACCGGTCATCGAGTCACGACCGTCTGAATCTGCATGACATTGAGCTGGCTAGACGTCGACGTCGTCAACTGCGGGATCTCCCCCGCGGTCCCGCCTGTGCCCGTCCAGGTGATCTTCCAGAGGATCGACTGCGTCGACGTGATCGGCGAGCTCGTCACCCGGTGGTACTGATACGCACACCCGCCGCCGCTCGGCGCGGCGTCACCATCATCCGAGGTCCACGCCCGCCCCGGCCCATCACAGGTCTGCGACCCGCTGCCGTCACCGGCGTCGTACACCAACGCGACCGGTGACGCCGTCACAGTTGCCGACTGATCGCCATCGCTAGCAGTTGTCGTCAATGTCCGCCAGGTGCCGCCATTCGTCCAGAACCACGTCCACAGCCCCACGTAAGTGAACGGGTAACCCCGATACGTCTGATCCTGGCTCGGTGACCGATTGCCGCTTGGCTTGGGGAAATGGATCGACCTGTACGCATTTTCTGCGGCCACCGCTGCGGAACCCGGGGTGTACGCGTTCGCCGCGCAATTCGTCTCCTGCAAGTATTTCTCCCAGGTCACGTAATCCAGGCCATCCGGATTCAGCTCCGAGCAGAGCAGGTTCTGCGAGTAGACCTGGCACGCGCCGCGATCGGCCGGCACTCCCGTCCTGGTATTGCACGGGTCGCAACCGTTCCCTACCGGATCGGTGTTGTGGCACCCCGGCGCCGTGACGCCACCGCGGATGTCGCCGCCGCCACGACCAGCGCCCGCGCCATGGCCGGCGCCGCCCACGCCGACCCCGCACGTCTGTGTAAAGACGTTGCAGCCGCCGCCGGGTTCGGCGACCGCCGGGTCACCACCAACCACGGCCATACATACCAGCAGCAGCAGGGCCAGGACGAGCACGGACAGCAGCCGACTGACGACGCTTGCCGTGCTGCTGACGATCATGGTGTGCACGCCTTTGCGAGATCGGGAACGATGCCGCTGATTCGCCAGCGTCCCGTCTGATAGATCACCGTGACTGCCTTCGGATGGAGGCCGCTCGGCGCGGTCGACTTCACGGCTTCGCCGGTCGCAACCACGTATTGCGTGTAAGGATCGTTAGCCGACGGAGTGGGGCAATCAGTAAAGGCGGCGCTCGTACCGCCCGCAGCAATCACTTTGATGTGGGACTGGTCAGGTGTCCCCCGGTATGCGAGCCCGCTCCGCGCCATCGATTGGTAGGCGTTCATCACCTGCGCCAGCACGGTCGACGTGACGTAGGACGACAGTTGGGGCGCTTTGGCCCGTCCAGGGTCACGATCCCAGCCCAGCAGCACATTCGACGCAGCGATGTAGGCGTCCACTGCTTTCTGGGCGGCTGGCGCCACGGTTGGCGTAGGCCGACTGGGAACCGTCCGCGGCGAAGAGATGGACGAAGTCGGCAGACCGGATGCCGATGTCGACGTCGCTGACACCGACGAGCTCGTTGTCGAGGTCGCTGTCGTCGGGACCGGCGACAGCGACTGTGTGTGCGTGCCGCCGCTGCCGCTAGTGCACGCAACGAGCGTGACGGCAGCCGTAAGGGCCACCGTTGTGATCGTGAGCTGGCTGCGCATCCGTTCGACCCCCCGAAGTGCTGGGCTTTCGTGAGAGCTTAGGGCCCGTTCGGCAATGGTTTGACACCGTATGGGACAAAGCAACAAGAGCGTATACCCTCGTGAGATGATCTCGTCCGGGTGGTACCCGACCTACAGACGGGCCGCGTCTATCGCGCGGCGCACGGTCGCAACCGGCACAGCGAAGATCCGCGCTAGGTCCTCGACGACCTGTAGCGGTGGATCACGCCGCGTCGCGCCGATCTCGATCAGCCGGTACCGCTTTAACGAGATGCCGACTTGGACCGCGATGTCGCGCATAGTGAGCCCTGCGGCCAACCGCATGTCCTCCAGCGTGGGCATCGCAGGGTCGGAGGCCAAGAACTCGAGCGCATCCAGCCCTATGGCGACAGCCATCTTCGGTATCAAATTCGGCCGCGGTGTCATCACGCCGCGTTCCCACTCACTAATACGGGTTTGCTCGGTTTGCAGCAACTGGGCCAGCCGCGCCTGCGTCAACCCGGCGGCGACCCGGCCGGCGGCCAGCCTCGACCCGCTGAATGCCAACCGTCACCTCTCAATATGTACCGCTGGTTTCGGCGCGAAGCCTAGAGCTACTCTGCTCGGTACTTGTGGATCTGGGCCGGTGTCGGTTCTCTCGGTACCCACCGCGCCTCGGCTGGCGGCGCCGCTTCTGATGGTCGGCCGCCCAGGACGACGGATGCGCGCCCACCGGATGTCTTCGAAGTTGCGGTCGTGCAGTTCAGGGACCATTTCCTTTCGTGTGTGTCACTTTTCCCGTGACACCCCGCACGTCTCCCGGCGCAACCACTACCGAGGAGGACGACGTGAGCATCAACATGGACGACGACCGAACCAGGCTATTGACCATCGAGGAGGCCGCGGCGCGGCTCGGCACAGGCGTGCGGTTTCCCCGTCGACTCATCGCCGAGCGGCGGATACGGTTTGTTCGCGTCGGCCGCCACGTCCGCATTCCAGCAGTCGACTTGGATGAACTCATAGCAGCTGGCACCGTCGAACCAATTACCCGTTCGAACGCCTAGGGGGACGTCTCGTGGTTCGCCGTAGCTTCGGAGCGGTGCGCCGCCTTCCATCGGGGCGGTGGCAGGCCTCCTACGTCGCCCCGGACGGGCTTCGTCGCCGAGCCCCGAACACATTCGCCACAAAAACCGACGCCGACCGCTGGCTGGTGACGATGCAGGCTGACATCGTCAACAACCGGTGGCGAGACCCGCGTGAGGGACGGCAACGGTTCGATTCCTACGCGGTGAGCTGGATAGGGGAGCGGGCAGGTCTGCGACCGCGAACCGTTGATCTATACCGCTGGCTGCACTCTAGATATCTTCGGCCGCATCTTGGCCCGTCAGCTCTCGTCGAGATCACCCCCAGTCGTGTTCGGCGTTGGCGGACAGAGCTGCTAGACCAAGGCGTCTCCGCGACGATGTGTGCCAAGGCATACCGACTTCTCCGCGCGATCCTCAATACAGCTGTCTACGACGGCGCGCTGGATCAGAACCCTTGTCGAATTCGTGGCGCGGGAGACGAGAGGCCGGCGGAGCGCCCAGTGCTCACGGTTGAACAAGTGCTCGCTCTCATGCGACGGGTTCCACCGCGCTTCAGCGCAATGATTCTCACTACTACCCTCGCCAGCCTTCGTTGGGGAGAAGTGACCGCGTTGAAGCGGGCGGACATCGATCTCGCCACGGGCGTGGTCATCGTGCGCGCTGCCTTCGTCGAACGGTCAAACGGCAGCATCGAACTCGGACCGCCGAAGTCCCGCGCCGGCCGACGGCTGGTCGTCCTCCCCAACTTCGTCGTTGAGCAACTCGCCGGCCACCTCAACGCCTATACCCAGGACGGTTCGGACGCCCTGGTCTTCACGGGACCGAGTGGCAGACCGCTGCGGCGCAGCAACTTCAACACGACGGTCGGCTGGCGTGCGGCCGTGACTGAGATCGGTGTGCCTCACTTGCACTTCCACGATCTGCGGCACACTGGGAATACCTTGGCCGCCGCCACGCCCGGCACCTCGACGCGGGACCTGATGGAAAGGATGGGGCACGACAGCATGCGCGCCGCACTTATCTATCAGCACGCGACGCGCAATGCCGATCGCCGCATCGCAGACGCCCTGAACCGGCAAATCGAGGACCACTCCGCGGACGATGTTGTACGTATGTTGCACGGCACCAATGTGATCGACATTCAGGACCGTCGTCAGGACCCGCCAACCCCCGAGAACTCGGGCCTTCTTCCTGGAGCGGGTGACGAGAATCGAACTCGCACTGTCAGCTTGGGAAGCTGATGTTCTGCCATTGAACTACACCCGCGAACGCGTCAGACCCTACCTGAACCCCAGTGTTTGCGGGGGTCGGGGCGCTCAGGGTCTCGCGACGACGGGCGGGCTGTGGGGCCTCGTGCCTCCGCGTGCCCTAACTTCGGTCACCTGGCTGGCGTCCGCGCACTATGTGTCGCGTCGGGCCGTGGGCCGAGGGCGAGGTCGATGCCTTGGCGACCGCTCCTGACCCGGAGCTGCGGCTAGGTGGGTCCATCGCCACCATAAACCGGCTGGGACGACAGCCCACCCGCGAGGGTCGACGGGGCGCACGTCCAGATGCGAACCCTTGACACAGGCAGTCATGAGTCCTACGGTACTCTCATGAAACAATCAATTGTCGAACAATCAGCATCGCGATGACGAAGCCGACAGTTATCGTCATCGGTGCCGGAGTCATAGGGCTCTGCACGGCCTGGAACCTCTTGAAGGACGGGGCCGAGGTCACCGTGATCTCCGACCCGGATCCGGGGCATGAGATCAACTGGGCATCCGTTGCCTGGAGCAACGCCAGCAGCAAGGTGCGCCTCAAATATCCGGATCACTACACGATCCTCAACCAGCAGGGCATGGCCGCCGGCCGGGCTCTGGCCGCGGAGTTGGACACCGCACCTTGGCTGCACGTCACCGGAGCAGTCGAACTCGTCGCGGGGCCGGAGGCACGTGCGCGTCTCGAGGCAGACCTGATTCATCTCACCGACTTCGGATACCCGATTGAACCACTGTCTCCCGACGACCTGGAGCGGGTCCTTCCTGGCGTGCGTATCGGCGACGACGAGACCGCCGTCCTGTTTCCGACGGAGGCATGGATTGACGCGCCCGCCCTCCTTTCGGGCCTCACCGGGGCAATCTCCGCGGCCGGCGGGCAATTCGTCCGCCATGCGGTCACCGGCTTCACCCGTACGGAGCACTCGCTCAGCTCGGTCGTTCTCGACGATGGGACCGCGCGCACCGCGGACCATTACGTCATCGCAGCAGGGGCGTGGTCCGGTGAACTCGGGGCCCTCGCCGACATCGACATTCCTGTCCTACCGGCCACGAACTCGAAGGTTCCCGGTCTGGTCGTCGCCATCACCAGCCCCGAACCGGGCCTGGGACCGATAGTGGTCGCGCCGGAGATCATCATCCGGCCCTTCGGGCCGGGCCGGGCCGTGCTCGCGAACGACAACCACGGGCACGTCCTCACTCTGGAATCGCCGCGCAGCGACCTCGTCTCCGCGGCGAACGTTCTCCTCGGGCGCGCCGGCGCTCGGGTCCCGGAACTCGCCGACGCGGCCATCCTCGACGTGCGCCTAGGCCGGCGTTCGATCCCATCGGACAGCATCACGATCGCGGGGCCGGCCGCCAACACCGACAACGTCTACGTGCTCACCACGCACAGCGGTTTTTCGCTCGCCCCTCTGCTTGGCCGCTTGGCGTCACGAGAAATCCTCGTAGGCGAGAACAACGAGCTCCTGGCGCCCTACCGACCGTCTCGGTTCGGGTCGAACACGGTTCCTTCGAGCTTCGGACGCGTCGATTCCGCATCTATGGCTGATTCCTCATCTGTGGCGCCCGATACAGCTGCCGGTCGGGTACGGACAGGTGTGTAGGCCGACGCGCTGGATCTCACGTCGCCGGCGGAATGGATCGGTGGGTATCGCCGACGCAGCCGAACGACTTCCACGGTGCCCACGGGTGGCACGTCGGCGACTCAAGACCGATTGTGCGTCCACATGAAGGACACGGCGCCAGCGGCGACGAGGTCCGGGTCGACCTGCCCGCGCGTCGGCTGGAGTCTGCCTGAGCATGCCCTCGTCGGGGGGCCCTCGCTGATCGGTATCCACCGATGACCGGCGCCGTCAAGCATGTCGTGGTTGACACGCTCGACCGGGGCAAGCCGTACTCCACGGCCACAGTCGCGCACGGCTTCGTCTTCCTGTCCGGGCTGATTCCAACGGCGGAGCGCGGCGAGGTCACGCAGCTGTCGCTGCGGGAGCAGATCACCACCGTGTTGGATGATGTCGAGCTGGTGTTGCTGGCCTGCGGAACCACGACGGCATCGATCGTGAAGTCCACCTGTTATCTGGTGGATGCCGATGACTTCGCCGAGTTCAACCAGGTTTACGGCGAGCGGGTGGTAGTTCCGTTCCCGGCCCGGACGACGGTCGTGACGCAACTGGCAGCGCCTGGCGTCCGGTTCGAGATGGACGTCGTGGCCGCTCTCGAGGACCGTCGGGTCGCGGCAGGTACCGCGTGAAGCCGGCACCCAGCAATCCCCTGCGAACGTTGGCCCCCCATCGTTGGGTGGCTGACGCCGCCCCCTACCGAGCCGGTGCGAAAGCGCCTTCGGGTTTGGGGAGTCTGGCCCAGAATGAACTCCCGCGCCCCTCTCCGGCGGCTGTTGCCGCGATCGCCGACGCGGCATCTGCAGTCAATCGATACCCTGACCCTCTTGCGACTCCGCTGCGCGAACGACTGGCCAGGCTGCACGGCGTCGACCCTGATCAGATCCTGGTCGGCGGCGGGTCGGACGAGTTCCTGTTTCTGATGGCAACGGCGTTCGGCGGCCCCGGAAGCGTGATGTGTTGCGCGGACCCTCCGTATTGGGGACACGAGCATCCCGCGCTCCTGTCCGGTGCCGACGTCGTCAAAGTACCGTTGCAGGACTACCGGCACAGTCTGGCCGGTATGGAAAAGGTCGACGCTGAAATCGTTTTCATCTGTAACCCGCACAACCCGACCGGGACCTGCGTTAGCGCGGAGGAGATCGCTACATTCAGCTCCAACGCCCGGGCACCCTTGGTGGTGGTCGACGAAGCGTACATAGAATTCACTGACTTTCCGGAAAAGACGACTGCGATACCGCTGGTAACACAGGGCAATATCGTTGTATTGCGTACGTTCAGCAAGTACTACGGTCTCGCTGGGGCGCGCGTGGGCTACCTGATTGCCACCCCTGAGCTTGTCGCCGTGCTGCGGACGGTCCGCCCGCCGTTCTCCGTCAACTCGTTGGCCCAAGCCGCGGCGCTGGCCGTGCTGGACGATTCCGACTTCAACGCGGGGATGTTGCGAAAGATTCGACGTAACCGAGGCACAGCAGCAGAGCTGTTTGAAGCTGCGGGATACCGCTCGGTGCCGAGCCAGGCCAACTTCCTCCTGATCCTGTGTCCCGGAGCAGAGGCGCAATTGGTCAGCATGTTGCTCGATGCCGGTATCGCCGTACGACCGGGCACCAATCTGGGTATCGCGGGCACCGTGAGAGTTACCGTCCCGGACGACGATGGGCTGGCCCTGCTCGAAACGGCCCTGACCACGCGACGCGCAGCCAGAGATCATAACCACGCGAGGAGTGAAGGGTGACCGTCACTAATGAGCTCAGCCCGGAACGGTCGGCTCTCGCTTCCATTCCTCGAACAACGGTTCCGAGCGGGCTGTCGACGCCGGCGGCCTACATCGACCTCGATGTACTCCGCGCGAATATCGCTCGAATGGCCGCATGGACCCGGGCTTCGAATGTTCTGCTACGCCCGCACGTCAAAACCCACAAGAGCATCAATATCGGACGCCTGCAAGTCGAGGCGGGTGCGGCCGGAATCACCGTAGGCACTCTCCACGAGGCCGAGGTCTTCGCTGCGGCCGGCTTTGCGGACATCTTCCTGGCGGTGACCGTCTACGCGGCCCCCGACAAGGCAAGCCGAATCAGGGCGCTTAACGACACGATTACCTTCCGGGTGGGTATCGACTCCGTCGCGGGGGTAACGGCACTGGCCGCTGCGTGCGCAGCGAGTCAGCGACCACTGGAAGTTCTCATCGAAATCGACTGCGGCGAACACCGCACCGGCGTGCAGCCGTCCGGCGCGGGCAACCTCGCTGCGGCCGCCGTCGAGGCCGGGCTGAGCGTTGTCGGCGCATTCACCCACGGTGGGCACGGCTACGAATCGCGCGCTGCGCGCGTCCCGGCCGCCAATGATGAAGTGACCGCGCTCGAGGCTGCTGCCTTGTCGTTACGCAGCGCAGGATTCCCCCCGCGCATCTTGTCGGCCGGCTCGACCACAACGGTCGAGTTCTCCAGTCGGGGTGTCGTCACCGAACAGCGACCGGGCACGTATCCGCTCAACGACGCCGGACAGGTTGCGCTCGGCACATGCACCGGGGCGGATGTCGCGCTGAGGGTGGCAGCAACGGTCATCAGCGACGCCGTTCCGGGTCAGCTGATCATCGACGCCGGAACGAAGGCCATCGCCCGCGAGCCCGCGAGCTATCTGCCGGGTTATGGGTGGATACCAGACCTGCCGGGCAGCGTTCTGCACACCGTGAATGACTACCACGGGTTTGTCTCGGTGGACGCCTCCGGTGGCGCCCCGGTCGGAACACGGGTTGCCGTTATCCCCAACCACGTGTGCCCGGTCGTCAATCTTTTCGGCGAGCTCGCAGTCGTCCAAGCCGGCGAAATAGTTGATATGTGGACTGTGGACGGACGTGGGTCGTGAGTCAATCACAACTGGCCTGATCGACATGACGGCAGGTTTTCCAATAGGGCTTTGACCGGAGCCTGCATTCAGCCATCTACTAAAGGAGGCATCATGCCGACCGTGGTATTGATTCACGGGGGATTCCATGGCGGTTGGTGCTGGGACAAGGTGCGTCCGCTCCTGCAGGACGACGGTTGGACCGTGGAAACACCTACCCTCGCAGGCGTTGGCGCCAAAGCGTACTTGGCCTCCCCACTGATCTCGCTGGATACACACGTCCAGGACGTCGTGAGCCTGATCGAAGGAAAGAACCTCATCGACGTCGCCCTGTGCGGGCACAGCTCTGCCGGGATGGTCATCAGCGGCGCCGCGAACGCCATCCCCGAGCGTCTTCGAACCCTGGTGTACCTGGACGCCCTCATTCCCCGGGACGGCGAGTCGATGTGCGACATCCTCGGCCCGGTGATGACCAGCGCCATGAAACAGCACGCCGATGAGAGGGGCGACGGATGGCTAGTGCCAGCGAGCGACTTCAGCGCCGCCGCGGACTTCGGCGTCAGCGATCCGGCCGACGCTTCGTGGGTCCAGCGAAATCTGACGGACCACCCGATCCGGGCCTTTGCCGACCCGCTCCCGTCGACAGCCGGGGTGGAGCGCGTGGCCGACAAGATCGTCGTGCGATGCACCGAGCACAAGAACCGGCCCCACCTGGATAGGGCGATGGTCCTCTTCGAAGGCAAACGGGGCTGGACCGTTCATCGCTGGCCCAGCACGCACGACGTCATGATCACCGAACCAGAGCGAGTACGTGGCCTTTTCGCCTCGATTCTCAGTAGCTCAACACTCCAGTCTGAGTAAGCCGAACGACCGGCACAGGCCGGCCAACTGGTCACGGTCCAGACGACCGCATGGCCGGCGGCCATGCCGAGCACGACAACACATCCGAAAGCATCACCGAAACGAAAAGAGCAGGCAGATGAAAAGGACAATAAAAACTCCCGCAGTCGCCGCATGTGCGGTGCTGCTGTCGGTCGGGCTGACGGCGTGTTCGAGCAGCTCAGGGGGGAAGCCGAGGGTCGGCCAGGGTTCGAGTTCGTCGGGAGCAGGTTCATCGGGCGCAGGTTCATCGGGAGCCTCGGGCGGGGAAGAAGTGTCATTGGTGTATGTACCCGGTGGTATGCCGTATTTCGGGTTGACGAAAACCGGCGGGCTCGACGGCGTCGACGGCGACTTACTGAATGAGGTGACCAGCAAGCTGGGCGTCAAGTTCAAGACAACCTCAGCCGAATTTCCGGCGTTTCTGGCCGGGATTCAGACCCACCGCTACGACATCGGCGTCGGCGGAGTCGCGTGGACCAAGGAACGAGCCGCAACGGGGCTGTTCACCGATCCGGTCTATTACAGTCCGATCGTGATGCTGTGTAAGCAAGGCGTGGCACCGACCACCGTGAGCGCACTGAAGGGGCTTTCTGTCGGCGCCTTGACCTCGGACCTGCAGGACACCGCCATCCGCGCCGCCCCCGGTGTCCACGCCCATACATATCCTTCCTCGCAGCTCGGTCTGCAGGATCTCATTTCCGGCCGGTTATCTTGCCTTAGTTTGGATACCTTCACAGTCGCCTACATCCATGAGCAACGTCCCGATCTGAAGAAATTCGGGATCACCGCCATTGCCGCACCGTCAGCCAGTGAGATCAAGGCCAATCCAGGCTTGGCCTCCTTCCTGCCGTACATGGTGGCGTGGTATCTGGCCAAGGGGAAGGAAAGCCTGGTCGCCAGGTTGAACACGGTGATCGATTCCTGGTACAAGTCCGGGTTCACGGCCAAGGTTCTGGCCAAGTGGGGCGTCACCGATCCGAAGAGCCTCCTCACGCCGATCCCACAGTTCAGCACGGATCGACGGGGCGTGGACCGGCCGAGCACGTGGAACGCTCCGTCCGTGGGTAAATAACGATGTCACGCTCACACTACGTTGCGTCCGGCATCTTCAAGGTGCCTTGGGGGAACTACTCTGGCGCCTTGGTTCACGCTGTCGCTAAGACCCTAGAGCTCACGGTGTGCGGGTTTGTGGGCGCGTGCGTCATCGGGGTGTTCGTAGCGTTGGCTCGCACGTCTGGAAGTCGCGCGATGAGATCATTGGGGTACACCTACACCGAAGTGCTGAAGAATCTTCCCTTTGTTACGGGCATCTTCATCATTTACTTCGGGCTGCCGACTGCTGGCATTCGCCTCGACGCCTTCACGTCAGGGGTTGCTTGTCTTGCGCTCTTCTACGGGGCCTATCTGGGTGAGATATTCAGAGGCGGGCTCCAGGGCGTGCCGGTCGGACAGCTGGAGACGGGCGCCGCGCTCGGTCTCGCCCCGATGCGGATCTTCCTCATGGTGCGTCTTCCGCAAGCCTTGAGATTGGCTCTGCCAGCCACGGCGATGATGCTGGTGGACCTGCTGAAGGGCACGTCGATTCTGGTTACCATCGGTGGTGCCGAACTGATGTCGGAAGGCACAATCATCACTGCCGATACCTTCCGCCCACTGGAGGTTTACCTTGTGGTGGGGGCGATCTATATGGCCTTGTGCTGGCCGCTGTCCAGACTCAGCAATATCCTCGAGCGTAAATTAAGGCAGGGCGCCGCGCTGTCGCTCACTGCGGCAGCAATTCGGAAATCCGCTGACCGACTGGTTCAAGTGTAGATTGTGTGGTTCACACAGGCTAATATGGTGTATGCGGTGCGATCGACTGCCGCAGGATGGTCGGAGGTTCGTCAATGGTAGCTGCGGCACTGAAAGCGGGGCGTGATGCGCCGCCCGTGGTCGAGATTTCCGGGTTGCGTAAAAGTTTTGGTGGTAACGAGGTGCTCGGGGGCGTAGACCTCTCGGTTCACAAGGGCGAGGTCGTCAGCATTCTCGGCAAGAGCGGGGGCGGCAAGAGCACGCTACTTCGTTGTATCAACTTGCTGGAGACGCCCACCGCCGGCGAAATCAGGGTGGCCGGAGAACGTGTCTACGACACCCAGAAGGGGCCCGTGCGCGGCCGTGAACTAGTAGCGCTGCGACGGCGGGCCGGAATGCTCTTTCAGGCGCTCAATGTTTTCCCGACGATGACCGTGGTTGAGAACGTGGCCCTACCGATGATGCGCATTCACGGTGTCAAGCGGGACGTAGCCGTCAAGACGGCGGTGGACCTGCTTGCGCGAGTCGGAATAGTCGAGAAGTACCGCGCAATGCCGCGTGAGCTTTCCGGGGGACAGTTGCAGAGAGTCGCCCTGGCCCGAGCTCTTGCCCTAGATCCAGTAGTTCTTCTTTTCGATGAGCCAACGTCTGCCTTGGATCCGGAGTCAACGCTCGAGGTGCTGGAGGTGATGAAGGACCTGAGCGATGGCGGGATGACAATGGTGGTCGTGACGCACGAGGTTCGGTTCGCACTCAGGGTGTCCGACTTGGTGGTCTTCATGGATGAGGGACTTGTCCGCGAGGCGGCGACACCAGATCAGATTGTCAGTTCGTCTGATGAGCGCACGCGGCAGTTCCTGGCGGAGCATCTCGCAGATGGTGTCGTCGACAGCTCCGCTGTCGCCCCAGGGTGAAATAGGCTCGGGTGTGCAGCACGCGGGGCCCGCACGGCAATCGTGTCGGATGCTGCGTTGCCGACAGAACAAACCGGAACGCCGTGTTGGTGGCACGCAAACGTATTTGACGCGGCGTTGTCAACCAGGCCAGCGTCGGCTCGTCAGCCGGACGGCCGGGAGCCGACCGCTGTCGTACGATCGTTTACAGGAGGCCGACAAAACGGTCGCCACGCGCTGGATGACTGGATGAGAAGTGGTGTTGCGTGTTCTCAGATTTGTCCCTCGACCGGGCAACTACGGTCGAACGCGTGGCCGACGCGCTTCGAAGCGCTATGTTCGCGGGGCAGCTGCGACCCGGGGCGGCGCTTCGTGAGGTTGAGTTAGCTGACGAGATGGGCATCTCCAGAGGCTCTGTCCGTGAAGCGTTGGTGCGACTAACGGCCGAGGGACTCTTGACCCGCACCTCATTCCGCGGCGTTCAGGTGAAGAAACTGACGCTCGACGATGTTCATGACGTGTTCGTCACCCGTCGACTGATCGAGCTGAGCGGGGTTGATGCCGCCCGCGTCGCGCCCGTGCGGGATCTCGAGGCGCTTTACGCGTCAGCCGACGCTTTCGCGTCTGCCATTCGCGGTGAGCCGAACGAACAGAATGAGACCGATTTGGAAGTGCACCGCGCAATCGTCCGGCTGCTGCGGTCGCCGCGCCTCACGCAGGTTCACGACGGCCTGATGGCCGAACTGCGCGTGGCCCTTGCCGCCCAATACCGGGGCGATGATGCTGTTCCCGGAGAAAACCTCGTCGATCGTCACCTGGAATTCGTGCGCCTGATACGCGCCAACGACATCAGCGCCGCACGAGCTCAACTCGAGGAACGCTTGCATCTTGCCGAGCAGCGATTGGTGGCCGGGGTCGGGGTTTAGGCGACACTTTGACACCGACTGAAAAGGGCCCGACGGTCGAACCTGGTCCGTAGCCCGGCCATCGTGCGTTTCGCTTTTTCTAGAGGCACCCGTCGACGGTTGGACTGAACTTTCTCGACGTGGCCCAGGCCGTCTAGACCCACTGGATCTCGATCCGTGCGACGGGGCCGCTACCGCGCAGTTGAAGGCTCATGTGAGTCGGAAGCCGGAGCAGGTCGAAGCGACCGAGTGCCAGTCGCCGGAAATCCGGGCCGACCACCGAGATCGGTCCATCCAACGGGATGAAGATCTGCGCCCTGCGGCCGGCCGCTCGCCACGTCGAGCACGGCTCGAGGTGTATCACCTCGACCGCGGCACGGCAGCAAGCATGGCGAGTCATTACGTTGAGGTCACGTGTGGGGCCGAGAGGCACTTGGCACGAAACTGCTTGCTCGCCGTCGAATACGAACGGGCAGTAGCGGACCAGTTTTTGGTTGGTGGCGCCGAAAGTCAGAGTCATGTCCGGTCCGTCAACTTGGATGATGGTCCGTTCGACGCCGACAAACGTCGAGAAGTCCCCCGAGGCGGTGACATCGGCGACGCTGATTCGCCAGTCGAAATCATCCTTGCCGGGTGAGCTCGCCAACTCCCTCGTGAGACCGCCCCCGTTCCTCCACGGGATCTCGGCCGCGTCGGCCCACCTATGTACCTCAACTTCGTTCGAGTCACCCTTTACGTGTGAGCTGACCACGTCCACGGGCTCGAAGTGGCGGCTCACTTCCCCTCGGCAGGCGTCATCTTCAGTTCGCGGACAACGAGTGCAATGGCGAACGGCATCGTTGAGCTGAAGCAGGTGCCGGGGTTGCAGTCGTTGGCCAGCGTTTGCACAGCGTCATTCCGTTCCTACGAGCAGTTCTGGGCGGAGCCTACTGAAGCGGACCGGTGACCGATTCGGCAGCCGTCAAGGCCTCGCCGCTGACGACATAGCTGAACGCGGCCTCGATCTCCGGCGCCAGGTAACGATCAGTGCCCGGGCCCTCGACGCCCCGAGCGCGCAGCCCGTCCCGAACCGCCGCGGTGGCCGGGGCCGGATCGTGCTCCCGCAGGTCGAGTGCCCGCGCCGCAGTGAGCAATTCGATCGCGATTACGCGGGCCAGCCCGTCGACGCTGCGGCGGAGCTTGCGCGCGGCGGACCAGCCCATCGAGACGTGGTCCTCCTGCATCGCGCTAGACGGGATCGAGTCGACCGAGGCTGGCGCGCCGAGCCGTTTGAGCTCGGAGACGATCGCGGCCTGGGTGTACTGCGCGATCATGTGGCCGGAGTCCACGCCCGGGTCATGGGCCAGGAATGCGTTGAGCCCGTGGCTGCGTGAGGCGTCCAGGAAGCGATCGGTGCGTCGTTCGGAAATCGACGCGAGGTCCGCGACAACGATGGCCAGGAAGTCGAGGACGTAGGCAACCGGCGCGCCGTGGAAGTTGCCGTTGCTCTGCACCCGCCCGTCGAGCGTCACGACCGGGTTGTCGATGGCGCTGGCGAGTTCACGCGAGGCTACGAGTTCGGCATGCTCGACGGTGTCGCGGGCTCCGCCGTGCACCTGCGGGGAACACCGCAGCGAGTACGCGTCCTGGACGCGCGGGCAGGACGGGTCGCGATGGCTGGCCATGATCGGCGAGTCCGCGAGCAGCGCGCGCAGGTTGGCCGCACTGGCGGCCTGCCCCGGGTGCGGTCGCAGCGACTGAAGGTCGGCGGCGAAGACGGCGTCTGTGCCGAGCAGCGCCTCGACGCTCATCGCCGCGGTGATGTCTGCGGTGCGCAGCAGGAGGCGCAGATCGTGGCAGGCCAGCACCAGCATGCCGAGCATGCCGTCGGTGCCGTTGATCAGCGCCAAGCCTTCCTTCTCCTCGAGCACGATCGGCTCCAGACCAGCCGTGGCCAGCGCCTCGGCGGCGGGCATCAAGATCCCAGCGGCATCGCGGACCATGCCCTCGCCGAGCAGTGCCAGGGCGCAGTGCGCCAGCGGGGCAAGATCTCCGGAGCAGCCGAGCGAGCCGTACTCGTGCACCACCGGAGTGATCCCCGCGTTCAGCAGACCGACGTAGGCGGCGGCGGTTGCCGGACGGACGCCGGTGCGTCCCGTGGCGAGCGTGGACAGCCGCAGCAGCATGAGCGCGCGGACGACCTCAGTCTCAACATCGGGACCGCTTCCGGCGGCGTGCGAACGGATCAGACTGCGCTGGAGTTGGGTCCGTAGCGCTGGCGGGATGTGGCGGTTGGCCAGCGCGCCGAAACCGGTGCTGACCCCGTAGTGCGGCTCGACGTCGTCGGCCAGCCCTTCGATGACCGCGCGACTCCGCTCGATCTCGGCCAGGGCCGCAGGGGCGAGGCCGACCACCGCCCGGTGCCGCGCGACAGCGACCACGTCGTTTTCGGTGAGCGCTCCGATACCGACCTCGACCTGATCAAGGGTTTTCTGGGGCATGACCCATAGGACCGCGCTCGCGGGCGACAACGCTACGGTTTGGCGCGAGCTGCTGTCTGGGATCTCAGATAGGTCGGTAGGCTCGCCCGCGTGGCCGTCGTCCCCGCAGCCGCGCAGGCGCTCGCCGTCCTCGTCTATCTGTCCCGCCAGGCCCGGCCGGTTCCGGCCGCTGCGATCAGCCGCGACGTTGCACTGCCACGCTCGACGACCTACCACCTGCTCGACACGCTGGTCCGATCCGGCTTCGTCGTCCACCTCCCCGAAGAGGGTCGTTACGGACTCGGCGTCGCCGCGCACGAGTTGGGATCGGGTTACAGCCGCCAGGCGCCACTGGCGCGATTGGCGCGAGTGCCGTTGACCGCGCTCGTCGACCGGACCGGGCACAGTGCCCATCTGGCCGTCATGCACGGGCGCGACGTCGTCTATGTCATCGAGGAGCGCTCGCCGGGCAACCCACCGCTCGTGAGTGACGTCGGTGTGCGGCTCCCCGCGGTGTTGACCGCGACTGGTCGCGCCATGCTCGCGA
This sequence comes from uncultured Jatrophihabitantaceae bacterium, assembly GCA_964252015.1. Lineage (GTDB taxonomy): Bacteria > Actinomycetota > Actinomycetes > Mycobacteriales > Jatrophihabitantaceae > CAXSBR01. Next base: position 17,605 of record CAXULW010000008.1, on the reverse strand, counting down.
CACTCTCGACCGCTCAGATTCGTGCGCTTTATCCGAGCGCAGCAACGTTGGTTCAGCGAAATGAGCTCGGGCCCCGCAGCCTTTCGGACGTGCGGCGTCTACTTGCCGATACCCAAAAACGGGGCCACGCGGAGGAGGAGAGCGAAGTCACCCACGGGTACTCGTCAGTAGCGATTGCGGTTGCGGATCATTCGGCGCGCGCGGTTGCCTCGGTCGGTGTTACGTTTCGCGCGGCCGAGGTCACGGCGGCCGCACGGGCGCGGATTGTCCAGAATCTCGCCCGGACCACCCGTGAAATTGAATGGCGACTCGGCGTGTCTCGCCAGGGCTAGCCGAGAGCGCTTGGATCTGACTTACGCCGCCGTGGACATGGCGTGATGCAGACCGATTCCTACGTCAAGCATCGGGGGTCGGCGACCGTCCACCGTTCCCTCACGACGGACGTCCTGCTGACCCTCGGCGCCCGCGCTGCCGCTGAATGGCGACTAGGCCTTGACGCTCCAGTCGCCCATGACCTCGGGGGCCGCTTGCCCGCTGGATGTGCCGAGCACCGGGTGCAGGTCCAGCGCGGGGGAGTACCGGCTGGCCGGCGTCGTCCTGCCCAGCGCCTCGGCCATCGCCCGGACATAGTGCGGCGCTCCACCGCAGCAGATGCCGATATAGCCAACTCCGATCTCGGCGGCCTGACGGGCGAAGTCAGCCATCTCGAAACGGGTGTGCTGAAACGCTTCCAACTGGATCGGAAACATCCGCCGGCCATCTGCCGATACCAGCGACTCGAACGCCGGGTGAGACGCCGAAGTCCGGTACGGCACTGGTTGGGCGGCGATCGGGATGTCGACGGCGGCCCGGATCTCTTGCAGAAGGGGCAGCATCGTCGCTGGCCCCCGTGAGCAGTTGAGCCCGACGATGCTCGCGCCGGCGTCGGCCAGGATCTTGCAGGCGTCGACGTAGCCGTATCCGTCGTACGTCGCCGCCTCCTGCACGCTCGCGAACGTGACCATCGCCGGCAGGTCGAGCTCTTGGCAGACCTCCAGGCCGATCAGCGCCTCGGCGACGTAGTCGTTGGTCTCGGCGATGACGAAGTCGACCCCTTCTTCGACCGCCCATTGCAGTTGCTCGCGGTACTGCGCTCGCACCACCTCCGACGAGGCGACCGGGTCGGCCGGGTCATAGGACCAGGTGTTGCAGATGTTCCCAGCCACCAACGCCCCGCCCTCGGCCGCGATCTCGTTGGCGATCCGGACTGCCTGGCGGTTCATCTGTTCGAGATCGCCGGCCCGTCCCACGTCGGCGAGTTTCTCCCGGTGCGCGTAGTAGGTCAGCGCGACCATCACGTCGGCGCCCGCCCGGAGGAATTCCCGGTGCAGCTGCCGCACCGCGTCGGGCTCGTCCAGGATCACCTCGGGGACGTACGGTCCGGCCTTGATGTAACCCCGGCGTTCCAGTTCGAAGACGTAGCCCTCGGCGCCGATCAGGACGCCGTCGGCGAGCCGTTCGTGCAGGGTCCTGCTAGACGGACGTGGCATGAACGTGTCCTTCCTGGGCCGGAAAATCTTCGGTCAGAAAACGGGCTGGATCGAATCGAGCGATGTCGTAGACGGTGCCTTCCTGCAGCGCCAGTTCGGCGAGCACCCGGCCGACCCACGGCGCGAACTTGTAGCCGGTGCCGCGCCAGCCGACGCCTAGATACGCGTTGGGGAGGCCCGGAATCGCGCCCAGCACGAAGTCGTCGTCGCCCACCAGGTCGTAGTCGCACTGGTCGACGTCGACCACGTCGGTGAAGCTGGCCTCCCGTAGGCCGGGCATGCATTGCTCGACAAAGCTGGCGATGTTGTCGACGCCAGTTCGGTCCCGCGGTATGTCCGGAGGGTTGTAGTAGCCGATCTTGACGGTGTCGATCAGGCCTTCGACGATCGGGTGAAGGTAGATTCCGGTGTCCAGATAAGCGATAACCGGCATGACATCGGACGTGAACTGGGCCCGCGTCTCATCGGGCGGGGTGAAGTACTTGGCTTCGCTGGGACGGTCCTTGGTGATCGGAACCTGCAGCGAGCAGCCCTCGATCTGGCCGAGCACTTCGTTGCTGCCGTGACCGGCCGTGACCACCAGCGACCGGCTGGAGAACTCGCCCGCATCGGTGGCCACCCTGATCAGGTTGTCCGCCGAGGTGATCGCTGTGGTCGTTACGCCCTGAAGGATCTGCACGCCTCGCTCGCCGAGCGCCTTGAGCAGTGTCTCGGTGACCGCGCCGAGGTCGACCAGGCCCGCGTCCGAATCCAGGTACGCGAGGTCCGCGTTCAGGTAAGGGAAGCGCTCGCTGATGCCGGTAGCGTCGAAGGTCTGCATTCCCATGCCCAGGCGGCGCAGCGTCTCGAAGCTGAGGCGGGCGTAGGTCTGGTCCAGCTCAGGCGTCACCGCACTGGACGCGATGTTCATGCAGCCGGCGCGGACGAGCACCTGCTGGCCGGTCGCCGACTCGAATTCGGCCCACAATCTCGTTGCCTCGTCGGCGAATCTGACGTAGGAGGCGTCGAGGTAGTCGCGCCGGTAGGAACGGGTCCGGCCGAATGACGCTGTCGCCGGGTCGCCGATCCGGCCTTTCTCGAGCACCACGATTCGATCGAAAAGATGGCTGGCGTGGTAGGCGGTGAACAGGCCCATCACCCCGCCGCCGATCACCACCAGGTCAGTTGACGTCGGGCGCGACGCGCTGGACATGGTCCTCCTCTGTGACGTTGCCACAGCTTAACCGGGTCGATAACCAGGGCAGCGGTGATCAGGGCAGCGTAGTGCCGTGCCCAGCCAGGTGGGGTCCGCCGCAGTCACGATCCGCTCGTTCGTGTGCTCCTCGGCGCGTGCCGGCCCGAACAGGACCACGCATCCGGTCGAGTCGACGTGATGTTCTGCCATTGAACTACACCCGCGGTTCGTGCGTCGGTATCGTACCTGGCAACGGTTCGAGGATCCGCTGAGTCGCAGCGAAGTCGATCGAGACCGACTGCGATCAGGAGTTCTTGTGATCATTTTTGGAACCCGTGGGTACCTGAGGGTGCTCGCGATGGTCAGTTTTGTCTGCAACAACTGTCACAACCCGGCGGCCCAGCGTGTGGTCCAGCGGGTGACCCGGTTCACGCTCTTCTTCATCCCGCTGTTCCCGATCTCCAAGTCGTACACGACGACCTGCACCTTCTGCGGGTTCTCCCAGAAGATCAACAAGGAGTTGGCCGACCAGTACGCGGCGCACGGCCAGCAGCAGCCTCAGGGCGGTCCGGTCGGTCCGGCCCGTGAGCAGATCCCGGCCGGTGCGCCGGGGGCGGAACAGTATGGCCAGCCCCAGCAGTATGGCCAGCCCCAGCAGTATGGTCAGCCCCAGCAGTTCGGCCAGCCCCAGCAGTTCCGCCAGCCCCAGCAGTTCGGCCAGTCGGGGCCGCCGCAGAGCCCGTTCCCGGCGCCGCAGCTTGGCCGTCCGGAGCAGGATGGCCGCCCGTACGGCGACCCGTCGGCCCCGTAAGCAGGCCCGTCGGGCCGGGCCGTTCTGGCACGGTAATCCGCGAGCTGGCGTTCCGTCCAAATGACTGGAGCCCCGCCGGCTCATACCTGGCGGGGCTCGATGCAATTGAACGTCACCTCCGATATCACGCAGGTGACCGACACGCGAACATCTCACTTTTCGTCCCACCGACTGCGTCACGCCTCTGGTGTCACACCAGTTTCGCGACACGCCGAACGCAAGAAAACTCCTACGGCAAAAGGGTTGTGCGGCGATCCGGGTGGGCGTAGAACTGTTCTTACGCAACCGGCAACGGGAGCGGGATCGGATGGAATCGAGGTTGTGCCAGCGGGTTCGTCCTGCTGGAGCGCGGCAGTGACGTGCCGTGAAGACCGCTCGAACCGTCCGTGAGGTGCGGAGCGTCACGCCGAACCAAACGAAGGCCCCGCCAACTCATACTTGGCGGGGCCTTCACCCTTGTGTACACCAAAATCGGGTTCAGCCGACGAGTGTGTGCATCCAGTGATGGGTGTCCGCACGGGTACCGGTCTGCAGACCGACCAACGCCTCACGCATTCGGGTGGCCACCGGACCGGGCTGACCGTCGCCGATCGTCCAGTCGCCGGTCGAGCTTCGGGCCGTGCCGACGGGGGTGATCACGGCCGCCGTGCCGCAGGCGAACACCTCGGTGAGCTCGCCCGAAGTGGCCTGCTCGCGCCACTCGTCGGTGGAGATCTTGCCCTCCTCGGCCGTGTAGCCGAGGTCCTCGGCCAGGGTGAGCAGCGAGTCGCGGGTGACACCCGGCAGCAACGTCCCGGTGAGCGCCGGTGTCACCAGGCGCGCGGTCGGCCCGGAACCGTAGACGAAGAACAGGTTCATCCCGCCCATTTCCTCGACCCAGCGGTGCTCCACGGCATCGAGCCACACCACCTGGTCGCAGCCCCGCTCGGCCGCCTGGGCCTGCGCGGACAGGGACGCGGCGTAGTTGCCCGCGCACTTGGCCTCGCCGGTGCCGCCGGGTGCGGCCCGGGTGTACTCGGTGGACAACCACACGCTGACCGGTTTGATGCCGTTGGGGAAGTACGCGCCGGCCGGGGACGCGATGAGCAGGTAGGCGTACTCGGACGCCGGGCGCACTCCCAGGCCCACCTCGGTGGAGATCATGAACGGCCGCAGGTACAGGGCGGCGTCCACGCCGCTCGTCACCCAGTCCTGGTCGACCTCGACCAGGGCGGAAAGCGACTCAAGAAACGTCTCGGCCGGCAGCTCGGGCATGGCCAGGCGGCGGGCCGAGCGGGCGAAGCGGGCCGCGTTGTTCTCGGGCCGGAACGTGGCGATCGTGGCGTCGGGCTGCCGGTAGGCCTTCAGCCCTTCGAAGATCAGCTGGCCGTAATGCAGAGCCATCGTGGCCGGGTCGAGCGTCATCGGCGCGTACGGCTGCACGTGGCCGTCCTGCCACGCGCCGTCGCGGTAGTCGATGCGCACCATGTGGTCGGTGAAGGCGCGTCCGAAGCCCGGGTTGGCCAGAATGGCTGCGCGCTCCGCGGCGGGACGGGGGTGGGTAGAGCGTTCGACGGTGATCGACTTCGACATAGTTGGACATCCTAGTAACCGCCGACGCATCGTCACCATGTGGTTTCCGACGGCGGGCTCGGTTCTCAGCGTCGACCGAGGTGATAGGCGCCTTGGGCCAGGTCGAATACGCGGTCGACGTCTGCGGCCGCGTGCAACGTGCTGATCGCGATCAGGGCCAACAGGACCAGCAGCAGGACCAGCCGGTGGACCTCCAGCGGTCGCACGGGCTGGGTCAATGCCTGGACCCGGGCGGCCACCTCGGTCTCCGCCACGGCCAGCACCGCTGGTGAGCTCCCCGGGCCGGCCGCCGGGCGTCCCGACGCGGCAACAAGTGCGCGGGCGACGTCGGCGCGAGTGCAAGCCCGGCCGGCGCGCTCGTCGGCCCAGCGCTCACTGGCCAACGCGACCGCGCGCGGAAGACCGAACGACATCGGGTTGGCCGCCGCGGCCAGATGGGCCGCGGTGTGGTGGACGTGGTGGTGCTGGCGTAAGTGCGCCCGCTCGTGGGCGAGCACGCCACGACGCTGGGCCGCGGTCAACGCTCGCAGCAAACCGGTGGAGACGACGATGCGACCCGGGCGTCCCGGCACGGCGTAGGCCTGGCGCTCGACGTCGTCGACGACGACGAGTTCGGCATCGGTTGACGAGAGCGTGCCGGCGAGACGGTAGGCCGAACGCAGGGCGGCGAACCGACGACAACCGGTGACCGCGAACCGGACCGTGAGCACAGCCAGGGCAACTAGGGCGGCGACGGCGAGTGGCGGCCAGATCGGGTTAGCCCGGTGTAACACCGCGTCCGACCAGTGACCGCGTTCGGCCAGGAGCGGTACCTGGCCCACCAGGGTTGAGCTGAGCAGGGCCAGCGACGCGGCGAAGCCGGCGCCCGCGCAGAGGCCACCCACGCTCAGCAACCAGGTCGCGACGGCCGGCGGAAGTCGCCGGGCCAGCACCGGCGCGAGCAGTCCGAACAGCCCGCTGGCCAGCAAGGGCAGGAACACGGCGACGGTCATCGGCTCGTGTCCACGTCGGGTGCCGCCTCATCGGTCGCCGAGGCGGGATTGAGCAGGGCGGTCAAGGTCGCCTCCTCCTCGGCGCTGAGCGTGCCGACGAACCGGCTCAACACCGCGGCATGATCGCCGCCGCGGTCGAGCATGGCGTGCATCCGCGCTGCGGCCAGCCCGGCCTCGTCGAGAACCGGGCGGTACGCGTGGGCCCTGCCGGCCGGCCGGCGATCCACCGCCCCCTTGGCGTGCAGGCGGGTCAGGATCGTCTGCACGGTGGTGTAGGCCAGCCCGCTGTTCAGCGCCTCGACGACCTCGGCTGTGGTCAAGGCGGTTGGGGCCGACCAGAGCGCAGCCAGGACCTCGGATTCCAGGCTTCCGGACGGACGTCGTCGGCGCATGTTCGTCCTCCCGGGCCCCATCAACGATCCCGACTCCGCGCCCGCCAGGGACGCGCCGGAGCCGCTGTGAGCGTCCCTGACGGGCGCGAAGTCAGGTTTTGTTACTACGTTAGCGTAGGAGCGCGGGTGGCGGCGTCAGGAGGTTATGGCGGCGGTGAGGTGCGGCTTGCCAGTGCCGGCGTTACGGACGCCGAACTGCCAGCCGTTCTCTGTGCGCACGGCCGCGAAGGCGACGGTGGACGGCAGGAAGGTGGGCGTCTTGAACGCCACGTCCACGGTGTAGGCCTCGGGCAGGCGCGGCTCCATTGCGCCCAGCGCCCGGGCGTTGAGCCACATGCCGTGGGCGATGGCGGCGGGAAAACCGAATGCCTTGGCCGAGACCTTGCTGAGGTGAATGGGATTGCGGTCACCGGAGACGCGCGCGTACCGGCGACCTAGGTCGGCGGGCAGGCGCCAGAAGGCCACGGGCGGCGGCGGCTCGGGTGTGTCGTTCTTGTCGGTTCGCGCGGCCGGCTTGTGGGCGCGGTGCAGATAGGTGCTGGTGCCGCGCCACACCACTGCACCGGCGACCCTTGCCTCGGCCTCGATGTCGACCTGGTGCCCGGCCGGATGATCGCGCAGGTCGTCGGCCCACACCCGCAGGTCGAGGGCCTCGGCCGCGTCAATCGGGCGCAGCTGGGTGATGCGGTTGTGTACGTGCACGAGTCCCAGCAAGGGAAGGGGAAAGTCGGCCGCCCCCAGCAATGCCGTCGAGAGCGGGAAGGCCTGGACGTGTACGAACGTGGACGGCACCCTGGCGGTGATCGTGAAACCGCAGAGCCGCTGGTATGCGGCCAGCGTTCCCGCGTCCAGGTGTAGGCCTTCCCGGCGGTACTCGACCGCGGGCAGTTCCGAACCGTCCCGCTTACGTCGTAGGCCATTGCGGGCGAGCACGCCCACGCCGGACGGTGCTCCGTCGACCGTGCGGACCTGACGGGTACTCACGCGCCCACCAGGTTCTGGCCACAGACGCGCACGACCTGCCCGGTGATCGCGCCAGCCCCGGGGGAGGCGAGCCACGAGATCGTCTCGGCCACGTCGATGGGCAGCCCGGCCTGCTGCAGGCTGTTGAGTCGACGCGCTACTTCCCTGGTGGCGAAGGGCATCCGGTGCGTCATTTCGGTGTCGATGAAGCCGGGCGCGACCGCGTTGATGGTCGAGCCACCGGTGAGCCGGGGCGCAGTGGCCCGGACCATGCCGATGATGCCGGCCTTGCTGGCCGCGTAGTTGGTCTGCCCGCGGTTGCCCGCGATGCCACTGGTCGAGGACAGGCACACGATGCGTCCGCCTTCGTGCAGCACGCTTGGTTTGCGCATCGTGTGTTCCAGCAGGGCCTCGTTGATGCGCAGTTGCGCGGCCAGGTTGACGTCCAGCACGGACGACCAGACCTCGGGCTTCATGTTGGCCAGCGTCTTGTCGCGGGTGATCCCGGCGTTGTGCACGACGATGTCGACGCCGCCGTGGCGCTGTTGCAGGTGTTCGGCGATCCGGGCCGGCGCGCCCGTGGCGGCGATGTCGACCTGCAGCGTGGTGCCGTTGATCGAGTTGGCCACTCGGGCGAGCGCCTCCCCGGTCGCGGGCAGATCGGCACAGACGACGGTGGCGCCATCGCGGGCCAGCGTCTTGGCGATCGCCGCGCCGATGCCGCGGGCGGCCCCGGTCACGAGCGCGATCTTGCCCTCGAGCGGGCGCGCCCAGTCCGTCGGTGCATCAGCACGGCCGGCGCCCAGGTGGACTGCTTGCCCGTCGACATAAGCCGATCGTCCGGAGAGGAAGAAGCGCAGCGTTGATTCCAACGCCACGGGTGACGGGTCGGCGGAGTCCAGGTAGACCAGGTTGGCCGTGCCGCCCGCCCGCAACTCCTTGGCCAGTGAGCGGACGATGCCGTCCAACGCCTGGCGCGCCGCGGCGAGTTCCACCACATCATCGGCGGTGGGGGCGGTGCCGACGACGACCACGCGTCCGGACGACTTCACCCGCCGGAGCACACCGGCCATGGCGTCGCGCAGGCCGGCCAGGTCGGCGATCGAAGCGACCCCGGTCGCGTCGACAACCACTGCGACGTAACGGGTCTGCTCCTCGTCGACTTCGTGCGCGTCGGCTCCCGCGGCGTGCACCGCATCGTTGACTGCGGAGCCGACCGCGCTGGTGCCGATGGTTGAGACCAGGACCGGGCCGGGTAGCAACGGCGCCGCCGCGTCGTACCTACGCAGCAGCGCCGGCCGCGGCAACCCAAGCTGCGTAGCCAGCTTCTTGCCAACCCCGCCGTTAACGAACATCTGATATTTGTCGGCCATCAGGCGGCCTCGAGGATCGCGACTACCCCTTGGCCACCGGCGGCGCAGATCGAGATGAGGCCGCGTCCGGAGCCCTTCTCGGCCAGCAGCTTGGCCAGGGTGGCGACAATGCGACCGCCCGTGGCTGCGAACGGGTGCCCGGCCGCCAACGAGGAACCGTTGACGTTCAGCTTGGTCCGGTCGATCGGGCCGAGCGCACCGTCCAGTCCCAGGCGCGATCGGCAGAACTCGTCGTCCTCCCACGCGGCCAGCGTGCTGAGCACGGTCGAGGCGAAGGCTTCGTGGATCTCGTAGAAGTCGAAGTCCTGCAGGCTCAGCTTCTGGCGGGCCAGCAACCGGGGCAGCGCGTACACCGGCGCCATCAGCAGCCCGTCGGCCTTGCGGTCCCCGTGCAGGAAGTCGACCGCGCCGGTCTCCGCGTCCACCAGATGGGCGAGCACGGGCAGGTCGTGCGCAGCGGCCCATTCCTCACTGCCAAGCAGGACGGTGGACGCACCGTCGGTCAACGGGGTGGAGTTCGCGGCGGTCATCGTTGCGCCGCTGTTTGCGCTGCCGCGGCCGAAGACGGGCTTCAGTTTGGCCAGCTTCTCCAGCGATGAGTCCGGGCGCAGGTTCTGGTCGCGGGTCAGGCCCAGGTAGGGCGTGAGCAGGTCGTCGAAGAATCCGCGTTCGTACGCGGCGGCCAGGTTCTGGTGGCTGGCCACGGCGAGTTCGTCCTGCGCCGTTCGGCCGATCTGCCATTGTGCGGCCGTCACCGCGGCGTGCTCGCCCATCGACATGCCGGTGCGCGGCTCGGACACCTCGGGCAGCGAGGGCTTGAGCTGGCCGGGACGCAGGCCGCTGAACGCCTTGATGCGCGCGCCGGCCGAGCGGGCCCGGTTGGCCGCCAGCAGCACCTGGCGGAAATCCTCGTTCACCGCGATCGGGGCGTCGCTGATGGAATCGGCTCCGCCGGCGACGCCGTTCTCGATCTGGCCCAGCGCGATCTTGTTGGCCACCAACACGGTCGCCTCCAGGCCGGTGCCGCAGGCCTGCTGGATGTCGTACGCGGGCGTGGTCGGTGACAGCCGGCTGCCGAGCACGGTCTCGCGGGTGAGGTTGAAGTCGCGGGCGTGCTTGAGCACCGCGCCGGCGGCAACCTCGCCCAGCCGCTCGTCCTGGAGCCCGAAGCGGGCCACCAAGCCGTCCAGCGCGGCCGTGAGCATGTCCTGGTTGGACGCTTGGGCGTAGCGGGAGTTTGCCCGGGCAAAGGGGATGCGGTTGCCGCCGATGACGGCGGCGCGGGGAGTGCTCATCGAGAGTTCCTCATTCCAGGCGGTGACGGGCGGGGCTGACGGCGCGGAGCCGGCGTCGATGCGGTACCGACAGTATCTGATACCGTCGGTTTCGTGTCAGGTCCGGGTCCCCGCACCGCCGAACCGCCGGTTGACGGTCGTGCCGCGCGCTGGGACGAGCACCGCCGCGCCCGCCGCGACGAGCTTCTCGACGGCGTCATCGCCGCCGTCCGCGCCCACGGGGCCGACGTGGGGATGGACCGGATCGCGTCCGCGGGCGGGACCTCGAAGGCCGTGTTCTACCGCTACTTCACCGACAAGGACGACCTGAACCGGTGCGTCGGACGTCGGCTGGCCGCAGATGTGGTGGGCGGGATCAGGGCCGCGGTGAGCGCCGAGACCGACGACCGCACCATGCTCGTGGCCGGCGTGAACGCCTATCTGGACCTGCTCGAGCGCGACCCGCAGCTGTACCGGTTCGTCGTTCACCACCGGGTGGATGTGGCCGGTGATTCTGGTGACGACGGCGCCGACTACACCTCGATGGTCGACGACCTCATCGTCGACATCTTCCGCACCCGCCTCGGCCGGCTCGAGCTCGACACGGCGGCCGCGCGGCCGTGGGGGGTGGCCGTGGTCGGCGCGGTGCGGGCCGTCGGCGACTGGTGGCTGGCCCACCCGAAGGTGCCCCGCCGCGAGGTGTCGGACTACCTCACCGCCCTGTTGTGGAACGGCATGGCCGGCGCCCATCTCACGCCGCGGGCCGGCTCGTGAGCAGCGCCCGCAGGCGTTCCGCCGCCGTGGTCGCGTCCGCCGCCGTGGTCGCGTCCGCCGCCGTGGTCGCGCCGGCCGCCGCGGTCGCGCCGGACGCGGTCGATCTCGATGCGCTGCGGCTGCTGCTCGACGGGCGCTGGGCCGCGATCCGCGACCGGGCCCGCGACCTCGCCGCCGACCCGCTGTTCCGGCCCGTGTTCGACCTGCCTCGCGAGGAGTACCGCGAGCACGTCGCCGCCCAGCTGCGCGCGCTGGCTGCGACCGGCCTGCCGCGGCTCGGTCTGCCAGAGTCGGTCGGCGGCCGCAACGACGTCGGCGCGTCGGTCACCGCGTTCGAGATGCTCGCGTTCGGCGACCTGTCCCTGCTGGTCAAGGCCGGCGTGCAGTGGGGCCTGTTCGCGGGCGCGATCCTGCACCTGGGCACCGAACGTCATCACGAGCGGTACCTGGCCGATGCGGCGTCGTTCGATCTGCCCGGGTGTTTCGCCATGACCGAGACCGGCCACGGCTCGGACGTGGCCGCGATCGGCACCACCGCGACCTTCGACCGCGACGCCGACGAATTCGTCATCTCCACGCCGGATCGGTCCGCCTACAAGGACTACATCGGCAACGCGGCCCGGGACGGTCTGGCCGCCGTCGTCTTCGCCCAGCTCCGGATCCCGGGCCAGGACGAGCGGTTCGGCGTGCACGCCTTCGTCGTCCCCATCCGTGATGCGGACGGGCAGCCGTGCCCCGGCGTGCACATCGAGGACTGCGGCCCCAAGGGCGGGCTGAACGGGGTCGACAACGGTCGACTCGCGTTCGCCGGCGTCCGGGTGCCGCGCGACGCGCTGCTGAACCGGTACGGCGACGTGGCCGCGGACGGTGCGTACACCACGCCGATCGCCTCGCCCAACGCCCGCTTCTTCACCATGCTCGGCACGTTGATCCAGGGGCGGATCAGCATCGCCGGCGGGGCGGGCAGCGCGGCCCAAGCGGCGTTGGCCATCGCGATCCGCTACGGCGAGCGCCGCCGCCAGTTCACCTCGCCCGGCAGCGACGAGGAGGTCGTGCTCCTGGACTACCGGACCCACCAACGCCGGCTGCTGCCGTTGCTGGCCACGTCGTACGCGTTGCGCTTCACCCAGGAGGAACTGGTCACCACGCTGCACGAGATCTTCACCGGTACCGGCGCGTCTGACGAGGCGCGGCGCGAGTTGGAGGCCCGCGCGGCCGGCGTCAAAGCCGTGGCGACCTGGCACGCCACCACGGCGATCCAGACCGCCCGGGAAGCCTGCGGCGGCGCCGGCTACCAGGCCGAAAACCTGCTGCCGGGCCTCAAGGCCGACACCGACATCTTCACCACCTTCGAGGGCGACAACACCGTCCTGTTGCAGCTCGTGGCCAAGGAGCTGCTGACCAACTACCGCAGCTCGTTCGGTGAGCTCGACGCCCTGGGCGTCGTCCGCTTCGCCGGCCGGCAGGTGCTGTCCACGTTCGTCGAACGGACGGCGGCGCGAACCCTGGTGCAGCGGCTGCTGTCCGCGGCGCCAGGTCGCGACGAGGACGCCAGCCTGCTCGACCGCAGCCATCAACTCGAGCTGTTCGAGTGGCGCGAGCGGCACGTGCTGAACGGGGTCGCCCAGCGGTTGCGGCGGGTGCGCCCGACCGGGCCGGGTGCGTTTGCCGGCTTCAACGACGCCCAGGACCACGTGATCAAAGCGGCCCGCGTACACGTGGACCGGGTCGTGTTGGGCGCCTTCGTGGCCGCGGTCGACCGCTGCCCGGACGGGGCGACCCGGGCGCTGCTCGGTTCGGTCTGCGACCTCTACGCGCTGAGCACGGTCGAGGCCGACAAGGGCTGGTTCCTGGAACACGGCCGGCTGTCCCCGCGCCGGGCCAAGACGTTGACCCGCACGGTGAACGAACTGTGCGCGCAGCTGCGCCCCCAGGCGACGCTGCTCGTCGAAGGCCTCGGCATCCCCGCCCACGCCATCGACGTGCCATTGCTGCGGTCGTAAGACCCGCCCGGACGCCGCAGGTCAGCCCGGGCTCAGTTGGAGGCGGTAGCCGACGCCGGGTTCGGTGATGAGGTAGCGCGGATGGGCCGGTTCCGGTTCCAGCTTTCGCCGCAGCTGGCGCAGGTGAAAGCGCAGGTAGCCGGACTCGTCCACGTACTGCGGACCCCAGATCGCTTCGAGCAGCTGGTTCTGGGTCACGAGCTGGCCAGGGTGCGCGGCGAGCTGGGCCAGGATGGACCACTCGGTCGGGGTGAGCCGTTGCTCGGTTCCGGCCGGGTCGGCGGCGGTGCGGGACGCGAAGTCGACCGTCCACTGGCCGACCCGCACCGACGGTTGCGGGCTGGGGTCCCCCGTCGGGTTCCGGCGCAGCACTGCGCGCAGCCGGGCGAACAATTCCTCGATCGCGAAAGGCTTGTCGATGAAATCGTCGGCACCGGCGTCCAGCGCGGCCACCTTTGATTCGGTGTCGCTGCGGCCCGACAGCACCAGGATGGGCAGGTTGCTCCAACCCCGGATGCCGACGATCACGTCGAGACCGGGGATGTCGGGCAGGCCGAGGTCGACGATGGCGATGTCGGGGCGGTGGCGGGCGGCCAGGGCCAGGGCCTCCACCCCGGTGGCCGCGGCGAGCACTTGGTCTCCGCGCGCCTTGATGTTGATCTGCAGCGCGCGCAGGATCTGCGGTTCGTCGTCGACGACCAGGATCTTCATTCGTCGGTCCTCAGTCGCAGCAGCATGGTCAACCCTCCGCCCGGCGTCGCCCTCGGGGTCAACGATGCGCCCATGGCGTGGCTGAGGCCGCGGGCGATGGCCAGGCCCAGCCCCACGCCACTGTCCACATCGGTGTCGCCCAGGCGCTGGAACGGCTGGAAGATTCGGTCGTGCTCGGCCGCGGGCACGCCGGGCCCGGCGTCGGTGACGCTCAGCTCGACCACGTCGTCGTCACGGCGGGTGCTGACGCGCGGATAGCAACCCGGCGGGCTGAAGCGCAGTGCGTTCGCCAGCAGGTTGGCCAACACCCGCTGCAACAACGTCTCGTCGGCCCAGACCGTGGTGGCGTCGGCGGCGATGTCGATGTCGATGACCCCGGTCGGTGCGTGCAGGAAGGCCACCGCGTCGTCGATGACGCTGCGCACGTCCACCTCTTCCATGGCGACGGCGAGGGCGCCGGCCTGCAAGCGTGACATCTGCAGCAGGTCCTCGACCAGCGCGATCAACCGGTCGATGGACTCCTCGGCGGTGCGCAACAGCGTGGTGGTGTCGGCCGCGTCGAAGTGCACGTCGGTGGACAGCAGGCTCCCCACCGACGCCTTGGCCGAGGCCAGGGGCGAGCGCAGATCGTGGCTGACGGCGGCGAGCAGCGCGACGCGGGTGCGGTCGCCCTCGATGGCGACCCGAGCCTGCGCGGCGGCATCAGCGGTGGCGCGGACCTGCTCGGAGCGGGCGGCCAGCACGACGACGACACCGGACACGACCGCGGCCACGACGAGGAAGACGACCAGGGTGAACAGGTTGTTGGCGCTGTCTATGCGCAGCGTGTGCAGGGGTTTGGTGAAGAAGTAGTTCACCAGGACGAACGCCGCCGCGGCCGAAGTGAGCGCGGGCCACGGTCCACCGAGGACGGCGACGAGCACCACCAGCAGCAGGAACACGAGCAGGGTGCTGCCCAGATCCACCCGGTCGCGCACGGGGACGATGGCGACGGTCAGCAGCGTCAAGCCGACTGCACCGGTGACGAACCCGGCCCGCACCCGGCGCGCGGGCACGCCACGCAGGAGCCGCGGGAAGGTCACGTCCGTCGAGTCTGCCGCAGTTATTACGTCCGGCGTTGGCCGCGGGGCCGTCGCTCGCTCGGCGTGTCGGCCTGCCCAGAGGCCAACGCTCGGCGCGGCGGGGCCGGACGTCTTTCTCACGCGACCCTCACGCGCGGCGAGGATTCCTCACGTGGCCAGCACGGGCTCCGCGCCCGCGGCGTAGCACCGTCGACGATATGGCGACCGCGACCTTGGCACCCCTGGTGGATCTACCCGAGAGCCGGGGCTACCGGGCCAAGTCGGCGGTGTTGGGCCGCCCGCTGGTAAGTGAGGCGGCGGGCGACGAGAAGCTGACCAAGAAGGCCGCGCTGGGCGTCCTCAGCTCCGACTGCATCTCGTCCTCGGCCTACGGCTCGGAGCAGATGCTGATCTCGCTGCTCGCGGTCTTCGGGTTGGCCGGCTTCCAGATCCTGATGCCGCTGACGGCCGTCGTCCTCGCCCTGTTGATCCTGATGACGCTGAGCTACCGCGAGGTTGTCACCGTCTACACCAGGGCCGGCGGTTCCTACGTTGTGGCCCGGGAGAACTTCGGGCCCCGGGTCGCACAGATCGCCTCGGTGGCGTTGCTGATCGACTACGTGGTGACGGTGGCCGTGCAGGTCGCAGCGGGTACGGCGGCGATCACGTCCGCGGTGCCGGCGTTGGACCAATACGCCCTGGAGATCTCCGTCGGTGTAATCCTGGTCCTGACCTACGGCAACCTGCGTGGCGTGCGGGAAGCGGGGAAGGCGTTCGCCGCTCCGACCTACCTGTTCGTCTTTGCGACCGGCTCGGTGATCGTCGTCGGGCTGGTGCGCGCGGTGCTCGGCAACCTGTCCGTCTACTCGACCGACCCGCACGTGCGCGAAGGGCTGCGGCCACTGCACGACCAACACCTGAGCCTGTTCTCGGCGCTGGCCATCTTCTACCTGGCCCAGGCGTTCGCCAACGGTGGCGCGTCGTTGACCGGTCTGGAGGCGATCAGCAACGGGGTCAGCGCGTTCCGCAAGCCGGAGGGCCGCAACGCCCGCACGACGCTGACCACGATGAGCGTGATCCTCGGTTCGCTCGTGTTGGGGATTTCTTTCCTGGCCTGGCGCACGCACGCGGCTCCGTTTGAGGACGGCACGCCGACCGTCATCAGTCAGGTCGCCCGGGCCGCGTTCGGGCACGGCCTGATCGGCAACGTGGCGTTCGTCGTCGTGCAGGCGACCACGGCGTTGATCCTCTACACCGGCGCCAACACGCCGTTCACCGGCTTCCCGTTCCTGGCCAGCTTCATCGCCGAGGACTCGTTCCTGCCGCGGCAACTCACCCGGCGCGGGCATCGGCTCGCGTTCAGCAACGGCATCATCGTGCTGGCCGTCCTCGCGCTGGCGCTGCTGCTGGCGGTCGGATCGAACGTCAACCGGTTGGTGCCGTTCTACGCGATCGGCGTGTTCACCGGGTTCACGATGGCCGGGCTCGGCATGGCGAAGTACCACCGCACGCACCAGGAGCAGGGGTGGCGGCGCCGGCGGGCGATCAACGCCACCGCGGGCGTCGTCTCGGCCCTGGTCGTCTTGATCTTCGCCATCGTGAAGTTCACCGAGGGCGCGTGGCTGGTCGTGCTGCTGTTCCCGATCCTGTGGTTCACCCTCATGCGCCTGAACCTTCGCTACCGCCGCGAGGCCCGCGCGTTGGAACTGGCCACGGCCACCGCCGGTTCCCGCCCGCCGAACTACCCGCGCCACACCGTCGTGGTCATGGTCGACCGCCTCGACCTGGCCGTGCTGCGGGCGGTGCGCTACGCGGGCTCGCTCAACCCGGCCGACCTGCGCGCCGTCCACGTCACCACGGATCCCGCCGACTCGGCGCGCCTGCAGCAGCAGTGGGTCTCGCACGGGCTGAGCGATTCCGTGCCGCTCACGCTGGTGGACTGTCCGGACCGGCGACTGATCCGGGCCACGATCGAGGTGGCCCACGGGCTGGTCGTCAACAACCGGAGCGAGGTCACCGTGCTGCTGCCGCGGCGCACCTACCGCGGCATCGCCGGTCGCCTGCTGCACGACCGCACCGCCGATCGGATCGCGGCCGCGGTCGGCAAGCTGCACCACGTCTCGGCCACGATCGTCCCCTTCGACACCGAGCTCACCCCCGAGGTCGAGGTCGAGTTGGACCGTCGGGCGGCCGAGCTGTCCAAGCGTCCGGCGCTCACAGACGTCCGCCGTTTGGAGTTCGCGCCCAGCCCGGTGGCTGTTTTGGAGCCGCGCCCGTCGTATGCAGACGGGGCTGAACGGCCGATCGGTGACATTGCGTACAAGGATCTGGTGACTATTTCTGGGCGGGTCAAGTCGGTACAGATCGGCAGCGTGGCTGGTCGCTCGCTCGAGGTCGAGGTGTTCGACTCGACCGGGGGAATTCGGCTGCTGTTCTTTGGTCGCACCGCCATCCCCGGCCTCAGCCCGGGGGCGTGCGTGCGGGTGACCGGACGGGTTGGCGAGTACCACGGGCATTTGGCTGTTGCCAATCCTCGGTACAACTTGCTTGGTGCGTCCGACGTGGGTTGATCCCTGATGGTTGGTTGGTCAAGGTCAAGGGCGCATCGACGGGGGAGTCGGGTCTTTGGGCTGCTTGGTTGTCGGCTGCGGTTGTCGGCTGCGGTCTCGTTGGGCAAGTTCAAGGGCGCATCGACGAGGGGAGTTGGTCTCCTGAAGCTGCAGCGTTACCGGCTTACTGTTCGTCGGGCTTGATCGAGACTGCGGTTCTCGACGGGTCGTCCTTTTTGCTTTACTGACTCTGATTGATCCTTGACTCTCGAACATAGATACGATACCATGGGGTCATGACCTCGACCGCCCGCCGCGTCTACGACGCCCTGGTGTGCGATGACGCGGTCACTGCTTCCCTCGGTGGGGATGGTGCCTGGGCTGAGATTCTGGGTGGTGCGGTGCCGGTGACGCCCGCGTTCGACTC
>CAXULW010000007.1:131924-165428 GCA_964252015.1 uncultured Jatrophihabitantaceae bacterium | reverse complement strand
ACCAAACTCCCTCGTCGATGCCGCCCTTGACTTTGCCCAACAAGACCGCAAGCCGTCGACCAAAGCAGCCCAGAGACCAACTCGATCGTCGATGCGCCCCGTGACTTTGATCTGCTATACCCAGCGTCAACGAGGAACCTGCTGCCGAGCGGAAGAAGGACGCGCGGGAACAGGACCGTGCAAACCCCACGACAGCCGCGTCAGCCACAATTGCCGTCCGGGGACGTCATCACCGACGTGACCAGCGGCCCACGCGTGGAAGGCCATCCAGGTCTGTCCTGAGGGGGTGGTCACGATGAACGCGTGACCCGGACCGCGCGCGGCCGCCGTCGACGTCAGAATCGGCCCGGACGAGTCGATGCACGGGCCGACCGGTCCCCGACAACGGGCCACGCCCTCGGCGTAACGAGCGCTGGCGTAATCGTTAGCGGCGTAGAACAACCAGTACGACCCGCCGTGATAGACCATCTCCGGGCCCTCGATCAGCTTGCCCTGCCAGGGTTTCGTCTTCTCGAGGACGATCTGCGGCGCGCCGACGAGATTCAGGCCGTCGGCGGACAACCGCTGTGACCACAGGTCGACGTCGTACCCGCAGCAGTTTCCGTCGTTCTTCCACAACAAGTACAGCTGACCGTCGAGCGCGCGGAACGGGGACGGGTCGATCGAACCACCCTTCTCGTTCTGGCAGACGATGGCGTCATCGTGCGTGTCCACGAACGGTCCGAGCGGCGAGGTCGAGACGGCCCGGCCGATGCATTGCGTTCCCGTGCCGGTGTCAGGCGCGGTGTAGAAGAGGACGAATCCAGACCCGATCTGGATGACCTCGGGCGCCCAGGTGTCGTTCTTGGTCGTCCACAACGCGTCGAGGTGCGGCATGGCGTCACCGCGCGGGGTCCAGGTGACCAGGTCGGGCGACGTCATCACCGGAACGTTGGCCGCAGCCGAGTTGGTGCTGTAGGCGTAGTAGAGGCTTCCGACCCGAAGGATGCCGGGGTCGGGGAAGTCGGCGCGAAACACCGGGTTGACGAATGTTCGCGCCGAGCGACCCACGGCGGGGGTGGGCCGACCCGTCGGCAAGGCGGACGCCGAAGCGGAACTCGGTATCACGGTCTGGACGGCAGCCGTGGACGGGCTCGACGCAGCCGCGTGAGAGCCGGAGCCGCTGCAACCGGCCAGCAGCGACAGCAGCAACACCGCTGCCGCCCACCGACTCGCGCGCCGCATCACGTAGTCCCGCCGCCGAACCGCGACGCTCGTCAGCCCCGTAGGAACGCGGAAACTTTCGGCAGGACGACGGCCGGGTCGCCGGAAAGTCCACATTCCATCGCGTACCAGCCGTCGTAGCCGGCCTCGGCCAACGCGTCGATGGGTCCGGCGAAGTCGACGTGCCCGGTGCCCGGCTCCAACCGGCTGGAGTCGCCTAGCTGCATGTGCGCGATATACGGCGCCGCGGCCCGCACCGACTGGACCAGGTCCAGTTCCTCGATGTTCATGTGGAAGAAGTCACCGATTATCCGCACCGAGTCCAGCCCGGTCTCCTGCACGTACTCGATCCCCTGGGCCAGCGTGTTCACCATGTAATCCTCGAACCGGTTCAGCGGTTCGAGCAGGACGATGCCGCCCTCGCGTTGCGCATGCTCACCGATCTCGGTCAGACCGGCCAGCACCACGTCGTGGGTCTCCTCGTCCGAGCGCGGCGGGGTGAACGGCGGTAACGCTCGCGAAAACAGGCCGAACGCCGCCGGCGTGATCGCGCCAAACCCGCCGATCTCCACCATGACCGAGATCAATTCCTTGATGCCGTCGATGGCGCTGGCCCGTTTGTCGGCGTCGAAGTCACCGAGGAAGTGGTCCATGGCCACGCACACGGTCGGCAACGGAACGCCGGCGTCGCGGGCGGCCCGTAATTCGGGCAACCGAGCGCGGAATGTGCCGCCACCGCCGCCGAGCAACTCAATGCCGTCGAAGCCGACCGACTGGGCGAACTCCCATTTCTCGATCAGGTTCTCCCCGTGCAGCATGTGCTCCTGCGCGGACAATTTGAGCTGGCGGGCCATGGCTGGGAACGTTCCTCTCGGCTAAGGGTGCGGTCTTATTCGTCGAAGGTCAGGACGACCTGGACGGCTTCGTCGGCGCGGTAATCGAGCAGTTCGAACGCCTCGGGCGCCTGCTCGATCGGCATGCGGTGGCTGATCAGACTGGGCAGGTCGATGCGGCCAGCCGCGGCCAGTTCGATGACGGTGCGCTGCAGGCGCAGCTCGTTCCAACGGTGTTGCAGAGTCGGACTGACACCGGAGATCTGGGAGCAGACGATGTCGATGCGGTTGTGGTGGAATTCCTCGCCGAGCACGAGCGGGGTGCCACCGCCTTGAAAGAAACCGGAGCAGATCACCTTGCTGTTGTAGGCCGTGGCCTTGATCGCTTCGTTCAGCGCCGCATACACCCCGCTGATCTCGATGGATACGTCGGCGCCGCGACCGTCGGTCAGCCGCTTGATCCGCCCGGCGGCCGAGCCACCGTCGGTGACGTTGACGGTGTGTGCCGCACCAAGCTTGGCCGACAGCTCCAGCCGCGCCGCGATGGCGTCGACGGCGATGACCTCGGCCCCGTTCAGGCGCGCGAGCTGGGCGACGATCTGCCCCGGCACGCCCTGGCCGAACACGGCGACGTTTTCCCCGACGTGGATATTCGCATCGAGCACCGAGTTCAGGGCAATGGCTCCGATGTGGGCGAAGATGCCGATGATCGGGTCGGCGCCGGGCGGCATGATCCGCTTGCTCGCGTATTCGGCCGACAGCCGCGCACTGCTCTTGTGCCCCCAGGTGCCGAAGATGACGTCACCGACGACGACCCCGTCGACGCCGTCGCCCACCTCGGCCACGCGGCCGACTTCCTCGTAACCCCAGCCCTCGATCGGGTACTCGAAGCTGTGCTCACCGTCGACGAACATCCGCGAGTCTTCATCCCAGCGCTTGGTCAGGTAGGGATTCGAGCCGCGGTAGGCGGTGAGTTCCGTGCCGGCGGAGATGCCGGAGTAGATCGTGCGGACCCGGACCTGACCGGGCTCCAAGGGCGGCTCGTCCAGCGGATGAACGTCAGCGGTGTGCGGGGCGGTGAACCGGACGACGACGGACATCGAGATGAGCCTTTCCAAACAGAAGAGGTGAGAGACGGACGGGAACGGTCAGCCCTTCAGGCCGCTCATTGTGATGCCTTCGATGAAGTACTTCTGGGCGGCCAGATACACGACCACCACCGGCACCAGGCCGATGACGTTGCCGGCCATGAGGGTCGGCCAGTCCGTACTGTGCGCGGAGTTCAGGAACTGCAGGCCGACCGGCAACGTGAACTTGCTGGTCGAATCGATCATCACCAGCGGCCACAGGAAGGCGTTCCACACGTCCATGAAGCCGAGGACGGCGACGACGGCCAGCGCCGATTTCGACAGCGGCAGGACGATAGCAGTGAAGACCTTGAAGTAACTGGCCCCGTCGATGCGGGCGGCGTCTTCGAGTTCGCGCGGGATGGACATGAAGAACTGCCGCAGCAGGAAAATGGCGAACGCGTCGCTCAGCTTGGGCACGATCAGTGCCAGGTGACTGTTGTACCAACCCAACTGGCGGATCAGCACGAACCCGGGCACGAGCGTGACCTCGTCCGGGATCATCAACGCGGTCAGGAAGGCATAGAAGATGTAGTCCCGGCCCGGGAACCGCAGCCGGGCAAAGGCGTACGCGGCCATGGACGTGAACACCAGGCGACCGGCAATGGCCAGGATGACGATGTAGGTCGAGTTGAAGATCCAGCGCCCCAGTGGCAGTTCGTGCCAGAGGTTGCTGTAGTTCGACCACTGCGGGTGCGGCGGGATCACCTGCCACGGGTCGTTGAAGATGGTGTCGATCGACTTGACCGAACTCGATAACGTCCAGATGAACGGGATCAGCGCGATCAGCGCGACGACGCTCAGCATCAGGTAGGCAAACGCCTTGCTGCGCCACTTACCGTTGCCGGGACCCGACGGTTGCAACTTGCCCGGTGCCCCGTCGCCGGCCACGGCATCCGGCATCGTGTCAGCCGAAGTCATAGTTGATCCGTTTCGCCAGGAACTTGAACTGAAGGAAGGTGGCTATGGCGATCGTGATGAAGATGACCCAGCCGTACGCGGCGGCGTAGCCGTAATGGAAGTACTGGAAGGCCTGCTTGTACAGGTAGAACGAGTTGGTATAGGTCGCGTAACCGGGCCCGCCCTGGGTCATCAGGTACACCTGGTCGAACGCGCCCTGCAGGTTGTCGATCGTCGAGGTGACGAGGATGAAGAACGTGATCGGGGTGAGCAGCGGCCAGGTGACCGACCAGAACCGTCGCCACTTGCCGGCCCCGTCGAGCTCGGCTACCTCGTAGAGCTGGCGCGGAATGGCCTGCAGACCAACGAGGTAGAACGTCATGTTCCAGCCCAGGTTCTGCCAGACGGCCATGGCCGCAACCGCGGGCAAGGCGGTACTCGAGCCGTTGAGCCAGTCGTGGTGCGGGATGCCGAACAGGCCGAGGAATTCGTTGATCAGCCCAGCGCCCGGGTTGTATAACCAACGGAACACGATGGCCACGGCCACCGTGGGCACGACCACCGGCAGGAAGTAGGCGGCCCGGAAGAACGCGATGCCGTTCAGCTTCTGGTTGACCGCCAAGGCGAACAGCAAGCCGATGGCCATGCCGGTCGGGATCGTGAACACGGCGTATAGCAACGTGTTTCGGAAGGCGATCCGGAACACCGGGTCGTGGAACAGCAGGGTCTTGTAGTTGTAAAGGCCGCGATAGTGGTGCGGGGTGAGCACGTCCCACACCCACGTCGAGATCACCAGTGACACCGCCAACAGGTAGGCGGTGAACACCAGGAAGTGGATCAGGCTCGGACCGATGAACAGGTAACCGGTAAGTGCTTCCCGGCGACCACCGGCCCGAACGCCCTTACGCTTCTTGGCGCGGCGGAAGGGCCGGCCCTTCGGCCGGACCTCCCGCCCACCGGCGAGAACGGCTGTCATCAGCCGCCGCCGACCGAACCCGCGCCACCGGACTTCAACAGCGGGCTGATCGCCGCACAGATCTTGGGCAATTGCTGGGCCGGGGTGGCCTTCAGTGTCCAGATCGGGCTCACCTTGGCCGTGACGGTGTCGTTGACCTGGTTGAAGTTGGTCAGCAACGGAGCCCGGTGGACCGTCTTGAGCGACTCCACGAAGGGTGTCACCGTGTTGTGCAGGTTGTTGAACGCGGTGTTTTTGAACGCGGCGCTCTCCGCAATGGCCGGCCGCGACGGGATGCCCTGCATTTCCGCCAAGCCGGCCGTGATGCCTTCGTTGC
Source organism: uncultured Jatrophihabitantaceae bacterium (assembly GCA_964252015.1). GTDB lineage: Bacteria > Actinomycetota > Actinomycetes > Mycobacteriales > Jatrophihabitantaceae > CAXSBR01. The sequence goes on along the minus strand of CAXULW010000007.1, from coordinate 160,073 downwards.
TGACCATGTACTTCAGAAACTCCCACGCCGCGTTGGGGTTTTTGCTCTTCGCGGCGATCGCGAACATTCCGATGTGGAAGAAGTTGGCTCGACCCGCTGAACCCAGCGGCAGCGGCGCGATCTTCCAGCCGAACTTCGTGACGTCCTTGAACGTGTAGGCCGACCAACGACCGTTGCCGATCATCATGCCGATGTTGCCCTTCAGGAAGGCCTGCTCAGAGCCGTTCTCGCTGAACGCGCTGGGCAGCGGCGCCACACCCGTCTTGTACAGGTTCTGGATCTGGGTGAACGCCTGTACCGCGGCCGGGCTGTCGTAGCCGCACTTGGTGCCGTTGGACAGGAACGGGTCGCCGCCGTTGGACCAGATCTGGTCGTACACCGGGGCGAACCAGCTGTCGTAAAGGGCGCCGTAGGTCTTGTTCGCACCGGAGCCCGAGGTCAGCTTCGTTGCTGCGTTCACGAAGTCGGCCCAGGTCCACGTGCTCGTCGGCTCGGCCAGGCCGGCCTTCTTGAACAGCGTGGTGTTGTAGTACATGACCTCGGTGTCGTAGTTGTCGGTGAGCCCGACCAGCTGACCGTTGTAGGTCAGGTTCTGCACGATCGCCGGGTAGAACTGAGACAGGTCGTACTTGTCACGCTTGACCAACGGCGTGAGGTTCAGCGCGAACTTCTTGGCCACGATGTTCGGGATCTGGACGTCGCCCGAGCCGAAGATGTCCGGCGCCTTGCCGCCGGCGATCATGGTTTGGATCTTCTGGTCGTAGCTGGTGCCGGGGACGATGGTGAACTTGATCGTCACGCCGGGATGCAGCTTCATGAAGTCGGCGGCCAACTTCTTGCGCAGGGCCAGGTCGCCCGGGTTGTCACCCGGCTCGGCCATCGTGACCGTGCCGCTGATCGTGGCCGTCTTGGCCGGGGCCGAGGTGTCGGCGGCGGAACTGGACTCCTTGGTTCCGCCGCTGCCGCCACCACATGCGGTAAGCAACATCCCGGCGGCAGCGGCCAGCGCGATGGCGGCGGCGCGCGATCTGTGCGTTGCGAACATCGGTACTCCCTGTCCTTCGTCGTAGTGCGGGGTCGTGCGATGGAGCGTCTGAACCGCGGCGCGGTCAGGCGATGAGCAACGGCGCGAGGGTCCGTTCGGCGATCTGCAGGCCGTGGTGGATCCGCTCGGGCGTACCGCCCCAAACGGGATCCTCGTGCTCGACGGAGATCGTGCCGTCGTAGCCGCGTTCGTAAAGGGTGTCGATGACGCGCCGCCAGTCGACCGTGCCGAGCCCCGGCACGCGGTAGCGCCACCAACCCACGTCCCAGCCGTCCTTGCGGTGCACGGTCTTGCCGAAGACGCCGACCTGGTTGCGGGCCGCTTCGTCGAGCTCCACGTCCTTGGCCTGGACGTGGACGACCTGGTCCACCACCGGTTTGAGCGCGGTGACGGGATCGATACCCAGCCACACCAGGTGACTGGGGTCGTAGTTCAGCTTCAGGCCGAGGTCGAACATCCACGCCCACAGCTCCGGGCTGTAGGCCAGGTTGGCCGGGTAACCGTCCGGGCTCCAGCCCTCCATCGGGCAGTTCTCGACCATCAACGTCACGCCACGCTCACCGGCGTAGTCGACCAGCCCCGGCATGACCTTCTCGGCCTCGCGCAGGTTCTCCTGCACCGGGCGCGTCCAATCCCGCCCGATGAACGTGCCCACGTTGGCCACGCCGAGCAGCTGCGCGGCGTCGATGCAACGGCGGACGTGCTCGGCCACGCCGGCCCGCACCTCGGGATCGGGATGCAAGTTGTTCTCGTAGTATCCCAGCGCGCTGATGGCCAGCCCGTACCGCTGCATCAGTTCGTTGGCGGCGTCGGCGTCGGACTGATCGAAGTGGCCCACGTCGAGATGGCTGGCCTCGAAGTCGCGGCCCCCGACCGAGGGCCACACCGCGAGCTCGAGCGCGGCGAAGCCGTGGCCCGCGGCCCAGTGCGCCACCTGCTCGAGCGGCGCGCGGGGCATGCACGCGGTGAAGAAACCGAGTTGCACGTCAGACCTCGATCCACGAGCGTGTCCGGGCCGAGGCCAGGACGGCCTCGACGATCTGGGCGGAACGAAGCCCGTCGGCGAAGGTCGGCAACCCGTCCACGGACACGCCGTCGTCGATGCTGCGGTACATGTCGCGGACGAACGCGTCGAAGCAATCTTGGAAACCCTGCGGGTGCCCGGCGGGCAGCACGGCGTACGGCCGCGCGGCGGCGGAAAGCTGGTTGGGATCACGGGCCAGCGTCCGGGTGGCGGCGCCGTCGCCGATGCGCAGGTGTTCGGCGTCCTCCTGGTCGAACGTGACGCTGTTGTGTTGGGCGTCCACCTCGATCCAGAGCCGGTTCTTGCGCCCGGCCGCGACCTGGCTGACGGTCAGCGTGCCGCTGGCGCCGCCGCTGGTCCGAAAGAGCACGCAGGCGGTGTCCTCGGTCGTGGCCGGCGCGCGGGTGGCCTCGGGCACCACCGGCGCGGCCGAGAACGTCTCCCGCTCACCGGTGGGCCGGTCAGCGACGTTGATCGAGGTGGTGGCCACCAGCTCGACGATGCGGTCGCCGGTGATCCACTCGGCCAAGTCGACCCAGTGGGAGCCGATATCGGCAAAGGCGCGCGACGGCCCGCCGCGGACCGCGTCGACGCGCCAGTTGGTGGCGTCCGGGTCGAGCAACCAGTCCTGCAGGTACGAGCCGTGCACCGTGTGCACAGCCCCGTAGGAACCGCTGGCGACCCGAGTGCGCGCCTCGCGAGCCATCGGATGGAAGCGGTTTACGAACGGCACGGCGCCGAGGAGCCCGCGGGCTTGGGCCAGCACGCACATGCGCGACGCGTCGGCGACCGCCGTGGCCAGCGGCTTCTCGCAGACGACATGCTTGCCGGCCTCGAGCGCAGCCAGCGTGAGCTCGGCATGCAGATCGTTGGGAGTGGCGATGTGGACGACATCAATGCCGTCGGCAGCCACCAGGTCCAGACCCTTGTCGAAGGCCCGGCCGGCGCCCAGGCGGCGGGCCGCATCTTCAGCTCGCGCCGGCGTGGACGCGGCCACCGCTACGAGGTCGGCTCCGGCGGCGGCGATCGAGCGCGCGTGCACCCCACCGATGAAGCCGGTGCCGACGAGACCGACCCGCAGCGCGCTCCCCATGCCACCCCCGTTTGAGCCAGTGGCAGCGCAGACCGTTTGTTGTTGATCTGCCACTCAGTCCACGGGACGGACACTAAGTCCGGCATCTTTGCGAAACAAGAGGCTGGACTTTGTTTCTTGAATGTTTAAAGTGAGCCCATGACGTTGCCCTCCGCCGGCCGCCGTCACTCCGGACCTGCACCCCACGAAAGCGCATGGAAAGAGCTGCGCTTCCGCGGTGGCCCCGCAGTTCCTCGCTCGCTGACGCTCGCCGCTCATCTCTCCTCGCGCGAGCGCTCGTCGGCGATCCTCACGCCGGAGGCCAGCAGATGACCGGGATGGACGCGAGCGGGTCGCTGAGCGAGATCGTCGGCCTGGTCGCTGCTGGTCGCGCGCGCTCGCGCACCGACATAGCCCGACTGACCGGCTTGGCCCGCTCGACGGTGTCGCACCGGGTCGGCGTCCTCATCGGCGACGGGCTCCTGGTCGAGGACCAGTCCGGCCCGTCGTCCGGGGGCCGGCCACCGGTCGGCCTGCGCCTGAACCCGCGAGCCGGACTCATCCTGGCCGCGGACATCGGCGCGACCCACCTGCGGGTGGCACTGGCCGATCTGGCCGGAGCCGAGGTCGCCGAGCGTTCCGAAGATTTGCAAATCGATGCCGGCCCGGGCGTGGTCATGCCCACGGTGCTCGACGTGATGCTCGACCTACTGAAGACGGCCGGACGGGTTCCGGGCGACATCCGCGGGGTGGGCATCGGCGTGCCGGGGCCGGTGCAGTTCCGGACCGGCACCGTGATCCGTCCGCCAATCATGCCCGGGTGGGACGGCGTGCGGATACCCGCCTACTTCGAGGACATCTTCACCGCGCCGGTGCTGGTGGACAACGACGTGAACCTGATGGCGCTGGGCGAGCACGGCGCCCGCGGCTCGGCGGCCGAGCAGTTACTGTTCATCCGGGTCGGCTCGGGTATCGGCTGCGGGATTGTCGACGACGGCCGGATCCACCGCGGTGCCGATGGGACCGCCGGCGACATCGGCCACATCCAACTTCCCGACGCCGATGACACGGTGTGCCAGTGCGGCAATACCGGCTGCATCGAGGCCGTTGCTTCGGGCACGGCCATGGCTCGCCAACTGACCGCACTGGGCTTTCCGGCTCGCAACAGCGCTGACGTGGTCGCCCTGGCCCAGTCGGGCAACGCCCTGGCCAACCAGGCGTTGCGCAAGGCGTCGGCCCGAATCGGATCGCTCGTGGCCACGCTGGTGAATTGTTTCAACCCGGCCACCATCGTCGTCGGCGGGCCACTGGCGCCGTTGCACGACGATCTACTGGCCGGCATCCGGGCGGTGGTCTACCAGCGGGCCACGTCGCTGGCCACCCGTTCGCTGACGATCGAGAGCAGCCAACTGGGCGAGCGGGCGGGCGTGATCGGCGCCATCGCCCTCATGCGCGGCCACCTGTTCGCACCGGGCGGACTCACCCGCCTGTCCCACACCGCTGCGGCGGCCACCGTGCGCGCAGCAACACCGTTCGGGTGACCCCGTCCCAACGCGTTAGCTCGCTGGCGCCTTCAGCTGACGGTGCGATCCCCTATGTCGAAAGGGGAACGCAGTGTTCAACGCTGGCGACCAGGCCGTCAGCGTAGAGCTGCTCGTCGTGGGCGTTCAGTCCGGCCATGCCGGCACTGTTGCCGCCGGACTCGTTGTAGATCCAGGGCACGTGCGAGAGCAGCTGGACCATCCAGATGTTGCCCGGGGCCAGACCGCGTGAGCCGAGGTCGTAGCCGACGTTGCCCTGGAGCACGATGTGGTGGCCCTCCTCGCGGGCCCGCTCGGTGGCGAAGATCTGGCCGTAGGTGCGGCTGAGGGCGGCCTCGTGGCTGTTGGTGAACACCACCCGATGCCCGGTGGGCGTGGCTCGGTAGGTGCCGGTCGACTGGTAGTAGACGGTGTTGTTGCCGGAATCGAAGCCGATCCCGCCGTTGGCGCCCGCCTGGTCGTGGATGCTCAACGCGAGCGCGGCGTGGGCGTTGTTGGCTATGGCCGCGCGCTGGCCCAGTGAGACCTTCGACGTGGCGCTGGATTTCGTCATGACCACCCGGTAGCCGTCCGCCTCGAGCCGGGCCCGGACCAGCTCGGCCACCGCGAAGACGTCGTGCATCTCGGGCTCGTTCGCGTAGTCGGAAACGTTGAGGCCCGTGGCGGGATCGATGGCGTGAATCGTGGGGCTGTGCCCGGGGTCGAGGACGATCACCGGGTGCGCCGACGACCACGCCGGGCGGGATATGGAAGGGCCGGGTCTCGGCGCGGACGTACCGGACCGGGAGTGTGGGCTGGAAGCGGACCGGGACAGCTGCGGTGGCGATGGCCGGCTGGCGGCCGCCACCTTCGTCGCCAGCGTCGTCGCCAGCGTCGTCGTCACCGTCGTCGTCACCGTCGCGCTGGACGTGGTCAAAATCGACCCGGGCAGCGAAGCGCTGGTCGGGCTGGGTCCGTTCGTTGGTCGCGAGGTGCCGCATGCGGCGGTCATGACCGTGACCAGGGCGATCGCCACCCCCACCGGGCAACGGCGCCCAAGCGTGGATGCGGATCGCCCGGCGTGAGTCACCTGGCCACGTTAGCCACGATGACCTGCGTGGGCGGGCAGGACGCCCGGCGTGGTGGGCCGGCAACCGCACGCGCCGCCTGACGTGAAACGGTGAGCCGGTGACGTTCACCGCGCTCGCGCTGGTGGCCCTGGCCGGGGTGTTCGGGGTCGTGCTGGCGCTGCCCGAACGTTGGCACCTGCCGGTCATGCTGGGCGAGCTCGTCGCCGGGATCGCGCTGGGCACCACGGGGGTGCGGGTCCTGCACCCTGGCGATCCCACGTTCACCTTCCTGGCCGACGTCGGTTTCGCGCTGGTGATGTTCGTGGCCGGATCGCACGTGCCGGTCCGTGATCCCCTGCTGCGCAAGGGCATCGGCGTCGGGTTGGCCCGAGCCGCCGCCGTCGGAATCGCGGCGATCACGCTGGCCGTCGTGGTGGCCGCGGTCTTTCGTACCGGACATGTCGCGCTCTACGCCGTGCTGATGGCGTCGTCCTCGGCGGCGATCGTCCTGCCGATTGTGGACTCCCTTGCCCTGACCGGGCCGGACGTGATCCAGATGCTGCCGCAGGTGGCCATGGCCGACACCGCGTGCATTGTCGCGCTGCCGTTGGCCATCGACCCGGCGCATGCGCTGCGGGCCGGGCTCGGTGCGATCGCCGTGGTCGGGTGTGCCGGAATCGTGTTCGTCGTCCTGCGCCACCTCGAACGCATCGGCGTGCGCCGTCGCGCGCACCGGCTGTCCGCCCGGCGTGGGTTCGCACTGGAGATGCGGATCCAGCTGGCGATCCTTTTCGCGCTGGCCGCGCTGGCCACGCGCACGCACGTCTCGATCATGCTGGCCGGCTTCACGTTCGGCATCGCGGTGGCCGCGGTCGGGGAACCGCGCCGGCTGTCGCGCCAGCTGTTCGCCATCACCGAGGGATTCCTCGGCCCGCTGTTCTTCGTGTGGCTGGGGGCGTCGCTGGACCTGCGCGACCTGGCCCGCCACCCCGCCTACATCGGCGTCGGCCTCGCCCTCGGGTCGGGCGCGGTGCTGGCCCACTGCGCCATCCGCTCGCTGGGGCAACCCACGGCCATCGGCGCCCTGGCCGCGGCCCAACTCGGCGTACCCGTGGCCGCGGCGACGTTGGGCACCCAGTTGCACCTGCTTAAACCGGGCCAACCCGCGGCGCTCCTCCTGGCCGCCCTGATCACCATCGGGATCGCGGCGACTGCCTCCGCGCACCTGGCCGGGCAGGCCGTTCCCGCGCCGGAACCCGACCCGGACGCGCGGTCTTGAGCCGCCGCGATCCTGGGCCGGTAGCGTTTTGGCGTGACCCGAGTGACGTCGTCCGACCCGGTTGCTGCCGGCGCGGACGAGGTTTCCGATGACGGCCACGCGGCCTACCGGCGCTCCGCCGGGTCGGCCCGGGGCGAGGCCCGGCGCCAGGACCTGCTGGAGCGGGTGACCGACGACCTGGCCGTCAACGGGCTGGTGGACTTCTCGCTGCGCAGTGCGGCCCGCGCGGCCGGCACCACCCACAAGGTGCTGCTGTACCACTTCGACGGGGCGGACGACCTGCTGGTGCAGGCGGTGACCCGGCTGCGGGCCCGGCGGATCGAACGCGGGCTGCTGGCCGCCGCCGAAGAACCGACCGGCGACACGCTCTCCGGCCGGGTGCGCGCGCTGTGGCCGGCACTGATCAGCGCGGAGGCGGACGTGCTGGACCAGGCCATGGGGCTGGCCATGTACGACCCGACCCGCTACCGCGAGCTCGGCCGCGAGGCGTCGCACCAGTACCTGCCCGCGTTGTTGTCGATCTGTCCGCCGACGTGGCCCGAGCGACGGAAGGTAGAAGTAGCCGAGATGATCCTGGCGACGCTGCGGGGCTTCCTGGTCGACTGGCGATCCAGTGCCGACGCCGACGGGATCGCCGCCGGGTTCGACGCCCTGGCCCGGGCTTTGGACCGCGAGGAGGCCGTGGGCTGACCGTCCTGACGTAGACAGCATGTGAACCGCGTGGTTCACTTACTGCCTGACCACCCAGGAGGCCACCGTGCAGGCAGCGACCACCCGAACCAAGGTGCATTTCGCCAGCGCCGGGCTCGATTGCGCCGCGTGGCACTACCCGGGGACCAACGGCGCCGGCGTGGTCATGGCCGCCGGCGGGGCGGTGACGAAGGAACCTGGCACGGACCGCTTCGCCGAGCGGTTCCACCAGGCCGGCTTCACCGTCCTCGCCTTCGACTACCGCCATCTCGGTGAGAGCGCAGGCCAGCCGCGACAGGTCGTGCGCGGTTCGACCCAGCGCGCCGACCTGCGGGCCGCGGTCGCCTTCGCCCGCACGTTGGCCGACGTCGACCCGACCCGGGTCGCGTTGTGGGGGTTCTCGTTGTCCGGCGGGCACGTGCTGCCGGTCGCCGCGCAGGACGCGGGCGTCGCCGCAGTCATCGCGCAGACGCCGTTCCTCGACGGCCCGGCCGCCACCCGGGCCGCGCTGCGGCACCAGAGGCCGTGGGCGGCGGTCCGGTTCACCGGCCGGGGGCTGCTCGACACCGCCCGCGGCCTGGTCGGCCGGCCGCCGCTGCTGGTGCCACTGGCGGGGCCGCCGGGAACCGTCGCCCTGCTGACCACCCCTGACGGGATGGACGGGGATCGGGCCCTGAACCCGGACGGTCGCTACCCGCAGTGGGAGCAGACGATGGCCGCCCGATCGGCGATGGCGCTGGCGTCGTACCGGCCGGGGAAGTGGGCGGCCCGGGTGCGGTGCCCACTGCTGTTCGTCGCCTGCGACCAGGACCAGTCCGTGCTCGTCGAGCCGGCCGTGCGGGCGGCCCGGCGGGCACCGCAGGCCGAGCTGGTGCGGCTTCCGGGCGGCCACTACGCCCCGTTCCTGGACGCGCACGAGCCGGCGGTCGAGGCCGAACTGGCGTTCCTGCGCCGCCACCTCCTCGATCGCCCACCCGCGCCCGGGGATACCGCTTAGCCGTCGAACCGCCGCCGGGCGGGAAAGGGAATGCCACAGCGACACGGCACCGGCCACACTGGTGCGATGCCGACGCTTTCCCGCGCCCAACCGGGTGTGCTGGGCCTGCTGCGGGCGCACCTGCACGGCACGGATGACACCCACCACGTCACCAACCTGGAACTCCTCTTCGACCTCGTCTTCGTCTACTGCATCACCAGCGTCACCTCGTTGATGGAGCATCACGTCGGCGGCCGCTCCGTGCTCGAAGGCCTGATCACCATGTCGGTGGTGTGGTTCGGCTGGTGCTCCTACGCCTGGCTGGGCAACCAGGCCAAGGCCGACGAGGGCCTGCTGCGGGTGGCGATGATCGTGGCCATGGCCGGGATGTTCTTCGTGGCCGTCAGCATCCCGCACGCGTTCGACGAGCACGGCAACGCGGCCCTGGTGCTCGTCACCGCGTATTCGGTGGTGCGCCTGGTTCAAATAACGGTGTACCTGATCGCGGCCGGGAACGACCCGAACCTGCGCAGCGTGCTGACCGGGATGCTCGGCGTCATCCTGGCCGCACTGGCCCTGCTGTGGATCGGCGCCCTCGTCGGCGGCCACGCGCAGGTGTGGTGGTGGCTGGCGTCGGTCGTCGTCGACCAGGTCGGCGTCTACTTCGTCCGGTCGAACCGGTGGGTGCTCAACAGCGCGTCGCACTTCAGCGAACGGTTCGGGCTGGTCGTCCTCATCGCCATCGGTGAGTCCATCGTCGACCTCGGCGCGGCCGGCACGGTGGACAGGATGAGTGTGCGCCTCGGGTTCGCGCTGCTCAGCGGCTTCACCGTCGCGGTGTGCTTCTGGTGGCTGTACTTCGACGTCGTCGCCATCGTGGCCACCCGGGTGCTGCGCGAGTCCGAGGGCCAGCGGCGCACCACCCTGGCCCGCGACTCCTACACCTACATCCACCTGCTGTTCGTGGGTGGTATCGTGTTCGCGGCCATGGGCCTCTACCTGCTGGTGAGCGAGGAACACGTCGACGCCGGGCGGTACGCCCTCGACGGTGGCATCGCCCTCTATTTGTTCGGGCACCTGCTGTTCCGGGCGCGCAACCTGGGCTCGGTCAACCACGGACGGGTGGTGGCGACGGTGATCGCGCTGGCGCTCATCCCGGTGACGGCCAGGTTCGACCCGCTGGCCCAGCTGCTGCTGCCGGCGATCCTGCTCAGCGGGTTGGTCGGCTGGGAGGTGTGGACGTTTCGCACCTGGCGGACCGAGGTCCGGCACAGTGAAACAATCGCGTCGTGACCAGTTCGCCGGCCGCGGTGCAGTCCGCACGGATCGTGATCCCGGCCGCCCTCAAGCCCGCCGACGGACGGTTCGGCTCCGGGCCGTCCAAGGTGCCGGCCGAGGCCGTGCGGGCCATGGCCGAGCAGGCCCCGTTCGGCACCAGCCACCGCCAGGCGCCCGTGCGCGACCTGGTCGCCCGGGTCCGAGCCGGCGTCGGTGCCCTGCTGGGGCTGCCGGACGGGTACGAGCTACTGCTCGGCAATGGCGGCTCGACCGCGTTCTGGGACGCCGCGGCGTTCGGGCTCGTCCGGGAACGCTCGCAACACGTGGTGTGCGGTGAGTTCTCGGCCAAGTTCGCCGCGGTGACGGCGGGGGCACCGTTCCTGGCCGAACCCGACGTGCGCCGGTTCGCGCCCGGCACGGCGGGCACCGCTTCGGCCACCGCCGGTGTCGACGTCCACGCCTGGCCCCAGAACGAGACGTCCACCGGCGTCACGTTGCCGGTGCGCCGGGTGGGCGACGCTCACGATGCGCTCATGGTCGTCGACGCAACCTCGTCCGCCGGCGCCATCGACACGGACCTGGCCGAGACCGACGTCTACTACTTCGCGCCGCAGAAGGTGTTCGCCGCCGAGGGCGGGCTCTGGCTGGCCGCGATGTCACCGGCCGCGCTCGAGCGGGTGGCCGAGATCCGCGCCGAACGCTGGGCGCCGCCCTCGCTGGACCTGTCGATCGCGCGGACCAACGCTGCGGCCGACCAGACCTACAACACCCCGGCCATCGGATCGTTGTGGCTGATGGCGCACCAGACCGAGTGGCTGCTCGGCCACGGCGGCGTGCCGTGGGCCGAACGCCGCTCGCGACTGTCGTCGGGCCGGCTGTACCGGTGGGCCGAGCGCAGCGACTTCGCCCAGCCGTTCGTCAGCGACGAGTCGGCCCGCAGCCCGGTGGTCGGCACGATCGACATCGACGAGAGCATCGACGCCACCGCCATCACCGCGGCCCTGCGCACCAACGGCATCGTCGACACCGAGCCCTACCGCGGCCTGGGCCGCAACCAACTGCGCATCGGCATGTATCCGGCCGTCGACGCGGCTGACGTCGAGGCCCTCACCGCCTGCATCGACTTCGTCGTGAACCATCTCAAGTAGCACGCAACCACTGCGCGCTATCCCGGATTTCGGGCCGTCCGTGCTCTAAAGTCAACCCATGCGTTCGCTGCGGGTGGTGCCTCCGGGCGAGCTGGCTCCGGGCGAGGACGGCGCATCCGAAACCGCCGATCCCGCCGATGCCGCGCAGACGACGTCAACGCAAGGATCCGGGGACGCGATCGTGGTCGAAGCCGAGGACGGCGAACAGTTCCAGCTCACCTTCGACGAAGCCGGGCGCGAGGCGCTGCGCGCGGCCGTGGGTTTTCCCCCGGCGCCCGAGCCGGCCGCGGCGCCCGCCCGTGGTCGGACGGGCAACGGGCACCCGTTGAGCCCGCGCGAGATCCAGACCCGGGTCCGCGCCGGGGAATCGGCCCAGGACCTCGCCGACGACAGCGGCACCTCGATGGACAAGATCATGCGCTTCGCCTACGCCGTCATCGAGGAGCGCTCCCGCGTCGCTGACGAGGCCCGCCGGGCCCGGGCCCGGCGTGACGGTGACGGCAACCTGGTGCCCTTCGGCGAGACCGTCGACGCCCGGTTCACCGCCGCGTCGATCGAGCCGCAGTCGGTCGAGTGGGACTCGTTCCGGCGCCCGGACGGGTCCTGGGTCGTCAGCGCGGCCTGGACCACGGACGGCACGGAGCGCATCGCGCATTGGGCGTTCTCGCTCACCGCACGCACCGTGTTGCCGCTGGACCAGGTCAGTTCGGACCTGCTGTCGGACCGCCCCTTGCGCCCGGTGGTGCGCATGGTGCCCGACGCCGCCCAGGACGCCCCGGCGCCCGAGTTGTACGACCAGGAAGCGCCCCACCCCGGCGGCTACACCGCGCCCGCGCCGCCGACCGGTTGGCTGCGCGGTCAGAGTGCCGCTTCAGCCGGCGCTACCGCGGTTGCGCCCGCCGCGGCGCCGCCGGCCGACGCCGGACCGGCGCGGTCGTCGTCAGCGTCCGCGGTGGTCCCGCCGGCGGTGCACAACCCGCCGTTGCCGTTGCGCCTGGCCGAGCCCTGGTCCGGTGACGATGCCGAGAGCGAGTCGGCGGCGATCGAGGACATCGGCACGACCGCTGACGACATGGACGGCGCGGGCGTCGACGGTATCGAGGTGGGCGAGGACACCCGGCTCGACGAGCTGTTCGACGACGACTTCATCGACGACCGGCCGAATGCTCCGGCGGGGGCGGCGGCGGAAGCGGCGCCCAAGGCGAGCAGCGGCCGATCCCGCAGCTCGCGCAGCCAGAGCAAGGTGCCGCGCTGGGATGACATCCTGCTCAGCACCCGTCGCAAGAACGACTGATCGCGGTCCCCGACCCGGACCTTCGGCCTGGGTTCCCGGACTGGTTCTTCGAGCGCGACGACCCGGCGCCGGACGACCGGTTCTACAGCTCCGCGCGCCTGGTCACCCACATCGACGACCGCGCCACAGCGGCCGTCGGCCGGCTCTACCGGGAACTCGGCGTGGATGGGTCGGCCGGCCCGCGCCGGGTGCTGGACCTGATGTCGTCGTGGGTCTCACACCTGCTGAGTGCACCGGGCGAGCTGGTCGCGCTGGGCATGAACGCCGACGAACTGGACCGCAACGCGATCGCGACCGAACGCGTCGTCCAGGACCTCAACGTCGACCCGTCCTTGCCGTTCACGTCCGGGTCGTTCGACGCCGTGCTCTGCTGCGTGTCGATCGACTACCTGATCCACCCGGTCGAGGTGCTGGCCGAGGCCGCCCGAGTGCTCGCTCCGGGCGCGCCGGTGGTGATCACGTTCTCCAACCGGTGCTTCCCGACCAAGGCGATCCACGGCTGGTTGGCCGCGGACGACGCCGGCCGGGCCGCCATCGTGGTGGAGTACCTACGCCAGGCCGGTGGGTTCGCCGACGCCCAGGTCACGCTCGGCACGCCCGCCCGGGGCGACGACGGCCGCGCCTACACCGGCGACCCGCTCTACGCGGTGGTGGCCCGCCGCCGCGTCGACTGACGCCGATTGCCTGCTACGCGGACTTCGGTCGCCAGATGGCGAAGCGGTTGCCCTGCGGATCGAGCAGGTGGGCGAACTCGATCTCGCCGTTGTCGATGATCGGCAGCGCGACCGTGGCCCCGAGTGCCTGGGCCTGGGCGAACGCGGCGGCCACGTCGTCGACGTGGACGTAGAAGATCGCCCACGACGCACCCCCGATGGCCGTGGTGTCCCACAACCCGCCCTGGCCTTCCTGGACCATGCTGTACTGCGCCGGCGACGACGGCGGTCCGATCTCCCAGCCGAACAGACCGCCGTAGAAGGCGCGCGACGATTCCGGGTCGGGCGAGCCGATCTCGAAGTAGTCGACGTTGTTGGCCACGGCCACCTCCCGTCGGGTGCACTTTGAGCTCAAGTGTGGCCGAGGTGTCAATGGACCCTGACCGAGGTCGCTCGCTTTCCGAAGACGTGAGATCAGCAGCCGGCGTAGGCCTTGACCGTCCCGACGATGGCTTGTGCTTCGAGGTGGGACGGCACCCAAGAGCCGTTGGTGAACCCCTTGGTAGCAGCGGTCTCGAGCTGACTCTCGGACTCCTTGGCGTCCACGTGCGCGCACAGGGCTTTGGACTTGGCGATCAGGTCGGCCTTGTTGGTGCCGATCTTGGGGTTGACGGCCTCGAGGACGTAGATCAGATGGCCGGAGTCCGCGAGGGCAGAACCGCCGTTGACGAAGCTGGGATTGTGCGAAGTCGAGACATCCGACGTCTTGGCCGTGAAGGTTCCCGCGGATGAGCTCGTCGTGGATCCGGGGTGGGACGAGGCGCCCGACGACGAGCCGGCGCAGGCGGTGACGGTGACCAGAACGGCGGCGACGGCGGCGACAGCGGCGAGCCGGGAAGCCAGCATTGTTGGCGTGTCCTTCGTGGCTAGGAGCGGGCGGTAACGTCCCCTAAGAGCAGCGGCGACGAGCTTTGATACCACTCCAGGTGAGGTACCCCCGCACAGGGTGCGCCCGCAACGCCCTCGGCCCAGGAATCCTGCGTCGTCACCTGCGGGGAGCCAAAAACCGGTCGAGTTCTGTCGGTGGTCTGGCCTACGGTGGTACGAGTGACCCCACCCTCCTCGACGCCGGTACCGGACCTCAATCCGGCGCTGGCTGACGGCATCGCCGCCGACGAGGAGATCGAGGCCGGCATCGACCGGTCCCCCGGCGGTGCCGGCCCGATCGACACCGCGGCCGAGTCCGGTCCGGCTGGGTCCGGCACCGGGCTCGGGGCGTCGGGATGGGCGCCGCTGTTTCGACTGCGCCCGTGGATCCGTCCCTACCGCGGGCCGATGATCTTCATGATGGTCACGGCTTTCCTGGCCATGCTCGCCCAGGTGCTGGTGCCACTGGTCGTCCAGCAGGTCGTCGACGGGCCGATCCGCCACCACGACACCCACCGCATCTGGGGACCGGCCGCGCTCGCGCTCGGCTTGGGGGTGGCCGAGGCGTTCTTCTTCTTCCTGCGCCGGTGGGCGATGGCCACCACGGCGCTGGGCATCGAGGCCGACCTGCGCCGCGACATCTATGACCACGTGCAAAAGCTGCCGGTCGAGTTCCACGACCGGTGGTCCAGCGGGCAACTGCTGTCGCGGATGACCACCGACCTCAGCACCTTGCGGCGATTCCTGGGCTTCGCGTTCGTGTTCCTGGTCGCGAACGCGCTCACCGTGGTGGTGGTCGTCGTCCTGCTGCTGCGGATCCACCTGCTGCTCGGGCTGTTCGTCGTCGGCGTCATGATCCCGATGGCGGTGGCGGTCCGGTACTTCGAGAACCGCTACAACCGCGAGGCCCGCCGGGCCCAGGACCTGACCGGCGACCTGGCCACAGTCGTCGAGGAATCCGCGCTGGGCATCCGCGTGATCAAGTCCTACGGCCGGCGCCCGCAAATGCTGGCCCGCTTCTCCGACGGCGCGAGCACGCTGAGAACGGCCGAGCTGGCCAAGGTGGTCACGCTGGCCGCGTTCTTCACCATGCTCGAGGCCTACCCGCAGATCGTGCTGGCCGGGGTGACGTTCGGCGGCGTGGTCGCCGTGGCCCACGACTCGCTGTCCCTCGGCGCGTTCGTGGCCTTCGTGACGCTGTACCTGCGCCTGATCTGGCCGCTGGCCTCGATGGGCTGGCTGCTCGCGGTCACCCAGGAGGCGGCGAGCGCGTCCCGGCGGATCTTCGAGATCCTCGATGTGGAACCGACCATCGTCGATCCCCCGGCGCCGCTGAGTACGCCGGCGCAGGGGCAGAGCGCGGTCCGGCTCGAGAACGTGTCGTTCCGCTATCCCGACGCCGCGGAGCCGGTGCTGCGCGGGCTGAACCTGGACATTCGGCCCGGCGAGACGATGGCCCTGGTCGGCGCGACCGGATCAGGCAAGACCACGGTCACCGCGCTCATCCCCCGCTTGTACGACGTCAGCTCGGGACGGGTGACCATCGACGGGATCGACGTGCGCGAGCAGGCCCTGTCCGAACTGCGCACCACCGTGGCCATGGCCTTCGAGGACGCGACGCTCTTCTCGGCCAGCGTGCGGGAGAACCTGACGCTGGGCCGAACCGGTCCGGACGGCGGGCCGATGTCCGACGCCGACGTGGCCGAGGCCGTTGACATCGCCCAGGCCGGCTTCGTCTACGACCTGCCCTTCGGCCTGGACACCCGCATCGGTGAGCAGGGGCTGTCGCTGTCCGGCGGCCAGCGCCAGCGCCTGGCCCTGGCCCGCGCCGTTCTCGGCCGGCCCAAGGTGCTCATCCTCGACGACCCGCTGTCCGCGCTGGACGTCAACACCGAGGCCCTGGTCGAGCAGGCGCTGCGGCGGGTGCTGGGTTCGACCACGGCCCTGGTCGTGGCCCACCGCCCGTCGACGGTGCTGCTGGCCGACCGGGTCGCGTTGATGCAGGACGGCCGGATCACCGACGTCGGGACCCACTCCGAGCTGCTCGAACGCTCGCCGGCCTATCACAACCTGCTGGCCCAGGACGCGGTCGACGAAGCGGTGCCGTCATGACCACGCAGAGCTCGATCGACTCCTCGGACGGCACCGACTGGCAGGGGCGGGCCGAGAACAAACCGGACGACGACGTCACCCCGACGGGAGCGCTGCCGGGCCTGCGCAAGGACGCCCAGGCGCTGCTGCGGGCCCTGCTCCGACCACATCGGCGTCAACTGATCCCGTTGCTGATCATCGTTCTCGTCCAGAACGCGACCATGCTGGCCGGACCGTGGCTGGTGGGTCTGGCCATCGACCATGGCCTGCCCGACGCCCAGAACGGCAACGACCGCACGATCGTCATCATCGGTTCGGCGCTGCTGGCCAGCGCGTTGATCTCCGGCGCGCTCAACCGGTTGTTCCTGGCCCGGACCGGGCGGCTGGGCCAGCGCATCCTGTTCGACCTGCGCCGTCAGCTGTTCGACCACCTGCAGGCCCTGTCGGTGTCGTTCCACGAGAAGTTCACCTCGGGCCGGGTCATCTCGCGCCTGACCTCCGACGTCGACACCCTGAACGAGATGCTCGAAGCGGCGATGGACGGGCTCATCACGGCGGTACTGAACATCGTCACGATCAGCATCGTGCTGTTGCTGCTCGACCTGGAACTGGCCGCGATCGCCGTGGCCTCGTTCATCCCGCTCTGGCTGCTGTACCGCTGGTTCGCCCGGCGATCGGCCACCGTTTTCCGGCGCACGCGCGAAGCCATCGCCGCCGTGATCGTGCAGTTCGTGGAGACGATGAACGGCATCCGCGCGGTGCAGGCCTTCCGCCGCGAGCCACGCAACGCCCGGCTGTTCGGCCAGCTGAACGACACCTATCGCACGGCCAACGCCGACGCGTTCAAGTTGCACGCGATCTTCATCCCCGGCGTCACCCTGGTCGGCAACCTGGTCACGGTGATCATCCTGGTCGTCGGGGGAGACCGGGTGGCCGACGGGCATCTCGGGCTCGGCATCCTGACCGCGTTCCTGCTGTATCTGACCCAGTTCTTCGGCCCGATGCAGGACGTGGCCATGTTCCTCAACTCGATGCAGTCGGCCACGGCGGCGCTGGAGAAGATCGCGCTGGTGCTCAACGAGAAGCCCAGCGTGCCGGAGCCGGCCGATCCGGTGCCGCTGCCTCGCCCCGGGCTGGGCGCGGTGGACCTGAGCCAGGTCGAGTTCGGCTACGTCACCGCGGCCGAGGGTGGCCAGCCGGTGCTGCACGAACTCGACCTGCACATTCCGGCCGGTCAGACCGTCGCTTTGGTCGGCGCGACGGGAGCCGGCAAGTCGACGATCGCCAAGCTCATCGCCCGCTTCTACGACCCGTCCACCGGGGCCGTGCGCCTGGACGGCGTCGACCTGCGCGACGTCACCGAGGCCGAGCTTCGTTCCGCGGTGGTCATGGTCACCCAGGACGGGTTCCTGTTCTCGGGTTCGGTCGCCGACAACATCGCCTTCGGGCGCCCCGACGCCAGCCGGGCCGACGTCGTCGCCGCGGCCACCGCGGTGGGGGCCGACCCGTTCATCCGGGCGCTGTCCGAGGGGTACGACACCGATGTGCGCAAGCGCGGCGGGCGGCTGTCGGCCGGGCAACGGCAGCTGGTCGCGTTCGCGCGCGCGTTCCTGGCCGACCCGGCCGTGCTGATCCTCGACGAGGCGACGTCGTCGCTGGACGTGCCGACCGAACGGACCGTGCAGCGGGCGCTGCGGACCGTGCTGCGTGACCGCACCGCCCTGATCATCGCGCACCGGCTCTCGACGGTCGAGATCGCCGACCGGGTGCTGGTGCTGTCGGCCGGGCGCATCGTCGAGGACGGCACGCCCGAGGTGCTCATCACCGAGGGCGACGGCGAGTTCGCCTCGTTGCACAACTCATGGAGCGACTCCCTCGTCTAACCGCGATCCGGGTGCAGAGATGGACAGCTGACGTCCAGCTGTGCACCCGGATCGGCAAAATCAGAGGAGGTCGGCGTTCTCCGGGTGCTGGCTCAGGTAGTCGGCGACGAAGGGGCAGGCCGGCACGACCTTCAGGCCGCGGCGGCGGATGTCGTCCAGCGCGTATTCCACCATCCGCCCGCCCAGGCCCTGACCGCGGTGGGCCGGGTCGATGTGAGTGTGCGGGATGACGATCCGGTCACCGTCGCGGTGGTAATCAGCCCGGCCGACCACTCGACTGCCCGCGCGGACCTCGTAGCGGTCCTGGTCGGGGTTGTCGGCGAACTCGAACGCTGGGCTCATACCGAGGCCAACGATGAGCCGGGGTCGACGATTCCGTCGCCCACCTGTCGGACCCGGGACGGTCCCAGCCCGCCTTAGGCCGAACAACGCGCAGGTAAGCCGGTAAGCCGGTCAGCCGGTCAGGTGGGCGAAGACGACGGCGGCCGCGGTGGCGACGTTGAGGGAGTCGACGCCGGGCGCCATCGGGATGCGCACCTGGGCGTCGGCGAGGCCCAGCGCGGCCTCGGTGAGCCCGCCGCCCTCGGCCCCGACCAGGACGGCCCACTTCGGTGGCACCGGCACCGACCGCAGCGCCTGGGCCGACCCGCGGGGTGTCATGGCCAGGACGTGGAAACCCTTGTTCTGCAGGAGGTTCAAGCCGGCCGGCCACGGTTCGGGCAGCCGCGCGAACGGCACCCGTAGCACATGACCCATCGACACGCGCACGCTGCGCCGGTACAGCGGGTCGGCGGTGCGCGGGTCGAGCAGGACGGCGTCGACACCGAACGCGGCCGCGTTGCGGAACAGCGCGCCCAGGTTCTCGTAGTCGTTGAGCTGCTCGAGCACGACGACGCGGCGGGCCGATGTGAGCAGCTCCCCGGGATCGGCCGGTGGCGGACGGTCGGCCGAGCCGAGCACACCCCGGGTGACCCGGAACCCGACCGCCTCGGACAGCACCCACTTGTCGACCAGGAACGCCGGCGCCCCGGACGCGGCCAGCACGGGGTCCAGCGCGTGCATCTTGGCCTCCACGCCGACCACCGCCCGGACCGGATACGGCGAGCCGAGCAGGCGCTCCACCACCGCGGTGCCCTCGGCGACGACCACGCCGCGTCGGTCGGGGCGCACGTCGGCGTCGGACAGGTCGCGAAAGTCATCCAGCCGCGGGTCGCCGGGCTCGGTGATCGTTTCGATGGTGGGTCGTTCTCTCGATTCGCTCGGGCCCGGTCAGATGATGAGGCCGGACTCCCCGAGCACGAACTCGAGCCGGATCCGTTCGAGGATGCGCGGCTTGCCGTCCGGCAGTTCCAGCAGGCGGGTGGGCACCTCGAGCTGCTGGCAGGCGATCACCAGGACCTCGTCGTAGGCGTGGGCGACGCCGGTCGCGCGCACGTAGGACGTCCCCCGCGGCAGGCTTTCCAGCAGCCGGTGCAGCCGCCGGGCCGACGCGGCGACCTCCTCGATCGGTGGCGTGGTCGCCTTGACTTCGCGCGCGGACTGCGGGCGGGCGCCGAGTCGCTCCGCCAGCCCGGAGATGACGCGGGAGGCGGTGCGAGGGGTCTCGGACCTGGATATGGGTCAAAGATAAGTCGGACGCCGAGCAAGCGCTACCGGGAAATGCATACTGCCTAGCTCCGTAGGAAACCCGTAGTCAGTGGACGGGGCGCAGGTCGCCGATCTCGTGACCGATACGTCCGATCACGTCGCCGACGTGCAGGTCACGCCGACGGGCCAACAGCAGGCCGGTGATCGCCGCGGCCAGAGCCGAAATGATCCCACCGCCCACCATTCCCCAACGCGGGCCGAACGCTTCTGCCACCCAGCCGATGGCCGGCGCGCCCAGCGGTGTGCCGCCCATGAAGCACATCAGGTACAGCGCCATGACCCGTCCGCGCATGGCCGGGTCGGTGCCGAGCTGGACCGACGAGTTCGCGGCCGTGCTGAACGCGAGCATGCACAGCCCGGCCGGCACGAGCACCAGGGCGGTCGTGTCGAACGTCGGCATCGAGCCGGCCACGATCTCGATCAACCCGAACGCCACGGCCATGCCGACCAGGAACACCCCGGACGGTCGACGGTCTCGGCGGGTGGCCAAGACGGCGCCCAGGCAGGCACCGACGGCCAGCGCGGTCGACAGCAGGCCGAAACCGGCCGCGCCGTGGTGGAAGACCTGCTTGGCCAGCACGGCGGTGGTGATCTGGAAGTTCATCCCGAACGTGCCGACGATGAACGCCAGCAGCATCGGCAGCCTGAGGTCGACCCGGCCGCGAACGTAGGTCAGGGCTTCGCGGAGTTGACCCGGGGCACGTACCAGGTGCGGCACCGGATGCAGTTCGTCGGTGCGCATCATGGCCAGCCCGACCAGGACGGCCCCGCTGGACAGGGCGTTGGCCAGGAAGGCCCAGCCGGTTCCCACCGCGGTGATCATCACACCGGCGATGGCCGGGCCGATGATGCGCCCGGCGTTGAAGATGGTGGAGTTGATCGCGACCGCGTTGGCCAGCTCGTCGCGTCCGACCATCTCGACCGCGAACGACTGGCGGGTGGGCGTGTCGACGGCGGTGATGACGCCGACGACCACGGCCAGCACCATCACGTGCCAGACCGCCACCGTGTGGGTGACCGCCAGCAGGCCGAGGATGAGCGCGGCCCCGGCCAGCGCCGTCTGGGTGAGCAGCAGCAGCCGGCGCTTGTCGGACCGGTCGGCGAGCATGCCGCCGTAGAGCCCGAGCAGGATCGAGGGCAGGAACTGCAGAGCGGTGACGACGCCGAGCGCGGTGGCCGAGTCGGTCAGCTGGAGTACCAGCCAGTCCTGGGCCACCCGCTGCATCCAGGTGCCGGTGAGCGACACGATCTGCCCGCTCGCGAACAGCCGGTAGTTGCGCACCCGCAGGGACCGGAACATGCCGTGGTCGTCATGGGCGGGATCGGTCGGGGGTTGGGATGCGCCTTCGGATGGGGTGTTCGCCGCGTCGTTGCGGCCGAGCAGGGTGGTCACAATATCCATTTCTTTGGGCATTGGTTCTCGGGTGTTCGTAGGCGGGGCAGCGCTTATAGCGCCCCCAGCTTGTCGAGCAGGGGCACGACCCGGGCGAGCAGCTCACGCTCGGCCGGGGTGATCATGGCCAGCCGGATCGAGAGCCAGGCGTCGCGTTCGTGGCGTTCCTTGGCCAGCAACGCCCGGCCCGGATCGGTGACTGCGACGACGACCTGACGGCGGTCGGTCGGATGCGGAGACCGCTCGATGAGGTCCTTCTCCTCGAGCTTGCCCAGGATCTTGGTCATCGACGGCGGCTGCACGCGTTCGAGCGCGGCCAGCTCGCCCGGGCTCATCGGACCGCGCTTGTCCAGCGTCATCAACGCGGCCAGCAGCGTGAGGGTGACCGATTCATCGACGCGCTGGTTACGAATCGTCCTGGTCAGCCGCAGCAACGACGGGCGCAGGATCGCCGCCAGCTCGGCGGCCTGCTGGGAATCATCGGTCTTGCTCACAACTACTTAGCTTACCTAATGATCTCGCGGCGGCGCCACCGTGCCGCCGGTACCGTCTCGTCCATGGCGGCGCGGCGCGAGCGAACCGGACGGACGCGGGTGCTGCGCACGCCCCCGACGCCGATGCGGGTCGACGCCCGCCGGGTGATCGCCGTCGGCACCGCGGCGTGGGTCGTCGCCGCCATCGTTCTCGCGGTCTGCTGGTCGTGGCTGGGCCGCCACGATCACCGGATCTGGCTGTGGACCTGCTTGTGCGGTGCGGTCCTCGGCCTGCTCGGCTTGGTCTTGATCGGGAAGCACCGCGGCGAAGGCCGCCTGTGACGCAGCGGCGAAGGCCGCCTCTGACGCAGCGGCGAAGGCGGTCTTAAACGTCGTCGACGGCGACCGTGTCGTCGAAATCAGCGGCGGCAACGTCGTTGGGTTCCATCACGAGCTCGCCGCTGTCGTACACGTTTCCCGCCGGTTCGACCCGGTTGGTCAGGTCGACGCCGGCCTCCGAGTGGGCGCCGCAGCCGAATTCCACCGAGACGACGTGGGCATCGGCCGCGCTGAGCTCGTTCGCACAGATGCCGAACGCGCCGCCGAGCGAGCCACGCACCAGGACCAGGAAACCGCAGGTGCCGCAGTGGGCCGGAGCCTGCTTGGCCATCGGGGCATCCGGACCGAAGTCGGTCTCGAGCCAGCGCTCGGCGGCGTCGATCCGGCCGTCGCGGGACAGCACCCGCACGCGGCCGAGGCCGAGCTCGTCGGCCACCGTCCGCAGCTGGGCCCGGTCGGCGGCGTCGGCGTCGGCCAGCGAAGGGTCGTCGTCGGAAAAGTAACTGGGTACCAGGCGGGCGTCGTCGGGATCGGCGGGCAGCAGGTCACCGGCCCCCAGGTCGCCGGCGCGCACCCGCTGCGACCACGGCACCCACTCGGGGGCGCGCAGGGCGTCGTCGCCCGGGAGGAGGACGACCTCGTCCACCGTGACGACGCTGGATTCCGGGCTGCGGGCGAGGGTGACCGCCCAGTGCCACCCTCGATACCCGGCCAGGGTGGCCACGAACGCGTGGGTCACCGCATGGGCGTCTTCGGCGCTGGCGCCGAGGTGCTCGCCGACGTCCTCGCCACCGAGCTCGACCGCGGCCGCGCGGGCCGCCTCGACCGATTCGGCCAGGACCGGGTCGGGCTCGGGCAGAGCTTGGCCGGCAACGGCGGCGTCGTCAGCCGGGCCGTCATCAGCCACGACCTCGAGGGCCGAGACCTCGACCACCGGGACCTCGTCCGCCGACACCTCGTCCGCCGACACCTCGTCCGCCGACACCTCGTCCGCCGAGACCGCATCAACCGGGACAGCATCAACCGGGACAGCATCGGCGACGTCGACGTGCGCGACGTCACCAGTCCGGACGTCGACATCCGCGGTGTCACCGGTACCGGCGTCGTCGGGCCCGGACGCGTCCACCGTCTCCGGCGCAGCCGCCCGATCGATCCCGTCGACCTCGGCACCGTCGACCGGCTCGGGGGTCGCGTCCGGGGCTGGTTCAGGGAACGAGTCGGGGGTCACTCGTCCAGTGTCTCGCAGTGGCGACGTCGCGGCCAAAATCCGCCATGACGGGTGCCGAGATTGGCCGTTGCCACCGGTCGCGCCGCGGCGCGGTGGGGCAGGATGTGAGGCGTGCCCCGGACCGAACGAGACGAGCCCGGTGCCGGGCGGTTCGGGCGCAGCGGGCACCGCCCACGGAGCCCGCAACCAACTGAGCGCGACAGCCCCGACGCGCCCCCGGCGCTGCCCGCGGCGGCCCCCGCGGTCGGCCCCGCGACCCGCCCCGCGACCGGCGCCGCGGCCGGCCCCGCCTTCGACCCGGCGACGTACTACCGCCAGCGTGAGTCGTTCGACGACCTGGCGACCCACGGCGGCGACGACGTGCGGTTCGTCGACGAGCGCCCGACGACCTATCTGCCCTCCGTGCCGGCCAAACCCCGTTCCGGCGGCGTCCCGTCCCGTCCCCAACCGACCCGCCCCTACGAAGAAGTCGACGCCGATCAGGCTCGCCGTGAACCTGACCCGCGGCGGCTCGAGTACCGCGATCCCGCCGCGCCGCTCGATCCGGCGACAACCGTGGCGCCGATCACCACGGCGGGGGCGGTTCCGAAAGTCACCGTGACCCGGGCGGTGGCGGTCCGCAGCAGCCAGGCGGCGCAGACGGTGGCCCGCCGGGTGGTCGCGGCCAGCCGGGCCAACGGTGCGTCGGAATCCGGGCTGACGCCGTTGATCTGGAACCAGGTGCTGTCCTTCGGCGCCGACGCGATGGTGACCGTCGCCCTGGCCGGAACCGTGTTCTTCTCGGCCGCGAAGAGTGACCAGAAGGGCAACGTCCTGCTTTACCTGCTGGTCACCATGGCCCCGTTCGCCGTGGTGGCGCCGGTGATCGGGCCGGTGCTCGACCGCTTCCAGCACGGCCGGCGCTGGGCCATGGCCGCGAGCGGGTTCGGGCGGGCGGTGCTCGCCATCCTGATGGCGCAGAATTTCACCAACCTGCTGGTGCTGTTCCCGTTGGCGCTCGGGTCGCTGGTGCTGTCGAAGGCCTACAGCGTGGTCCGGGCCGCGGCGGCCCCGCGGGTGGTGCCGCCGGACATGACGCTGGTGACCGCGAACGCCCGGTTGTCGATCTTCGGCCTCGGCGCCGCGGTGATCGGCGGCGGGTTCATCGCCGGGGTCGTGCGCGTCACCGGCTCCTACCCGCTCGGGCTGTGGTTGACCGCGATCGCGTTCGCGGTCACCGGGGTCTACTCCCTGCGCCTGCCCGCACAGGTCGATTCCGCGGCCCCGGCCCGCTCACACCCCGAGGAACCTCGACGTCCCCCGACGCAGGCCAAGGTGCCGGCGCTGCACCGGATCCGCGCGTGGGTCAGCCGCGGGTTCGACCAGCAGGTGATCACGTCCATGCAGGGCGAGTCGGCGCTGCGGTGGTCGGCCGGCTTCCTGACCATGTTCCTGGCGTTCTACATCGAGAAGACCTCGCACGGTTTCCAAGCCGCGTCCAGCCTGGGTGCGGTCGGGGCGGCCGTGGCCATCGGCAACCTCATCGGCACCGGCTCCGGGGCCCGCTTCGCGTTCCGCCGCCCGCACGTCATCGTGTTGACCTGTTCGGCGATCAACGCGGTGGCGTGCGTGCTCACCGCGCTGTCGTTCAACCTGGAGACGGCCGTGGCCGCGATGGCGATCTGCTCGGGCACCAACTCGCTGGGCAAGCTGTCCCTGGACGCGGTCATCCAGCGCGACGTCGCCGAGACCCTGCGCTCCAGTGCCTTCGCCCGCTCGGAGACGTTCCTCCAGCTGGCCTGGGTGGTGGGAGCCGCGGTAGCGCTGCTGCTGCCGTCGGACCGCGGCACGCTGGGGATGTCACTGGCCGGCACCGTCCTGGCCGTGAGCGTGATCTACATCGCGTTGCGGGCGCGGGTGGGAGTCCGCGCAGCCCGCAGACGCGGTCCGGCGCCCGGTAACGTGTGATTCGTGCATAGACGAACGCGGCTGCCGGGATGGGTTGCCCTACTCGCCCTGATGGCCGGGTTTCTGACCGCGTGCCAGAAACCGCTACCGACGATCACCGTGTCGGGCGACGGCAAGTCCGTCATCGTGGACGCGGCGCGCTACCAGTACCCCGGTGGGCCGTTGCACCAGCCGATCACCGACGTCGGGGACGCGCCGTCGATCCGGGTGCGGGCCGGTTCCCAGCTCCTCGTGGACGTGCCACGGACCGTGGCCGACAACGCCTGGGTGGTGGCGGCCTTCACGCTCGACTCGGCCAGCAAGTCCCACCCCCTAGCCGGCGCTGGAACCGCGACCGCGATCCGCGACCGGCACACCACCCACCTCAGCACGACGGCGGCCGGTGTCGGTTCTTACTACCTGCAGATCGCCGAGCTGCGCGGTGCGTCCCAGGCCGGCGGCTGGATCGTGCGCGTCACCACCACCGACTGAATGCCGTCCGCCCTGGTTGTCTGCGCGACCGCCCCGGAACGCGACGCGGCGGCCCGGCTGTTGGGTGCCTCCCGGGTGCCCACTTCCTCCGCTGACCTGGTCCGCGCGTCTACGGCGGCGGGAACTGTCGATCTTCTCGTCGGCGGGGTAGGCGTTGCGGCCGCCGCGGCGGCCACATCCGCAGCGCTGGTGGTCGGTGCCTACGACCTGGTCATCAGCGCGGGCATCGCCGGCGGGTTCGCGCCCATTGGGCTCGGCGAGACCGTCATCGCAACCGCGGTCGTGCAGGCCGATCTCGGCGCCGAGGACGGGGCGGGCTTCCTGCCGTTGTCCGCGCTCGGGCTGGGACCGGAACGGCACGAGCTCGACCCCGCGCTTGTGTCCACCCTGGCCGCGCGCCTCCGGTCGGCCGGCGTCGTCACCGGAGCCGTGCTCACGGTGTCCACGGTGACCGGTTCGACCGCGACGGCCGCGGCCCGGCTGGCCCGAAATCCGGACGCGGTGGCCGAGGCCATGGAAGGCGCCGGCGTCCTGGCCGCAGCGCAGTGCCTGGGCGTGAGCTTCGCCGAGGTGCGCACGGTGAGCAACGTGGTGGGACCGCGCGACCGCGCCGCCTGGCGAATCGGACCCGCTCTGTCCGCGCTCGGCGTGGCCATCGCCGCCATCACCGCCGGCCCCATCACCGGCGGCCCCATCACCGCCACAGCCGCCGTCGGCACGTTCGCGGCCGCCGCCGGGGAGACTTCGCCATGACGGTGTTGTCGCTGGCCTTCTCGCCGTGCCCGAACGACACGTTCGTCTTCGACGCCTGGGTGAACGGCCGGCTGGACGGCCGGCTGGACGGCCAGGTAGACGCCCCACCGGTGGAGGTCACCTACGCCGACGTGGACGTCACCAACACCGCGGCCCTGCAGGACGGGTATGACATCGCCAAGGTGTCCTACGCCGCGTTGCCGTGGTTGCTGGACCGCTACGAGTTGCTGCCGTGCGGCGGCGCGCTCGGACGCGGTTGCGGGCCGTTGGTGCTCACCCGCGGCGACCGGGACGACCTCGACGGTGCCCGCGTGGCCGTGCCCGGCGAACGCACCACCGCGTACCTGTTGCTGCGGTTGTGGGCCAGCGGTCAACACCCGGAGACCATCGACGTCGTCCCGTTCGCCGAGATCATGCCGGCGGTACAAGCGGGCCGTTACGACGCCGGCCTGGTCATCCACGAAGCCCGGTTCACCTACCACCACTACGGGCTGACCGCGCTGGCCGATCTCGGCGAATGGTGGGAGGCCGACACAGGTCTGCCCATCCCGCTCGGCGCGATCCTGGCCCGCCGCGACCTGGCCGCGCGTACCGGCGTCACCGCCGCCCAGGCCAGGGACGTCATCCGGGCGTCGGTGCGACACGCGTGGGCCCACCCGGACGACTCGGCCGCCTACGTGGCCACCCACGCGCAGGAAATGGACCCCGATGTGCAGCGCCGCCACATCGAGCTCTACGTCAACGAGTTCACCCAAGATCTGGGCCCGGACGGGTACGCGGCGATCGAGGCCCTGCTCGGCCGCGCCCATCAGGCCGGGCTGACCCCTCCGATGCCGCCGCTGCGCTGAGCTCTGCGGGCCGACGTGGGCCGCCGCTGGTCAGTCGAGATCTACGCCGGCCACCGTGCTCGACCACAGCCGCCGGTAGCGGTCGGCGTCGATGTCGAGGGCGACGTCCACCATCGCCGGGGCGTTGGCCAACCCGCCGTGCTCGTCGTTCTCCAGGTCGCTGCGGGTGGTGCGGCGGTCGACCACGGTCTGCCCGCGGGTCCACGCCCCGGCGAGTTCCACCCGGACCGGCATCCGCTGCATGGTCAAACCCTCCGGGTCGACGACGGCGCACACGGCGCCGGCGTCCCCGATCGTCGCCCGGGACTCATCTGCGTACCGGCCCAGCGAGAAGCGCATCAGCGCCGCGGCCAACCGTCGGGCCGGGGTGTCACCGTCGAGGGCGTCGGCCTGGGCCGCGTCCAGCGACGGTCCGTAGAACACGTCAAGTCCGTACATCGTCACGGCCAGGTCAGCCCGCGCGGCGGCGTCGAGGACGACCGCGGCCGACTCCGGGTCGTGCCAGATGTTGAACTCGGCCGAGGCGGTGGCATTGCCGGCCAGCGCGCTGCCGCCCATGAACACGATGCGTTCAATGGTTGAGATGACCTCCGGGTAGGCCCGCAGCAGCAGGGCCACGTTGGTCATCGGCGCCAGGGTGACGACAGTGACGGGTTCGCTGGCCTTGCTCAACGTCGCGCGCAGCAGGTCGATCGCGGACGGTATGGCGCCGACGGGGGCGGGCGGCCAGCCCAGATCGCCCAGGCCGTCCTGGCCGTGGACGTGTCGCGCGGACCGGGCCGCGGCGAGCAGCGGGCGGTCGGCACCGCGGCCGATCGGAACGTCCGCCGCGCCGGCCGCGGCCAGCACGGTCGCGGTATTGACCACGACCTGGTCGACATCGACGTTGCCGGCCACACACGTCACCGCGCGCAGGTCCAGGTCGGGATGCAGGGCGGCGAACAGCAGCGCGTACGCGTCGTCCACGCCAGTATCGACGTCGAGGATCACCGGAATGGCCACGTCCGAACGATAGGACACGGCGAGCCGGACGCCGGACGCCGGACGGTGGCGGTGGCGGTGGCGGTGGCGGTGGCGGTGGCGGTGGCGGTGGCGGTGGC
>CAXULW010000007.1:0-131824 GCA_964252015.1 uncultured Jatrophihabitantaceae bacterium | reverse complement strand
GGTGGCGGTGGCGGTGGCGGTGGCGGTGGCGGTGGCGGTGGCGGTGGCGGTGGCGCATTTTGGGCGCCATAGCGCGCAAAACGCTATACATTCGCCCGCGCGTCGTCAGCCGAGCGCCATGCACCGCCGACGGTGGCGCATTCTGGGCGCCATAGCGCGCAAAACGCTATACATTCGCCCGCGCGTTTTGAGCCCCGCAGTCACCCAGTCCAGGTCAGTCCAGGAGCAGCTCATACCAGCGGGTATCCACGTACCGGCCGAACTTCTCCCCGATCTCGCTTAGGGTGCCGACGAGCTGGAAGCCGAGCGCCTCGTGCAGCGCGACGCTGGCCGGGTTGGGCTGGGCGATGACGGCGACGACGAGGTGGATTCCGTCGCCGCGCAACCGGTCGAGCAGGTCGGCGTAGAGCCGCCGGCCCAGGCCCTGTCCACGGGCCGCGCGGTGCAGGTAGATCGACGTCTCGCGGGTGCCGCCGTAGGCCGGCCGGGGCCGGAACCAGCCCGAGTAGGCGAAACCGAGCACCGCGTCGGGGCCGTCGACGGCGGCTTGAGCACCAGCGGCGACGTCAACGGCGACGACGAAGTGGTTGCCGCGGCCGGCGTCCGTGAGCTTGTCCTGCCAGTGCTGGACCGGCGGACCGTCCAGATCGAACGTGGACACGGTCGTGCGGGCCGCGTCGGCGTAGATCGCCGCGACCTCGACCAGGTGCTCCGGGCGGGCCGCGACGATCCGCGCGTCCACGGTTTCAGGCGTCGAGGTTGTCGGCGACGGCCCGCAGGACGGCCGCGACCTGGCGACCCTCGGTCCGCTCGGGGTAGCGCCCGCGACGCAGGCCGTTGGAGACCCCGTCGAGCAGCTTGATCAGGTCTTCGACGATCGGCGTCATCTCGTCGGCGGGCTTGCGGGTCGCCCGCACGACCGAGGCCACCGGCTCGAGCACCCGGACGGACAGCGCCTGGCTACCCTTGCGTCCCTGGACCACGCCGAACTCGACGCGCGCCCCGGGCTTGAGCTCGGTGACGCCGTCGGGCAGCGCATCGCGATGGACGAAGACCTCGTCTCCGCCGTCGTCGGCCAGGAAGCCGAAGCCCTTCTCACCGTTGAACCACTTGACCTTGCCGGTGGGCACTGCGTTCACCTCTATGCACGTAATCTCGAATGAACCGGCATCCAACCGGTCGTGGCGCGCGGTCTGCGGGCACGAAGGAAGGCACCGCGGACGGTGCCTTCGTTGCCCAAGATTACCGTCTGCCGACGCTGACCCGCACGCAGTTTGGCTCCGGGCTTACGAGAGGACGGTCGTGACGAATCCGGCACCCGCTCGATCGAGCGGTCAGGGCGTGGACGAGGGGCCGCGGGCGGCGTCGTCTCCAGTTGTGTCGCCGGGAGACGTGCCGCCGGGAGACAGCCGGCCGGAGAGCAGCCGGCCGGGGTCGCGGCTGGTTCCGCTCGGCCTGGTCCTGTTCGTGCTGGGCCTGGTCGTGATCGTGGCCACGTTCATCGGTTACGCGGCCGGCGATGACAACCGGCCGCTGGGCCAGAACCTGCTGTGCCTGCTCGCACCGCTCGGTTTCGGGGTCGCGTTGGTGGGGCTGATTCGCAACGGGCGCGCGGAGGCCCGTCGGGTGGCCGCGCTGTACCCGACCGCGGCCCGGCCCGCGTTCACCCGGTTGCCCCGTCCCGCCACGGCCCGCGCGGCCATGCGGTGGGTGGCCGTCGCCGAGGCGACCTCTTGGCTGCTGTTGATCGTGGCCACCATTGTTAAGTACGCGTTCGGCCAGCCCCTCGGGGTACAGATCCTCGGCCCGATCCACGGCGCCTTGTTCCTGGTCTACCTGGCCGCCGTCGTCGCCGCGTGGTGGTCCTTGCGGTGGACCTGGTGGACCGCCGTCATCGTGGTCATCGACTCGTTCCTGCCCGGTGGCGGCTTCGTCGTCGCCCGCCGCCGCGATCTCGGGCCGAACCAGGCCTGACGATCGCGCGAACGGGTCAGCTCGCCGCTCGGGCCAGCCATTTGCGGGCGCTCACGTGGGCCTCGTCCGGCAACTCGGGTGCCTCCAGCAGTCGCGCGGCCAGCGATCGGTCGCCGGTGAGGGCCCGGAACGTCTCGAAGATCGTCACCCCGTGGGCCGGCGTGTGCACGATCTCGATCGGATCCCCGGCCCGGACCTCCCCCGGGGAGAAGATGCGCAGGTACGCCCCCGGTCGGCCGACGGCCGTGAAACGTTTGACCAGCTTGGGCACGTCCCAAAAGGCGGCGAAGGTGCGGCACGGGATGCGCGGGGCGCTGACCTCGAAGACCGCACTGCCGATGGACCAGCGCTGACCGATGACCGCTGCGGTCACGTCCACGCCCGAGGTGGTGAAGTTCTCACCGAACGCGCCCGGGCCGACCGCGCGGGACAGTTCCGCGGCCCACCAGGCGGCGTCCTCGGCGGCGTAGGCGTACACCGCCTGATCGGCCCCGCCGTGGTCGCCGACATCGCAGATCGTGTCGCCGACGAGCTGGTCGCGGCCGGTCGACACTGGCCCGGAAGCCGGCTTCTTGTTGATGCCGGTGCGCCCGACCCGCCCGGTCCAGGCACCGTGCAGGACCTCGTCCGGCCCGGCCAGGTTGATCGAGACCAGTTGCGCAGACATGAAGGGACGGTAGCCGAACGTGGCACAATCACGTCAGCAATAACGCGCAGCGCCCGGCTGCGTCGGCGAGAAGGAGACCACCATGGCCGGCCGAGCTCCGAAGAACCAAGAAGAGTCGTGGCCCGCGGCGTATCCCGAACTGGCTGTCTCCGAGTTCACCGCCGAGCACACCGGTGCGCAGTCCCCGTTCGGTGACGATCTGATCTTCCCGCTGCCGGTGGAGGACCTGCGCTACGCCCATCCCACCCCTGAAGATCAGCCCAACCGCTGATCGACGCCGACCGTCCCGGCCCCGAACTGAGCCCTCCCACCCTGCTCGACTGGCTGCGGCAGCGCAGCGACGACCAGCTCGGTGTCCTGCTGCGCCGCCGGCCGGATCTGGCTGCGCCCCCGCCGGCCGACCTGACCGCGCTGGTCAACCGGATGAGTGTGCGCTCGTCGGTCACCCGCAGCCTGGACACGATCGACGCCTTTGCCTTGCACGTCCTGCAGGCCATCTCCGTTCTCGACGAAGCGTCCACTGATGCAATTGCCGCCGGGCTGGCCGCACCACCGGACGGCGAGCTTGCGGCCACCGCTGCGGACGTCGACGACGCTGTGTCGCGCCTGGTCGAACGGGCGCTGGTCTGGGGCGCGCCCGGGGCGCTCCAGCTGGCCGCCGGCGTGCGCGAGCAACTCGGCGCCTACCCGCTGGGACTCGGTGCCCCCCTGGCCGAACTACTCGAATACGTCAGCACCGACGACCTCGAATTCGTGCTGGACGGTCTCGGCCTCGCGCCGGCACCCAAGGGCGGCGCCCGCCAGGCCATCGTCGAGGAGTTGGCCGACCCGGCTCGTCGGGACAAGCTGATCAGCGAGGTCAGCGACGACGCCCGCGGCATCCTGGAACGGCTCAGCCACGGTCCGCCGACGGGCCTGCTGCCGGCCTCGTTCACCTGGCCGCCGGGCAATTCGAGTGCCCCGGCGCACCCGGTCACCGAGCTCATCGTGCGCGGGCTGCTCGTCCTCGCCGGGGGTCACACGGCTGAGCTGCCCCGCGAGCTGGGCCGACAGCTGCGCGGCGAACGTCCGCTGGGGTGGGCCCGGCCGCGTCCTCCGGAAGCGCTGGAGGCCCGCCGCGACGCCCGCGACATCGACGCCACTGGCTCGGTGGCCGCGCTCGAACTCGTCCGTCTGGTCGACGCGCTGGGCACGTCCTGGTCGGACGATCCGCCGGCCCAGCTGCGTTCCGGGGGCCTGGGCGTGCGCGATCTGCGCCGGACGGCCAAGACGCTGGCCGTGGACGAGACGATGACCGCGCTGCTGATCGAACTGGCCGTGGCCGCCGACCTCATCTCGGCGCCGATGGCCCGGGAGCAGCCGTGGCGTCCGACCACCGACTACGACACCTGGACCCAGCGCCGGCCCGAGCAGCAGTGGCTGCGGCTGGCCCAGGCCTGGCGGACGATGACCCGCGCGCCCTACCTGGTCGGCCAGCGCGACGAGCGCGGCAAAGCCCGGTCGGCGCTGTCGTACGAGGTGGAACGGTCCACGGCGCCGGCCGTGCGGGCCGAGGTCCTGCACATCCTGGCCGCAGCACCCGCCGGCGCGGTCGGACCCCCGCCCGCGGTGCTCGACCGCCTGGCCTGGCTGCTGCCCCGGCGCGAGCCGTTGTTGCGCGAACCGGCGGCCGCGGCGCTGGCCGAGGCCGAGATCCTCGGCATCACCGGCGCGGGCGGGCTGACGTCGTTCGGACGCGCGGTGCTTCTGGACGACCCCAGGCTGGCCGAGCGGATGCTGGCGACGGTGCTGCCCGAGCCGGTGGACTACTTCCTGCTGCAGCCCGACCTGACCCTGGTCGTACCTGGCCCGCCGACCGCCGAACTGGGTCGCGAGATCGCGCTGCTGGCCGACCTGGAATCAGCCGGCGGGGCCAGCGTCTTCCGGATCACCGAGTCCTCCGTGCGGCGAGCCTTCGACGCCGGGCAGAGCGCGGCCGACATCCGCGCCGTCTTCGCGGCCCGATCCCGCACGCCGGTGCCGCAGGCGCTGGGCTACCTGGTGGACGACCTGGCCCGCCGGCACGGGGTCCTGCGCGCGGGCACGGCCGGGTGCTACCTGCGTTGCGACGACGTCAGCCTGCTCGACCGGGTGGCCGGCGACCGGGCCATCACCGGGGTGCGGTGGCACCGGCTGGCCCCGACGGTGGCCGTCACCGCGACCGAGCCCGAGCGCGTGCTGGAGCTGCTCCGCGCGGCCGGTTACGCCCCGGCGGCCGAGGATCTGACCGGCCTGTCGATCACCGTCGGCGCCCAGCCGGCCCGCTCGCGTCCGCGCCGGCCGGAGAGCAACCGGACCATGCTCCCGCCCGAGCTGCCCGACGCCGTCCTCGACGACGCGGTGCGCCGGATGCGCCGCACGGACGAACTGGCCCGCACCGCGCACCGCGTCAACGTCGGCCCGAACGTGCCCGGGGTGACGTCAGCGACGACGCTGAACGTGCTGCGGCAGGCCATCCGCTCGGACGGCCAGGTGTGGGTTTCGGTGGCCGACGGCTCCGGGTCGACGACGTCGCACATCCTGGCGCCGCTGTCACTGGCGGCGGGGTACCTGCGCGGCCACGACGTGGAGACCGGCGACTTCCGTACCGTGCCGCTGCACCGCATCACGTCCGTCAACGTCCTGACCTGACCTGCCAACCCCGAATCGGGTGCAGAGATGGACACCTGGCGTCCACCTGTGCACCCGATTCGGGTGGTTTAGCGGACGCCGAGCAGGTCGATGATGAAGACGAGAGTCTTGCCCGACAGCCGGTGACCGCCACTGGCCGGACCGTAGGCCTGCTCCGGCGGGATGGTCAGCTGGCGCCGCCCGCCCACCTTCATGCCGGGAATGCCGTCCTGCCAGCCCTGGATCAGGCCCTGGAGCGGGAACTCGATCGTCTCGCCCCGGTCCCAGGACGCGTCGAACTGCTCGCCGGTCTCGTACTCGACGCCCACGTAGTGCACGGTCACCCGCGCACCTGGTACAGCCTCGGCCCCGGTGCCCACCACGATGTCGAGGATGTCGAGTTCGGTGGGCGCCGGGCCCTCGGGACGATCTACTTCAGGCTTAGTCATGATTGCTATCCAACCGCATCCGCCGCCGCGAGCGTCCGGCTACCGTCAGCTGCCACTCGGACGATGGGCGAGACTCAGCGCCATGACGGAGCACCGTGGCGACCACCGCATCCGCCGGGTTGAACTCGGCGACGTCCCGGCCGTCGTCGGCCTCGTGCACGAGTTGGCCGCGTACGAACGGGCCACCGAGCAGTGCCACCTGACCGAGGCGCAGCTGGGCACGGCCCTGTTCGGTGACGACGTGGCGCTGTTCGGACACGTGGCCGAACTGGACGGCGACGTCGTCGGCTGCGCGCTGTGGTTCCGCAACTTCTCGACCTGGCGGGGCGTGCACGGCATCTACCTGGAGGACCTGTACGTCCAGCCCCGGCACCGCGGGCGCGGGTTGGGACGGGCCCTGCTGGCGGCGTTGGCCGCGGAGTGCGCGCAGCAGGGATACGCCCGGCTGGAGTGGTGGGTGCTCGACTGGAACGAGCCGTCGATCGGCTTCTACCGCTCGCTCGGCGCGGTGGCCCAGGACGAGTGGACGGTCTTCCGCCTCACCGACGACGCCCTCATTGCCCTCGCCGCCCGCGCCGAGTCCTGACCCGGTCCCCGAACCCGCCGTGGCCGACTGGGCGCGGTGAGCCCAGGGACGCCAGCCAGCGTTCCAGCTCGCGGGGGCGGGTGAAGCGCAGGACGGCCGGGCCGGGCGGGTCGGCCACCCAGGCGGCGATCCGGCGTCGTTTGCCGGGGAAGGACGCGAAGTGCCAGGCGATGATGGAATCCGCCGAGAACGCCTGCCGCAACGTCTCCCGGTTGCCGTTGCAGATCTCGCGGCGGTCGACGATGCGTACCACCGTGCGGCGCAGCAGCCGGGACAGCGAAACCCAGCGGGGGTAGTCCAGCGCGACGATGAGCTCGGCCCGTTCCAGCACGAGCGGTCGCCACGAAGCGTAGGCGGTATCCAGGATCCAGGCGTCCTGTGCGCAGATGGCCGCGGCCCGCCGGTGCTGCTCCTCGACGGGCGTCTGCACCCAGCCGGGCAACCAGCCGATCTCGTCGTCGCCCGAATGCCACGGCAGGCCGGTCGCCTCGCTCAGCCGACGGGCCAACGTCGTCTTGCCGGAACCGGTGACGGCGTAGATCAGTACCCGCCGCGCGCCCAGCCCGCCCGGATCTGGCCCGTCCACGCGGATCACCCTGCCACGGCGAGCGAACTGTCACACCGTCCTGGGACACTGTAGGTATGAATGACGGCCCCCTCATCGTCCAGTCGGACAAGACCCTGCTGCTGGAGGTCGACCATCCGCTCGCGGCCGAAGCCCGCCAGTCCATCGCACCGTTCGCCGAACTCGAACGTTCACCTGAACACGTCCACACCTACCGGCTGACCCCGCTGGGGCTGTGGAACGCACGCGCGGCCGGGCACGACGCCGAACAGGTCGTCGACGCCCTCGTGCGCTACTCGCGCTACGCCGTGCCGCACGCGCTGCTGGTGGACGTGGCCGACACCATGGACCGCTACGGCCGCCTGCAACTGGTCAAGCACCCCGTGCACGGTCTCGCCCTGATCTCCCTCGACCGCGCCGTGCTCGAGGAGATCCTGCGGCAGAAGAAGATCGCGCCGATGCTGGGCGAGCGGGTCGACCCCGACACCGTCCTGGTCCATACCTCGGAACGGGGCCGGCTCAAGCAGGCGCTGCTCAAGGTGGGCTGGCCGGCCGAGGACCTGGCCGGCTACGTCGACGGCGAGGCCCACCCGATCGAGCTCGACCAGAGCGACTGGCATCTGCGCGACTACCAGGCCGACGCGGTGAGCAACTTCTGGGCCGGTGGCTCGGGCGTGGTCGTGCTCCCCTGCGGCGCGGGCAAGACCATGGTCGGGGCGGCGGCGATGGCCGAGGCCAAGGCCACCACGCTCATCCTGGTCACCAACACCGTGGCCGGGCGGCAGTGGAAACGCGAGCTCATCGCCCGTACCAGCCTGACCGAGGAGGAGATCGGCGAGTACTCGGGCGAGCGCAAAGAGATCCGTCCGGTCACCATCGCCACGTACCAGGTGATGACGACGCGGCGTAACGGCGAGTACCGCCACCTGGCCCTGTTCGACGAGCGCGACTGGGGCCTGATCATCTACGACGAGGTGCACCTGTTGCCGGCGCCGATCTTCCGGTTGACCGCCGACCTGCAGTCCCGGCGCCGCCTCGGCCTCACCGCCACCCTGGTGCGCGAGGACGGCCGCGAAGGCGACGTCTTCTCCCTCATCGGACCGAAACGCTACGACGCGCCATGGAAGGACATCGAGGCCCAGGGCTGGATCGCACCGGCCGAGTGCATCGAGGTCCGGGTGACGCTGACTGACGCCGAGCGGATGACGTACGCCACCGCCGAGCCCGAGGAGCGGTACAAGATCGCGGCCACGGCCCGGACCAAGCTGCCGGTCATCAGGGCCGTGGTCGAGCGGCACCCGGACGACCAGGTGCTGGTCATCGGGGCCTACCTCGACCAGCTCGACGAGGTGGCCGAGGCTCTGGGCGGCGTGCCGATCATCCAGGGCTCGACCACCAACAAGGAACGCGAGCGGTTGTTCGACGAGTTCCGCCGCGGCGAGCAACGCGTGCTGGTGGTCAGCAAGGTGGCCAACTTCTCCATCGACCTGCCCGAGGCCGCGGTCGCCGTGCAGATCTCCGGCACGTTCGGCTCGCGGCAGGAGGAGGCGCAGCGACTGGGCCGGATCCTGCGGCCCAAGGCCGACGGCCGGCAGGCCCACTTCTACACGGTGATCGCCCGCGACACCCTCGACGCCGATTACGCCGCGCACCGCCAGCGGTTCCTGGCCGAGCAGGGCTACGCCTACACGATCGTGGACGCCGACGACCTGCTGCGCCCGCTGTAGCCGAGCGGCGTAGCCCGTACCCGATCGCGCACCGCGTGGCGGCCTGCGCTGCCACGGCGAGCGCGATCGCGTGGGTGAGCCGAAACACCGGTCCGGGAGAATGGGATCATGCATGTCGCCCTCCCCATCGTCGGCCTGGTGATTCTGGCCGCCACGGTGGCCGGGTTGGCCGAACGGTTCGGGCGGTCTGCGCCGTTGTTGCTGGTGATCGTCGGCGTCGTGGTGTCGTTCGTCCCGGGTGTGCAGCCGTTGCGGCTCGACCCCGACGTCGTGCTGTTCGGCTTCCTGCCGCCGCTGCTCTACGCGGCGGCGATCCGCACGTCGTTGGTGGATTTCCGGGCCAACCGACGGGCGATCCTGCTGTTGTCGGTCGGGTGCGTCATCTTCAGCACCGCCGTGGTCGGCGCGGTCGCGTGGTGGGCGATCCCGTCGCTGAGCTGGGCCGCCGCCTTCGCCATCGGCGCCGTGGTCGCGCCGCCGGACGCCGTAGCAGCCACCGCGGTCGGGCGCCGGGTGGGCATGCCGCGGCGGATGGTGACCATCCTCGAGGGCGAGAGCCTGGTCAACGACGCCACTGCCCTCGTCGCGCTGAACACGGCCATCGGCGCGGTCAGCTCCAACCTCAGCGTGCCGCGGGTCGGTCTGGATTTCGTGGTCGCGGCCGGCGGCGGCATCGTCATCGGCCTGGTCGTGGCCGCCGTGCTCGGCTACATCCGCAAGCACATCGACGATCCGGTGCTTGACACGACCCTGTCCTTCGTCGCCCCGTTTGCCGCGTTCCTGCCCGCCGAGGAGATCCACGCGTCGGGGGTGCTCGCGGTCGTCGTCACCGGCCTGGTGTTGGGGCACCGGTCACCGGTGCTGCAGTCGGCCTCGTCGCGTATCGCGGAGAACACCAACTGGCGCACGATC
Organism: uncultured Jatrophihabitantaceae bacterium; assembly: GCA_964252015.1. Taxonomy (GTDB): domain Bacteria; phylum Actinomycetota; class Actinomycetes; order Mycobacteriales; family Jatrophihabitantaceae; genus CAXSBR01. The sequence goes on along the minus strand of CAXULW010000007.1, from coordinate 122,295 downwards.
GGGTTCCTGCTCGAGAACGTGGTGTTCGCGCTGATCGGCCTGCAGCTGCGCGGAATCGTCGACGACGTCCGTGCTCTGCCGGTATCGCTGGCGCACAGCCTGGTCAGTTGCCTGGCCATCCTCACCGCCGCCGTCCTCGCCCGAATCGTCTGGGTGTTCGGCACCGCCGTGCTCTACCAGCACGGCACCCGCGGGGCGCGCGCGCACGCCTGGAGCTACCCCGTGGCCACGGTGGTCTCGTGGTCGGCGATGCGTGGTGTGGTCACCCTGGCCGGCGTGTTCCTGCTGCCCGACACGATCCCGCAACTGCCCGTGCTCAAGCTCGCGGCCGCCGTGGTCGTGGCCGGCACCCTGCTCGGCCAGGGTCTGACCCTGCCGTGGTTGGTGCGGCGGCTGAATTTGCCCCACCCCGACCCGGCCGAGGACGCGCTGCACACCGCCGCCGTCGTCACCGCGGCCAACCAGGCCGGTCTGGCCCGACTGGACGAACTCGTCGACGACGACACCCCACCCGAGGTCATCGACCAGCTGCGCGAGCGGTCGGCGCGGCGCAGCAACAACGCGTGGGAACGGCTCGGGCGCGCGTCCACCGAGATCGAGCCCCCGTCGATGACCTACCGACGGCTGCGCATCCAGATGCTTGGCGCCGAACGCGAGTCCATCCTGAAGGCGCGTGACACGGGCACTCTCGACGACGAGGTGCTGCGCAACGCCCTGGCCGCGGTCGATGTCGAGGAGTCCCTGCTCGACCGGGTCGAGGACGCCGAGTCGACGCTCAACCGCGAGCTGACCACCGGCCATTCCGCGGCCGGCGGCTGCGCGCACCTGCATGACGCCCCGCGGGTAGCCGTGGCCCAGACCCCCGGCCAGTGCGCGGCCTGCCTGCGCGAGGGCACCCGCTGGGTACACCTGCGCATGTGTCTGGACTGCGGCAACGTCGGCTGCTGCGACTCCTCGGTCGGGCGCCACGCCGAGCGGCACTACACCGAGACCGACCACCCGGTCATGCGCAGCATCGAGCCCGGCGAAGGCTGGCGCTGGTGCTTCGTGGACCAGCTGTTGGGCTGAGCCGAGTAAGTTCCTGCACCGAACGGATCCTGCTTCGTTCGGTCATCGCCGGGCAACGAGAGGACGAGCACGTGCGCTATCTGGTCAGCGGTGGAGCCGGTTACATCGGCAGCGTGGTCGCCGCCGAACTCGTGGCCGGCGGGCACGACGTCACCGTGCTGGACAACCTGTCCACCGGTCACCGCGATGCCGTTCCCCCGGGCGCACGGTTCGTCGAAACGTCCGTCACCGACGCAGGCGACGTCCTGGCCGCGGACGCCTACGACGGCGTGGTGCACTTTGCGGCGCGGTCGCTGGTGGGCGAGTCGGTCAATAAACCCGAGTCGTACTGGAACAACAACGTGGTCGGCTCAGTGGCCCTGCTCGACGCCGTGCGTGCCAACGGCGTGCCGCGGTTCGTCTTCTCCTCCTCGGCCGCCACCTACGGCGACACGACCCTGAACCCGATCACCGAGGACCTGCCGCCGCAACCGACCAATCCGTACGGCGCGTCCAAGCTGGCCGTCGACATGGCCCTGGCCGGTTACGCGCCGGCGCACGGGTTCGGCGCAGTCAGCCTGCGCTACTTCAACGTGGCCGGTGCGAACGGTGCGTACGGCGAGCGTCACGCGGTGGAGACCCACATCGTCCCGATCGTGTTGCAGGTCGCGGCCGGGGCCCGGGAGTCGTTCAGCATCTACGGCACGGACTACCCGACACCCGACGGCACTTGCGTGCGTGATTACGTCCACGTTCTCGACCTGGCCGACGCCCATATCCGGGCGCTGGACGCGTGCCGGCCCGGACACCACGAGGTGATCAACCTGGGCAGTGGCCGGGGCAACTCCGTGCGCGAAGTCCTCGTCACCGCGCGGGCGGTGACCGGGCGCGAGCTGGCCACGGTCGATGCCGACCGGCGCCCCGGCGACCCGGCCGTGCTGGTCGCCTCGAACGCCAAGGCCGCGGCCGTGCTGGGCTGGGCGCCGACGCGGGACCTGGAGCAAATGGTGCGCGACGCGTGGACGTTCACCCAAGCCCAGCCGGCATGAGTAGGCCCGGGGCCAGCACGGTCTGGCGGGCGCCCGGCCGGGTCAACCTGATCGGCGAACACACCGACTACAACGACGGCTTCGCCCTGCCGTTGGCGATCACCCAGGGCTGCACGGCCATGGTGACGGTGCGGGCCGACACCGAGCTGCACGTGCGGTCGGCCCAGTCCGGCGAAGCACCCGCGATCGAGCTGGCCGAGGTGAGCCCGGACCAGGTCGACGGCTGGGCCGCGTACGTCACCGGCGTCATTTGGGCGTTGCAGCAGCGCGGCGTCGACGTGCCCGGGCTGGACGTGGCCGTGGATGGTGATGTGCCGCTGGGTTCGGGGCTGTCCTCGTCGGCGGCGTTGAGCTGCTCGGCCCTCACGGCGGTGGATGACCTGCTCGGCCTGGGCCTGTCGTCGGCGGACCAGGTCGCGCTGGCCCGGATGGCCGAGAACGACTTCGTCGGTGCCCCCACCGGCGGCATGGACCAGCTCGCGTCCATCCGCGGCGAGGCCGGGCACGTCCTGCTGTGCGACATGCGCTCACTGCACACCCGTGCGGTGCCGATGGACCTGGCTGCGGCCGGGCTCACCCTGCTGATCACCAACACCCAGGCGCCGCACCGCAACGCCGACGGTGAGTACCGCGAACGGCGGCAGAGCTGTGAGCGGGCGGCGGCGTTGCTCGGCGCGTCCACCCTGCGCGCGGTGCAGGACGACAATCACGCCGCAGTGCTCGACCGGCTGCGCACCGCCGCCGCCGACGATCCGGACGCAGACGCCGACCTGCTGGTTCGCCGGGCCCGGCACATCCTCACCGAGAACGACCGGGTGCTGCACGTGGTGGCCCATCTCGACGACGGTGACGTCCGCGGCATCGGCCCCCTGCTCACCGAGTCACACGCGTCGATGCGCGACGACTTCGAGATCACCGTGCCCGAGGTCGACACTGCAGTGGACGCCGCCCTGGCCGCCGGTGCACTCGGCGCCCGGATGACCGGCGGCGGCTTCGGCGGGTGCGTCATCGCCTTGATCGCATCGGCGGACGACGACACAGTACGGGCGGCCATTTCCGCCGCCTACGAGCAGCGCACGTTCACCGCACCGACGTTCTTCACCACCCGCCCGTCCGCCGGCGCCCACCGCGTCTGACCGTGGCAGCCGTGCGCGGTTGATAAACGCGGGGCGCAAATGTTGACTTCTGTTGAAACCAGGGCGATGGTTGCCACAGCAGTGTTGCCCCAGAAGTCAGGGTAGAACGAGCCGAGAGCGAGGACCGGGTCGGTGCTCGCGACGCAGCGTCAAGCGTTCATCCTGCACGAGATCCGACGTGTCGGTGCAGTGCGGGTCAGCGATCTGACGACGCTCACCGGCGTGTCCGACATGACCATCCGTCGAGACCTGGAGCATCTGGCCGCCGGCGGTGCGATCCGCAAGGTGCACGGCGGCGCCGTGGCCAACGGCAACGCGACCGAGGAGCCCGGGTTCGCGGCCAAATCCCAGCTCGAGCAGCCGGCCAAGATCGCCATCGCCCGGCTGGCCGCCGACCTGATCAGGCCCGGCTCGGCCGTAGCGCTGTCGGCCGGGACCACGACCTGGACCCTCGCGCAATACGTCGTCGGCATCCCCGGCCTGACCGTGGTCACCAATTCCACCACCGTGGCCGATCTCATCGGCGCCGATACTTCCGCGGCCGGCCAGACGATCATCCTCACCGGCGGGGTGAGAACGCCCAGCGCGGCGCTGGTCGGACCGGTGGCCGATCAGTCGATCCGCAGCCTGCACGTCGACCAGCTGTTCCTCGGCGTGCACGGCATGGACGCGATGGCCGGCTTCACCACGCCCAATCTGGCCGAGGCCGAAACCAACCAGGCGCTGATCCAGAGCGCCAACCAGGTGATCATCTGCGCGGACTCGACGAAATGGTCGACGATCGGCCTGGCCTCGTTCGCGCCGCTGTCAGCCGCGGACATCATCATCACCGACGACGGTCTTCCGCCCAACGCGGTCAGCGTCCTACGCGAACAAGTGGGCGACCTCCGCATCGCCACGGCTACCAAGACTGCGGAGCCCGGACCGAGCGAATTGAGCTCCGATGTGTAGCGAATAGGTACCCAATATATGTCGATCCCTTGACGTGGCCGTTGGTTTCTGATGGGTTGTGGTCACTTCTGTGGGGACCGCCCGCCGTTGCTCGTCATCTAGGAGGCCATACATGCCCGCTCCAAACCCCACTCCCACCGGCAACGCCGGTGCGCAAGCTGCGCCAAGTGGACCGGGCCGCCGGACGATGCTCAAGGGCCTGGCCGGCGGGGCCGCGGGCATCGCCGCCTTCCCGTTGCTGGCCGCGTGCTCCGGGTCGAGCTCGAAGAGCAAGGCGACGACTTCGGCCAGCACCGGGGCGGCGGCGACGTCGAGCTCCAAGGCCGCGGGCGGGGCCAAGACGTCGCTCGGCTCCAGCGCGTCGGACCCGGTGCCGAAGAAGGGCATCGCGGCGATGGTGGCGGGGTTCCAGGCGGAGTCGGGCGACACCGTCTCCATCAACACCAAGGCCCACCAGGACTTCCAGAACCAGATCAGCAGCTACCTGCAGGGCAGTCCCGACTCGGCGTTCACCTGGTTCGCCGGCTACCGGATGAAGTACTACGCCAAGCAGGGGCTCTGCGCGCCGCTGGACGACGTCTGGGAGAAGATCGGCGCGTCCAACTTCGGCGCCGGCATCGTGGCCGCGTCCACCGCCGACGACGGCAAGAAGTACTTCGTCCCGAACTACAACTACCCGTGGGCCATCTTCTACCGCAAGAGCGTATTCGCGGCCAAGGGTTACAAGGTGCCCGTGACCTTCGACCAATTCAAGGCATTGTGCGTGCAGATGAAGAAGGACGGGCTGACCCCGATCGCATTCGGCGACAAGGACGGCTGGCCGGCCATGGGCACGTTCGACTACCTGAACATGCGCCTGAACGGGTACCAGTTCCACGTCGATCTGATGGCCCACAAGGAGAGCTGGGACCAGCAGAAGGTCAAGGACGTGATGGACCAGTTCAAGTCGATCCTGCCCTACCACCAGAGCGGTGCGCTGGGCCTGACCTGGGAAGAGGCGGCCCAGGGCCTGGCCACCAAGAAGGCCGGCATGTACCTGCTCGGTTCGTTCGTCACCCAGCAGTACACCGACAAGACCGTCCTGGCCGACGTCGACTTCTTCCAGTTCCCGTCGTTGACCGAGGCCAACGGCCAGGACGCCTTAGAGGCGCCGATCGACGGTTTCATGCTGTCGAAGAAGGGTGGCAGCGACGACGCGGCCAAGGCCATGCTGGCCTACTTCGGCAGCGCCGCCGGCCAGGACGCCTACGCCAAGGTCGACACCAGCAACATCGCCACCAACAAGAAGGCCGACCAGACCGCCTTCAACGCCCTGCAGAAGAAGGCGGCAACGACGATCGCGGCGGCCAAGAACATCTCGCAGTTCCTCGACCGTGACGCGCTGCCCGCCTTCGCCAACAACGTGATGATCCCGGCTTTGCAGACCTTCATCAAGGACGGTTCGTTCAACACCAAGAACATCGAGGCGCAGGCCAAGTCGATCTATTCACAGCAGTAACGAACGGGGCCTGCGAATGACCGAACTACCCACGGTCGCGCTGCCGGCGGAGGTTCCGCCGGCAGCGCAGACCGCTGCCCTCCCGGCGCGGTCGCGCAAACGCCGGGTGCAACGACTGACCAAGCGCGACAAGATCACGCTCGCGATCATGGTGGCGATCCCGACGCTGATCGAAGCCGTCATCATCTGGATACCGACCGTGCTGTCGGTCATCCTGTCGTTCTGCCGATGGAACGGGCTGAGCATCAGCGACATCCACGGCAACGGCACGGCAAACTACAACTACATCTTCAACGAGTACCCGGCCTTCTGGCCGGCCGTGCGACACAACATCATCTGGCTGCTGTTCCTGTCGCTGGTCGCCACCCCGATCGGCTTGCTGCTCGCGGTTCTGCTCGACCAGCAGATCAAGGGCAGCCGCATCTACCAGACCGTCTTCTTCATCCCCGTGATGATGTCGCTGGCCTTGGTCGGCATCATCTGGCAGTTGCTGTACGCCCCCGGTGAGGGGCTGATCAACAACGTGCTCGGCACCGCCGGGCACTCCAACGCGATCGACTGGCTCGGTAATCCGAGCATCAACCTGTGGTCGGCCTTAGTCGCGGCGACGTGGAAACACGCCGGCTACATCATGATCCTTTACCTGGCCGGGTTGAAGGGTGTGGATCCTTCGATCAAGGAGGCCGCGGCCATCGACGGCGCTTCGGAGCGGCAGATCTTCTTCCAGGTGGTGTTCCCGGCCATGCGACCGATCAACATCGTGGTCGTCGTCATCACGATCATCGAGTCGTTGCGGGCGTTCGACATCGTCTACGTCTTCAACGGCGGCACGAACGGCCTGGAATTGCTCGGCGCGTTGATCGCGCAGAACCTGCTCGGGGAGGGCCAGATCATCGGCATCGGCTCGGCCCTGGCCGTCGTCCTGCTGGTCATCTCGCTCGTGCCGATCGTCACCTATCTGGCCCGCACGTTCCGGAATGAGGATCAGCCGTGAGCATCGACACCGGCGCCGAAGTGCCGTCCGCGGCCGACCTGAATCCTTTGGCGGTCAAGCGATCCAAGCCGGTTCATGTGGGCAAGCGCCACTACGGCACCCACCTGTTCCTGAGCGTGATGGCCGTCATCTGGCTCATCCCCCTGCTGTGGACGATGTACACGTCGTTGCGGCCACGCTCGGACACCAACAAGTACGGGTACTGGAGCCTGCCGCGGACGCTGAACTTCCATAATTTCTCCGCCGCGTGGACCCAGGGCGGGTTCGCCACCGCCTTCAAGAACTCGGCCTACATCACCATCCCAGCCGTATTCTTCACGCTGTTCTTCGCCTCCATGGTTGCGTTCGCGGTGTCGCGGTTTACCTGGAAGTTCAACGTCACCCTGCTCATCGTGTTCACGGCCGGGAACCTGCTGCCGGCCCAAGTGCTGGCCGCGCCACTGTTCGAGATGTACAAGCACACCAAGCTGCCCATGAGCATCAGTGATTCGGGCAGTTTGCTCAACACCTACTTCGGTGTGGTCTTGGTTCAGGTCGCATTCCAGCTCGGGTTCTGCACCTTCGTGCTCAGCAACTACATGAAGGCGTTGCCCGGGGACCTGACCGAGGCGGCCATGGTCGACGGGGCGAGCGTCTGGCTGATGTACCGCAAGATCATCATGCCGCTGTGCCGGCCGGCGTTGGCCGCGTTGGGCACGCTCGAGGTCATCTGGATCTACAACGACTTCTTCTGGGCGTTGCTGCTCATCCAGTCCGGCGACCGGCTGCCGGTCACGACCGCGATCAACAAGCTCAAGGGCCAGTTCCTCGACGACTACGGCCTGATCGCGGCCGGAGCCATGATCACCCTGATCCCGACGCTGCTCATCTACGCCGCGCTGCAACGGCAGTTCGTCGCCGGCCTGACCCTCGGCGGCAGCAAGGGGTGACCGTCGACTCGCACACCGCGTTCTCGCCCGGCGTTGGGCGCCGCCCGGCGCGGGCGTTCCTGCGCTCGGACGCACCTCGGGTCGAGCTGGACGGAAGGTGGCGCTTCCGGTTCTGCTCGAGCGTCTCCGAGTCGACGGCCGGCTTCGAGTCCGTCGACTTCGACGATGGGTTCTGGGACGACATCGCGGTGCCGGGGCACTGGCAGCTCCAGGGCTGGGGCGCACCGGCCTACACCAACGTCAACTACCCGTTCCCGGTCGAACCGCCGTTCGTTCCGGACGAGAACCCGACCGGTGAGTACCGGCGCACGTTCACCCTCGATGATGACTTTCCCGTCGGCGCCGCCGTGCTGAGGTTCGACGGCGTGGATTCGCAGTTCACCGCGTGGTGCAACGGGGTCGAGCTGGGTTGGTCGACCGGCAGCCGGTTGGCGACCGAGTTCGACGTGGGTCCGTTGCTGCGGCCCGGACGCAATGTGGTCGCCGTGCGTGTGCAGCAGTGGTCGGCGGCCAGCTACCTGGAGGACCAGGACATGTGGTGGCTGTCCGGGATCTTCCGGTCGGTGGCGCTGATCGCCCGTCCCGAAGACGGTCTAGACGACGTGTTCGTGCACGCCGACTACGACGCCGCCAGCGGGCACGGTCGGCTGTGGGCCGACACCTCGTCGCCGGCGACCATGACCTGCGCCGAACTCGGCCTGGACGCCGTGCCCGCCGATCAGGCCGTCGCCGTCGAGGTCGAGCCGTGGACGGCCGAGACGCCTCGTCTCTATGACGTCGAGTTCGCCTCGGCCGGCGAACGCGTGCAGCTGCGGGTCGGGTTCCGGCACGTGGAGATCGTGGACGGGGCGTTCGCCGTCAACGGCCGACCGGTCCTGTTCCGGGGCGTCAACCGGCACGAATGGCATCCCGACCACGGCCGCACGATGGACGAGGCGACGATGCTCGCCGACGTGTTGTTGATGAAACGTCACAACATCAATGCCGTGCGTACCAGCCACTACCCGCCGCATCCACGTTTCCTTGAGCTGTGCGACGAGCACGGGTTGTGGGTGGTGCTGGAGAACGATCTGGAGACGCACGGCTTCTTCGTCGTCGACTGGCTGGCTGGCCCGAGCGACGATCCGCGCTGGCGGGCGGCCTACCTGGACCGCATCGAGCGCACGGTCGAACGCGACAAGAACCACGCCTGCGTGGTGATGTGGTCATTGGGCAACGAGAGCGGCCACGGTGCCAACCTGGCCGCGATGGCCGAGTGGATCCACCAGCGTGACCCCAGCCGGCCGGTGCACTACGAGGGCGACTGGGACTCGGGCTACGTCGACGTCTACAGCCGCATGTACGCATCTCACGCCGAGACCGAGGAGATCGGGCAACGCGAAGAACCGCGCACCCTCGACCGGTCGCTCGACGCCCACCGCCGCGCGCTCCCGTTCGTGCAGTGTGAATATGCGCACGCGATGGGTAACGGGCCGGGCGGATTGCTGGAGTACCAGCAGCTGTTCGAGAAGTACCCGCGCTGTGCCGGTGGGTTTGTTTGGGAGTGGATCGACCACGGCGTCAGGGCCCGTACGGCCGACGCGCGGGAGTTCTTCGCCTACGGCGGGGACTTCGGCGAGGACGTGCACGACGGCAATTTCGTCACCGACGGGTTGGTGTTCCCCGACCGCACACCGTCGCCGGGGCTGGTCGAGTTCGGCAAGGTCATCGAGCCGGTGGTCATCGTCATTGCGGACGGCCGGATCACCGTGCGCAACCGGCGCGACTTCGCCGACACCGTGGACCTGCGGTTCGAATGGGCGGTGGAGACCGACGGCGTGGCCGACGCGGACGGATCCCTTTCCCTAGCCGCGATTGCTTCCGGAGAGACGGCGTCGGTCGAGGTTCCGGACATTCCGCCGCGCACTGGCAGCGGCGAGCGCTGGATCACCGTGCGGGCCGTGCTGGCCGCGGACGTGTCGTGGGCTCCGGCGGGCCACGTGGTGGCCTGGGGACAGGGTCTGGTCGAACCGGCCGAGAACCGCACGAGCGGCACCGGTGCGGCGCGGGTCGATCGCGCGGACTTCGACCGGCGCAGCGGACGGCTGCTCCGTCTCGGCGGCCGGGCATTGCTCGGACCGCGGTTAAACGTGTGGCGCGCGCCGACCGACAACGACCGCGGTGAGATCGGTGGGGCGCTGGACGGTTCGTGGCGCGCCCTCGGACTGGACCGGATGCGCCACCGCACCATCGACGTCGGCTACGACGCCGGGGCCCTGGTCGTGCGCACCCGGGTGGCGCCGGCGGCCACCGATCTCGGCCTGCTGACCACCTACCGTTGGACGGCCGTGGATGACGGTGCCCTGCGCCTCGACCTCGACGTCCAGCCCGACGGCGGTTGGATCCTGCCGCTGCCGCGACTGGGGCTCGTGCTGGAGTTGCCGACAGCCATCGCCGACGTGGAATGGTTCGGCGGCGGCCCGGGCGAGGCGTACGCGGACAGTCGCCAGGCCGCGCGCGTGGGCCGCCACAGCGCCAGCGTGGACGACCTGCAGACGCCCTACGTGTACCCGCAGGAGAACGGCAACCGTCTCGACGTCCGGTGGGCGCGACTGACTGCCGCTGACGGATCCGGCCTGGAGGTCCGCGGCGACCCGACGTTCGCGTTCTCGGCCCGACGCTGGACCAGCGCTGACCTCGACGCCGCCCGCCACACCACGGACCTCGTCGCCCGCGACGCGGTGTATCTCAACGTCGACGTCGCCCAGAACGGCCTCGGCACCGCGTCCTGTGGCCCCGGCGTGCTGCCGCAGTACAACCTGCTGGCCCAACCGGTCTCCTTCGCCTGCACGTTCACGCCGCTGCCGACGTAACGGCTCAGCCCGTCAGGTGGAAGTAGGGGTCCAGGACGTCGATCCAGGCGGCGGGATGGACGGCGGTAGCAGCGGTACCGGGCCGTGATCGCGCAATCTCGACTGCTGACAGTAGCGCCGTCCTGGTGTGGCCCTCGTTGTAGCGGTCCAGCAACCACGCGCGGTTGGCCGGGCCGAGCCCGCTGAGCTCTGGCGCTCGCGCGATCAGGTCGGCTACGCGATCGACGAGAAGCAATGGCCGCTGCTCCGCGACCGGCCAGGTCCCAGGCGCGTCGAACAGTTCGTGCCCGCCGCCGCCGTCGTAGCCGGCGACGAGGCAGCCGGCGGCCAGGGCCTCGGCCACCGGCAGGCCGAATCCCTCGGTGTGGCCCAGGGACACGAATACGGTGGCCGAGCCGAGAATGGCGCCCACGTCCGTCCAGGACTCGTCGGTGATCGCGTGCAGTTCGACGCCGGCCAGCCTCGGGTCCGCGGCCAGCAGCCGGTGCAGCAGCCTCGCCTCTCGTGGTCGTTTACGCGCGAACCAGGCCACACTCGGTCGCGCTCGATCGCCCGGAGCAAACAGCTCCGAGTCGACGAAGTTGGGCACCAGTTCGACCTGCAGACCGGGCAGTGCGGCGGTGAGCACGTCGCGTCCTTCGGCCGACACCGTCCAGACCTCCGGCGCCGGGGTCCAGCCCGGATAGTCCCACCCGGTCGGATCGCCTGCAGCGAACGTGTAGAAGTGGTTCTGGTTGAAGATGACCTTGCGCGCCCCCGGCGCCGGATCGTGACGGGGCACTACGGGCGCCTCGGGCAGCACCAGCAGGTCATCAGCCTCGAGCGCCAGGGTCGCCCCGGTCAGCACGGGCACGTCGTCGTCGAACCACGGCGGGGCGGGCAACGGGCCGGGCAACCACAGCGTCGCCGCGTGACCAGCTTGGCGCAGCAGCCGGACGTGCTCCTTCATCACGTGCACCCCGCCGCTGCGGCGCAACGTCGCGAACGTGGCGTACACAATCCTCGGCGCCGCGGACGCGGTGGTCATCCGCGCAACGTACCAACCGCTATGCGTTCGTCGTTCGAGACGAAGCGCGACGGCGCGCGATCGGTAACGTCGAATCGCTGCCCTCCGTACCGACCGGCTCAAGGAGTTCCTGGCGCCGATGCGACCCATGCCGCTGCGCGACCGTGTCGTGATCGCGGTACCCGCCTACGGCGCTGCGCACCTGACGGACACGGTGCTCGCCGACCTGCTCGACTCCCCCACCGATGTCCTGCCGAACAGCCGGATCGTGGTGATCGACAACCGCGGTGACTACGAGCCGACGCGCGCGGACCGGCGTCTGTCGATCCATCGCCCCGGCCGCAACCTGCGCTGGATCGGTTCGGCCAATGCCGCGTTGGACTCCGCCGCGGAGAACGGTGACGACGTCTGCGTCGTGGTGAACAACGACACCCGGCTGTCGCCCGACTTCGCCTACTGGATGGCGCGCAGCTTCCACGACTGCCCAGGCGCTGCTGTGGCCGCCGCGTGTTACGACGATTTCTGGCTCCACCAGCGTGCCCACGCGATCCCGCCGCGCGCGGACGACTACGACATCATTGAGGCCTACCGTTCGGTGCCGTTCTGCGACGGCACCGCGATCGCATTCTCGACACCGGTCGCCGCGGTTCTCGGTCGGTTGGACGAGAGGGCCTTTCCGTCACAGGGATACGGCGCCGACATCGACTACGCGTTGCGCGCGCGGCAGCAAGGCTTTCGCTGCCTGGTCACCGACGCGGCCTACGTGAGCCACCTGCGTCGCGGCACCATGGACGGCCTGGTCGACGAGACGTCGGAAGCCCATCGCGCCGAGATCCTGACCGGCCTCGAGCAGAACTGGGGACCGGGTTGGCGCGCCGAAGCCGGACTCAGCCCAGCCGCGTTCCCGCCGCACAACACCGGCAGCGCCGCATCCTGGTACCTCTAACGCGCGCAAGGCCGCCGAGAAGGCCGCGAACGACGCCGCTCAGTAGGCTCCGTCGACGATGTTGATCAGCGGCTCGCCGGCGAGGTAGCGCCGCAGCTGGTCGTTGACCAGGGCGAACGCGCGCGGGCCGGCCGCCTTGACGTGCCCGGCGGCGTGCGGGGTGATGATCGTGCCGGGAGCGCGCCACAGCGGGTGGCCGTCGGGCAACGGCTCCGGGTCGGTGACGTCCAGCCCGGCCCGCAGCCGTCCCGACGTCAGTTCGGCCAGCAGCGCGTCGGTGTCGACGACCTTGCCGCGAGCAACGTTCACCAGCAGGGCCCCGTCGGACATCCGGGCCAGGAATTCGGCGTCGACCATGCCCCGGGTCTGCGGGGTCAACGGCACGGTGAGCACGACCACGTCGGCGTCCGGGAGCAGGTGCGGCAGTTCGTCGGTGGCGTGGACGCCGTCGCGGGCCGAGTGCGCCACGAGAACCGGTTCAGCGTCGAAGCCGCGCAGCCGCCGGACAATTTGATCACCTAGTTCGCCGGCGCCGATGATGAGCACCCGTTTTTCGCGCAGATCGTCGCCTCCTACCAGGTCCCAGCTGGCCCGGCGCTGCGCGTCGAGAAAGTGCGGCAGCTGGCGCTGGGCGGCCAGGATCAGCAACAGCACCAGCTCGGCCACCGCACTGCCGTGCACGCCACGGGCGTTGCACAGCGTTACGCCGTCGGGGATGTGGCCGACCACGTCCTCGACCCCGGCGCTGGTCAGCTGCATGACCTTCAGGTTGGGCAGGGCCGCGAATTTCGCCGGAAGATCGCTGGCATCCTCGACCTGGGGCACCCAGAACTCGGTGCGCTCGAGCCCGTCGGGCTTATCGCCCGTCCCGTCCCACGCCACGACCGTGACGCTGTCGGGTACGCGGCCGAGCAACTCGATCGCGTTCTGATCGGGCACGCACACGACAGTCATGCCCTCACGGTAGGCGATCACGCCAGCGGTTCAGGCCGGCGGCCAGATCGTGCTGCAGCTGCCCGACAACCTGCTCTGGCGGCCCAGGTACCGCCCCGAGCTAGTGCGTTGCGGCATCGGTGCGGGCTTGATGGTCGAGGACCTGCCATCCCACCGACAGGGCCAAGGCCACGGCGACCAATACGGTCGTACCGGCAACAGCCGCCGCCATCGCTGCCGCATGCACGCCCGAACCGAGGTGGATCAGCCCGGCGACGAGGCCACCCGCGCCGGCCGCCACGACCGGCGCTGGCCACACCGCGCGTGCACGCACCCCGATCCGACTCGGCCGGGGGCGGCGCGGCCGGCGCGTGACCGAGATGAAAGCCCACAGGAGAACGACGAGCAGGCCGCCCACCGTTGATACGGCCTGCGCCCAGTGGTAGCCGGCGTGGCCCCAGTGCTCGGACCGCAACCAGGCCACGCGCCGGACCCCCCATCGACCGTCATGAGTGAACGCGTCCCAACCCACGTGGGTCGCCGCGCCGACCAGCACCGCGACCGGGGTCAGTGCCCACTGCCGCAGTGCATACTGCGCCGTCGGTGGCACCCGCTCACGTACGAACGCCGGGGCCAGATCGGCCATCGCGTCGCGCAGCAGGAACGACCACAGCACAACGCCGAACGCGCCGATCAATACATCGACCGTCGCTACGCCGCTCCAGCTGTGCGTCAACGAGTATCCGACCGGCCCGGGGACGAACATCGGCACATCGGGGGCCATCGTCCCGGCCACGGTCGCCGCCACCGGGAGGCCGCTCTTGCTGAGGACGAGCGCGGCCGCCGGATGGCTCAGCGTGAACGGCACATCGGCAGGCTAGCGGCGGGCGACGACCGAACGCACCTCGTAGCCGGTTAGCGCCCCGCGTCGGAAGGCGTTGCCACCGGGTCACCGCGCAGCCAGACCTGGGCGACGTCCGTTGGGGTGGCCAGGGCGAAGACCCGGGCCAGCGCGTCCGTCGTATCGCTCGCGTTGGCCAGGTTCACGGCGAGGTCGCTGCCGGACGGGGCTCGCCACAGGACCGCGTCGAATTCCTTGCCGACCGCGAAGTCGCCTACCCGATCACTGATGCCCAGCGCCAGGGCGCCGGCCCGGGTGGCCAGGTAGAGCAGGTGCACCGGGGTCAACGGCACGCCGTCGGCTCCCAGCAGTTGCTGCATGAAGTAGGCCTGCAGCGACTCCTTCGGCAGGTACAGGCCGGTCCCGGCGCCGACGTCGGAACCCAGGGCGACCCCGACGCCGTGCTCGAGGTGACGGCGTAACGGGAACAGCCCGCTGCCGAGTGAGGCGTTGCTGGTCGGACAATGCGACACCCACGCGCCGGCCGCACCCATCCGTGCGAGTTCGTCGTCGGTGGCGTGCACGTTGTGGGCGAAAACGCTGCGCTCGGTCACCAATCCATGCCGGTCGTAGGTGTCGAGGTAGTCGCGCGTGCCGGGGAACAACCCGGCAACGGTGGCGACCTCGGCCAGGTTCTCGTTGATGTGCGAGGTGAACCGCACCGGGTTCTCGCCGCCCCCTTCACCCATGAGCTCCCCGCACCCGGCCAGCATCTGGTCGGTGGTGGACAGCGCAAACCGCGGCGTGACCGCGTACTGCAACCGGCCGCGGCCGTGCCAGCGCTCGATCAGAGCGCGGCTTTCGGCGAGCCCGCGTTCGGGTGTGGTGAGCAGGTCGGCCCGCAGGATCCGGTCGCTGACCACCAGACCGGCGGTGAGGTTCAGCCCCGTCACTTCGGCCCCGGCGAACAGCATCTCCATCGCCGGCGCGAAGTGCGCACCGAACACCAGCGCCGATGTCGTCCCGCTGTGCAGCAGACCGGACAGAAAATCGTCGGCCACGGCTTGGGCGTAGGACGGTTCGACCAGCCGCGCCTCCTCGGGCAGCGCGCAGCGTTCCAGCCAGTCGAGCAAGGGCATGCCTAGGCCGCCGATGGCCCGGATCTGCGGGTAGTGCACGTGGGTGTCGACGAAACCGGGCACCAGGATGCCGCCGCACAGGTCCTCGACCGGCTCGTGCGGGTAGTCGGCGCTGACCGTCGCGTACGACCCGCGAGCGACGATCACACCGTCGCGGACGACGAGGGCGCCGTCGTCGTCGGCCCGCAGCGCGTTGGCCGGATCGCCCGCGAACGGATCGGTCGGGGTATCGACGACTGCGGCGCGGTAGAGCATGCGATAACTGTGGCAGCGAGTCAGGTCGGGCGCGTTACAGCCCGTCGGGCCTTGAACGCCTGCCCCGGGCAGGCTCAGCACCGCGGGGTTGTAACCTGCGTCGCACCGCTGACCTGCCGCGTGCGGGCACGGACACCTCATCCGTCAGGAGTGCTGAGCATGACGTTCACCCAAGCCCTGTCCCTCGTGTTCCTCGCCAGCTTGCTGGTGATCGCAATCTGGCAGCGTCTGAACATCGGCATGCTGGCGCTGGCGGCCGCGCTCCCGATCCTCGCCCTGTCGCACGTCAGCGCGGCCACGCTGTACGAATCGTTCCCCGGCAACCTCTTCGTGCTCATTGCCGGCGTGACGCTGCTCTTCGCGCACCTCGAACGCAGTGGCGCGCTGGCCGTGGTGGTGAAGGCGATCTACGCGGGCATTGGCGACCGGCACTGGCTGCTGCCCTGGGCCGGGTTCGCGATCGCCAGCGCCATGTCCACGGCTGGAGCGTTCTCCACGGCGCCGATCGCTTTTCTCGTACCGATGATCGCCGCCGTCAGCGTGAACTACCGCAGCACGTTCTACGTGTGCGAGCTCGCGGTCGTGATCGGCGCCAACGCATCCGGGCTGTCGCCGCTGAACCCGACCGGCGCCGTCATCCGCACGTCCGCCAACAAGTTCCACGTCGACTATTCCGGCTGGGGCCTGTGGGCCGTGGGGGTGGTCGTCGCCATCGTCGTTGTCGTCGGGCTGCAGCAGCTCGATCTCCTCCAGCGCCGCCGTGGCGGCGGGTACAGCGTCACGCCGGCGCCTGCCGCGGCGGCCATCGAAGCGACCGAGACAGGAGAGAACGTCGTCTACATGTGGTGTGCGGGGCTGGCCCTGGTCGCGTTCGTCTGCCTGGTGGTCTTTCCGAAGACCGATGTCGGCGTCACCGCTATGGCCATGGTCGTCATACTGCAGATCCTCTTCCGGCCCAGTGAGAAGGCCCTGCTCGCACGCATCCCGTGGAACAGCATCCTGCTGCTGTGCGGCCTGCTGACCTACCTGGGGTTGTTGCAGCAGATCGGCACCATCGCCTCGATTCAGAAGGCCCTGAACCACCTCGGCACGGGTGCCTTGCTCATTCTCGTCGTGGCCTACATGACCGCGCTGTTGTGCAACATCGAGAGTTCGACGCTCGGCGTCCTCGGCCTGATCACCCCGCTGGTGTTCGCCGCGTTCGGCAATTCCGGCCAGACGTTCTGGATCGTTGCAGCGGTGTGCGTTCCCGCCACGTTGATGGTGATGAACCCGATCCACGTCGCCGGAACGTTGATCATCGGCAACAGCGCCGAGAAGGACCAGGACCGACTGTTCCGCCGATTGCTCGGAACGGCCGCGTCGCTCGCCGTAGTCGTGCCGGGCCTACTGGCTCTGGTTCCCATCGCGATCGGATGACACCGAAGTTGACACCGCGTGTGAACCTGCGGGGTGGTACCCCTACTTTTCGGCGTCGCTACGGAAGGTTCGGGCTACGACCTCGGCCTCGGAGCCTTTGAGGGTGACGAATACGAACGCGCCCAGGGTGTTGTGGTCGGCCCACGCACAGGTCACTTCGCCGTCCGTGGATGCTCCGCATTCCATCTTCCCGCCCAACGGACCAGGGTCGGCCGAGCTCGGATTCGACACCTTGGCACCGGTCATGAACGAGTCGATGGTCTCGCTCGGAGACTTGTCGGACAGCTGACCGGATTGCACCCCGAGAAAGACGAACTCCGGCTCCGACGATCCGGTGGCTGCATACACCCCCACCCGCAGATCTTTCTGGTCGAACTTGCCCTGCAACGACGTGTTGGCCGAGTTGGCGACCCGGTCGGCCAACGCGCCCGTCTGCTTGGTGTAGTTACCAGAACTGGCCGGTGCGACCAGCGTGTGGTTGGAGCCCGGGTTCTTGTTCGAGCCTGACACCGCGCCGATGACACCCAGGACCACCAGCACCGCGGCCACGCCGGCGATCCAGGGCCAGAACCGCTGGATCCACGACTTACCCACCGGGGGACCGGCGTCGTACCCCGGCGCGTACGGCTGGAACGCGCCCGGTTGCTGGAAGCCGGGTGGCTGCTGGCCGTACGGCGGTGCGGCGTAGCCCGGTTGCTGCCCGTACGGCGGCTGGCCGTAGGGCTGCGGCTGGCCGTAGCCGGGTTGCTGCCCGTACTGCGGCTGGCCGTAGCCCGGTTGCTGTCCGTACTGCGGCTGGCCGTACTGCGTCTGGTCGTACGGCGTCTGGCCGTACGGCGTCTGGAGGTACGGCGATGGCTGGCCGTATTGCCCCGGGTCGTACGGCTGTTGCTGGCCGGACGGTCCCCCGTCGTACGGCGGTTGCTGGCCGGGCTGTCCCCCGTCGTACGGCGGTTGCTGGCCGTATGGCGGTTGCTGGCCGTATGGCGGTTGCTGGGCGAAGCCCTGATCTGCGTTGCCGCTGTCGGTCATGGCGCCCACCGTAATGGACCCCACCGACCGAAACGGACATGACGAAGGGGCGGCCCCAGCTGGGACCGCCCCTTCGTTGGACAGCTCAGGACTTGGCAGTCCCGTGCGGAGACTTAGAAGTCCATGTCTCCGCCGGGCATGCCGCCACCGCCGCCGGCACCGGCCGAAGCCTTCTCCGGCTTGTCGGCGACCACGGCCTCGGTGGTGAGGAACAGCGCCGCGATGGACGCCGCGTTCTGCAGCGCCGAACGCGTCACCTTGGCCGGCTCGACGATGCCCTCGGCGAACATGTCGACGTACTCACCGGTCGCCGCGTTCAGGCCGTGCCCGGCCGGAAGGTTCATGACCTTCTCGGCCACGACGCCGCCTTCGAGGCCGGCGTTGATGGCAATCTGCTTGAGCGGAGCGAGCAGCGCGACCTTGACGATGTTGGCGCCAGTGGCCTCGTCGCCGACCAGGTCGAGCTTCTCGAACGCGGTGATGGTTGCGTTGGCCAGGGCCACGCCACCACCGGGGAGCAGACCCTCTTCGACGGCCGCCTTCGCGTTGCGAACGGCGTCCTCGATGCGGTGCTTGCGCTCCTTGAGCTCGACCTCGGTGGCCGCGCCGACCTTGATGACCGCAACACCGCCGGCCAGCTTGGCCAGGCGCTCCTGCAGCTTCTCGCGGTCGTAGTCGGAGTCGCTGTTCTCGATCTCGGCGCGGATCTGGCTGACCCGACCGGCGATCTGGTCGGTGTCACCGGAACCTTCGACGATGGTCGTTTCGTCCTTGGTGACGACGACCTTGCGGGCCCGACCCAGCAGGTCCAGGCCGGCGTTCTCCAGCTTGAGGCCAACGGTCTCGCTGATGACCTGGGCACCGGTGAGGATGGCCATGTCCTGCAGCATCGCCTTGCGGCGGTCGCCGAAGCCGGGCGCCTTGACGGCAACCGACTTGAACGTGCCGCGGACCTTGTTCACGACCAGGGTGGCCAGGGCCTCGCCCTCGACGTCCTCGCTGATGATCGCGAGCGCCTTGCCCGACTGCATGACCTTCTCCAGCAGCGGCAGCAGGTCCTTCACGTTCGAGATCTTGGACTCGACGATGAGAATGTAGGGGTCGTCCAGGACGGCTTCCATCCGCTCGGCGTCGGTCCAGAAGTACGGGCTGATGTAGCCCTTGTCGAAGCGCATGCCCTCGGTGAGCTCGAGCTCGAGGCCGAAGGTGTTGCTCTCCTCGACGGTGATGACGCCTTCCTTGCCGACCTTGTCCATGGCCTCGGCGATGAGCTCGCCGACCGTGGTGTCAGCGGCGGAGATCGACGCGGTGGAAGCGATCTGCTCCTTGGTCTCCACGTCCTTGGCCTGGTTGCCCAGCACCTCGGAGACGCTGGCGACCGCGGCTTCGATGCCCCGCTTCAGCGCCATCGGGTTGGCGCCGGCAGCCACGTTGCGCAGACCTTCACGCACAAGCGCCTGGGCCAGAACGGTGGCGGTGGTGGTGCCGTCGCCGGCGACGTCGTCGGTCTTCTTGGCGACCTCCTTGACCAGCTCGGCCCCGATCTTCTCCCACGGGTCTTCGAGCTCGATCTCCTTGGCAATGCTGACACCGTCGTTGGTGATCGTGGGGGCGCCCCACTTCTTCTCCAGCACGACGTTGCGACCCTTCGGGCCCAGCGTCACCTTTACGGCGTCGGCAAGCTGGTTCATGCCGCGCTCCAGGCCGCGGCGGGCCTCCTCGTCGAACGCGATCATCTTGGCCATACGTGTGTGTCCTAACTGGTAGACGAACTTCTGGCGATTGTGGTCGAGCACGTGCGATCACGACTGTCTCCGGCCCGCGACGCCCGCGACGGCTAGGTGTTTGCACACCTCCACGCGGACCGGTCAGTTGGCACTCAACCAGGTCGAGTGCCAACGCCAATATTGGCACTCGACCGACCCGAGTGCAAGGTGCCGCCCCGGCGGTGAACCCCGACTCCGCGCCTACCAGGGACGCGATCGGGGCGCCCAGACCGTCCCTCGCGGGCGCGGAGTGCGAAAGTTCCGCGACTCCGCGCCTACCAGGGACGCGATCGGGGCGCCCAGAGCGTCCCTCGCGGGCGCGGAGTGCGAGAGTGCCGCGACCCCGCGCCTACCAGGGACGCGATCGGGACGCCTGCAGCATCCTTCGCGGGCGCGAAGTCGGCAGGGAGGTTCCGCGGCGTTGGTTGCCCCCGGGGTTACTCGGTCGGGACGCCTGGGCTCACGCGGTACAGCACCGGGGTCAACGGACGGGCCGCGGCGGGCTCGGCCAGCAGCTCGGCCATCTCCAGTTGCAGGGCGCGGAAGAAGTCGTGGGCGAAGTGGCCGGCCACTGCGTCGGCGTCCGCGAACTGCTCCCACAGCCAGATCGCGTCGTCGTCGGCGGGGTCGACGGCCACCGCGAAGAGCACGGTGCCGGGCTCGCCGTCCAACGTGTTCGCGTAGTTGCGCAACAGCGAGACGACGTCGTCGCGGAGGCCGGGTTGGGCGTGCAGCTGCAGGACGGCGCCGAACCGCACCGGGGAGTCGCTCATGTCCGGTCCAACGCGCCGCGGCCGACGAGGATTCCGCGCACCGGCACGGGCCGGCGGGACCGGCGGCGGATTCCGGGACCGACCGCGGGATTCCGCGGCCCGGCGGCCCGCCGAACAGCACCGGCCCGGCCCCTTGCGGGAACCGGGCCGGCACTACATGCAGGACTGCGTCAGACGACGTGAACCGCGTCGGCCTGCGGGCCCTTGGGACCCTGGGCGACCTCGAACTCCACCCGCTGGCCCTCGTCGAGCGAGCGGTAACCGTCGGACTGGATGGCCGAGTAGTGGACGAATACGTCCTGGCCCCCGTCTACGGCGATGAAGCCGTAGCCCTTTTCGTTGTTGAACCACTTGACCGTGCCCTGCGCCACGTGCACTCCTTGCTCGGGGACATCCGTTTCCACCCCTCGTGGAAGCCGGGGTCTTCGTTTCTCGGTCCCGCTTTCTTGCAGTGCACGCGGTGATCCGGTGACGCTGGGAAACCGGAAGGCCCGTGGTACTCCGCCAGCCGAAACGTTCGTAACAACGACCATCGCGGACGATACACGGATTGGGCAAAGCAAACCAGACTCGATTTGCCGTCAAATCGGGCCTCGATCAGAGCAGCCCGGCCGCGCGCATTCCCTTCAACGTGGGCGGGATGACGGCGGTGGGAACGGCGTTCTCCGCCACCGCGTCGAGCGTCTTCAAACCCTCGCCGGTGTTGTAGATGACCGTCTCCACTGCGGTGTCCAGCTGCCCGGACTCGACGAGTTTCTTGAGCACGGCGGTGGTCACCCCACCGGCGGTTTCGGCGAAGACGCCGGTGGTGCGCGCGAGTAGCCGGATGCCCGCGCGGATCTCCTCGTCATCGACCGCCGCCATCGATCCACCGGTGCTGCGCACCACGTCCAGCGCGTACGGACCGTCAGCCGGGTTGCCGATGTTCAGGGACTTGGCGATGCCGGTCGGCTTCACGGGTTGCACCACATCCCAGCCGTTGGTGAACGCGGTGGCGATCGGCGCGCACCCGGCGGACTGCGCCCCGAACACCTTCCACTCGGCGGCGTCGACCAGGCCGGCGTTGACCAGTTCCTTGAACGCCTTGTGCACCTTCGTCAGCAGCGATCCGGACGCCATCGGCGCGACGACCTGGCCGGGGAGCTTCCAGCCGAGCTGTTCGGCCACCTCGAAGCCCAGCGTCTTCGAACCCTCGGCGTAGTAGGGCCGAATGTTGACGTTGACGAAGCCGGTGGACTCGAACTCGTCGGTCTCCGCCAGCTCGCTGCACAGCCGGTTCACGTCGTCGTAGGAGCCCTCGACACCGACCAGCGTGCCGCCGTAGACCGCGGTCTGCACGATCTTGGCCGGTTCCAGGTCGGCCGGCACGAACACGATGGACTTCATGCCGATGCGGGCAGCGTGGGCGGCCACGGAGTTGGCCAGGTTGCCCGTGGACGCGCAGGCGATGCGGTCGAAGCCGAGCTCACGAGCGGCGGTGATGGCCACCGACACGACCCGGTCCTTGAACGAGTGCGTCGGGTTGGCCGAGTCGTCCTTGACCCACAGCGGGGCGGTGAAGCCGAGTTCGGCGCCGAGGCGATCGGCCCGGATGAGCGGGGTCATACCCGTGCCCGAGTCGACCCGGGTCTGCATGTCCTGCCCCACCGGCAGCAGGTCGGCGTAGCGCCAGATGGAGTGCGGGCCGGCTTCGATCTGGGCGCGGGTGACACCGGCCATCGCGCCCGGGTCGTAGCCGATCTCCAGCGGGCCGAAGCACTCGAAGCAGGCGTGCTGGGCGCCGAGCGGGTACCGCGCGGCGCAGTTACGACAGACGAGCGCGCTGGCCGGCGACGGGCGGGCGGTGCGTTCAAGAAGCGTGGTCATGACAAACGAGGCCTTTCTCCTCATCTTCCCCTGGTCGTTTTCGCCAAGGCCGGAGTTGGCACCTCACACGGCGGCCTCCCGACCGGCGCTGGGCTGGTCGGAGTCTTCGTGGTGGTTGCCGGGGCTTCGTCGGGCCGGTCCCTCTGCCCCTCTTGATGAAGGTGTTCAGTTGTGCCTTGAGTCTGTCACATACCGCAGGGGTGCCGCGCCGATTCACCGGAATCGCGGGTGACGATCACAACGATCGGCGCCGAAGTCGGCCGGGAAGAATCGCGGTTTCACCAGCTTGATCGCCGGGAACTGCTTGCGCAGCAACCCGAGCAGGTCTTCCGGTGCTGGGCGGTCGGCCGCTCAGACGTCGATGCCCAGCCGGCGTGCCGACCGTTGCCGCTGGCGGGCGGCGCGCAGACGGCGCAACCGCTTGACCAGCATGGGGTCAGCCGCCAGTGCGGCTGGGTTGTCGATGAGTGAGTTGAGCACCTGGTAGTACCGCGTGGACGACATGTCGAACAGCTCGCGGATCGCCTGCTCCTTGGCGCCGGCATATTTCCACCACTGCCGTTCGAAGGCCAGGATCTCGCGGTCACGGCGGTCCAGCCCGTCGACCTGATCCGAGTCGTCCGGCGCCGCTTCGGCGTGTGCGAAATCCATGCTGGCCCGGTCCTTCGTCGCTGGAGTTCTACTCCGGCAGTGTCGAATCAAAACGTCGAGTTGAGGGTCGATCGAGATGGTGAGAGATCAAATCACATCGATGTGATTCGGTTCGCCAATTCAATCATGTCCGCGCCAGTGGCGACGGCGGACCACGCCGTTTCGGCGGCGGCACCGGCCACGGATCGGCCCACTCGGTGAAGCATTGCCGGGTACACGCGGGTCTGACGGTTTGCGGGTCTGTCCACACCCGAGACCCCAGATACGGGGTTGTCCACAACCTGCCCTCGGCTGTCCTGACGCGCGACCCGCCCGGCCAGGCTGTGGTCATGTCCCTATTCGACGCAGACGGTCTGGTCCGTATCGCCGGCCGCATCGACAGCGAAGCCGAGGCATTACGGGCGAAGGCGCGTTCGCTGAGCTCGGGGGCCCAGCACGTGCGCTGGCACTCGCCCGCGGCCACGATGTTTCGCGGCCAGGTGGGCGGCCTGGACCGGCGCATCCAGCACGCCGCCCACGATCTCGAACGGGCCGCGCATGAGTTGCGACTGCACGCCGGTCGGGTGCGCACAGTGCAGGCCGCGATGGCGGCGGCCAGCCGGCTGGAGCGCCTTGCCGCCCGTGAGGGCGCGCACGTTGCCGCCGGCACCGCGAAGGCGACCGGCCACGCCGTCGGCTGGCTGGAGGATCACCTGTGAGCGGGATAACGGTGCGCGGGGGCAGCGCCGGGATCGAGGCCCACCACGACGACATGACCGCTCTGGCCCGGCTATTCGGGACCGCCGCGACGGCAACCGCGGGGCACGCCCTGAGCCTGCACCGCTACCTGGTCGATCCGGACGTGCTCTCGGCCGCCGCGCTCGACCCCTACGGCGCGGGCCGGTTCAGCGCCGCCTTGGTTGATGCCCTCGACGGGCCGCACGGGCTGAGCCGGCTCGGCGCCGAGTGCGGCGCAAAGGATCTCCAGCTTCGCACCGCCGCCGCCGGTTACTGCGAAGCCGACCGGTTGCGGGCGACGTTCGCCCCAGCGATCCAGGGAATCCTCGACGATGCTTCGGTCGTGCCGGGCACCGTCACCGGCGCGTTAACCGGGCACGGGCTCACCGCGATCAATCGCGCGGTTACCGGACAGGCCGACCTCGTCACGGCCGCGGTGTCCGCGTTCTGGACCAACCTGGCCCTCATCAACGCCGTCTCGATATACCCGGACGGGCGACCGGTCGTGCACGGAAAGGGGGTCGACAGCTCGACCGCAGGCAGCTCCGTGCCGCACTCGCTGAGCGACGTCGTCTCCGGGCTCGCCCACCGCAGCAACCATCGAGCCGGGGGCGACATCGACGTCCGGTTCGTCTACTCCACCGGCGCGGACGGACGCCCGGTCCGCCACGTCATCGTCGACATCCCCGGGGTGGACACCCTGAACCCGTCACCCACCGCTGCCGACCCGACCAGCTTCGGAACGAACCTGCGGACCATGGTCGGAGCCTCGAGCACGTACGGCGACGGGGTCATCGAGGCCATGCGTCAGGCCGGCGTCACCCCGGCCGACCCGGTGCTGCTCGTCGGGCACAGCCAAGGTGGGATGGTGGCGATGAACCTGGCTAAGGAGTTGGCCGGACGGGGCACGTTCGACATCACCAGCGTGATCACGGCCGGGTCACCGGTAGCCCACATCACCGTGCCGCGCTCGGTGCGCGTGCTGGCGATCGAGAACGACGGCGACTTCGTTCCCCACCTCGACGGCGCGGGCAACCCGGACCGGATCAACCTGACGACGGTCACGATCCATCACGAGCACAACTGGATCCTCGACAACCACGATCTCACCAAGAGTTACGTCCCCGGCGCCGGCGACATCGACGTCGCGAACAATCCGTCGGTGCGGTCATTCCTGGCCGGGATCAGTGGGTTTCTCACCGGCGACCGGGTGCAGACCAAGGTCTTCAGCGTGCAGCGGCGGCCGCCGCCGCGAAAGCGCTGAGGCACGGTCAGCGATCCATGGATCCCGGGAGGACAAAGTAGCGATGGCGAAACCCAGCGCCGTGTACCACGATCAGCGGCATGGACGGACTGATGCAGGACTGGGCTCTGACCACGAACGCGATCTTTCAGCGGGGCGCCCGGTACTTCGGCGACCGCACCATCGTCACCCGCCGCACCGACGGGGTGGAGCGGCTGACCTACGCCCAGTTCGCCGCGGACACGCGCCGGATGGCTGGTGTGCTCGACGCGTTGGACCTCGAACCGTCTGCCCGGGTGGGGACCTTCGGCTGGAACACCGGCAATCACATGAAGGCGTATTTCGCAGTACCCGGGACGGGACGGGTGCTGCACACGCTGAACGTGCGCCTGTTCCCAGAGCAGCTGATTTACACCGTGGAGCACGCCGAAGACCAGGTCATCCTCGCCGACAGGTCACTGCTGCCGCTGCTGGCCAAGTACCTGCCCAGCCTGTCCACCGTGCGTCAGGTCCTGGTGTTCGACGACGGGGCGACCCACGACCTCCCCGACGACCCGCGGGTGCGGCACTACGCCGAGGCCGCGGCCGAGGTCGACGAGGTGGACTTCGTCGAGCGGGTGGACAACGAGAACCAGGCCGCGGCGCTGTGTTACACCACCGGTACCACCGGCGATCCGAAGGGTGTCCTCTACTCCCACCGCTCCACGTTCCTGCACGCCTACGCCGGGTTGACCACGTCCACGCTGGGCCTCACCGACCGCGACGTGCTCATGCCGGTCGTGCCGATGTTCCACGCCATGGCCTGGGGCGAGCCGTACACCGCGTTCCTGGCCGGGGCGTCGTTGGCCATGCCCGGGCCCGATCTGAGCCCAGCCGGGCTGCTGTCCATGATCGAGTCGGAGCACGTCACGCTCAGCGCCGGCGTGCCGACGATCTGGATGGGCATGCTGCCGCTGTTGGGCGACTACGACCTGTCCTCGCTGCGTGCGGTCATGTGTGGCGGGTCGGCCGTTCCGAAATCCCTGTCCGAGGGTTGGCGGGAGGCGATCGGGGTTCCGGTGAGCCAGGGCTGGGGGATGACCGAGATTTCCCCGGTCGGCTCGTTCTCCGCCTTGCGAGCGGAGTTCATCGACGCCGAGCCGCAGGTGCAGGCCGACATCCGCGCGACCCAGGGCATTGCCCTGCCCGGAGTCGAGGCGCGCATCGTGGAGACCGGAACCCGGAACGAGCTGCCGTGGGACGACGAGAGCTCGGGCGAGCTGGAGGTCCGCGGGCCGTGGGTGGCCCGGCAGTACTACAAGACCGACGAACCGGGCGAGCAGTTCTCCCCGGACGGCTGGCTACGCACCGGCGACGTCGCCGCCATCTCCGCCTTCGGGTACATCCGCCTGGTCGACCGGACCAAGGATCTGATCAAATCCGGTGGCGAGTGGATCAGCTCGGTGGACCTCGAGAACACGATCATGGCCTACCCCGGCGTGGCCGAGGCCGCGGTAATCGCCATCCCGCACCCGAAGTGGATGGAGCGCCCGCTCGCCTGCGTCGTGGCCAAGCCCGGCGTCGATCTCGATCGCGATGCGATCATGGAGTTCCTACGCGGGCAGGGCCTGTCGGCGTGGGGCCTGCCCGACGACATCGTGTTCATCGACGAGCTGCCCAAAACCAGCGTGGGCAAGTTCTCCAAGCGCGATCTACGCGACAAGTTCAGCGACTACCGCCCCACATCCACCTGAACGCGGAGGTCCCGAAAAACAGGGGCACCGCGAGCGGCGCGGCTCGGGCCAGATACGGTCCCGGGCACGCCGGAACGCGGCGTGCGGTAAAGGAGAGAACGTGGCGCGACTGCATCGCCCGAAGGCCGGGTTCTGGATCCGGTTCTGCGTGGTCCTGCTGTACCCGCTGGACGCGCTGCTGTTCAAGATCCGCTGGCGCGGGCTGGAGAAGATCCCGGCCGACGGGGGCGTCATCCTGGCCGTCAACCACATCTCCTACATCGACACGATCCTGATGGCGCGCCTGGTGTGGCAGGCCGGGCGCATCCCCCGGTTCCTGATCAAGAGCGGCGTGTTCGAGAAGCCCGTGCTCGGACGGGTGATGACCGGGGCCGGGCAGATCCCGGTCTACCGGGGAACGACCGACGCCCAGAAGTCGCTCACCACCTCGGTCGATGCACTGCGACGCGGCGAGTGCATCGTCATCTACGCCGAGGGCACCATCACCCGCGACCCGGACTGGTGGCCCATGCAGGGCAAGACCGGCATCGCCCGGCTGGCGCTGTCCGCGCCGGAAACCCCGATCATTCCCATCGGCCAGTGGGGCGCCCAGTTCACCCTGGACAGCGCCCGGCGCCGGTTTCGGCCGTTCCCGCGCCAGACCGCGCTGGCGTCCGTCGGCGATCCGGTTGACCTGAGCCGGTTCTACACGGCCGAACCCAGCGCGCTCGTGCTGCGGGAAATGACCACCGCGATCATGTCCGCCGTGCGCGACGAGGTCGCCGAGCTGCGCGGCGAGCCGGCTCCGACCGAGTTCTACCGCGGCCCGGCTCGCGCGGAGGTCCTCGACCACCCCGCCGCCGGTGACGGGCCGGGCGCGGCGCCATGATCGGGTCGCCATGATCACCTTGGACACCGCGCAACTCCTGCGCGACGCCGGCCTGCGGTGGGAGCCCGAAGCGGGCGACCGCTTCGTCATCACCGATCCGCGCACGGACGAGGAGGTGTACGTGGTCAGTGACATGACCATCGACGTGCACCGGTTCTCCTCCGGAACGGTGATCGGCTTCAACGGCACCACCGAGTGGGCGCTGGACTCCATCGAGCAGAACCGAGCCTTGTGGCTGCCCCGCGAGACCCAGTTACGGGCCCTGCTCGGCAATACGTTCCAGCGGTTCGAGCGGGCCGAGGACGGCGGGTGGCGCGTCGAGCTGATGGTCGTCGGTCGGCCGGTCACGGTCGTTGACCTCGACGCCGAGCAGGCGTACGCGCGGGCCCTGTTAATCCTGATCACCGGCGAAGACTCTCCCTCCGGGCCCTCCTCGACCTGACCGTTACGGGCGACCCTCGACCGAAAGACCCGGTTGCGTCCTACCAACCGCTGTCACCCTCGGCACCGCGCCGTTTGCGATCGCACCACGCCGTGTGCGATTGCACCGCGCCGTTGCGATTGCACCGCGCCGTTTGCAATTGCACGGGGTCCGGTTCCGTGTAAGAGTCCAAACCGTCACACCCGTACTCGTTCCACGGTCATACCTCTCGCCGGAGTTTCATCCGCTTGGTGACTTACCGCGACGACGCTGTCGCGGCGCATGGGGGAATCACAGCTCGGACGGCCGCACCTGGCGCCTGACGCGAAAGAGCCCCCCATGCCTCGCTCGATTTCCCGTGCCACCCTGCTGTCGGCCGGCTTGGTCACCAGCGCCCTGGCCGCCTCAGCCCTGACGACCACGGCGGCCGGTGCCGTCACCAGTGGTGTCCCGTTCGGCGCGCTCGACTCGCCGCACTCCGGCGCGGTCGGCGTGGTGGTCACCGGCTGGGCCATCGACCCCGACACGTCCGCCGCGATGCCGGTCACGATCACGTCGGACGGGCACCCCCTCGGCACGTTCACGGCCAAGCTGGCCCGCGCCGATGTGGCCCGCGACTACGGCAAGTTCGGCGGCAATCACGGCTTTGACAAGACCTACGTCCTGACCTCGGGATCTCACCAGGTGTGCGCGATCGCCCGCAACGTGACCAAAGACGGGACCGACAGCACCGGCGCGGACAAGACCCTCGGCTGCCGCACCGTGAACGTCGTGACCAACCCCGCCGGCCAGGTGAACGCGATCGCCCGGCGCGCGGCGGGTGCCACGGCGATCACCGTCAGCGGCTGGGCCGCCGACCCGCAGACCCAGGCGGCCAGCTCGGTGCGCATCACCGTCGACTCGGCCCCCGCCGTGACCGTGAAGGCCGACCGCCGCGTCAAGGGCTTGACGCCGTTCCCAGGCATGTCCGACGCCCACGGGTTCAGCCACTCGTTTCCCGTGTCCGCGGGCATGCACCGGATCAGCGTGGTGGCGGTGAACGTCGGCCTCGGTGCCAACGTCACCCTCGGCACCGTCGTCGCCACCCCGGCGGGCGCCACCGTTCCCGCGGCGCCGACGGCGGTCTCGGCCCGCGCGGGCACGGGCGCAGCCACCGTGTCCTGGCGCGCCCCGAAGTCGATCGGCGGCACCGCACTGACCGGCTACGTGATCACGTCCAGCCCGCAGACGACCACCACCACCGTCGCGCCCACCGCGACCAGCACCGCCGTCAAGGGCCTGAGCACCAGCCGGTCGTACCGGTTCACGGTCCGCGCGGTGAACCTCGTCGGCACCTCGGCCGCCTCGGCGGTCTCTGCCGCGGTACGACCGACCGCGGCCGCCACCGCGGCGTCCGCGCCGCCGATGATCTCCACCAGCCGCTACATCCGCAACATTCACGGCGTCAGCAGCGACACCACCACCACCCGGGCCATGGGGGCCGCTGACGGCGCCGCCAATCCAGCCAATCACCGCTATCTGGCCCTGTTGCAGATCGGCGGCCAGACCACGACCGGTGTGGTGTTGACCGCGACCAGCATCTACGTCAGCTACGCCCGCACCGTGACCGCGATGAAGGCCTACCTCGACGGTTACGCCAGCAAGCAACACGCGAACGCACCGGCCACCATCGCGTTCGGCACCAACAATGACATGGACGTCCGGACGACCACCGGCGCGATCTGGGCGCAACAGGTGGTCAACCCGCTGGTCGCGTACGCCAAGCGCTACCCGAACATCACCGTCGCCGGGGCCAACGACATCGAGCCCGGCTTCCGCGGCTCCATGGTCGCCAGCCAGGCCTGGGTCAAGGGGTACCTGGCCGCAACGAAGGCGACGTTCGTCTTCAACGGCTCGGCCGACGGATGCAGCTGGACCAAGGCACACATGGGCTGCAACAACGGCTGGCGCGCGAACAGCATCGCCTGGATGGCCGGCGGCTACGCCCCCACCCGGATCCTGGCCCTGCCGCAGATCTACAACACCACGATGGCCAAGCAGTGGCGCTACATCTCGATCACCGCGATCGAGAACGGCCGGAAAAAGGTCACCTTTGCCGGTCCCCTGACCGAGTACACCGCCTGCGTCCTGCAACACGGCGGCTGCGGCAGCCTGACCAACAACTCGGCCTGGACGGCGCTGTGGGGGCAGTTGCAGGTCGACGTCCGGGCCCGGCAGTCCACGCTGCCCTACGGCACCGACCTGCGCATCAACTGATGTCCCCCGGTTCGCGGCGACCGGGCGAGTCGGTCGACATCCCGGCTCGGCACCGGCGCCGCGCTGCGTTGGCGGCGCTCGGCCTGGTCGCCATCGCCGCGTCGGTGAGTGCCTGCAGTTCACCTCGATCGGCCTCGGACCGCGCGACCAGCTCGTCCGCCACGGTCGCGACGACGATCGCCACGACCATCGCCGCGGCAACGACCCCCTCGGTACGCACCTCCCCGCCGTCGCCCGCCCGCACGGTCGCGCCGGGAGCGTCCTCGTCCACGCGCCGCTCATCGGTCAGCCGGTCACCCGCCACGACCGAGGCGCCCACGGCACCGACGTCGTCCGCGCGGACGTCCACCGCGCCCGTCTCGGCCGCCCACGAACCGCGCTGTGCCGCGACGGAGCTGACGGTATCGGCGCAGGCCGGGTCCGGGGCCATGCAGCAGCAGTACGCGACGATCCGGGTGCGCAACGGTCGCACGGGTTGCTGGCTGGTCGGCTACGCCCGGGTCGACCTGCTCGTCAGCGGCCGGGTCGTCGGCCGACCGGCGGTACCTGCGGATGCGGCGCGCCCCGCGCTCTTCCTGGCCGCGGGCGGGTCAGCCACCGCGTCCTTGCACGGTCCGAGCACCTGCAACGCGCTGCTGTCCGACCACGCCCGGATCGCCGCGCCCGGCCAGGCCGGCTACACCGACGCCAGCCTGCTCATGCGGGTCTGCGCCCTGCAGATAGACGCCTTCCACCGGGCCTGACCCGCACCGCCGGCTACCCCGTCCAGCTCGCTACCCCGTCCAGCTCGCTACCCCGTCCAGCTCGCTACCCGTCTGCGGCTAACCGCCGAGGACCGACCGCCGCGTGCGCCAGGACAGCACCGAACGGTCGGCGGCCGCGGACAGGATCGACGCCACGCTGGCGAACGAGCCGATCGAGAACGCCGAGGCGAACGATCCGATCGAGGCGACCGACAGCACGGATCCGACCGAGCCGATGGACAGGACGGATCCGCGCGATCCGATGCTGAGGATCGAGCCCTCCGAGCGGATGGACAGGATCGAGGTCTTCATAGCGCCCATCTTGGCCCAGTCGGCTGGTCGTCGTCGTCACGGCGGGACGGGACGGGTTCATCATGGAGGACGTGGTCGACGCGCAACGCTACGTTCGCACCCGGGCCCAGCGGCTGATCCGCGAGCCGATCGCCGATGCGGTGGAACGGGTGCGGTTGCGGTGGCGCTCGGCCGTCATCCGCACCGTGCGGCTCACCGGTGCGGCCGCGTTGGCCTACGCCGTCGCCGCGGCCACCCTGTCCGATCCGCGTCCCCTCACGGCGGCTCTGACGGCCCTGCTCATCGTCCAGGTCACGTTGCTCGGCACGATCGCCGACAGCATCCGCCGGATTCTGGCGGTCGTCCTCGGCGTCACGTTGGCCATTGCCCTGTCCGCCCTCGTCCCGTTCTCGGTCTGGAGCCTGAGCGCCGTGATCGCGGTGTCGATCCTGCTCGGTCTGCTGATGCGCCTGGGACCGCACCTGATCGAAGTGCCGATCAGCGCCATGCTCGTGCTCGGCGTGGGCGGCGCGGAAGCGGCGGCGACCAGCCGGATCAGCGAGACCCTGGTCGGTACGGCCGCGGGCCTGGCGCTCACGCTGTTGCTGCCGCCGGCCGTGCAGAACCGCACCGCCGGCGCGGCGGTGGAGGGGTTTGCGATCGAGATGGCCGAACTGCTGGAACGGGTGGCCGGTGACCTCGACCGGCCGGTCAGCGTCGAGCAGGCGCAACGGTGGCTGGCCGAGGCCCGCCGGGTGACCCATCAGGTGCCGGTGGTCGAGCGAGCGCTCCAGGACGCCGAACAAAGCCGTCGGATGAACGCGCGGGCGGTCGGGCTGACCGAGACGGGCGAGGGGCTACGGACCGGATTGGACGCGCTGGAACATTCGGCGGTCGCGTTGCGGGGGCTCTACCGTGCTCTGGCGGACGGCCTGCGCGGGGCCGACGACGGCACGGACGCCGGCTTCTACGACCGCGACGTGCGGTCCGTCTTCGCCGTGCTGCTGATGGACCTGG
This sequence comes from uncultured Jatrophihabitantaceae bacterium, assembly GCA_964252015.1. Taxonomy (GTDB): domain Bacteria; phylum Actinomycetota; class Actinomycetes; order Mycobacteriales; family Jatrophihabitantaceae; genus CAXSBR01. Next base: position 89,923 of record CAXULW010000007.1, on the reverse strand, counting down.
CCGCGGCGATCCGGGGGTTCGGTGCCTTCGTGCGGGGCGAGGCCGATGACCTGCCCATCAGCCACCCCACCCAGCTGGCGGAATCGATGGAGTCCGTGCGCGAGCTGCGGGCTCGCCTGACCGACCTGTTGCTGGTCGATCCACGCACCGACCAGAACCTCTGGGAGCTGCACGGGGCCATGTTGACCAGCCTCGAACGGGTCCTCATCGAGATCGACCTGGAACGCAGGCTGCGCGAACGTGACCGACGGCTGGAGACGATCGAGGACAACCGCACGCTGACCTCGGCCACGGTGGCCCGGCTGCGCGTCGCCACCCGGCAGGCGGCCGAACGACGTCCCAAAATGCGTCACCGCCCCCGACTGCGCGCCGGCACGCGCAGCCGCCGCGCCCGCTGACCTGCGGACCACCGCCACGCCTGCGCCGGACAACCGCCGCGCGTGGACGCCGTCGCGCCGGGCGATCCGGGCCCGGCACACTCAGGCCATGACCGACCCGAGTTCACCCGACCAGGCCGCGGCGAGCACTCCCTACGGGGCGTGGACCTCGCCCATCTCGGCCGAGATGCTGGCCGACGCGGGCCACGACGTGGGCAGCGCCTGCTTCGTGGGCGACGACGTCTGGTGGGCCGAGCAGCGACCGAACGAGAACGGGCGGGCGGCGGTTCGCCGCCTCGATCGGGACGGGGTGGCCGTGGACGTGCTCCCGGCGCCGTGGAACGCGCGCAGCCGGGTACACGAGTACGGCGGCGGGGCGTGGACGGGCACCGCGGCCGGTGTTCTCGTGTTCGTCGAGTTCGTTGACCAGCGGCTGTACCGGCTGGACCCCGGCGCCGAGCCGGTGCCGTTGACCCCCGAGTCCGCGGCGTCTGCGGGGGCGGCGCCGACCGTCCGTTTCGGCGATCTCGCGGTGTCCACAGACGGTCAGGAGGTCTGGGCCGTCCGCGAGACCCACACCCAGGGCGGCGTCGTGCGCGATCTGATCGCGGTGCCGTTGGACGGGTCCGCAGCCGGCGACGGCACCCGCGTCCGTTCGATCGTCGGCGGGTCGGACTTCCTGGCCGGCGCGCGACGGTCACCGGACGGACGGCGGTTGGCGTGGATCGCCTGGAACCACCCGCAGATGCCGTGGGACGGCACCGAACTACGCCTGGCCGAGCTCGGCCCGGACGGCACCTGCGGGCCGTTCCGGATCCTGCTCGGGTCGAAGACCGAGTCCGTCCTGCAACCGGAATGGGCCGACGACGACGTTCTCTACGCGCTGTCCGATCGCAGCGGCTGGTGGAACGTGCACGTGGTGGCCGCCGACGGGAGCCACCGGGACGAGGTCGCCCCGGTGGCCGCGGACGTGGGCGGTCCGCTGTGGATGCTCGGCCGCCGCTGGTACCTGCCGCTCGACGACGGGCAGTTGCTCGCGGTGCAGACCGACGGCACCGATCGGCTGGCCCGGCTGGACCCACGCACCGGTACCTGGTCCGGCGTCGAGCTGGACGGCCTGACGGTGATCGAACTGGGCTCCGTGCGAGGCCGGCACCTCTGTGTCACCGCCGGCGGCCCGCAGACGCCGACGGGCGTGCGGATCGTCGACCTGGGAGCCGAGGAGTCCGTGGCCGCAGCAGGCGCGGTGACCGACGTCCGCCTCGGCCTCGACCAGTGGCCCGATCCGGCCTACCTGCCCCAGCCCGAGCTGGCCACGTTCCGCGGCGACCAGGGACAGGACGTCCACGCGATCGTCTATCCGCCGGCCAATCCGCATCACGTCGCGCCCGAGGGTGAGCTCGCGCCGTACGTCGCCTTCGTCCACGGCGGCCCGACCAGCAGGTTCGCGCCCCTGCTCGACCTCGACGTGGCCTACCTGACCAGTCGCGGGATCGGCGTCGTCCAGGTCAACTACGGCGGCTCGACCGGCTACGGACGCGACTACCGGCGCCGGCTGAACGGGCAGTGGGGCGTGGTCGACGTCGCGGACACCGTGAGCGTGATGCGGGGGCTGGTCGACGCGGGGCGTGCCGACCCCGACCGGTTGGCGATCCAGGGCGGGTCGTCGGGCGGCTGGACCGTGCTGTGCGCGCTCACCCAGACCGACGCCTTCGCCTGCGGGATCTCCTACTACGGGGTGACCGATCTGGTCTCGTTGGCCGCCGACACCCACGACTTCGAAAGCCACTACCTGGACGGGCTGGTGGGCCCGCTGCCCGAGGCCCGGGGCCGGTACGAACAGCACGCACCGGCCAACCACCTCGACGGACTGTCCTGCCCGGTCCTGCTGCTGCAGGGCCTCGATGACCCCGTGGTACCGCCCAGCCAGGCCGAACGGTTCCGCGATGCGTTGCTGGCCAAGGGCATCCCCCACGCCTACCGGGCCTACCCGGGCGAATCACACGGCTTCCGACGCCGCCAGACGATCGTCGATGCCACCGAGGCGGCGATGTCTTTCCTGGGCCAGGTCATGGGCTTCACTCCGCCCGGTGTTCCCGTGCTCGAGCTGTGGCGTCCCTAGGCCAATACCGGCGGATATCGGCGCGGCGCGTCACGCTTCCCCCGTTTCCGGCTCCTTCAGTCACAGGATCTGAGAGTGGGTCCGCTAGGGGGACAACCGAATGTGGTACGAGGTCGCGATGATTGGGGCAGTGGCTGCGCTCGGGGTTGGTCTCGGCGTTGGGGTTGGGGCCGTCATACGTCGCGGCGACCAAGCGCGCTCATCCGCGCAGCGAGTGCCGGCCAACCCGCCGATTGGCCCCAGCGGCGACGCGACGCCGGCGCACGCCGATCCTCTGTCCGGCCGACCGGACCTCGACGAGACGAGCCGGTCCGCCCTCGCCGCCTGCGTGTTCGCGGCCGCACCGGTCGACCAGCTGTGCTGGACGGCGATGGTCGTCGACCCGGCCCTGCACGACACGCCCAGCCACATCCGCCTGGTCGGGCACTACGAGACCGAACTTGCCGCCCTGGACGCGGCGGTACAGCTGGCCGATGAACTGAACGAGTGCCTCCTTCCCGGCGAGGCCCCGCTCACCGCGACCGCACTCGGGATCGAGCCGACCAATCCCGAGCCACTCAGCCGTACCGGCCTGCCCATCGCGTACACCGGGACGCCGCTGGCCGGCCGTGGTGTGCTGACCGACCTCGACGCCGCGTCCAACCAATGGTGAATCAACTGGCCAACCCTGATCGCGCCAGGTCGGGCGCGAGGCTTGAGCCCGGCCCGGCCCGGTAACGTCGCCGGCATCTGACCGACCGCTACCGGACCGGCCCGGCACGGGCTGCGCCAATGGGAGAACCGCTATGCCAACCCGCATCGGCCGTACCGCCTGGAACGGCACCCTCGAGACCGGCTCCGGCCAGGTCGAACTCAGCAGCTCCCACGTCGGTACCTACGAGGTGTCGTTTCCGAAGCGGGCGGCCGAGGACGCCGGCGGCACCACCAGCCCCGAGGAGCTGATCGCCGCCGCGCACTCGTCCTGCTACGCGATGCAACTCTCGGCCGTGCTCGCCCAGGCCGGCGGCACCCCGCAGTCCCTCGACGTCGAGGCCAAGGTCTCCCTCGGCCCCGACCCGGATGGCGGGTTCCGCCTCACCGGCATCGCGTTGACCGTGCGCGGTGAGGTCGACGGGCTGAGCGCGGACGAGTTCCTCGCGGCCGCCGAGAACGCCAAGGCCACCTGCCCGGTGAGCAAGGCCCTGACCGGGGTCGACATCACCCTCGACGCCACCCTGGAAAGCTAGGAACGCCGGCTTTGCTGGTCGACCCGACCCATCGGGTCCCCGGCCAGGCAGCCGGTCGACCAGCAAGGCGGGGCAACGCGCGTCGCAGACCGTTTCGAACCTGAGCACTTTGAACCTGGGCCGCGACCTGCGAACCAGCCGCTCACGGACGAGGTCGGCGCCGTTTGCCGACCCCTGTTTCCTATCCTCGACGTCGGGGTTAGGTTTGAGCACAGGTGCAACCGGTCGCCTCCTGCTCCACCCGCACCTTCGGAGATGACGTGGCTCCTCGCCGCAAAGCCGACCAGTCCGCCCCTGCCCTCAGTAGCCCGACGGGCGTCGTCGAGACGGAAGCAGTTCCGTCCATCGACGCGCGCGCCCAGGCCGGAGACTTCCTGACCACCGCTCAGGGCTTGCGATTGCCCGACACCGACCATTCCCTCAAGGCCGGTCCCCGCGGGCCGAGCCTGCTCGAGGACTTCCACCTGCGCGAGAAGATCACCCACTTCGATCACGAGCGGATCCCGGAGCGGGTGGTGCACGCCCGCGGCGCCGCAGCCCACGGCATCTTCGAGTCCTACGGCAACGCCGCGTCCGTCACCAAGGCCGGTTTTCTCGCCGAAAAAGGTCAGACCACCGACGTCTTCTGCCGGTTCTCCACCGTGCTCGGATCGCGCGGTTCAGCCGACACCGCGCGCGACACCCGCGGTTTCGCGGTCAAGTTCTACACCGACGAGGGCACGTTCGACTTGGTCGGCAACAACATGCCGGTGTTCTTCATCCAGGACGGCATCAAGTTTCCCGACATCATCCACGCGGCCAAACCGCACCCGGATCGCGAGATCCCGCAGGCCCAGTCCGCGCACGACACGTTCTGGGACTTCGTCTCGCTGCACACCGAAGCCACCCACCACGTCATGTGGAACATGTCCGACCGGGGCATCCCGCGTTCGTACCGGACCATGGAAGGTTTTGGCGTCCACACCTTCCGCCTGGTCAACGCGGCCGGCGAGACGAGCCTGGTGAAGTTCCACTGGAAGCCCGTGGCGGGCGTGCATTCGTTGGTGTGGGAGGAGGCCCAGCTCGCGGCCGGTTTCGACCCCGACTTCCACCGTCGCGACATGGCCGACGGGATCGAGGCCGGCGCCTTCCTCGAGTACGAGCTGGGCATCCAGGTCATGCCCGACGACGGCACCGAGACGTTTGGCGGGCTCGACCTGCTCGATCCGACCAAGATCGTGCCGGAGGAGCTCGTACCGGTGCAGCTCATCGGCAAGCTCACGCTGAACCGGAACACCACCAATTACTTTGCGGAGACCGAGCAGGTCGCGTTCCACTCCGGCCACCTCGTACCCGGCATCGAGGTCACCAACGACCCGCTGCTGCAAGCCCGGCTGTTCTCCTACCTCGACACCCAGCTCACCCGCCTCGGCGGACCGAACTTCCCGCAGCTGCCGATCAACCGCGCGCATGCGCCCATCAACGACATGCTGCGCGACGGCATGCACCAGACCGCGATCCACACCGGGCTCGCGCCGTACCGGCCCAATAGCATCGACGGCGGTGCGCCCCTCGTGGCCAGCGCCGACGAAGGCGGTTACGTGCAGACGCCGCGTCTGATCGAGGGCGCGGCCATGCGGGCCAACCCGGTGTCGTTCGACGATCACTTCTCGCAGGTGACGATGTTCTACCGCAGCATGACCCCGCTGGAGCAGGCCCACATCGTCGAGGCGTTCACCTTCGAGCTCGGCAAGGTCTTCGAGCAGGCCATCAAGGAGCGCGAGCTCGCCGTACTGGCCAACGTCGACGCCGACCTGTGCGCTCAGGTCGCGGCCGGACTCGGGCTGCCCGCGCCCACCGGCAGTCCGGCCGAGGACGTCGTCGTCTCACCGGCGCTGTCACAGGTCGTCACGACGCCCGGCCCGATCGCTGGGCGCAAGATCTGCGTCATCGCCGATTCCGGCTCGGACCTCTCTGGCATCAACAAGCTCAAGACGGCGGCCGGAAAGCTGGGCGTCACCGTGCTGGTCCTGGCCAACGTCGGCGGCCTGCTGAAGAAGGGCCGTACCACCGTCACCGTCGATCGCACGTCGTTGACGGCCCGCTCGATCGAGTTCGACGCGATCGTGGTGGCCGACGGCACCACACCGACCGGGGACATCAAGCAGACCATCTTCCTCCAGGAGGCGTACCGCCACTGCAAGGCGATGGCCGCCTGGGGCGACGGCGGGGCGATTCTCACCGGAGCCGGCATCCCCCTTGATGGCGAAGGCGTGTCGATCGGCGCCTCGGTCGACCGCGCGTTCACCAAGGACCTGGTTACCGCGCTGGGTCTGCACCGAGCGTGGACGCGGGCCCCGTTCGTGATGGCGTCTCAGGTGCCGCCGTCGGTCTGATCCCTCTCGCCCGTAACGGCTTCGGGCAGGAGTGCTGAGATTGCCTCCAGTCCGAAGAACTGCGTGACAGTTCGAGCGGAACGGGCGCCGGCGTCGGGATCTGCGCCGGCGCCCAGCAAGGCCTCGACTGCCGCTACGTCCTGCCGGAACGCGGCGGCACCGAGCGCGGTCTGGCCGTTGTCGTTGGCGCGATCAACGTCGGCGCCGCGTTCCAGCAGCAGGTTCACGGCGCGGGGCTGACGGTGGTACGCGGCCAGGATCAACAGGGTGTCGCCCTTGTCGTTGGTCAGATTTACCGACACGCCGAGGTTGAGCAGTTCGGCCAGCCGGGACGTGTCCCCGTTACGCGCGCACTCGAATGCCTCCAGGAGCAGCGCCCGCACCCGTCCGTCGACGTCCACATCAGCACGTGACAACCCGTCAGACCTCCGGCTGCTCGGTAATCCGGGCCAGAGCAGCACGGACACCGAATTCCCGGACGACGGTGATCGCGTCGATGTACGTCTTACGCAGATGGGGGTTCTGGCCCAGGTCAGCGAAGACTGCGGGCTGGTCGAGGAAGCTGCCGGGTTCGTCGATATCGCGCTGAGCGGCCGCCATCACGTCGTCCCGCCGGTGGTCGACCACCTCGATCGGGTTGCCGTGTTCGTCCGTTCCTTGCGCGTAACGCGCCCAGAACGCGATCGCTGAAGCCGCCCGCTCGATCGGCCCGCCGGCGTCGAGTTGAGCGCGCACAACCGGCAACAGGAACTTGGGGATCATGTCGGAGCTGTTGGTGCACAGCCGGGCGACGGTGTCCCGCACACCCGGGTTGGCGAAGCGTTCGATCAGTTGCTCGGTGTAGGCGTCGAGGTCGATCCCCGGGACCGGCCGGAGGGTCGGCACGGCTTCGATGCGCATGTAGTCGAGCAGGAACCGCACAATCACCGGGTCCTGCGCCGCTTCGTGAACGTATTGAAAGCCCGCTAGATAGGCCGGGTAGGCCAGCGACTGGTGACTGGCGTTGAGCAGGCGCAGCTTCATCAGCTCGTACGGTTCGACGTCGTCGACTACCTGGACCCCGACCCGTTCAAACGGCGGCCGGCCCGCGCCGAAGTGATCTTCGAGCACCCACTGCGTGAACGGCTCGGCCACGACCGGCCATCCGTCGCCGATTCCGAACCGGTCGGCCAGCTCCGCGCGGTCGTCGTCAGTCGTGACCGGGGTGATGCGGTCGACCATCGAGTTCGGGAATAGGACGTGCTCAGCGATCCACGCACCCAGCTCCGCGTCCTTGCGCTCGGCGAACCCGGTGAGGACGCGCGAGACGACGTGACCGTTCCCTTCGATGTTGTCGCACGACATGACCGTGAAGGCATCGATCCCACGGTCGCGTCGACGCCTGAGTGCTTCCGTGATGAGGCCGAACGCGGTCCGAGGCACGGCGTCGGGCTCGAGATCAGCAGCTATGGCTTTCGTGCTGGGATCGAATTGGCCTTCCCCGTCCAGGCCGTACCCGCCCTCGGTGATGGTCAGCGAGACGATCCGGACGGCGGGGTCGGCCATCTTCTCGATCACCGCTTCGACGTCGTCGGGCGCGAACAGGTAGCCGACCATCGACCCGACGATGCGCGGTTCCAAGTAGCCGTCGGCGTGCTTGGTCACCACGGTGTACAGACCGTCCTGAGCGTCCATCACCTCGCGCATGCGTTCATCGCCCGGCAGCAGCCCGACGCCGCAGATCCCCCATTCCGTGCCGTAGCCCGCGTTCAGGAGGTCATCGACATAGACGGCTTGGTGGGATCGGTGGAACCCACCGACGCCGATGTGCACGATCCCCGTCGTCACTGTGCTCCGGTCGTACCGCGGGCCGGGCAGGAGCGTCGAGAGGTTGGCGAGGGTCGCGTTGTTCAGGGCGGTCATGGCAGGTGATCCTGCCGGACTCTCCTGAGTTTGCGTCATCGGGGTTCTCTGGGTGGCTTCTTTGCTCGGTTTGGGGCACGAGGCGCGCCCACGGTGGGTGGGTTTCGGTTCGGCAATCGGCTGTGCGTTCTGACGTACGGGTCTCAATGATTGCGACGCTGTGGAACCCAGTCCGGGCGAGGTGTAGCCGCAAGGAGTTCCTGGGTGTAAGGGCTTGTGGGGCTGGTCAGCACGTCGTCCGCCGAACCTTGCTCGACAGTGCGTCCATCTCGTAGCACCAGTACGTCGTCCGCGATCTGCCGAACGACGCCAAGATCATGGGTGATGAACAGGTAGGCCGTGTTCGTACGTCGCTGCAGGTCTGCGAGGAGATTGAGTACCTGCGCTTGTACCGAGACGTCCAGGGCTGAGACCGCTTCGTCCAAGACGATCACCGCGGGGCGGGCGGCGAGAGCGCGCGCAATCGCAACTCGTTGTCGCTGACCTCCGGACAAGCGTCTCGGATAGACGGAGGCGTGACTTGCCGCGAGTCCCACGGCGTCGAGGAGTTCGAGCACGCGCGCGCGCCTTGCGGGACGATCCAGGGTGTCATGCAACGCGATGACCTCGGCGATGGCTGCCCCTACGGCCTGGCGAGGGTCGAGGCTGGTGAACGGATCTTGTGCCACCAGCTGTAGTTGCCTGCCGCGGCGGCGGCGCAGTCGGGTAGATCGGCTGCCGTGGCTCCGGCCTTCGCCGGCGACGACAACGGTGCCGGCGGTGGCGGGCGTGGAGCCGGTGACGATGGCCGCGATCGTCGACTTTCCGGCGCCGGATTCACCCACGACAGCAAGAGTCCGTCCTTCATCGATGCAGAAACTGACGTCATCCAGAACGACGTTCGAGCCATAGCGTTTCGTCAGACCACTCACCTCGACGATGCTCATTGCGCGTCGCCTACCGCTCCTGCGGATCCGGTAGCGCTGAAGTCGATCGAGATGGCGCCCGATGCGATTTCAGTGGAGCGGTGGCAACGGGCGCTTCCGGTGGACGTCGGCACCAAGGCTGGCAGCTCTCGTCGGCATCGCTCGAGGCGGATCGGGCACCGATCGAGGAACGGGCAGCCCGAGGCATAGCTTGCTGCGGCCAACGGGATTCCCGGGATTGCCGGAATCCGGTCCAGACGCCGATCGAGCGGTGGCCGGGAGCCGAGGAGCCCGATCGTGTACGGGTGGCGCGGTTGGTCCCGCAGTCCCTGGGCGGTGCCGGTCTCGACGATCATCCCGGCGTACATGACTGCGACCCGAGTGCAGACGGCCAGTGCCAGGTCGAGGTCATGGCTGACGAAGACCATGGCGGTGCCCTGCGCGCGACGGAGATCGTCGGTGAGTACGAGCACATCGGATTGGGTGGTGACGTCGAGGGCGGTGGTCGGCTCATCGGCCAGAATGAGCGTCGGTCGAGGAAGTAGAACAGACGCAATCATGATGCGTTGCAGTAGACCACCGGAGAGCTCGAACGGGTGTTGCTTCATACGTCGTTCCGCATCGGGGATGCCCATGCCGTGTAGCAACTCCACCGCGCGCGCCCGTGCCGCGGCCAGATCGTCACCGGCATCGCGGCAGGCCTCCAAGAGAAAGTCCCCAATGCGTCGGGTGGGGTTGATCGCGCTGCGCGGGTCCTGGAATATCAGCCCGACTTCACGGCCGCGGAGCCGACGAAGGGTGCGTCCACTGGCCGCGAGCACGTCTGTGCCGGCCACGCGAATCGATCCGGACACTCGCGAACCGGGCGGGCCCAGCGCGGTGATCGCGCGCAGGGTCATGGATTTCCCGGAACCCGATTCGCCGACGAGCCCGAGCGATTCACCACGACCTACTTCGAGGTCGACTCCGAGCAATACTTTGGCATCGGATCTCGGTCCGCGCACCGTGAGCCGCAGGTTCTCGATGGACAGAGCGGGAAGCAGTTCGCCGTGAGGATCGGGTAAGAGTGTCATGACGTCACCTCTACCGGCGTGCGCCCTGGACGTCGGGGAAGGGAGAGTCCTCGGCGGCGTGGTTGCTCGCCGGAGAGTCGGGCGCCGAGAGTGAAGAGGGAGAGGACGGTCGCGACGATGGCCACACTCGCCGCGATCGCTTGGTTCGGATGGCCCTGCAGGATCGCGTCATGATCACTGACCATGACACCCCAGTCCGCCCGTGGTGCCTGAACCGCCAACCCTAGGAACGAGAGCGACGCGAGGTCAACGAGGGCGTAGGCAAACGCGACGGTGGCCTGACCGACGATCAACGGCGCGAGGTTGCGCAACATGTGGCCGGCGGTGATGCGAAAGACCCCCACGCCCTGCACCGAGAGCGACGTGACGTAGTCGAGACGGCGTTCCCGCTCGGCCGCGGCAACCACGACTCGCGCGACGTAGGGGACGTAGGAGACCGCGAGCGCGATGACCGCTGGCCAGAGCCCGGCACCGAATAGCGACACCGTCAGAATGGCGAGGAGCAAACCAGGGATCGCGAAGATGATGTCGAGCAGCCGGTTGACGAGGAAGGCCACCGCGCCCCCGCGCCAGGCGGCGGCGAGCGCGATCGGCACGCCGATGAGTAGCGACAGGATGATGATCGCCGCCGGCCCCGCAAGACTGGTTTGCGCGCCGTAGATGAGCCGCGACGCGATGTCACGTCCAGTTGAGTCCGTTCCCAGCAGGTGGGCGCCGGTCGGGCCTTCAAAGGCGTCGAGCAAGCTCCCGGTATCCGGATTGTGCGGCGCAATAAACGACGCGAAAACCGCGCACCCCACAACCAGCGTCAGGATGGTCGTCGCTATCCATCCGGAGGTCCCGAGGTTGGCTCGGCGGGCGGCCAATCTGGTCACGATGCGCCCCCGCGGTTGCGAAGACGCGGGTCGAGGACGGCGTTCACGATGTCAGCCACAGTGTTCAGCCCGACGAAGGCAAAAACGAAGAGCAGCGAGATTGCCTGAACCACCGGAAAGTCCTTCTGTTGGACGGAGGAGATGAGCAACTGCCCGAGACCACCGAGCCCGAACGCGTTCTCGACGACGACCGCGGCTGCGAACAGGCCCGCCACCTGTAGACCGGCGATCGTGACCACGGAGTTGGCCGAAAGCCGCAGCACATGGCTGCGGACGATCCGGACGTTGCTTATTCCGCGGGCCCGGGCGGTCTGGACTACGTCGGAGGCAAGCTGCTCTTTGGCGACGGCGCGTGTCGTGCGGGCGAGAAGGCCGAGCGAGATCGTCGCCAGGCACAGGGCGGGCAGGGTGAGGCTACGAATCCAGCCGAACAAGCCCGGCTCGAGCCCGTAGGCCGGGAAGATCCGGAACCGGACGGCGAAGATGGAGATCGCCACCGACGAGGCGACGAAGGCCGGCAGCGCCGTCGCGAGCGAGGTGAACGCGGTGATCACCATGTCCACAACTCCGGGACGGAGCGCAGAGAGCACGCCCAGGCCGATCCCCGTGATCAGCACGATCACCGCGGAGTACCCGACGAGCGCCAAGGTGATCGTCATGGGATGCGCGATTCGGGCCGCGACGCTTTGCTGGGAGATCAACGACGTACCGAAATCGCCCTGTGCGACGTTGCCGAGCCAGTGCACCCACCGGGTCAGGAAAGGCTGGTCGAGGCCGAGATAGTGCCGGATCGCTTGGCGGGTGGCTTCCGGTGGCGGATGTGAGCCGAACAGAACGTTCTCTGGACTGCCGGGCGCCACATAGATGCTCGCGTAGACGACGAAGCTGGCAATGAGCAGCGTTGCGACCAGGCCGGCGAGTCGCCTCGCCAAGAACCCCATCATCGCGCAGTCCCCGTCGTCGACACCGCAGTTACCGGCCACCGACGGCGGCAGCCCAGGGTGATGCCATGAACGAGAAACTCAGGGTGGCTCCCGCGAGCTTGTCCGACAGATACACCGTCGAACGAGGCTGGACGATCGGGATCGCCGGCAGGTCCTGCGCGAGTTCGTTCTCCGCGGTGATCAGGAGCTTGGCTCGGGCCGTCGGGTCGCTCGTGCCCCAGGCTGCGTTCAACGCAGAGTCGACGGTGCGGTTGCTGTAGCCGCTGAAGTTGTTGTCACCGCCGGTTGCGCCGAGCAGGCTGTCCTGGAAGAGCGGCTCGGGCACTTCGACGTAGCTTTTCGTGAGAAAGGCATCGAACGGCGTCCGAGCTTTCGCGTCAGCGAACAGCGACCCGTATTGCTGGCTGGGCAACCCCTGGATCTTCACCTTGAGCCCGATTGCGTTGCCCGCCTGCTGGATGACGGTCGTGATCTGGGTGCTCTGCGCGTCGCCGGTCGGGTATCCCAGTGTGACCGGCTTGCCTGCGGCTCCGGCCGCGGTGATGAGTTTCTTTGCCGCACTCAGGTTCTCGGCAATTGGTGTGTAGGCCGCCTGGAATGTTGGCTGCGCATAGCCCCAGACACCGGGGCCGGAGAGCCGGTAAAGCGGGTCGGCCGTGTTGTCATACACCTTCTTCGCAATGCCGGCCCGGTCGATCACCATCGACAGGGCTTGTCGGACGCGGACGTCGCTGAGGGTTCCGGTGCTCTTCGCGATGAGCAGGTCGACGTTCTCGGGCGTGGAACCAGCCGCACCAACGTAGGTCTTGCCGGTGGTCGAAGACTTGAGTGTGGAGAGTAGACCGGACGGCACGTCGAAACCGCCGTCGATCTTGCCCGACGTGAAGGCGTTGGCCAGGGCGGAGGGATCGGCCGGGTAGATGAAGGTGAACGATGACGCGTGCGCCGCGTGCGCCGGGTCCCAATAGCTGGGGTTCTTCGTCATCACCAGCTTGCTCGTGCCATCGAAGGAGGCATACCTGTACGGCCCGGTACACATGACGCCCTTCTGCGGGCTGCCGAACGCACGGCCGGCCTTGACGGCAAACGCCTTCTCCACGACCGCGCCGCTCAGAGTCCCCAGCACGGGATCGAACTCGGTGGTGGGCCGCTTGAACGTGATCGTGACCGTGGTCGGATTGGTAGCAACGATCGAGGCCACCCGCTGGAAGTTGGCCGCGTAGTTCGACTCCACCTTCGGGTCAATGTTGCGGTTCAGGCTGTAGGCCACATCGGTCGCCGTCATCGTCGTTCCGTCCCAGAACTTCACGCCGCTGCGGATCGTCAGCCGGAGGTGAGTCGGATCGACGTAGTCCGTTGCCGTGGCCAGGCCCGGCGTGATCGCGTAATTCGCCCCGACCCGCAGCAACGGCTCGCACATGTTGGGGATGACGGTCTCTTCGGGATAGTCCGCGAGCGCGAGCGGATCGAGGCTGATCGGCGGGCGGTAGTCGCCATACCAGTTGACGTTGCCGACCGTGCCTTTGGCCGTGCCGATCTGGAACGTGGACTTCGAGACACCCGTCACGGCTCCGCCGGTCGGCGAACTCGACCCGCTGGAACCGGAGCAAGCCGCGAGCAGAACGGCGAGGGAAGCGGCTCCGCAGACAGCGGTGACAAGCCGGGTGGTGGCCATGGTGTCTCCTATCTCAGGTATCTCAGGTTGCGCGCGGGGTTATTCAGAGCTGTGGACGAGGTGGCCGCCCACATAGGTGCGCTGCACACGGGCGGTGTGAATTCGCTCGGCGTCGAGGGCGAAAACATCACGATCGAGGATGACGATGTCGGCCGGCGCACCTACGGACAAAGTGCTCTCGCGGTGTGCCGCGAACGCCGACCCTGCGGTGTAGGCGACCAGCGAGTCGGCCAGGCCAAGCGCCTGGGCAGCGTCTAGAGGTGGCGTCCCAACCGGGGCGTTGGCCGCGAGCCGCGTCACTGCGGTCTGAATCCCGAGCAGGGGATCCGGGCTGCTCACGGGCCAGTCGCTACCCATCGCAAGTGCAGCCCCCGCGTCGTGCAGGGCGGCGAACGGGTACTGCCAGCTAACCCGTTGCGGACCGAGGAACGGGATCGTGAGCTCATCCATCTGCGGCTCATGGCATGCCCACAGCGGTTGGAGGTTTGCGATCGCGCCGACGGCGCGAAACCGCGCAATGTCGTCCGGGTGCACGACCTGCAGATGCGCCAACTGGTGGCGGCGATCCGAGGTGCCGTTGGTGATGCGAGCAAGCGCGAGTGCGTCGAGCACCTCGCGGACGGCTCGGTCACCGAGGGCGTGAAAGTGGATGCCGAATCCGGCCCGGTCCAGCCCGGTCACGACGTGGTTCAAGAGCTCGGGGGGGAGGAACGACAGGCCCCGGTTGTCAGTGGGATGACCGCAGCCGTCGAGGTAGGGCTCGAGCAGCCCCGCGGTGAAGGTCTCCGCGACGCCGTCCTGCATCACCTTGACCGTATTGGCTCGGTACAGGTGCCCGCGTTCCGCTACGGCTCGCCGCACATCGTCCAGCAGGCCGACGTGGGTCTCGACATCGGCGGCGGCAATCTCGCGATCCCACCACAGTGCCGCGTCCACCCGCGCGGTCAGCCAACCGTGCTCAGCCGCACGCAGGTACGTACTGTGTGGGCCGACTGATGCCGCGACGTCCACGAGGGCGTCCTGCCAGCCGACGATGCCGAGGCTGTGCAGATACTTCTGCGCGCGACGCAGGGCTTCGTCGTATTCCTTCTGGCTCGGTGCGGGGAGCAGCCGTTCGACCAGGCCGATTGCGCCCTCGTGCAGTAATCCGGTCGGGGCGCCATCGGAATCACGCTCGATCCGCCCGTCCCGCGGATCAGGGGTGCGAGCGTCGATCTCGGCCTGGCGCAGAGCTGCGCCCGACACCCAGGCCGAATGGTGATCTCGGTTGATGAAGAACGCCGGCCGGTCGCCGACCACCACATCGAGCAACTGGCTGGTCGGGCGACCGTCGGGGAACGCCGGTAGTGACCAGCCTCCGCCGATCACCCACGTCCGGTTCGGGTGCGCCTTTACGTAGTGCGCAATCGCCTGGGCGTACCCGTCCGGGGAGGAATACTCGCCGAGATCGCAGCGCCCGAGTTCGACGCCGCCCAGCACCGGGTGGATGTGGGCATCTATGAAGCCAGGGATCACCAAGCGACCGTCGAGGTCGACGACCTCATCCGCCGCCGGCACGAAGTCCGCGACCTCCCGATCACCACCCACGGCGACGATGACCCCATCACTGATGGCGATCGCTTCGGCACACGTCCGGCCCGCGTCCGCGCGGAACACCCTGCCGTTGCGGAACACCACAGCCCCGGTCGAACCCATTACCACCTCCACCAATACGTGTGCTAGCAGGAAACCCCTGATCCGCGCTGTTGTCAACACTGTTGACAACACGTGTAGCGTCTAGTCTTGCGCATGGGGCTCTCAGCGAAGGAGTGAGCGTGGCTGCACTGGGCAAGCCCGCATCGAGGCCCGCCGCGCGTGCCCGTCGCACCGCCGCCAACGGCGAAAGCGTCGTTCTGTCCGCGGACGCGATCGTGGACGCTGCGCTGGAGCTCACGGAACGAGAAGGTGCCGGCGCGCTCACCGTGCGCCGTCTGGGCCGAGAGCTGGGCGTGGACGCGACGGCCTTCTATCGGCACTTCCGTGACAAGGACGAGCTCGTCCTCGCGGTAAGCGATCGCATCATCGCGATGACCCTGGACGCGGTCGTCGAGTCCGATGACTGGCGCGAGACGCTGCGTTCGATCACGAGCTCGTCCAACGCGACCAACCTGCGCTACCCGGCGGTCACGAGTATCACGTTCGCCCGTATCACCGGGGGCCGCGCCGAGCGGGCCATGGTCGAACTGATCCTCACGACGATTTCTCGAGCCGGCCTTCCGCCGGCAGAAACAGCCTTGTATTACAGAGCTCTCGTCGATGCGATGCTTTCGTTGACCGGTCAGGCAGCGGCATTTGCCAATCTCGAGCCGGCCCTGCGCAAGAAGGACGCATCGGCGTGGACCCAGGTCTACGGGCTACTTTCCCGCTCGGAATACCCGACCACCAGTGCACACGCCAAAGAACTCGCCGACCTCTCCGAGCAGGACATCTTCCATGCCGTGATCGAAGCGGTCATCGGCGCCATCGAATCGCGGACCCAGGCATCGAGATCAGCGCCTGGTAAGTCCACCGCCACGAGGCCCGTGACGCGCAAGACCAAGCCCAACTAGACCCAGGAGATCCGGTGTCGCCTACTGCTCGGCTTCAGATCCTGACCGTTGGCTACGCCGACGATCGCGTGGCGAGTACCTGCACGTTGGTCCGCGATGCAGGTGCCGTGATTGTGATCGACCCAGGAATGGTGGCAAGCCGCTCGTTATTGCTGGAGCCGTTGCAGGGACTAGGGCTCGAGCCAGAGGACGTCACCGACATCGTCATCAGCCATCACCACCCTGACCACACCGTGAACATCGCACTCTTCCCGAACGCGAAGGTGCACGACGTAATGGCGACCTACGTCGATGACCTCTGGATCGACCATGAGCCGGGCAACTTCTTTGTCTCTCCCGCGGTACAGCTGCTGGCCACGCCTGGTCACACTGACCAAGACGTGAGCACCCTGGTGCAGACCGACAACGGACTGATTGTTCTGACGCACCTGTGGTGGGGTGCAGATGGACCGGCCGAGGACCCGTTTGCCGCTGATCGCACAGTGCTGACCGACTCTCGAGAACAGATTCTGGCGCTGAAACCGATACTGATCGTCCCAGGCCACGGTGCGCCGTTTGCGCCTAGCCAGTCGACCGCACGCTGACACGGATGCCCCGCTGGCGCGAACTCCTCACTGTGCTGTCCGACCCCTGTCCGACCCCTGACCGGTCACGCGAGTTCAGCCGCGTCACCCATCGATGCGTACGCGGCATGGCCGCGCGGCATGACCTCAGCCGGTTAGGGGTGCAGCACGACCTTGATGCACCCGTCCGCTTTGGCCCGGAAGATCTCGTAGCCGTGGGTGGCCTCGCTCAGCGGCAGGTGGTGCGTGGCCAACTGCTGCGTGCCGAGCGGGTCCGCGGGGTCCATGACCAGCGGCATGATGTCGTCGATCCACCGCTTGACGTGGGCCTGTCCCATCCGCACCTGAACTCCGCGGTCGAACAACTCCATCATCGGGATGGGGTCGGCTTCCCCGCCGTACACGCCGCTGATCGACACGGTGCCACCGCGACGAACGCCCTTGAACGCCGCGTACAGCGCGTCGAGACGGTCGATGCCGACCTTGTCGGTCAGGGGCTGGGCCACCGCGTCGGGCAGCAGACCCACCACTTTCTGGGCCGCCGAAGCCAACTTGCCACCCACCGGGTGATCGTGGCCGTGGGCCTCCATGCCGACCGCGTCGATGACGGCGTCCGGACCACGACCGTCGACCATGTCGAGCAGCGTCGGCGCGACGGCGTCGACCTGGCTCGGGTCGAAGGTCTCTATCCCGAAGCGCTCGGCCAACGCGCGCCGCTCGGGTACCGAGTCGACACCGATCACCCTTTCCGCACCGAGGTATTTGCCGATGCGGGCGGCGAACTGACCGACCGGTCCGAGGCCGAGCACCGCCAGCGTGCCCCCGGGCGGGGTGTCGGCGTACGCCACCGCCTGCCACGCCGTGGGCAGGATGTCCGACAGGTACAGGAACTGCTCGTCCGGAGTGCCGTCGGGGATCTTGATCGGTCCGAACTGGGCCTGCGGGACGCGCAGGTATTCGGCCTGGCCGCCGGGCACGGAGCCGTACAACGACGTGTAGCCGAACAGCGACGCGCCCTTGCCCTCGGACTTCACCTGGGTCGTCTCACACTGGGCGAACAAGCCGCGCTCGCACATCCAGCAGTGCCCGCAGGAGATGTTGAACGGGATGACGACCCGGTCGCCCACGGACAGGTTGGTGATGTCCGAACCAATCTCCGTAACGATGCCCATGGTCTCGTGGCCGAGGATGTCACCGGGCTTCAAGAAGGGTCCGAGCACGCCGTACAGGTGCAGGTCCGAACCGCAGATGGCGGTCGACGTCACCTTGATGATCACGTCGTTGGGCTCCTGGATCTGCGGATCGGGAACCTCTTCGACTCGCACATCAGCGTTGCCCTGCCACGTCAAAGCCTTCATGGTTCGCTCCCTGCATCGCGAGCTGGACCGCTCGATGGATCGTGGCGAACGCACGCCAAGAGCAGCTCACAGGCTGGCCGGTGAGCGGGGAAAATCGGTGCGTTCGCAGGACGGGCCGCGGTGTCGACCTCGCTGCGACGTTACGCCCCGGGTCGCGCTCCAGCGCTGACCGAGACCCAAGCGCATCGGTTCCGATCGAGACGGAGTCCGCTCAGCGCAGGGTGGAGACCCGAACGTAGGCGAACTTGCTGGTGAACCCCGCTCCGCCCATCGAGATCAAACCGATGCGAGGCGTGGTCAACGACGCCGTCCAGGCTCCGCCGTGGTCCCAGTGGGTGCCGTCCAGGCTGGTGTACGCGGTGTAGAGATCGGCCCCGGTGTGCACGATGCGCAGGTAGGTCCAGTAGCCCACCGGCCCAGCAACCGTGTTGCCGTAGTCGGGATAGCCGGTGGGCGCAG
Source organism: uncultured Jatrophihabitantaceae bacterium (assembly GCA_964252015.1). GTDB lineage: Bacteria > Actinomycetota > Actinomycetes > Mycobacteriales > Jatrophihabitantaceae > CAXSBR01. The sequence continues at coordinate 71,481 of CAXULW010000007.1, read as the reverse complement.
GCGTATTCTCGAGGCCGAACTCGCTCTGCCGGGTGTCGAAGATCGAGACCGAGGCCAGCTTCACGTAGTGGCCGTCCCCGCCGTAGATCATCAACCCGCCCTGGACGTAGTTCTGGCAACACCCGCTTGCCGGTACCGACACGGAGACCTTGGCCTCGACGACGTAGTCACCGGACGGCGCCGGCTCGGTGAGCACCGACGACAGCGGGGTCGTCGGCGGGTGCAGGTCGGCGGCCTGCGTCTGCCAGGACAACGCGCCGTGGGTGACCGCGTAGGTCGTCGGCGCCGGCGGGCGGACCCACGTCCAGCGCGAGGACAAGGTCGAGCCGGCGAAATCGTCTGACCGGGCCTGGACCACCCGGCCCGGGCGCGGGTCACGGACGAAGGCCGGCCGGTACGCCGTCCGCTGGCCGGGCTGGGCCGCCGGGCCGGGCCGAGGGGCGTCCGATGGCCCCCGACCGCCACGCACCACGGGCCAGCCGTTACGCCAGTCGAGCGGATCGATCAACGCCGGGCGCTTGGTGTAGCCGACGTTGTTCGCGTAGTAGGGGTCGTTGCGGTCGACCGCGTGATAGACGATCCACTGTTGGCCGCTGTAGTCAGTGAGCACTGCGTCGTGACCGGTGCCGACCCACCGATTGCCGTTCTGCGTGAGCAGCGGTGTGCCACCCACCCGCGCGGACAAGATGGATCGTCCGTCCTCATCGAGGAAGGGACCGCGCGGGCTACGGGACCGGGCGACGAACACGGCGTAACCGGTCAGTGGCCCGTTGCAACAGTTGGTGGCCGAACCCATGAAGTAGAACCATCCGTTACGCCGAACGATGAACGTTCCCTCGTAGCGGTTGTCGATCGCGATCGGAGTCTCGGTGGCCGGGTCCGACGTCAGACCGTCTGGGCCGAGTTCACGCACGCTGATGCCGCCGAAGTAACTGCCGAAGTAGAGGTAGGCCTTGGCACCGACGTAGACGACCTCTGGGTCGAAGTCCCAGCGCGCGCCGCCCGGGAGCAAGGATGGGGCCACTACCGGAGTGGACATGGCCTGCCACGGCCCCGTCGGGCTGGTACTCGTGGCCACACCGATCGCCGACCCACCCCCGTCGATGTTGGTGTTCGAGGCGGTGAAGTACATCAAATATCGGCCCCCGTGAAAGACCACATCCGGCGCCCAGATGTCACCGGTGACCCACGCCGGCTTGGTCGGGAACGCGTCCCCGGCGTAGCGCCAGTGGGTGAGATCGGACGAGGTGAACATGGGCACCTCGTGCTGGACCAGAACGCCGTTGGCGCCGACCTCGGTGGCACTCAGCGCGTCCGACGTGCAGTACAGGTACCACGTCCGTCGCTTCCCGGTGCGCCCTGGCAGGACGCTCGGATCGGCACAGCTGGCCGCCTGTCCGCCGCCGGGCAGCTGCAGGTCCAGCGGGTTGCGATACGTGGGCGCGACGGCACCCGGCGAGCTGGGCGGCGACGAAGGGCTCGACGAGGACGGCGTGACGGCCGACAACGACCGGGGTGTCGCCCCCGCCGGACCGCTCGCGATCATCAGTCCCGCGCCCATCAATATCGCTGTGCCTACCGCGGCCAACCTGCGCATGCGGACCTCCACGTTGAGACCCGGATACATCCCCCGGGGCCTCAGCGTCGCAAATTCTTGCAACGTTGTACATAGCCAGTGGGCCAACTGCAGGGGACGCTGCGGCCACGGTTGGCCCCGGGCCCATCCCGTCGGCGGGGCTCAGCCGACCCCGGTCACCACAGGTCGTGGCGGTCCCAGGTCGGGTCGCCGACGTAGGGCTTGACGTGGTCGAGGTTGTCGACGGCGGGGAACCGCGCCCCGGCCGGACCGCCCTTGAATGCGTTGAGCAGGTTCGCCGTCACCCGCTGTACGAAGGCCGAGGTCTGCGGCGAGAAGCCCCGGTTGGGCAACGGAAACAGCGCCCTGGTCCAGTTCATTGTGCCCGCGTTGAACACACCGGCGCCGCTGTCGGTCGTGTAGTAGGCCGAGTCGGAGTAGGTGTTCGTGCGCTTGCAGCGGATCGGCGAATGCGCCAGGACCTGCATCGGGCGCGGTAGCTCCACCACCGGGTTCACCCGGTCGTATTCAGGACCGATCAGCCCCGGATACTTCGAGCCCTTCTTGGCTCCGGTGCCGGCGAACAACCAACTGTCCGCAGCGAGCACCTGGTAGGCCCCCGCGGCCGGGTAGGCCTCGTAGTAGGTGCCGGTGAGCGTGCATTCCGGGTCGGGTTTGGGATTCTGGCGGAAGTCGTTGGTGACCAGCGCGTCGTCAACGCCGTGCATCGGGTCGTTGCGCCAGTCCGTCTTGTAACAGACCACATGACGGTTGTCCCCGCCACCACCGGGCTCGAAGCGGATGCGGCGAAAGCAGGCGTTGGCGCCCAGGAAGGCCACATTGACGCCGGCGTCGCGCGCCGCGGTCACGTTGGACCGCATCCGTGGCGTCCAGTACTCGTCGTGCCCGAGGGAGATGATCGCGGAAGCGCTCATCAGCAGCTGGGGATTGGTATGCACGTGCGCGCTCGTGGTGTAGGCCAACGGCAGTCGCAGCCGTTCGGCCAGCTCGACCACCGGCCGTTCGAAGGCCAGGAACTTCTCCGCTCCACGCTTGTCGTACGGGCGGTTGAAGCTCACCACGCGGGAGCGGTTGACGTAGTCGTCGGGCCCACCGGGTCCTTGATACAGGCTGCGTTCGCCCCACAGGTTGTACGCGGCCCACGTCGACGTGGCGTGCACGATCAGAATCCGGCCGCTCGCGTCCTCGGAGCGAACGATCACCGGGACGTAGCGACCGCCATCGGCGCAGCTCAGCCGGAGCAGGTACGCGCCTTCGGGCCAGCCGTGGGTCGGGACGGTGAGCGTGGGCTCCCACTCGGCCGTGTTCATGAAGGTGTGCGCCTGCAGCGTGGCCTTGACCTGCCGGTGCACGCGGACTCCCCGCTTGGACCACACCAAGCGGGCGTGGCCGTGTCGGTAGGCGCCCATCCGCAGCGCCTCGACGTCAACCAGGTTCGCCGTGGAGGAGATGAACAGCGTGAAGGACTCGCCCGGGGCGACATCGGTCTTGTTCGTAAAGCCCTCGACGGCGTCCGGCGCCCCGATCGGACCCAGATGCCAGTCATACGTGCCGTTCATCCGGGCCTCGCTGGCCGCCGGCCCGAGCGATCCCGACCCGGGCCGTGCGGACAGGGCGGGGCCTCCGGGGCTGATCCCACCGGCCGACACCGGCGTCACGGTCGTGGGGCTGCGCTGGGCCGACTCGGTGCATCCGGACAACGCTGCGGCCACCGCGCCGGCCGTGATCGACAGGCCGAGGAATCGACGTCGAGACACCGGGTGGCCCACGCTGCGCACGCTAACAGCCAGGAGCTCGCTCAACGGCCAAACAGGGCCGCGTCACCGTCGTAATCGCGCGACCACCCGACGGCCCCGGCTGCCGACGATTTTCAGCGACGCGCGCTGCAACCGCGGCCTGGGCACCAGGCCGGTCGCCTCGAGCCGGCGGCGCTTGAAGTACCGGGCCGATCCGTACTCGCGGAGATACGCGACGGCCGACTCTCGCAGGTCGGGGTTGCGAAGGGGCTGCATGCAGTACCCGACCGCCTGCACGAGTTGCGCCACGTCGGCCGGCACCGGCGGGGTGATGGTTCCGTCGATGTCGAGCTCAGGGATGAGCGCATCGACGAGGGTGACCGGTATGCGGTTGCTGTTCTGGTAAGGCGTGAGCTGCTCGAGTGCCGCCGCGCATCCCATCGTGGCCACGGGCAGATCGAAGTAACACGACGCGGTGAGCAGCGCGGTCGAGAAGCAGGACACCACCAGCTCAGGGCGGGCCACCCGCAACCAGGCCTCCGCCGACACCGAGTCCTCGACCACGGTGAGCTGCACCCCCAGCCCGGCCGCGACCGCCCGCAAGCGGCGGACCTGACCGGTTCCAGCGGCGGGGTGCGGTTTGAACACGACGTGGCCGTACCCCCGGGCCGCGAGTGCCCGCAGCATGTCGGCGTGCAGGGTGGCCTCGTCGTCACGCGTCCCGATACCCACTGCGGACAGGTACTGGCCGACGATCACTGGACAGCCGCGGGCTGCGCCGGCCCCGGGAGGTTCCGGGAGCTGAGCCAGTACCCGGGTGAACGCCGCGCGCGGTACCGCTTCGATCTTGACGTCGTACTCGCGCAGCAGCAGCGGCTCCAGGAACGGCACCAGGTCCAGGTAGAGCACGCGGCGCACCCGACCGCCGATGTCGGTCGGCAGAGCATCGCGCGTCGGCCCGTAGCTCATCAGACCGTCCGAGAAGACGGTGATCGGACAGTCCCGCAGCAGCCCCGCGATCGTCCGGGCGGGGGCCACCGCGATGGATTCCACCACCAGTTCGCTGACGACGTCCAACCCCAGCCGCGCTCCCACCAGGCGACTGAGCATCGGTAGCTCCGCCGCGCCCGGGGACCAGTCGGCGGGATGCAACGGCGCAATGAGCTCGTTCCAGAAGACAATTTCGTCGAAGCGGCCGCGCAGGGTCTCGAACCCGGGCGTGTGGTCGACGCGGACGGTGACCTCGGGAACGGCCGCGTTCGAGGACACGATCAGCAACCGGTGTTCATCACCACCGGCGAAGCACCCGGCGTCGATGGCGGCGCTGAGCGTCAGGGCCCCGAAGAAGGTCGAACAGTAAAAGACCTGAGTCACGCGAGGGCTTTCGCTATGGGCGCCGCTCGACGTCGCCGCCGCCCGGGACCAGTGCCCAGGATGGGGCGCAGGACGCGAGCCCGGGCATCCGTCGGCGTGGCCTCGATCAGTACATCGGTCGGAATAGCGTCGAGCAGGCCGCGCGCCTGGTCAAGCATGTGTCGGCTGGTCGAACGATCCATCCGCCCAGCCAACCGGAGTTGATGCGCGAGCACCGCGAGGTACTGCCGGACGGCTTTGAGTTGCAGGGTCGGCTCGGTGGCGACCTGGTCCAACACCAGCGTGAACGCGTCGAGAAAGTGCAGCTGCCGCAGGTCGCCGGTCTGCGTCAGGGAATTGGCCACCTGCCGCCGGTAGAAGACCCCGGCCAGCGAGACAACCGCGTAACTGTGGGCTTCCCGGTGCAGGCGCCAGATCCACGGGCGGTCCTCAGCCGTGTGCAGGCCGGCCGGAAATTTCAGCCGCGGCCCCAGGTCGCGTCGGTAGACCCCGGCCCAGGCGTACGGATAGTCGACCATCGTGCTCTTGAAGGCCGGCAGGATGCCGGAGCGGGGATCGAGCACGACACCGCGGCGTGCCTCCGGAGCCCGAAACACCATACGTTGACGGCCCTTTACTTGGACGTGGTCGACGCGTACGAAGTCGCAGGCCAGCGTCTCGATCGCGGTCACCAGCTGGGTGAGGTAACCCGGCGCCAGCCAATCGTCTCCGTCGAGGAACGTCACGTAACGGCCCCGGGCTTCGTCGATACCGACGTTACGGGCGTCGGCCAACCCGACGGCGCGGTCATGGCGGACGACCCGCATCTGTGGGAGCAACTCGGCGTGGTCGGCGATGACCTCGGACGTGCCGTCCACAGAGCCGTCATCGATGACTATGAACTCGAAATCCGGATCGGTGTTGTGTCGCAGGGAGTTCAACGCGTCGGCGATGAATGGTTCGGCGTCGCGGACCGGCAGGACGACGCTGAGAATCGGTTCTTCGTTGCCCACGGATGCATGATCGCGTAGGGCGATGAACACGAGGTGGACGCGACACGACCGGACCACGACTACGAGCTGAGCGGACGTAGCCGGCGCGTGCCGATGACCGCGAACGTCTGCGCACAACAGAATTCACACTAATGAGTTTCTTCACGCTCCCTTCATCTGAAGGTACGTGTCACGCCACCTGAAAACGGTTCCCAGTCAAGGTCGGCTCCTTAGCATCTGAGCGGTGTCAGTCCCTCCCCCACGGTTGAGCGTTCGTTCGAACCCGGCAGTCGACACCCCGTGACCAGAACTGAAACGTGCGACATCTACGTGATCGCCGACTCGGATACCCGCTGGAAGTGGGGAGCGGCCCTGGCGCGCCGACTGGCGCCTGGCGTCGACGTGCGGGTGCACACCATTCTGGTCCAGGGTCGGGCGACCCCGAGCGATCGGCAGCTGGACGACACCGGTTACACGGCGGACAGCCTGCGTCGCTCGACTATGGGCGAGCTGGTCGGCGATCTGGCCGATACCGACGCCAGCATCGTCGTGCTGGCCTGTATGGGAGGTGCGGTACAAGCACTCATCCGTGCGTTGGCGCACGCCTGGCGCGGTCGGGCGGACCGGCCGATCGTGGTCACCGGTTACGTCGGCCTGGTCTACGAGCGCGCGATCGACGGCCTGTTGCTGCGGGCCGGCGCTGACCTCGTGCTGGCGAACTCGGCCAGTGATGCGCGCTCCTTCCGCGACGTGCTGGCGGCCGTCGACGCCGACCCGGATTCGGTCGTGCAGGCTTCGTTGCCGTTCCTGAGCGGGCGCGTGTACGACCCCACCGCGGCGGGACGCAAACGCCCGTTCACGACTACCTTCGTGACCCAGCCCGGGGTGCCCGAGACCCGCGACGAGCGCCGGTACGCCATAGCGCAGGTCCTCGAACACGCGACCACAAACCCGTCGCGTCGGGTGCTCGTCAAGCTGCGTAGTCGGCCCGGCGAGCGGACCACCCACGTGGAGCCCTACCACTTCGCGACCTTGCTGCGCCGCCGGCGGCTGCCCGCCAACGTAGAGCTGATCTACGGGTCCATGTCCGACGTGCTGGACCGGACCGATCTGTGCGTCACGGTCAGCTCCACTGCGGCCATCGAGGCCATGCACCGTCACATTCCGACCGCGATACTCACCGACTTCGGCATTCGCGAATCGTTGGGCAACCACGTCTTCCTTGGTGCCGGGGTCTTTGCTTCGTGGGCTGCTCTGCATGCCGGTACGGTGCCGAAGACCGACCCCGGCTGGGCCGCGAACAACGGCGTGGACGACCCCGAGCCGTTCGCCGAGGCCGCCCGGCGTATCACGGCGCTCGCAGCTGCCCCGCGGCCACCGTTGCGAGCGTGGTGGGATGCCACCGACGCGGCGAGCTACCTGCCCTTCCTGCTGGCCAAGCACGGTGTTGACGTCTACGGCGTTCCAATCAGCGCATCGACGCGCGATTCCGTTGCGACGTCATGGCCCAGCCGAGCTCTCCGTGCGACCGCCCGGCGCGGTTACCACCTCGGCGTCAACAACCTCGAGCCGCGGATCAAACGTTTGGCCGGCCTGTGAACACCGACCCCGGCATGACTGCGGCCGTCGTGGCCGTCATCCCCGCCCGCGGTGGGTCGAAAGGCGTACCGGGCAAGAACCTCGCCCCGGTCGGCGGTGTGCCCCTCGTCGTGCGCGCGGTCCGGGCGGCCAGAGCGGCCCGCTTGGTCCAGCGGGTCGTGGTGTCCACCGACGACCCGCTGATCGCCGAGGTGGCCCGCAACGCCGGCGCCGAGATCGTCGCCCGCCCCGCCGAGCTCAGCGGCGACACGGCCACCTCCGAATCGGCCGTGCTGCACGCGCTCGACACCATCGGCGCCGACGCCGTTGTCGCGGTGCTTATCCAGTGCACCAGCCCGTTCCTGACCAGCTCCGACATCGACGCCGTCACCGGCGCGGTGCTGTCGGACGGCGCCGACTCGGCGTTCACCGCCGCCCGAACCCACGGGTTCCTGTGGCACCTCGACGGCACCGGGGTGAACCACGACGCGGCGCAGCGCTTGCGTCGTCAGGACCGACGGGTCGAGATGTTGGAAACCGGCGCGGCCTACGCCATGCGGGTCGAACCGCTGCGTCGTAGCGGACACCGGTTCAATGGACGGATCCGCCCGGTCGAGGTGGATCCCGCTCGGACCCTGGAGATCGACGACCCCGCGGACCTGGAACGAGCGCGACTGTTGGCGGCCTATCTCGACACCGGCGGCCAACTGGCGATCGGCGACCTGGACGCGCTCGTGCTCGACTTCGACGGCACCCTGACCGACGACAGCGTGACGGTCGACCAGGACGGACGCGAGTCGGTACGCGTGCACCGCGGCGACGGACTGGGCATCGCGGCGCTGCGGCGGGTCGGGCTCGACGTCGTCATCCTGTCCAGCGAGCACAACCCGGTGGTCTCGGCCCGGGCCCGCAAACTGCAGATCCCGGCGTTGACAGGAATCGCGGACAAAGGCGTTGCCCTGGCCCAGTGGTGCGCCGAACGAGGACACGCGCTGAGCCGTACCGCGTACGTCGGCAACGACGTCAACGACCTGCCGTGCTTCGACATCGTCGGTTGGCCCATCGCGGTCGCCGACGCCCATTACTCGGTGCGGGCTCGAGCACGCATCGTCACCGCCGCTCCCGGCGGCCACGGCGCGGTCCGCGAGGTCGCGTCTCACCTGCTTGGAAAGGACATCCCTCATGGATCTGAATCGCTTGCGCTACATCGGTGACCGTCCGGTCGGACCGGACCACCCCGTCTTCGTCACCGCGGAGATCGGCATCAACCACAACGGTTCGCTCGAGGACGCGCTCGCGCTCATCGACGTGGCCGCCGACGCCGGCTGCGACGCGGTCAAGTTCCAAAAGCGCACGCCCGAGATCTGCGTTCCGAAAGACCAGCAGGACGTCGAGCGGGACACCCCGTGGGGCCGGATGACCTACCTGGCCTACCGGCATCACGTCGAGTTCGGCCACAACGGTTACGCCGCGATCAGCCGGCACTGCTCCGATCGCGGCATCGTCTGGTTCGCGTCGCCGTGGGACGTGCCCAGCGTCGACTTCCTCGAGTTGTTCGACCCGCCCGCCCACAAGATCGCGTCGGCCTGCCTGACCGACGACGAACTGCTGCAACGGGTCCGTCGGACCGAGCGCACGGTGATCCTGTCGACCGGCATGTCCACGCCCGAACAGATTCGGCACGCCGTGGAGGTACTCGGGCGTGAACGGCTGATCATGTGCCACACCACGAGCTCGTACCCGGCACCGGCCGAGGAACTGAACCTGCGGATGATTCACACCCTGGCGTACAACTACCCGGACGTGCCGATCGGCTATTCCGGCCACGAGATCGGATTGCAGACGTCGATCGCCGCCGTCGCGCTCGGGGCGTGCTTCATCGAGCGCCACATCACCCTGGACCGCGCGCTGTGGGGCTCGGACCAGGCCGCCTCCATCGAACCCGCCGGCGTGGCTCGGCTGGTGCGCGACATCCGCGTCGTGGAGAGCGCGCTGGGTGACGGGGTGAAGCGGGTGTACGACAGCGAGCTTCCCATCCAGCGCAAGTTGCGCCGGACGAACGCCGTTCTGGCGCCGTGAGGTTCCAGACCCTGGCGCTCGTCGAGAGCGCGACCCAGCTCATCAACGCGGCGGAGTGGGCCCACGACAGCGGCGAGGACGGCGCCACGAACATCATGGTGCTCGCGCCCAACGACGCGGAATCCGTCCGCCAGATCAACGGGGTTGCGGACGATGCCCGAGCCAGCGGCCTGTCCGTCGTCGTGGTGCCGGTGCGGGCCAAGCGGCCCTCGGCACCGATGTTCGGGGCGCGCGTCCTAGCGGCCGTGGCCCGCGCCCGCCAGCTCGTGATCGGCGACCCGTTCTCGCGATACATACACACCTTGCTCCCGGCCGCGCGGGCCGACCACGTCGTGATCGTCGACGACGGGACCGCAACCTGGGACTACGCCGCATGCATCGAGAGCGGCGCCCCACTGATGCGCTGGACCCGTCCGTCCTCGACCGCCCGGCCGCACGCGGTCCGCGCGACCCGGCTGCTCACTCCGAACCCGCAGCGCTCGATCGATGTCTTCACCTGCCTGCGCGACGCCACGCCGGTCGGCGCGGTCGGGTTGGTCAACCGCTATCGCTGGCTGCGCTCCCGCAACGTGCCCGACGTCATCGACGACCAGATCGATCTGCTCGGCACGTCGCTCGTCGACTCCGGCGTGGTGGACCGGCATTCCTACCTCAACGCGGTCGCTGCTCTGGCCCGCAGCGGAACCCAGGTCCGCTACGTCGCGCATCGCCGCGAGGCCGAACACCTGGTGGCTGAGATTGCCACCATCGACAATGTGCGCGTGCTGCGCCCGGATCGCCCGGTGGAGATGGTGCTGCGGCAGGGTCCGGTGGCGCGAGAGGTGATCGCCTTCCCATCGACGGCCGCGCACACGCTGCCGGTCGTATTGTCCGATCTCGACGTCCACCTTCGCGTGCAACCGATCGACCCGGCCTGGTTCACCCCGCACGCCACGTTGCGGGCGCGCTCCTTCGTGGCCCGCATCGCGCACGACGCCCCCGCCCCGTCGCGGGCGCGGCTCAGTTAGCCCCTCTCAGCGTCGCGAGCGCGGCTCAGCCCGTCTCAGCGCTGCCGTGGGCTATCGGCGTTTCGCGGTGCCGAAACCTGTGGCGAGTCCGCGCACGCGTCGCTCCAGGGCGCCGAGGCGCAGCAGCATCTTGTCGAGCTCGAGGTCGTTCCTCGGGGCGGCCGGCGGGGCCTTCGGCTTCGGGACCGGGGCAACCCTGAACACCGGTCGCTGGGCGATGGTCTGGACCTCAAACCAGAGTGTGGGCTGCTCGGCCAGCCAACGGCGTAGCAGGTCCTGGTGGCCATCGCGGTCACCGAACGTCCCGTAGAGCTTCTGCTGGGTGAGGCAGATCGGTTGCAGCCCTTTGGTGAACACGGCTTCCCACACCGCTGCGGACACGCCCGGCGTGTGGTCGCTGCGGTAATCGTCGAACACGACGACCCCGTCGGGCTTGAGCAGCTTCGCGGCCGAGTCGATGTCGACGACCACGTGTTCGTAGTGGTGCGATGCGTCCACGTGGACGAAGCGCACCGAGCCGGCCTCGACGTGGTCGACGATCGCGGAGCTGTAGTCCTGCACGATGTTCGGCAGGTGCTCGAACAACGCCAGGTAGTTGCGCTCGAAAGCCGGCCGGTTCAGTTTGGGATATGACTTCGCGTTCTCGCGCCGGTTGGCATCGCTGTCGGGTTCGAGCCCGAACAGGTCGCACACGGTGAACGTCTCGTCGGCGCCCACGAACTGCCCGATCAGCGCGGCACTCTTACCCAGATATACGCCGAGCTCGACGAGATTGCCCTGCCCGACAACGGATCCCGGGGAAAGAAAGTGCCTGAACATCACCTGGTCGATCCACGGGAACCAGCCGGGTATGTCGTCGATGGTCTTCACGTCGGCGTCGGCGGTAATGCTCATGGCTCCCCTATTGAGTTCGTCACCGCGGTGACCGGCTGAATTGCTCGATCAACGGTTCCAGTTCGGCGTCGTCGCGCAGGTATACGTGGCGCAACTCCTGCGGGTGCCGGCGGTAGTAGTTGGTCCAGCCCTGGGAGAGCACCAGGCCGCGATCACTGAGCACGGCCCGCAGGGCCGGCGGCAGGTCGCGATACGGCAACTCCTGCCGGGCGAACCGGAAGTAGGAGTAGAAGCGCTCGGAATGGCGGTTGTCGGCCCCGAAGACCAGCGACAGCGTGAGTTTGGGCGCGTCCCGATTGTTCGTGACCCGACTGTGGTCTACACGTCGATCGGCGTGGAACAACCGTTCGTCGAAGACCAGTACGTCACCGACCGCCGCCGGCCACACCCACGGGGTACGTTTTTCGACCTGGGCCAATCTCCGGTCGGGCTCAGCGCCATCGATGACTATCTGTCTGCCCGCGGCCTCTGCGCGTTTCACCCGCGCGTGGTCCATCTCACCGGGTGCGTGGTGCGATCCCGCCATCATCCCCATCGCCGCGTTGTCGGCCTCCAGGTACAAGATGGCCTTGACCACCCGGTACGGGGTCCTGGTATCGCTCCAGTCGGGCGCCGAGGAGGCATCTGCGGCCCGATGGACGCAGTCGCGGTGCCAAGCGGCCACGTCGTGCCGGTAGTGCAGATCCGAGACCTGCAGGAAGCGCACATCCGAGCCGATCGACGCGCGCACCGCGTCCAGGATCCGACCCTCGAGCAACAGCTCGCGCGCGGTCTGGAAGCCGTTGGTGGCATCGATCTTGGTGAATTTCTCCCCGTCCCGGATGCCTGCTTCCGCCTTCAATTCGGCCGCGAGTTCCGCACATTCGGTCTTCGAAAACGACCCACGGAACACGGTGAACCCGTTTTCGGTCAACGCGGTGGCGTGGTCGACTCCGACGACGTGGCGCGCCCAGGGGTAGCGCAGCGACGGGGCCGTCGTAGCGGCCCGCGCGATCAGTTGCGTGGCCCGCGCTGTCGTCGTCTGAATGGTCAATGCCGTCTGCGTCCCTTCCGCGATTCGAGGATGGGTTCCAACGTAGGCAGTTCCGGAGACGGCGAGCCGCTCTACATGTGTACGTCAGGCAAACAATGATCGACACTTAACGGACGGGACTACTACGGCTCGGCTCAGCTGACGGCGCAGCGGCGTGACCGACGCGCCGCGATCTGCACCCGCAATCTGTACTCGCTCAGGAAAACCACATGCCGCCGTCGACCACGATCGACTGGCCGGTCAGGTAGGCGGCGTCGGGCGAGGCCAGGAACGACACCACGCCGGCCACGTCCTCGGGTGTCTCGAGCCGACCCAGCGGGATGCCCCGCACCATCGCCGCGATCTCCGAGCCCACCGCGGTGCCGCGACGCCCGGCCAAGGAGGCGTCGATCGAATCCCACATCGGGGTCTGGACCACGCCCGGGCTGTACACGTTGACGGTGATTCCGTGTTCGCCCAGTTCCTGCGCCGCCGACTGGCTCAACCCGCGCACCGCAAATTTCGATGCCGAGTACGCCGCCTGCCATTGGCCGCCCCGATGTGACGCCACCGACGCCGCACCGATCAACCGCCCACCGCGGCCCTGGTCGATCATGCGCCGGGCCGCGGCTTGGTAGCAGTGCACGACACCGAGGACGTTCACCGCGAGCGTCTGCTCCCACTGGGCCGCCGTCGTCTCGACCAACGGGGCGGTGACCGCTATCCCGGCGTTCGCCACCATCACGTCCAGGCCGCCGGCGTACTCGACGTGCGCGGCCACGGCGGCCTCGACCGCGTCCGCGTCCGTGACGTCGAGAGCGAGCGACTGCGCGGTACCGCCGCTGCGTCGGATCGTGGTGGTCGCCGCGTCCAACTCCGCCGCCATCGCGGGCAGGTCGCACAGCGACACCATGAGACCGTCCGCAGCCAGCCGGGTGGCGATCGCCCTGCCGATGCCGCGGGCCGCGCCGGTGACCATGGCCGACCGTCCTGGACGCGAATCCGTCGCCATGCTGCTCCTCCGTTCGTGTGGTGGATCTCGAAGGCCGGTCTCGGCCACCGCTCAGGAGGTGTCGCGAACCGCCGCCTCGAACGTCGTCACCGCGCCGGCGGTGAGTTCGTCGGTGAAGAACTCTTCGGCCACGGACGGGCCGATCGTGAAGTGACGCACGCCGACACGGGCCAGGGCAACCATGCTCGGCACGTCGCGGATGCTGGCCAGCAGGATCTCGGTGCCAGCACCGGTCGCGCGCAGAACCTCGTGCATCGCCGTGACCTCGAAGACGCCGTCGCGGCCACCGTCGTTGAGCTTGGCCAGATACGGGGCAATGTAGGTGGCGCCAGCCGCAGCCCCGACGATGGCCTGGCCGGGGGTGTAGACGGCGGTCAACAGGGTGGGTATGCCGCGTCGGGCCAGCGCCGCGCAGGCCGCCGATCCCGCCCGGGACGCGACGAGTTTGACGACAACCTCGTCACCCAGTTCCCGCAACCGCACGCCGCGCTCGACCAGTTCATCCGTGCCGAGCCCCCATGATTGGAAGAAGACCTCCTGGGCCCCAGCCGCGGTGGCCCACCGGTAGATGTCGGGAATCGCCGCCACGCCGAGCCCGGATCGCTGCAGGATCGTTGGGTTGGTCGTGACGCCGGCGAACAACCCGGTCGCGAGCAGGTCTTCGGCGGCCACACGGTCCGCGGTGTCCAGGTACAGACGCATCAGGTGCCCTCCGGTGATTTCGGCCGAGCGGCGAACTCGTTGAAGACCTCGTGACCGGCGCGCAGGGAGCCGTCGGCATTGACGAACTCGAGCCGACCCGGGCGACCGACCGGCCCGTAGGAGCGGGCATGCAGGTCGGCGACCAGGCTGTGGTGCAGGGCGTGGATGCTGAAACCGATCCCGCGCTTACCCAGTTCGCTCAGCGTGTAACGCGTGAACTCGACGTGTTCGGCGTCGCTCTCCGATCCCCACACGGTCTCGTTGGCCAGCAGTTGCGGCTTGCCCACCGACTTGGCGAATGCCACGACCTCGTCCAGGAACGACTCGAACTGGGCCGGGGTGCTGGTAGGACGCTCGCCCCAGTTCGGGATGTAGTACGGGTGGAAGGAGATGAAGTCACTGAGCGGCTCGGTGACTCGGATCGCAGTCAGGTTGGGGTAGTTGCCGATGGACAGGGGCTGGCTGGCGCCCGCGGCTTCGCAGACCCGACGGATCCAGCCCAGCCAGCGCAACTCAGCTACCCGGACGGGACTGCTCTCGTCATCGACGTACGGGCCCATCAGCGGTTCGTTGCACAGATCCCAGGCCGTGATGCGGTCATCGTCGGCGTGCGCACCGACGACACCGTCGAGGTAGGCGCGGAAGATGTTCTCGCTGCCGTGGTCCAGTTCGGCCATCCTTTCCTGGGTCCAAGCCGGCTGGTCGACGGTGGTGAACGCTCCCTCGACACAGTACGAACTCAAGCCGGGGACGATGTGGTCGAGCGGCACGCCACCGAAGTCGCAGATCGGATCGCGCCAGCGGTTGAACAGCACGGGCATGACCCTGATGTCGTGGCGTGCGAACACGGCCAGACCATCCTCGAAGTTCGCCAGGAACCGGGCCGGATCACGCTGGTACGCCTCGTGCGAGAGCCACCACCGCCCGAGGTTCCAACCCGGGAAAAACGCCTTGCCCCGGGCGATCTCCTGGTCCATGGCCGCCTGGTCGTGGTGCTGCCAGAGGTCGAGGCCACTGGTCCCCCAGGAACCCGAGTAGTTGAATCCCCGCGCATCGCTGATGTCCATGGCGTCCTCCGGCGTTGGGTTACTGGGCCGCGGGGTTTGCTCGTATTCTGGGCGTACGGTCGGTCGCGGCGATAGGAGCGTAAGCCGGTGGACCCCCTGACCACGGCGCCGTTGCGGCGCTTCTGGGTCTCCCCGGACGGCGCGATCATCTACTGCGCGGCGATTCTGGGTCTCGTGGTCGGCGCGGTGGTCAAGATGAAGCTGGCGGAGTGGAACGCCGCCGGGGTCCGGTCGTGCATCTCGACCGGAACCGCGGCAGCCTACTGCGGCAACATCGAGGCGTACCCGACCGTCCTGCAATGGGCCTACGCCACGATCGTGGGCTGGGCGTCGTTCTTCGCCGCGTGGCTGGCCTTCACCTTTCAGCCCCGCGTCTGGGGCTCCCTGTAGCGCCCCTCACCCGAGCACCGATCCGCCGCCGTCGATGACGAGGTTGACGCCGTTGATCCAGCTCGCTTCGTCCGAACTCAGGAAAAGGGCCGCGTTGACGATGTCCTCCGGCTGACCGTGGCGGCCCAGGGGGATGCGACCGTACATCTGCTTGAACGACGGGAACGGGTCGGCGATCAGTGGCCGGGTGTTGTCGGTTTCGATGAGCCCGGGGCTGATCACGTTCGCCCGGATGCGGTGCGGACCACCCTCGACCACGAGCTGGCGGGTCAGGGAGATGACGCCCGCCTTGGCCGTCCCGTGCGCGTTCTGGGCCATGAACTCCACGCCACGGATGGCGGCGATGGAGCCGACGTTGAGGATGGATCCGCCACCGCGGGCGATCAGGTGCGGCCACACCGCCTTGCAGCAGTAGAAGACCAGGTTGAGCTCGTTGCGCATCGTGAAGTCCCACTCGTCGGTGGTGAGCTGCTCGATCGGCCCGAACCGCTGCGTGGAGGCGTTGTTGTAGAGCACGTCCACACCGCCGTACACCTGCGCCGCATCATCGATCCACTGCTTGGCCGCCACCGGGTCACCCAGGTCGACGGGGGCCATGACGGTGATGGCGCCGCCGGCGTCGCGGGCCAGCTGGGCGGTCTCTTCGCACTTGCCGGCGTTCAGATCGCACCCGACGACCTGGGCTCCGGCGGCGCAGAACATGAGGGCGGCGGTGCGCCCGATCCCGGTACCGATACCGGTGATGAGAACTACCCGGCCGTCGAGCCGAACCGTGGTGGACATGTCAGCCTCTCGCCTAGCGGTTGGAGCGGGTCAGCCGACCGGGACGTGGGGTTGGGCGGGCGCATCGGCCCCACCCCGGGCCCGCACTGCGGCCCGGTCGAGGAGCTCGATCAGGTTGCCCTCGGGGTCGGCGACGTAAGCCATCCGCACCCCGGGCTCGGGCGAGGGCCGCGGTGACATCCGCTCCGACGCACCCGCGGCCAGGAGAGCGTCGTAGGCCGCATCCACCACCGCCACGTCGAGACACATGTGCCCGTAACCACGCGTCAGCGCCGCTTCCAGCGGGTTGGTCGCTGCCGGCCCTGGCTGCGAACCGTGCCGTTCCAGCAGCTCGAGCCGGTAACCGGTCGGGCTGAGCATCATGACGCCCCGGAACTGGAAGCCGGGCAGTTCGAACTCGAACTCGACCTCCAGCTCCAGCGCCCGCGCGTACCAGCGAACGGCCCGGTCGAGGTCAGACACGGTCAGCCCGACGTGGTCGAAGGTCGCGGTGGAGGACATGCTCAGCTCTTTCCTGCGGCGGCAGAGCACCGTCTTGGCCCCGGGTTGGGCGAGGGCAACTCTAGGCGGCTTGCACGGACCGCTTGGCCAGCCCGAGGGCATAGCCGTCGATGGCCGTGGTCGGGGCCACCGTCGCGTCCGTGGCCGCACCCAGGGTCACGAACAACGGGGTGAAGTGTTCGACGGTCGGGTGGGCGTAGGGCATGCCCGGAGCCCTGGTGCGAAAGGCCGCCAGCTCGTCGACGTCACCCGCGGCGAGTGCTTCGGCCGCCCACAGGTCGAAGTCCGATGACCATCCGGGCACCTTGTTCTGTGTGAGGTTCGACCAGTCCAGGTAGGGCAAGCCGTGGGTCATATAACCCGAACCGATCACCAGGACGCCGGATTCACGCAGCCCCCGAAGCCGCCGGCCGAGTTCGAGCAGCCGTCCCGGGTCGTGCGTCGGCATGCTCAGCTGCAACACCGGGACGTCGGCATCCGGATACATGATCTTCAGCGGCACCCACGCCCCGTGGTCCAGTCCGCGGTTGCGGCGTTCGTGGACCGGCTCGGTGTGCGGCATGAGCTTCGCGACCTGCTCGGCCAGTTCGGTCGCGGCCGGGGTGTCGTAGCGCATCAGGTTGTACATCGGGTCGAACCCACCGAAGTCGTAGACCAGCTCACCCGGCTGCGTGCTGCTGATGCTCAGCGGCGCGGATTCCCAGTGCGCGGAAACGATGAGCACGGCCTTCGGCTTCGGCAAGGAACGGGCCCACGAGTGCAGCTCGGTCATCCAGTCGGCCATCTCGAAGAGCATGGGCGCGCCGTGACTGAGGTACAGGGCCGGCAGGGGGCCGTCGTCCTCCGTCCACGCCGCATGGGCGTTGGCGCGTTCAACCTCAGCGGCACGGCGCAGGTGCGCCGCGAACGGGTGCGTGGCGGGGATGCGCTGATCGGCGGCCGCGGTGGAACTGCGCGGTCTGGCGGCGTCCATACGAAACTCCTCGGGATAAAGTTGTTGCTACAACCAACACGGTACGCCAGTATGGTTGTCGCAACAAGTACCAAGGTCAGGAGCGTGGTCGTGGACACCCGGTGGCTGAACGAGGACGAAGCGGTGGCCTGGGTGCGCCTGGCCGCCGTACTGGAGCTGCTCCCGGGGATACTCGACTCGCAATTGCGCGCAGACTCGGACCTGACCCACTATGAGTACCTCGTCTTGGCGATGCTGTCCGAGGCGCCGCGGCGCACCCTCCGCATGACCGAGCTGGCCGCTCAGACCAACGCCACCCTGCCCCGCCTATCGCACGTCGTCCGCCGCCTGGAGGGTCGCGATCTGGTCGAGCGGGTTCCGTCACCGCAGGACGCTCGAGCGACCAATGTCCGGCTGACGCCCGTCGGCGGGAAGAAGGTCCGCGGTTCCGCTCCGGGTCACGTAACGAACGTCCGCGAACATGTCCTGGACGCGTTGAGCCCGGAGCAGGTCGGCCAACTGGCAGACATCACCGAGGCCATCCTGCGCCGCTTGGACCCCGACGGCGACATGGCTGCCATGTACCACCGCTACGACCGGAGCCCGGTCGGCGGGTCGTAACGATCAGCCGCCGAACGGACCACCGCGCATCGGAGCGTCATCACGAACTCGACGTCCGTTGTCGCGAAAGCGTGGCTCGTAGTGCGCGAAGAAGATCTTGCCCACGAGGTCGCGTCGGCTGCGGACACCGGTCTTGTCGAAGATCTTCTTCAGGTGTTGCTGGACGGTATGCGGGAGGGCAGCCTCCCGCGGTCCAGATCGCCGTCAGGTAGTTCACTCAGCCAGCGCTCGACGCCCGGCGTGGACGACTGCAGCTGCCAACTCTCGGACAGAATGAGCAGGCCGGGTGAATCAGGCTGTTGCGTCAACGGATCCCGGGCCTAGTACGAAGCACCTTTGCGCCACGCCATCTCCTGCAGTTCGAACGTGTTGCCGTCGGGATCAGCGAAGCCGGCTCCTTTGACGCCGCCCCCGAAATCGTGGATTTCACCAATCTCAACACCTCGGCGGACGAGCTCGGCCCGCGCCTCGACGATGTCCTCCACGATCAGGTGCACGCCCCTGACGCTGCCGGGTTCCCCCGCGTACACGTCCAGCCCGGTCCCGAAGCCGATCGAACAGCCCGAGCCCTCTGGCGTGACCTGGACGACCCGGACACCCGCCGCGGGTTGCACGTCGACGTCCTTGGTGAAGCCGAGCTTGTCGACATAGAAGGCGATGGCGCGGTCGACGTCGGCAACCGGGAGCGGGATCAGTTCCAGCCGCATCTGCATCGAGTCGAGCCCCGTTATCTTTTTCGCCTGTTCTGGTCCGCGGGATCATGCCATAGAGGCACCGACATCCGCAGGCCCGAGGTCAGCGTCCGAGTGCGGATCTCGCATCAAGCCGCTGACCGATCCCCGATACGACGGGGCGGAAACGGTTCAATCTCCGGTCCGCGCCGATCACGGCTAGCATCACGAAATGATCATGATCCGGCGCGGTGTGATGGTCACCGTCGTCGCGACCACGATGGCCGTCGGCCTGCTCGGCTGCTCGGGCCCAGCCCCGAGACCGCCCGCTAGCACCGCGCCGACGCTGACCACCGCCCCGTCGGCGGCAGCGGTTACCAAACCGACCGTCCGCCCGCCAACGGCGCGTTCACCCAGGCCGACACCGGCACCCAAGCCGAACGATCACCAACTGCCCAGCGGCGCCGCGCGCAACCTCATCTCCATCCCCAAGCTCGGGGAAAGCGCCCCCATAGACAGTCCTTGCGTCGTCGCCAACGGCAAGATCTCGCCGCCGTCCACCGACCCCCGGCGCACCTGCATCTGGGCCGGGGGAGCGCCGTTGAGCGCGACCAAGGGCACCGCGATGATTCTCGGCCACGTCAACTACAGCGGCGTCGACGGTGCGCTCGGGCGGATCGGCACCCTGCACACCGGCGACCGCGTCTACGTCTGGAGCGCTAACGGTGTCCGATCGACGTGGCAGGTGACGGTCATCCACCGGCGAGCCAAGGCCGACGGCGTTGACCCCGGCGCCGAGGTCGGCGCGCAGGGGCCGGCCCGCTTGGTGCTGGTCACCTGTGGCGGGGCCTTGCTCGGCCGCCACTATGCCGACCTCGTCTGGGTGTACGCGAAACCGTACTGACGTGGGCCGACCTGCGGGATCTGGCTGCTGGGTCAGCCGATTCGCTCGGCCAGGGACACGATGATCCCCTCCGGACCGCGCACGTAGGCCATCCGCCAGCTGTGCTCGTACTGGCCAATTCCGCCGACCAGCTGGTAGCCGTCCACGCCCAGCCCGTCGACGACTGCAGGTAGGTCTTCGACCTCGAAGGCCACATTGCGCAGCCCCAGCTCGTTCGCCATCGCGACCGGCGATCCGGTTCCGTGATCGGGTCGGACAAAGCTCGAGAGCTCCAGTCGGGTACCTCCATCGGGCGGGCCCAGCATGACGATCTCGGTGCGGGAGTCGGGGATGCCGATCACGGTGTCAAGGAACTCGCCCTCCACGAACATCCTGCCCTCGACCTCGAGACCCAACCCGACGAAGAACGCCGTCACGGTGTCCAGGTCGGCCACCGTGATTCCGACGTGGTCGAAGCGCCGCACGTGTGACATGGGATTCATCCTCCGGCATTCGGCTCCTGATCTGCCGAACACAGCGCCGACCGCTTCAAGCACTTGCTGGTACCGGGGAACGCCGGCCGACAGCCGAAGTTACAGTGCTCGCTATGCCTGACCCGCCAGTGGTGTCGCTGCGACCGCGCACCGACGACGACCTCGACGTTCTGTTCCAGCTCGCCGCCGACCTGGACACCTGGGAGGAGCGCAACCCGGAAGCGCCGCGTCCCATGACCAGGGCCCACTTCGACGCCCGGACCGCACGTGCGGCCGACAGCGATGCCCCTGGGGACAACGTATCCTTCGTGGTCGCCGTCGACGGGGTCGCCGTCGGCGCCGCATCGCTGTTCAATTTCGACTTGTTCGCCGGCCACGCCGAGGCCGGGATCAATTTGCTACCGACCGCGCGGGGTCGCGGTATCGGGACGGCGGCGGTCGCCCTGCTGGTCGAGTTCGGATTCGTGCGCCGCAACCTGCGCCGGATCCACCTGCAGGCCATCGCCTCGAACACCGCCGCTATCCGCGCGTACGAGAAGGCGGGTTTCGTGGTCGAGGGCCGGCAGCGCCAGCACGCGTGGGTCCGCGGCGCCTACGAGGACATCGTGCTCATGGGGATCCTGCGCGCGGAGCAGACCACGTCACCCTGATCGTCCGCTGTCCTGGACGCTTTTCGCTCTGCCGCGGTTCGGTGCGGCTCAGCCGAGGCCGTCGAACGGACGGACTTCGACCTTGCCCCGGCACGCCTTGGACCCCTCGGCCGCGAGCTTGAGCGCGACGTCGAGGTCGGGCGCATCGATGATCCAAAAGCCCCCGATGACCTCCTTGGTCTCGAGGTAGGGGCCGTCGGTCATCACCGGCGTCTCGCCCTGGCCGTCGACGACGGTCGCCGTTGACGCCGCCTGAAGCCCACCGGCGAAGACCCAGTAGCCATCAGCTTGGAGCTTGTCGTTGAAGGCACCGGTCGCAGCGAACGCCTCCTCCATCTCCTCCTTGGAACCGTAGCCGCCGAACTCCTCCCTTTCCGCTGGGCCGTGCACGCTCAATAGGTACTGCGTCATCTGCTTCTCCTCAGTTCCGGACGGTCCCGGTGACCGCCTTCCACTCCTACTACGAACGGCATCCCGCCGATACGACACCCTGCGGCAGAACCCTGCCATCGGGTTCCGCAAAGGCCCACTACCCGAGCCGAAGGACACGAACTTCCGCCCGGCTTAGCGCGCCGACGCGTAAACAACGACGGCTACCGCGCTACGGATGCGGTACAGACTCATGCGTACCGGGTGAAATCCGGCGCGGTGTGCATCGATTTGGTCACAACCTCGTCAGGCTGGTTCATTTTCCGGCCCGTGCTGCCTCTTCCGGTTGTCCGTTTCAACGTCGAGAGGATCCATCATGTCCAAGCGTCTGCTCATCGTCGCCGTAGCACTGACCAGCGGGATCGGGGTGGCCACCGCCGCGGTCGCCAGCGAGCCGGCCGGCGCATCCACACCCGTCTGTCAGGCCCGCCAGCTGGTGCCGCACTACGACGGCATGGAGGGTGCGGCCGGGACGTTCTACGACAACTGGCACTTCACGAACGTCGGCGGCACCTGCGAGACCATCGGCTTTGTGGGTGCCCAGAACTACGGCTCTGACGGGCGCCCGTTGGTGACCACGGTGACCCGGGCCGGGACGAAGGCGGAGGTCGTCGTCGCGCACAACCACAAGGTGAGCTGGCACTTCAGCTACACCGATCCCGGCGTCGCCAACTGCACGCCCGAAGCGGCGACCAACATGATCGTCACGCCGCCGAACAACACCACGCCGGTCCTGGCCGGGCGCGGCGAGAAGGCCTGCAACGGGGCGATCACGGCGTCGCCACTCGTGCTGGTGCCCTAACCGTCCGTGGCGGTGCGCCCGGTCGGCACGTCAACCGACGATCGGGTTCGCGTCCTCGGCTCTGGAGCCCGAAGGTGACCCGGGGCATGTCCGCGATGTCGGTGGGCGGTGTCCAACCGTCGAGCAGCCCGGCCGCGCTGTACATGCGGCCATGGATCTGCAACAGGTCGATGTGGTCGGTCTGGAGTCGTTTCAGGCTGGCGTGCACGCTGTCCCTCTGGCCGTGATCGGCCGCGAGCCGTGATCGACCGCGGGCCGTGATCGACCGCGGGCCGTGATCAGCCTTCGTCGGCCGCTACGGCCTGAGAAGGACCTTGATTGCTCGCCGTTCGTCCATGTCCTGGTAGCCCTGGGCGGCTTCGGCGAGCGGTAATTCCTCGGTGAAGATCGCGGACACGTCGAGGCTGCCGTTCAACACATCGGGCAGCAGCTCGGGGATGTGGTGGCGGGCCGAGGCGCCGCTGCCCTTGATGCCCTTGTTCGATCCGAACAGTTTCGACACCGGCACGTCGGCGACATCGTGGGGCACGCCAACGAAGCCGACGTTACCGCCGATCCGTACCGCGTCGAAGGCGGTGTTCCAGGCTTCTGGGGTACCTACGCATTCGAGTGCGGCGTCGACGCCCAAGTCGCCCGTGGCCGCCTTGATCTGCTGCACCGCGTCATCACCGCGGGCGGCGACGATGTCGGTGGCGCCGAACTGGGTGCCGATCGCGGCGCGGTCGTCGTGGGTACTGACGAGGAGGATGCGCGCGGCCCCCAGTCGTTTGCTGGCCGCGACGGCGCACAGACCGACGGCGCCATCACCGATGACGGCGACCGTCGATCCCTCGCTGACGTGGGCGTCTACCGCCGCATGGTGACCGGTCGACAGGACATCGGTCAGCGGCAGGATCGCGCGCAGCATGTGCTCGTCCAGGTCGTTGCCGCCGGGGACGACGACCAAGGTGCCGTCGGCGAACGGCAGCCGGACCTTCTCCCCTTGCCCGCCGTCATAGCCGTTGGTGCCCCAGAACATGCCGTGGCGGCAAAAGCGGGTCTCACCGACGATGCATTCGGGGCAGACTCCGTCGGAGATCACGAACGGGGCGATGACGAAGTCACCCACCTTGACGGTGTTGACGTCGTCACCGACGGCTTCGACCACGCCCATGAACTCGTGGCCGATCCGGGGCCCCTGCGGTGACAGGCCGCGGTAGAACCACAGGTCGGATCCGCAGATGCAGCTGTGGGTCACCCTGACGATCGCCTCACCCGGGCCCTGCAGGACCGGGTCGGGTACGTCGATGACGCTGATCTTTCCCTTGCCTTCGAATACTGCTGCCTTCATCGGTGTGCTCCTCAGGGTTCGGGGATGACGCGGTCGAAGAACTCCGGCCGGGGTTTGTCGGGGTCCGGTCCGTTGCGCGTACCGGTGTCGAGACTGTCGATGTGCTTCAGCTCGTCGGCGGTGAGGTCGAAGCCGAAGACGTCGAAATTCTTGGCTTTCCGCGTGGGATCGCGTGGTCACATATCGGGCCGACCCTCCGGTTGCTCACGTGGTCAGCTCGCCGGTACGCAGTGCCGCGGTCACGCCGCCGTCCATCAACAGGTCAGCTCCGGTGATGAAGCCGGCTTGGGGCCCGAGCAGGAAGGCCGCGACGGTGGCAACCTCGTCGGATGTGCTGAACCGCTTGGCCGCGCACGTCTGGCGCACGGTCTCGAACCACGCGCCGCGGGGACCGGAGAGCTCATCGAGGGCCAACGGGGTGATGATGACGCCGGGGCTGATGGTGTTGATGCGTGCGCCGCGTTTGCCCCAGGCGGCGGCCGCGGTCAGCACGCGAAGCGAGTTGCCCCGCTTGGCCAGAGCGTAGGCGCGTACCGAGGTCCCCACCTGCTCGGCCTGCAGGAACGGCAGAGCGAGAAGCTGCGGCGTTTCGGTGGTGGCGAGCGCGTCCTCGATCTCGCGGGCGTACGGGCTTTCCCGGTGCCCGGCCATGCTGGCGACGACGATGCCGGCCCCGCCGGTGGCGATGACATCGGCGAAGACGTCGAGGACGTGCGCGGTGCCGAGCAGGTCCACTTGCATGATCCGTTCGATGCTGGCCTGTGTCGGGGACACCCCAGCGGCCTGGATCACCTGCGTGACCGACCCGATCTCAGTTGCCTTCGCGGCCAGGGCCCGCACCTGGGCCAGGTCGGAAATGTCCGTGGCCTGCACGGCGACGTCGTATCCGGCGCCGTGCAGGGCGTCGGCCGCGGCCTGCGAGGACTTCTCGTCGTGGGCGGCGAGCAGCAGGGTCCGCCCCGCACCGACGTGGCGGGCGATCGCCGCGCCGATACTCCCGGGTCCGATGACGACGGCTACTTCCTTGGCTTCTGTGCTCATGTCAGATCCTTCTATCCTGTGGCGGCAGTTCAGCTGCGGGTGACGTCATTCAGAGCGGCGAGGCCGTTGAGGGTGCGGGGGTAGCCGATGAATGGAACCAGCACGGTCAGCACGGCCAGCAGTTGCGCGCGGGTGTTGCCGATTGCGAGGTTCCCACTGACGTGGCCGCGGACCTGGGCGTCGGCGCCGCCGAGGGCAACGAGCATGGAGAACGTGAGCAGTTCGCGCACGGCCAGGTCGATGCCGCCGCGCCCGACGGTGTCGCCGAAGCAGTTGGCGGCCAGGTAGCGCTGGAAGTGGACTTCGTCGGCCGCAGTGTCGGTGAGGCGGGCGGCCACCGCGTCGTCACCGACGATGCGGCCCTGAACGGACTTACCGCGTTCGAGGCGCGTTTCGGGCGTGGAGGCCGACTGTCGGGGCAGGGGAAGCTCGACCCCGGCCGCGGTGAGGACGTCGTTGGCCGCGTGCAGGTAGTCGTACCCGCGGGCCATGCCGACGTAGGCGACGGACTGGTAGACGATCTCCTTCAGCTCGACCGCGCTCACGCCGCCGTTGGCCACCGCGGCCGCGGCCATCACACGGAACTCGGCCAGCCCGCCGGCGGCCAGGATTGCGGCCAGCTGCACCATCAACCGGGTGTGCAGGTCGAGCGTGCCGTCCAGCCGCGTGGCGTCGGCGGGCACCTCGTCGAAGGCGAAGTTGGCGAAGTACTCGATCAGCTCGGGATCGGTCTGGGCGAGGGTGGAGACGCGGTCGCCGAACAGCTGGTCGTGGTTGGCCTTGGCGGCGGCGGTGATCGTCATCGGTTACACCCCCGCCGTGGTGTGCGCGGTCGAGTACTGCTCATCGGTGACGGGTTCGAGCCAGGTGGTGGCCTCGCCGTCGCCGGCAGCGTCGAGGATCGCGTAGTGGCACATCATGTTCGCGGTGGTGCCGCCGTGGAAGTGTTCCTCACCGGCTCGGGTCCACACGCTCTCGCCGGCGTGCAACGCGACGGTCGTGCCGTCGCGGGTGCCAACCAGCCCGATGCCGTCGGTGCACACCAGCAGCTGGCCGTTGGCGTGGCTGTGCCAGTTGGTGCGCGCCCCGGGCGTGAAGCGGACCAACCCGACGGTGAGCTGCGACGCGCCGTCGCCGCCGAACACCGGGTTCAACCACACGTCGCCGGTGAAGTTCGCCGCCGGGGTCTTCACCGTGGCGGTTGTGGGGTTCTTGTCCATCTCGTGTTCCTCTCGGTCGGTCAGGCGGGGTCAAGCCGCAACGTGGTGGCCCGGGCCAGGTCCGCGGTGATGTGGGCGACGGCGCTGGACGAGCGGCCGTACTTGTCGCGGTAGGCGGCATCCAGGGCATCGTCCAGTCCGCGGTCGTCGCCGACGTGCTCGCCGACCTCGACGAAGGCCACGTCCCGCTGGAGGCGGCCCGCGGTCAGCTCGCCCTCGTGGCGGGTCTGTACGCCGCGGTACCAGGCGGCGGTGGTGCCATTGACGGAGCGGACGTACACGGCGTCCCCCTCGGCGTCGCGGTGCCGCACGATCCACACGATGCGGGCCGTGCGCAGGGTGCCGTCGCCGCGGCGGGTGGCGACGTCGACCTCGCCGGTGCCGTCGATCGCGTCGAGCTCGGCGGCGGTCCAGCCGCTCACGGCTGGACCAGCACCTTCAGCGACTCGCGGTCGTCCATCGCCTGGTAACCGGCGGGTACGCCGTCGAGATCGACGGTGCGGTCGAACACCCGGCCCGGGTTGATCCGGCCGTCGAGGACCTCCGGCAGCAACTCCTCGATGTAGGCGCGGACCGGCGCCGGCCCGCCGGTGAGCGTGATGTTCCTGCCGAACAGGCTGCCGAACCCGACCGGCGCGTCCTCGTACTGGGGCGCGCCGACGCGGCTGATCGTCCCGCCCACACGGACGACACCGACGGCGGTGTCATAGGCCGGGCGTAGTCCGACCGCTTCGACGACGATCGCGGTGCCGTCTCCGCCGGTCAGCTC
The DNA here is from genome assembly GCA_964252015.1 of uncultured Jatrophihabitantaceae bacterium. GTDB lineage: Bacteria > Actinomycetota > Actinomycetes > Mycobacteriales > Jatrophihabitantaceae > CAXSBR01. The sequence continues at coordinate 44,916 of CAXULW010000007.1, read as the reverse complement.
CAACACCCGGTTGACGGCCTCGTCGCCACGCTCAGCGACCACGTCGGTGGCGCCCCACTCACGACCGAGGTCGGTGCGGACGGTGTGGCGTCCCATCAGGATGATCCGCTCGGCGCCCAGGCGCTTCGAGGCGAGAACGGCCGACAGCCCGACCGCGCCGTCGCCGATCACGGTGACCGTACTGCCCGGGTGCACGCCTCCGCGTACGGCGGCGTGGTGGCCGGTGAGGAACACGTCCGACAGCGTCAGCAGGGAGGGCAGCAGGGCGGAATCCTGGCCCACCGGGGCCTTGACCAGGGTGCCGTCGGCCAGCGGGACGCGGATGGCTTCAGCCTGGGCGCCGCCGATCCCGTTACGCGCCCAGAAGCCGCCGTGCCGGCAGGAGGTCTGGAACCCCTCGCGGCAGAAGTCGCAGGTGTTGTCCGACCAGGCGAACGGGGAGATGACGAAGTCGCCCGCCTTCAGGGTGCGGACGTCGGCGCCGATCTCTTCGACCACGCCGATGAACTCGTGGCCAATCGGGCTGCCCTGCTCGGTCGCCTCCCGCTGGTGGTACGGGTGCAGATCGCTGCCGCAAATGCAGGCGCGCACGATCCGCACCACGGCGTCGGTGGGCTGATCGAGCTTCGGGTCCGGGACGGTCTCGATGCGGACGTCGCCGGCACCGTAGATGGTTGCTGCTCGCATGATCTTCCTTCTTAGTCGATGGGTCGTGAATATCGGTAGGCCGTGGTCAGCGGTGTAGTTCCAGAACAGCGGCGACGGGCTTGCGCTCGACGGTTTGCTCGGCCCGGCCGATTGGGACGTCGAGGAAGAACCGGCCCGCCAGGAGATCAGGTCGGCGAGAACGCCCCCGACGACCAGACCGAGGCTGGCGCCGATGCCGGCGGATGCGGGGCAGGCCGGTGAAGATGATCGAGTTGTCCAGGATGACCATGACGTAGCTCATGCAGATGATCGCGAGGATCGCGTTCTGGTGGGTTACGGTTCCGGCGGCTCTGGAATCGGTCGCGTTGCGCGGTGCGAGCACCGGGTCTCCTTGCGAGTCAGTGGACGGCGTTCGTGTGGGTGCCGCTCGTCCCAGACAACCGCGTCTGGCGCCGGTGAGGGAGTGCGGCTCGTTCGGGGTACTGGCAGTACCCCCCACGCAGGCGGCCGGTCGAGCCGCGGGGCCGCCCGACGCCGCCGAGCATCACCGGGGCGAGACAGGTAACGGCGGACCCTCCCACAATCGGCCGGACACTCCTACCGTCAAGGACATGAACCGCAACGACGAGATCCGCGAGTTCCTCGTCACCCGCCGCGCGCGCATCACCCCCGAGCGGGCCGGTCTGCCCGCCTACGGCACCCACCGGCGCGTGAAGGGCCTGCGCCGCGAAGAGGTCGCGATGCTGGCCGGCGTCAGCGTCGACTACTACACCCGCCTGGAACGCGGCCACCTCGCCGGGGCGTCGGAGAGCGTGCTCGACGCGCTCGTCCGCGCCCTGCAGCTCGACGACGCCGAGCGGTCCCACCTGTTCGACCTAGCCCGGGCGGCGAACACCTCACCCGAACCGGCCCGGCGCCGCGCCGGCACCAACCGGATACGACCGGGTGTGCAGCGAGTACTGGACGCGATGAGCGGCGCACCGGCGTGGATCCGTAACGGCCGGGCCGACGTGGTCGCCACCAACGCCCTCGGCCGGGCGCTGTACGCGCCGGTGTTCGACGACCCGATCCGTCCGGCCAACACCGCCCGCTTCACCTTCCTGTCCCCCCAGGCCGAGGACTTCTACCGCGACTGGGACCGGACCGCGCATGACATGGTCGCCGTGCTGCGTGCCGCAGCCGGCCGTGACCCCTACGACAAGCCGCTATCGGACCTCGTCGGTGAGCTGTCCACCCGCAGCGAACTGTTCCGCACGCTGTGGGCGGCCCATGACGTGCAGCACCACCGCACCGGCCGCAAAGACCTGCACCACCCCGTCGCCGGCGACCTCGATCTCACCTACGAGGCGTTCGAGCTTCCCTCCGAACCCGGCCTGACGATGCTCGTCTACACCGCTGAACCCGACACGCCATCTGCGCAGGCGCTGAACTTCCTCGCCAGCTGGACCTCGACTCAGCACGTCGACGCTGCGCACCCTGTCGGCGACTAACTGACCCACCCGGCGTCCGCCGAAATGGCTACCGATCGCACCTGCCCCGGGGACGAAAGCACCGGAGCAGCCGCTCTTGCTTCAGACTCGCACTGGCAAAGGGCAATTCGCTCGACCCGACACGTTGACGCCCGCCGTCGGCGGCCACCACGACGAGGCGGGGACCCACCCGATCGAAATGCTGACCCCGCCCGAGATGCCCGTAGAAGGAGATTACCTCCGGTGGGTCTGCGTGGGCGTATTGTGAGTTGAGTGACTCACATCAACGTACCAACTGACAAGATATGAGTCAAGTGGCTCGCCTTCTGTTCGACACGGGTGATACTGGTCGTATGAGCGTGACGACCTACCACCAGCGGCTCTCGGATGAGAAGCGGGCTGCGATCATGACTGCGGCGACGGCGTTGTTTGCGCGGTCTGGTTACGCCGGGGCGTCGTTGGCCAAGATCGCCGATGCCGCGGGCGTGTCGAAGGCGACCCTGTTCAAGCAGTTTCCAACCAAGGCTGAGCTGTTTGAGGCGATGGTGGCTGAGCAATGGGCGCCGACGGAAGAGCCGCAGGGCCCGGTGCCGGTCGGAGACCCGCGCGCCGGGCTGATTCAGATCGGGCGCCGTTACGTGGCGCTACTGACCCGCCAAAGCATGGTTGAGCTGTTCCGCATCGTGATCGCCGAAGCGCCCCGTTTCCCGGAGTTGGGTAAGGCTCACTTCGCGCTAGGCAAACAACCGTTCTGGCGGTCGGTGCACGATTACCTGCGGGCCGAGGCGGCGGCGGGGAACGTCGTGCTGACCCACCCGGACATTGCCGCCACCCAGTTCCTCGGCATGATCTCGGACAACGTGTTCTGGCCTCGGCTGCTGCTGGTGGACTGGGCGCCGACGCAGCGGGTGATGGACCGCGTCGTGACGGAGGCAGCCGACACGATGATCGCCCGCTACGCCGCGCCCGCCCCGCGGCGTTGAGGCGACGCCCGACCCGCCGAAGGCCTAGCACGCGGGTCTAATTGATGATGTGAGCCGGCGCGAGCGGGAGTCACGCGCTGGCGGGCGTGGGCCTCCCAGGTGGGTTGGTCATCGGCACGCGATGGAGGGGTGCGGGATGTTGCGGACGTCGGCCCGGGCGAGGTCGAGCATTTTCCCGACGCCGCCGTCGAGGACGACGCGTCCGGCCGACAGCGCGAAGCCTCGGATATGGGCGGCGGTGATGTGCGGCGGGACCGACAACGCGTTGGGGTCGGTCACGAGGTCGATGAGCACCGGCCCGGGATGGGCGAACGCTTCGGTGAATGCGTCGCGGATGTCGCGCGGATGCTCGACGCGTATCGCGCGGAGGCCGGCGGAGCGGGCCAGGGCGGCGTAGTCGACGGGTGTGAAGTCGGTCTGGTAATCGGGCAGGCCGTCGACCGTCATCTCCAGCTTGATCATGCCGAGCGATGAGTTGTTGAAGGTGACGACCTTTGACCGGATGGTCGTGCATGGCGAGAGTCAACAGCTCACCCAGGAGCATGCCCCAGGCCGCCGTCGCCGGACATCGAGATGACTTGGCGACCGGGGAACGCGAGCTGCGCGCCGATGGCATGGGGAAGGGCGTTGGCCATGGAGCCATGGACGAAGGACCCGATCACTTTCCGGCGTCCGTTCGGGGGTCACGTATCGGGCCGCCCACACGTTGCACGTTCCGGTGTCGACGGTGAATATCGCGTCATCGTCGGCGACGTCGTCGAGGATCTTCGCCGCGTACTCGGGATGGATTGGCAGGTGGTCCTCGACGTGGTGGGTGTAGGCGTGGACGACGTGCTCGAGCGCGTTCGCGTGCCGGTGCAGCATGCGGTCCAGGAACGGGCGGTCGGTCTTCTGCTCGACCAGGTCCAGCACCGCCGTTAGGGTGGCGCCGACGTCACCGTGCACGCCGTGAAGTCACGCCGTGCCACACAAAATTCCTGACACGCCCTTCGACGGGTCGTCGGTAGGGCTAGTCCTGCTCGCCTATGCCCACTCGGGATGCATGTCCGCTGTCCCGGCCGGAGGAGCTGCGGCGAGCTCCTCGTCAGTGAGTGGCGTTGGGTCCTAGGCCGGGGTCGACTCACGTTGATACGACCAGCACATTCTCATTCACACGCCGCACGATCATCCAGAACCGACGGTCGCTACACGGTTTCAGGTTTAGGGCTCGTTGTTGGACCCATCACGATCGGGTCGTGTACCGCGTTGGCGGTAGGTCGAAATGACCGCGCAGGGTGGACGCGCTGTGCGTCCGTTTCGGCGAGTGTTGAGAGCACCGATTCATCGGATCTTTGGAAAGGTGTTCTCGTCATGGTTGCATTCGCTCGGTGGTCCGTACGCCGCAAGAACCTGGTTGTCCTTGGGTGGGTCACGCTGCTGATCGCACTGGCTGGTGCGGTCGGGGTGGTCGGGTCGGCGTTCAGTGATTCCAGTCGACTGCCAGCTAGTGATTCGAGTACTGCCTATGACTTGCTCGCGCAGGGTGGTAGCGACGCGGCGAAGGTGAAGACGGGCAAGATCGTCTGGCACACCGACAGCGGGTCGGCGGTGTCGGCTACGACGGGTGCAACGATCACTCCGATGCTCGCCAAGGTGGCGAAGGTCGAAGGCGTGCAGGCGGTGATCAGCCCCTTCACCGCCCAAGGGACGAAGCAGATCAGCAGCGACACCCACACCGCCTTCGCCACCGTCGTGTTCAGTTCCACCGACCACTCGGCCGCGGCGAAAAAACTGGCGACGGCGGCCGGCACCGACCAGCTGACCGTCCAGGTCGGCGGGAAGGCGTTCACCCATGTTGCTCTCGGCGGCATCACCGAAGTCATCGGCATCGTCGCCGCCCTGATCATCCTGTTCCTGGTGTTCCGCTCGGTGTGGGCGGCGTTGCTGCCGATCATCACCGGCGTCGCCGGGGTCGGAGTATCCATCTTCGCCGTCCTGCTGCTGTCCCACGCCATGACCCTGCCCAGCGTCGCGCCTGAATTGGGGGCGCTGATCGGGTTGGGGGTCGGGATCGACTACGCCCTGTTCATCGTCAACCGGCACCGGAAGCTGCTGCGGGCAGGCGCAGACCTTGAGACAGCTATCACGACAGCGATGAACACCTCCGGCCGGGCGGTGTTGTTCGCCGGCGCCACCGTCATCGTTGCCCTGCTCGGCTTGCTGATCCTCAACGTCGGCTTCCTGACCGGAATGGGCGTCTCCGCGGCCCTGACGGTTTCTCTGACGATTCTCGCCGCGGTCACCCTTCTCCCGGCGCTGCTGGCGAAAATCGGTCGCCGAGTGCTGCAGCGGTCCGATCGGCACCCGAGCGAGGCTGCGCTCGTCGGGAAGACCGAGGCAGCTGTGACGCCGGAGACGTCGATTCGTGGCTGGGCCCGGTGGGCCCGAGTGGTCGAGCGCAGGCCGCTGCTGACCGGCACACTGGCAATCGCAATGCTAGTGACGTTGGCGGCGCCTGCCCTGGTGATCCGATTGGGAGCGGCCGATGCCAGCAGCGACCCACACGGCACGAGCACACGCAGCTACTACGACACCATGTCGACGTCATTCGGCAAGGGGTTCGACGCGTCACTGCTGCTGGTCGCGCAAACCCCGGATGCCCCGGCGCGGGCGGCCTGGTCCACGCTGATCACCCAACTGCCGGGCTTGAAGGGTGTCGCCTCGGTCGGCGCGCCCACGTCGGTGTCCGGAGACATACTGTCTTCGCTCCAGATCGTGCCCGCCACCGCAGCACAGGACAAGACGACCAGCGACCTGGTGCATTCGCTGCGAGCTGACGTGATCAAGAAGGCCGAAGCCGGAACGAGCCTGCGCGTGCACGTCGGTGGCACTACCGCGACCAGCATCGACTTCGCCGCCGCCTTAACCAGCAAGCTGCCGCTGTTCCTGATCATCATTGCCGCGTTGGGTTTCTTGCTGCTCACCCTGGCATTTCGCAGCGTGCTCGTCCCGTTGATCGGGGCATTGGGCAACCTGCTCACCATCGCGGTCGCCCTCGGCTCGACCGTTGCCCTGTTCCAGTGGGGGTGGGGACCGCCGATCTTCGGTGTCGGGGGCGCGGCACCCGTCGAGTACATCGTCACCATCCTCATCGTCGGCGTCATGTTCGGACTGTCGATGGACTACCACGTCTTCCTGGTCAGCCGGATGCACGAGGAATGGACCCACACCGGTAACAATCGCCGCGCCGTCACTGCGGGAGTGTCCGACACCGGTGGCGTGGTCGTCACGGCCGCCGCGATCATGGCCTGCGTGTTCACCTCATTCGGCCTGTCAGGCGTACGGACCATCTCCGAGTTCGGCGTAGGTCTAGCCCTGGGCGTCCTGGCCGACTCGCTGCTGCTTCGGATGACAGTGGTCCCAGCCCTCATGCACCTCACCGGCCGTCGGAACTGGGCTATCCCATCCTGGCTGGACCGAGCGCTGCCACACGTATCGGTAGAAGGCGCCGCTGAACTCGCATCCCCCGAACTGGACCCAGACCGCCTCGTGGTCACACAAGCCTGATCTACCGCAAGCCTGATCTAGCTTTCGGGAGGGAGACTGCAACGGTGATCGGACTACATCGCTACCGCAGTCAACCCGACCCGTTATTCGCGGCGGCCGCCTTGGCGATCATGCTGGCAACTGGGATCACTGGTCATACCTGGGGTGTGTCGAGCGGATGGGTGGTTCTGCTCGTTCTGGTTGCTTGGTCGCCGGCCTTGCTCCGGACCCGATGGCCGCTGCCCGTACTCGTGGTGGCGGCGATCGCGGACACGGTGCACGTCGTGGTGGCCGGGCACGCCCACCACCCCGCGTCCATATTTCCCGCGGTGACCATGCTCGCCCTCTACACGGTGGGCACGCGCTACCCGGCCCGGGCGGCCTGGACAGCGGCAACGGTGACGGCGATCGTGCTGCTGACGGCGGGGTTGCTCAGCTACTCCCACGTCGGATTGAACTTGTTGTATCTGAATTGGGTATTGGTCGCGACGGCCCTGGGGCGGCTGATCCAGGAACGCCGCGAGCGGATCGCCGCGGCCGAGGCCCGGGCCAAGGCGGCGGAACATAGTCGGCAGATCGAGGCGGACCGGCAGGTCACGGCTGAGCGGGTTCGGATCGCACACGAGCTGCATGACGTTTTGGCCCATCACATCACGCTGGTCAATGCTCAAGCTGGTGTCGCGCAGTACCTGCTCGACACCGATCCGGTGGCGGCCAAAGCCGCCCTCTCGGGGATCGCTGCGAACAGCCTGGCCGCGCTTGAGGAGTTGCGCGCGACTCTCGGGCTACTGCGCGCCGAAGGCGACCCTCTCACCAGCGATCCTCGCGCACCGTTACCCACCGTCGCGCAGCTGGACCGGCTCGTCGACGGGGTCACTGCGGCCGGGGTTCGTCTGACGGTGTCGGTTGTCGGTCAGGCGCGCCCACTGAGCGGCTCGGCTGACCTCGGGCTATACCGCATTGTGCAGGAGGCGCTCACCAACGCCACCAGGCATGCCCCAGGAAGCGACATTCGTCTGGAGATCCGCTGGACCACCGACTCGGTGGACGTCGAGGTGATCAATACCGAAACCACCGGTCACCTAGTTGGATCGCGCAACAAAGGGACCGGGCACGGCCTGATCGGAATCCGGGAGCGGGCCACCGCTGCCGGTGGCAGCGCCGTGTTCGGCCCGACGCAGCAAGGTGGCTACCGGGTGGCGGCTACCTTGCCGGTGTCCATCGGGAGTCACTCGACCGGTTCGAACATCGAAGATCAGGCGAGCGACCCGGGCGAGAGCCGTTCCGATGTGGCAGCGACGTCGTGACGATTCGGGTTCTACTCGTCGACGACCAAGCCTTGCTCCGTGCCACCTTCCGCTTACTCGTCGACTCCGCAGCCGACCTGGAGGTGGTCGGCGAGGCGGCGAACGGGCGGGACGCGCTGGCCCTGGCGCGCAGCGAACGAGCCGACATCGTGTTGATGGATATTCGAATGCCCGAGGTCGACGGCATACAAGCGACCCTGGACATCACCGCGGCCGACGACCTGCGCAACGTAAAGATCATCATGCTCACGACGTTTGAGACTGACGAACTCATCGTCGATGCGCTACGGGCCGGCGCGAGCGGCTACCTCGGCAAAGGCGTGGAAGCCCACGTCGTGCTCGACGCCATCCGCAGCGTCGCCGCCGGAGATGCGCTGCTTTCGCCGGCCGCGACGCGCACTTTGATCGCTCGTGTGCTGGCCCAGCCCAACCCGGCGCCGACCCGAACCCCGGCCGCCCTCACCGATCTCACCCCGCGGGAGCGCGAGGTCCTCATCCTCGTCGCCTCGGGCCTGTCCAACGACGACATCGCCGTGCGCCTGTTCATCAGCCCGGCCACGGCCAAGACCCACGTCAATCACACGATGACCAAGCTGAACGCCCGAGACCGCGCCCAACTCGTCATCACTGCCTACGAAACCGGCCTCGTCACCCTCGGACGTCCACCCGAGCCGTTGCGCTGATTCGACCCGCGATGAAAGCCACTGGCGGGGCTACACCTACCGCGGTATCGAGCAAATAGGCTCTTGAACGTTGACCCCTCGCAAGACGCCCGTCACCCGCCTCGACGGCGGTCGCAGACGCGAGCGCCACTCTGGGTATCAGTCGCGTGGGTAGCTCGCCTAGGGCGGCGGCCGTGGATCGCGCGCTGCAGGATGGCCGCCGCGTTTAGCCTGAAACTGGGTCACGGTTTCAGGATCAGGTCACCGGTGTCGGGATCGACCACCGCAACGGGGTAGTGCACCTGGGTCCAGGCGTCCTCGGAGATGGTGTCGAAGTAGGCCAAGATGTCGGCGGAACGCTTGACCAGCGTCCGGCCGAGGATGTCGAGTTCGGTGAGGGCTTCGGGCACCCCGGTGCTGATGGACTCGATCAGCTTGAGCATCAGCTCGCGACCCCGGGAGCGGTCGGGCTCACGGTAGGCCGCGATCATGCGTTGGTAGATGCCCCAGGTCGCCTCGACTTCGGCGTGCCGGTTGTCCTTGAACGGGCCGGTGAGCTTGGCCTGCTGCTTGTCGGTGAGCAGCCCAGCGCCGGTATACAACGTCCGGCGGGCCGAATACAGCGGGTCATCCTGGGGGCGGGAACGATGCTGGTCGGGGTCGCCTGGTCGCGCCAGGGCCGCCGCCGGGCGTGGACATGCCGAACCTGCTGGGCAATCACCGTCGACGACGACGGCCCGCCACTGACCTTGTAGGCCGCTACCTGCTACGGCCAAGCGACACCAGCCTGGAGCCGGGCTGACTCAGCAATCCGGGCCGATCCAGACTTGACACGCGACGCGGGCCTGGAAGGGGATGATTCTGTCATGTCCGAGCCCCATCGCCTGAGCTACGAAGGCGACCCACGAGTGGTCGAGTCGTTCCTGGCGATCCTGACCCGACACAACCTTGCCTATAGCCGAAATCAGCCGACGGAGCCGGATCTCGAGCCGGGCATGGACTACGACCCGAGCGACCCCTTCAGCATCGTTGCCAGCGGTAGTTACGACACCGCCGAAACCGATATCGCGGACGCGATAGCTGACTTCGCTGCGCAATTCCCGGGCCGAGCAAACATCATCGACGGCGGGGCGATGCCCTCCGACGGGGTCCTCACCTTTCGGGGGCGACACGAACTCATCAACGATCTTGAGGTTCTGCTGGGCCGGGAACAGGTCGGGGTCCTCTACCCGATGGAGGACGACGACTGGGCCTCGGTCGACGAGCAGACCGAGGCCGACCCCACCGGAGAAGCAGCCGTCGAGCTGCAGGTGTCCGGTTGGGGAGACCTGCGGCCCCCGGTCGCGGCAGCCGTCGCCGCCTTCCTGCAGCGGCACCCGGGACAGGCACAGATCGACTTCCAAAGCGAACCGTAAACGGACTCAGCACTAGAAAGCACATAGCCGACGCACGCCCCCGTTCTGAAGCGAAACTATGCAGCGGGCCAATAGCCCAGCACCCCTACCAGTCGGACGAGCTGCGCCTTTTCGCATAACCGACTGCACCGCATAGTGGGGCCGCCAGGCGGGCGCGTGGTGGGCGCTGGTCTCTTGGACGATGTACGGGAACACTCCCGCCGGCAATAACTGGCTGTACCTGAGCGGGTGGGTACCTGCCAGCGCAGTAGTGCCGTCCGCGGATCCCAGCCAACGAATGTTGTATGCCGCAGTCGAGCGGTTCGATCTGCCCTCCGACCGTGCTGCGTGGCCTACGCCAGCGGCCACGCCAGGGCGGATCTGGCGCCACTACGGCCCAATCACCGACCGCCCGCCAACGCCGGACGGGATGCACAGCATCCCCACCTGACGCAAGTGATGGTCCGCCAACCGCGGCACCTAGGAGGAACCGAGCAGTGCACGCGGGCGTCCCAACGCGAGATTGACCCGATCGGCGAGCTCGCCAGCCAGGTCGACCACGTGCTCCAAGCGTTGACGCAGAGGTAGCCCTCCAACTCGGGGCGTGACCTCAGCGTCGACCCACAGCGGGGCCCTGGTCGAGACCGGCACGGTCTCGACCAGATGCACGCCTGCGTCGTTGACGACCAGGTGATCGACCTGTCCATACCCGACCGGTGCGCGGCGATCGTGCAGCACGATTCGCACCCACCCGAGTCAGCCGGTCAAGCACCTTGCCGACCGCCGGTTTAACCTTTGCGTGCTCGCGTAGAGCTCGTCGCTCGGCCGACAAGTGGCGGCTAAATAGGATCCGCCCCTGCCTGAGGTTCCTACAACCACCGGCGCCGTGATCAGCCGTTCGCTTCGATGGTGGCCAGCATCGAGGGCAGGTCCAGGATTGCTCGACGGATTGCCCTGTAGTCGTCGTCAGGCACCTCTACCCCGCCGATCACGGCCGAGAAGTCGTGGTCATCGCCGTCGCCCCCGAGGAAGCTCGACGGCGCAGAGTTCGTGCCGAGAAGGTGGACGTAACAGCCATAGTCGATCTGGAGCACGTCGAACCGCTCGCCGGGTTTGTCCTGGCCGGACCACCCGCGCTTGATGATGTGCAGGATGCGGTCGTCCACCAGCTGCTGGATCAGCGGGTCGGGGGTTTGGTCCTGCCTGATGAGGAACGCCCGAGCTTTGCGGCTGGAGATGACGTCACGCACGATCAGGTCGAGCAGTTCGCGGGCGTCGGGGATGCCGTTGAGCTGGGCCGCTTTCGTCGTCGTGTAGAGCTGCGATGCTGCATCGCGCACGTGCGCGACCGCGATCTTCGACCCACCAGCACGAAGCCCTGCACGGCCGACGATGCTTAGGGCGTCGCGCGGTACGCCCTCGGCCGCCCGGATGACCTCTTGCAACGATGTGACTTGGGTGAACAGTGATTGGATGAGGTCGTCCTCGGACTCGGGCGGGTCTTCGCCCATCCCGACCAATGCTGTCGACACGTGCCGAAACAGGAGGGCACGAAAGAAGGACCGTGAGCGACGCGCCTGCTCCTCGCGGTCGCGAGCGGGAAAGACGACGAACTCATCCAGGTCGAGCAACGGGAACAACTCTGCCCCGACCTCGACACCGATATAGTCGCCGCGCTCTCCTGCGATGCGCCACTCTGAACGATGTGGGATGGCCGCGATACGTACCGACACCTTCGCGATGCCGAAGAACAGTTTCCTGAGCATCTCGGCGAGGTACGGCTGTAGGTCAAGGGGTATCCCGCTCCACTCGTCGATCAGCAACCAGAATCGCTGGGCGGTATCCGCCTCGACCGCCCGCCGCATAGACTGCGAGACGCCACCGAAGTGGACGCGGTGGCGGACCATCCCCGTCTGACGGGTTCGGTGACCTTCCTCCCGCGTCGCCTCTCTAGACGAACCCGCGTTCATCGTTAGAGACGGCACGGGGCCTGCCGCCAGTCCCGCGCCCAGACCGGTGGACGACGTCCTCGACATGCGGTCTGCGCTGGTGCTCTCTAGCTCGGTCTCCTGAGCGACAAGCACCTCCTGGAAGTGATCGAGCATCCGATCCAGCTCCGCGATCTGCACGTCGACGCCACCTGCGAACGCGGCGTCGAGCAGATTGGTGTGGACGATGCCCAGGACGTCAACCACGAGGCGCGTGGCCCGCTCGCTGAGGCTGAGGGACGTATCCGCGTACCGCCCCTCGGTCGAGCCCACATCCTGTTCCATATCGATGTAGATCACGCGGTGACCCTTGTCCCGCTCCGTCTGGGCGAGATACTTCAGGGCGTGGGTCTTGCCGGTGCCCCGGCGGCCGTACACGATGCCGTTGTCGCGAGCGCCGAGCGCGTTGGTGAGCGAGTCGATGTTGACGTAGGTGGCCAGCACGTCGTTTTCGTTGACCCGCTCTGCCCGTTTTTCGACCTCCTGTAGCGCGGCCAGCAAGATCTTGGTGTCCATCTCGTGTCCTCTCGGCCGCGCTTGGGGTGTAGGCCATCATCTTCCCCGGCACCGGCACGATGCGGACCACCGCAACGGCTCGGGCACAGACCCGCGACGCCTCAGGCAGCGCCGGTGGGTCGTCGATCAGTCGGCAAGATCACCGGATGCTATCCGCTGACCGCAGGCGACCTCGGCGCGCCAAAGCGATTCGTCCTAACGCACCTCGTCCAGGCCGGGTCGGGTCGGGTCGGGTCGGGTCCTAGTGATCTGTCGATCGGACGCTCCAACGTTCCTACCCTCATGGTCGGCGCGCAACACGCGGAGCATCGTTATCCCACCCGGGCGTTAGCTTCCTGAGGAGTCGCCATCGGCCCAACGGGCCAGCGCGGCAGCGTTCAGGCGTTGCTGAAATCTCAATGTCTTGCCGGCGTTGAGGTCGCGAGCGATGCGAGCAAGGTCGAGTGGGCTCTGTCGAGGCCAGTCCTGTCTCAGCGCCTCGGTGGCTAGCTGATCAGGATCGATTTGATGGCCATGACGGCGTAGGTAGGTGAGTGCCTGAACGGCGGCTGACCGTTCACGCGAATCAACTAGGCCCTGATTGAGGATGGCGGGCACGCTGAGACCTTCGAGAGTCGCCGTGATCGCTGCCGATGCTTCGCCCACTGCGGCGACGGGGTTGCCGCCAATGTGCTCGGCTTCGTGGGCGGTAATCCATGGGGCGTGTTGGGCACTGGCGTGGACCAGCGCAACGCCGTCCAGGCTGTGCCGCCCTTCTAAGTCAAGTAGCTCGTCCATCCGCAGGCACCATGCGATGACGATGCCATGGGGTCGGGCGGCAAAGCGGGAGTGTCGATTGCCGACTGTGCCGATGGGGACGCCGGATCGCTCCAGCCAGGGCGATTGCTCAACGGATCGTGTCGATGGCGCCAACAGCGAGACGGACGCCTCACCGCCCCATCGGGCGGCGATGGTGAACGCATCGCGCAGTGAGCAGTGGGCCTCGATGTAGGAACGGCGCATGAACAACACCATAAGGACAACCGCCGACGAAACCGGTGTACCCGATAACGACCGATAGCCTGTTGACTATGAACTCGTACGCCGACGTGTTCGCCTGCTTCGATGATAGTTGGCCGGATGTCGCCGAAGAGGGCTTCGAAGGCGTCGACAGCTGGACCCGGCTGGGGGCCATTCCCGGCGGCGCCGGGATCGAGCGACCATTCTGGGAGGCGGTCAGTCTCCAGGCCGTCGGAGGTGGCCGCGCTCGATGGAAAGCCGACGTCGACTTCTACGCTGACGTCGTGCTCGACAGCCCGGCATACCCTCACCTGAGTGAAGGCGACACGTCTTCGCCTCAGCCGTTCTGGCTAGGGCTGCACGCCTTCGCGGGCACGCGCCGGCTATACGTCTCAAGCGTTCCCGTCACCCGGGCCAAACCGGCGCACCGCTTCCAACGCCATCCCGGTCTACCAGCACGAGCCGGCTCGACGGTGCTCGGATTCCGTCTGAAGCTGGCCGGTGACGGTTCGTATTTCCAGGTGGCCCGACCCTGATAGGGAAGTCGGTGGCGCCGACGCAGCACGGCGTCGAATCCTATCGGCCGGACGAGCCGGTCTACACGTGCATTGGATCGCGGATTCTGCGCTGGCAGAGATCTTTGTGTCTCATCGCCCCGGCTGATATGGCGGGCAAAGCTGGGCCACGGCCTCAGTAATCGCGGCGACATCGAGCAGGTCATGTACGGCCGGGAGCCGATGTATCCATGAGGGGGCCAGGTCAATCGAGACCAAGTCCACGCGATGCGCAGTGATGCTGCGCTGGGCCGGCCCGCCGACGACCGCCACGAGCGGATATAAGCAGGCCGCGCGGACGTTGTAGAGCCCAGTTCGTCTGATCGGCAAGGGCTCCGGCGAGGTCCACCAGGTGGGCTAGTCGTTGCCGCAGCGGGACCCGGCCAACATGTGGACTTCCGAACTCGTCGATCCAGACGCGCTGCCGATCGGACACGGGCAGCGTCTCGATTACGTGAATGCCGGCGGCGGTGATCACGATGTGGTCGATTTGGCCATGGCCAACCGGAGCGTGACGGTCGTGCAGGACGCGGTCTCCGACCCGGGTGAGCCGGTCGAAAACCCGACCCACTGATTCCTCGGCCTTGGCCTGCTCGCGTAGCGCTCGTTGCTCCTCAGACAGGCGCCGACCGAACAGCACCCGCCCGGTCGCGAGTTGGGCACGGCTCGACGCCCCAGGCACGCCGTAGAGACTCGCCGGCGAAGGCGGTACTGGAGGGGCCTGTGTTCTCGGCTGGGCTAGGTGAGGTGGCGTCGCTAGGGGCGCGGGGCCGAGCAGCTCGCTCAAGTCGTCGGGGACGGTGAAGTCATCCCTACCCACACTGGTCACCACCCGCGCTCGGCGGCCGGCTCAGATATTGGTAAACGGTCTCCCTGCTGACGCCGAACTCACGGGCCAGAGCTGCTTTCGCTCGACCGGCATCCGCAGCGGCGCGCAGCTGGTCGACCTGATTGGCTGTGAGCGCTCTGCGGCGACCGCGGTAGGCGCCGCGCCGTTTCGCCAGGGCAATGCCTTCGCGTTGGCGTTCCCTGATCAAGGCTCGTTCGAACTCGGCGAAGGCGCCCATCACCGAGAGCAGCAAGGTGGCCATGGCCGTGTCGTCGCCCGTGAACGTCAACTGTTCCTTCATGAACTGGACCTTCACGCCCCGTGAAGTCAGCCCGCGGACGGTAGCGCGCAGGTCGTCCAAATTGCGGGCTAAGCGGTCCATGGAGTGGACCACCACGATATCGCCATGCCGGACGAATGCGAGCATCGCCGCCAGCTCAGGGCGGAGAATGTCCTTACCGGACACGTGGTCGGTGAACGTGCGATCAACGTCGACGCCGTCGAGTTGGCGGTCGGAGTTCTGCTCCAACGTGCTGACCCGCGTGTAACCAACGCGTTGCCCGTTCACGATCGCCCCTGACCTCGTGTGTCAGGTTAAAATCTAAGACCATCGGTATGGGCCGTCAAGAAAACGCGAAACCGACCCCAACCTGACAGGCCACGACAACTTGCCTGACGTCCGGTTGGGGTGTACCCGAAGACAACAGCTTGATTCGTCACCATTGCCGTCGCCTGAACCGCCAAAATATGACCACTCGCGCGGTCCGTTGTTGCCCGTACCGGACAAACGGGCGAAGTCAGGGTCGATGGCGCCGCGTCGGATCTACCGCGCGCAGATGCCTCTCGACATCGCGGTGAACTTCATCGTGACCCGCGCGAACACCCGGCACGGCGGCCAAAACCAAGGCAGGATCGTCAGCGCCAGCAACGGGAAAATACGCCTTCCTCGTCTCCGAAGCCGTCCCGGGCCTCGCAGCGGCTATACATTCGAGGGTGGCTAAATCGTGACCGAATCGAACGTTCTTTTACACCGGCGCTGGAACCCGGCGCCGACTGAGGACTTCACACGTCACAAGCCATCATCCGCGACGCCCCCATCCAGCACCGCGAACTGCGCCTGTTACTTGAAGACAGCTACGCAGCTGGATCATCGACCCACACCCACCACCACTAAGGCCTTTCGAGCTGTCCACCACCGAATCGTGGCGACGGGAACCGACCCAGCTGTCTGCATCCGACCCGTACTCCGTGATCGTGTTCCGCCTCGAACGTTGGTGGTCGTCTTCCTCGCAGTAGCCCACGCACTCGGGGTCAGCGTTGCATCATCCGTTACATACCACGCCGACCGCACCCGGCAACCACGTTTCGAGCCTGACTCGGGATGAGAGACAACCTGCAACGGAGCACCGATTCCCTTGATCCTCTCCCCCAGCACGGACGCTTGACCGTCGGCGACGACCAGCCGGTCCCGCTGCGCAAACGCCAGGACATCTGCCCTGGTGACAATCAGCTATACAGCGACAAGGACGTCAACATCAGACTTCCCCGGCAGGAAGGTACCGGTAGGACTGGCCCTGAGTGTCCGACCCGGTCACTAGGCTCAGGCCGGCAGATCAAGACCTCCGGGAGGGTTGCTTGAAACTAACCGACATCGCCGGCGGCACGCTGCTGGACGGCGTGCTGCCGGGCCAGTCCGTGACCGTCGTGGCGGTCGAGCCGTTCGGGGAGGCGGCCAACCTGACCTATCGCACCTCGAACGGCGCTACCGGCACCGCACTGCTTTACCCCAAGGACGAAGATCGGCTCACGCGCTCAGCAACCGGTAGCAAGCAGTTCGACGGAGACCCGGTGGCCTACCGCCTCGCGCTGGAGGCGCGGCGTATCAAGATGGCCGGCCTGTTCGACCCGATGCTCGCGGTCAACACCAGCGACGTGCAGCCGCTGCCGCACCAAATTCGTGCGGTCTACGGCAAGATGCTCGCCCGCACGCCGCTGCGGTTCCTGCTGGCCGATGATCCCGGCGCCGGTAAGACCATCATGGCCGGCCTGTACATCAAAGAACTGATGCTGCGCGGCGACGTGCAGCGCTGCCTGATCGTCGCTCCCGGCGGACTGGTCGAGCAGTGGCAGGACGAGATGCTGCTCAAGTTTGGGATGCGCTTCGAGATCCTTACGAACGAGATGTTCGGCGCCCCCGACACGGACATGTTCGAGCACCACCCGATGCTGATCGCCCGCATGGACCACGTCGCCCGCAACGACATCCTCATCGAGCAGCTGCGCGCCACAGAATGGGATCTGGCCATCGTCGACGAGGCGCACCGGATGAGCGCCAGCTACTTCGGCAACGAGTTGAAGGTGACCAGGCGCTTCCAACTCGGACAGGTCCTCGGCGACACCGCCCGACACCTGCTGCTAATGACCGCCACACCGCACAACGGGAAGGAGGAGGACTTCCAGCAGTTTCTCACCCTGCTTGACCGCGACGGGTTCGAAGGTCGCCACCGCAAAGGGCAGCCAGCCGCCTCCATCGACAGCGTCGGCTCTCGCACGATCAAAGAGGAGATGCTCACCTTCGACGGAACGCCGCTGTTTCCCGATCGCATCGCTGAGACCATCGCCTATGACCTGTCCCCGCTCGAGTCCACCCTCTACGAGGCGGTGACCCAGTACGTCCGCGACGAGATGAATCGTGCCGACAACCTCGACGGCAAACGCAAGAACACGGTCGGCTTCGCCCTCACGGTCCTACAACGACGCCTGGCCTCCAGCCCCGAAGCGATCTACCGATCTCTGGAGCGGCGTATCAGGCGTCTTGAGCAACGCCTCCTCGACCTGGATAAGCCTGCCTCGGCCAAGCCGGAGATCGAGCTCGACGATGACGCTGCGGCGCTCGCCGACGACGATGAACTCGACGCCGCTGAGATCGAGCAGCTCGAGGAGGAAGTTGTCGACGCTGCGTCTGCCTCGCAGACCCGCGAGGAGATTCAGTACGAGATCAAAGTCCTCAAAGACCTGCTCGTCCTGGCCGGTCAGGTCCGAGCTGCCGGCGAAGACCGCAAGTGGGTCGAGCTGCGCAAAATCGTTGACGATCATACCCTGGCGTCGCAATCCGATGGCCGCCGCCATAAGCTGATCATCTTTACCGAGCACCGCGACACTCTGCACTACCTTGAACGTCAGGTCCGCAACCACATCGGCAAATACGAAGCCGTCGTGTCCATCCACGGTGGCGTGCCACGACAGACGCGGCGGCAGATCACCGCCGAGTTCACCGGCAACCCCGACGTCCAGATCCTCATCGCCACCGACGCGGCCGGCGAAGGCCTGAACCTCCAGGTCGCGCACCTGATGGTGAACTACGACCTGCCCTGGAACCCCAACCGCATCGACCAACGATTCGGCCGAGTGCACCGCATCGGGCAACAGGACGAGTGCTACCTGTGGAACCTGGTCGCGATGAACACCCGTGAAGGACAGGTCTACGAACGGCTCCTGGCCAAGATCGACGAGCAACACAAGGCATACGGCGGCAAGGTCTTCGAGGTCCTCGGGCAGGGCTTTCGTGAGGTCAGCCTGCGTGAGCTCCTCATCGAGGCAATCCGTCGCGGCGACGAACCCGAGACCCGCGCCAAAATGGAGCGAGTCATCGACGCCAGCGCCGGCGCCAACGTCAAACACCTCATCGAGGACGAAGCCCTAGCCCACGAGAGCCTCGGCCCGGTCGAACTGGAGCGCCTTAAACGCGACATGGAGGAGGCCCGCTCCCGACGCCTGCAGCCCTTCTTCATCCAACGGTTTTTCCTTGATGCGTTCAAGCGGCTCGGCGGCCGCATCGGCCCCCGCGAGGCGAAATGCTACGAAATCAGCAACGTCCCGTTACGCCTGCGTTCCGGGCCGCAGAGCGTCGTGCGCCCGATCTCCACCAAGTACACGCGGGTTACCTTCGAGACCGCCAACGTCGCAGCGGCCGGGCGCGAGCGCGCCGACCTGCTCGCTCCCGGCCACCCCCTTTTCGACGCCGTCGTTGACGCCACCATCGCCGAGTTAGCCCCGGTGCTGGAGCAGGGTGCAACCTTCGTAGACCCGAGCATCGCCGCGGCCCACGTGCTGGTCGCGATGCTCGAACAGGTCAATGACGGCACCGGTACCGGCGTCGCCCAGGAGTTCGGGTTCTCCTACGTCGATGTCAACGGCACCGGCGTCGACGCCGGGCCGAGCCCTCACCTAGACCTGGTCGCCCTCGACGAGGACTCCCGCCGCGCTGCCGCAGTCGCCCAGCCCTGGGTGCAGACCGCGGACAAGGCAGCGATCACCTGGGCCGTCGGCCACGGCGTGCCGGCGCTGCTCGACAGGACCGAGCAGCGCATCCATGTCGAGATCGACAAGACCAGCGAACGCGTCAAACAACGCCTCACGACCGAGAGCAACCGCCTCTACAACGAATCCTTGAAGACCAGCCAGGCCGAGGCCAACGGCAAAAATACCAAACATTCCGCAGAGACCATGGTCCGCAAAGCCCAAGAACTAGAACACCGCCGCGACCAGCGCCTCGCCCACCTCGCCACTCGACGGCAGCTCAGGCCCGCCATGCCCCGCGTTCTCACCACCGCGCTCGTCCTACCGCTAGCCGAGCAGGCCCTCGAAGGAGCCGACGCAAAACCACAATCCGTCGACCCGTTCGCCCGCAAAGAGGTCGAACGCCGCGCCGTCGACGCCGTCCTGGCTGCCGAACATTCGTTAGACCACGAACCGCAAGAGATGCCATTCAACAACAAGGGCTACGACATCCGCACCGTCGTCGACGGCAAGACCACCTACCTCGAAGTCAAAGGACGCATCCACGGTTCCGACGGCTTCACCGTCTCAGCCAGCGAAGTGCTCCACGGCAAGAACAACCCCGGCCGACACATCCTCGCGATCGTCGCCGTCTCTCCCGACGGACCTGACTACGACGAGGTCCGCTACCTGCGCGACGAATTCCTCGGCGTCGAACTCGCCGGAATGGAATCCGTCAGCGTCTATCTCGACTGGCCCAAAACCTGGGCGAAGGGCTCGGCTCCAGCCTAGAAGCAGACGCCGGACACGCCCATCACTCGGGGTACGGCGCGATCGGTATGTTCCGGGACCAGCTAGCCTGACGCCGTGCTTCTGGCTGTACTTGCGAGCCCACCGCTAACTAGTGGCAATCGGACGTTGGCGCGAATTGCGCTCGCTGCTGCGGCGCTTGGATTCGAAGAGCACGCGACGGCCAATCTGTTTGACATCGCGACCCGTTCAACGGACGATATCGCCTCACTCGGTGCCTCCGAAGAGGGTTGGGTAACTGCTCGACACAGTCTGTCGTCTCACGTGGAGCGCGCGACAGGCGTGCTTTTCGCCTACGGCACGCGGCCCCCGACCGGCGCGGCTCGGCTCCACTTTCACGGCCAGGTCACGTGGCTGAGGACAGCAGTCTCCGACCGGGAGCTCCCGACGTGGTGGGTAGGCGACGGCCCTCGACATCCGTCGCGGTGGCAGCGGTGGACGTGCCGCGCCTTTCCTGAAGTCATGTTCAGAGACGCACTAGCGATGAGCCTTCGGCCTGCCGACGGTTCGATCACGCCCGTGCCATTGATACACGACTAGGGTCAACCTCGGCCGCTATACGCGGTGGTTTGCCGAGCGGAGGACGAACAGCGTGGTGCAGAAGCGGAAACTGATCGAGGTGGCGCTGCCGCTAGAGGTCATCAACCGCGAGTCAGCCCGAGAGAAGTCCATCCGGCACGGACATCCGTCAACCTTGCATCTCTGGTGGGCCCGCCGCCCACTGGCAGCCGCCCGCGCGGTGCTCTTCGCTCAGCTCGTCGATGACCCCTCCTCGCATCCGAATGAGTTTCCTACGGAGGAAGCGCAAACGATCGAACGGGAGCGGCTCCACCGCCTGATCGAGCGGCTCGTCGTCTGGGAAAACATCCGCGACGAGAAGCTGCTCGCCGAGGCCCGCGCCGAGATTTTCAAGTCTACCGACGGAAACCCACCGCCGATCCTCGATCCGTTCGCCGGGGGCGGCACAATCCCATTGGAAGCGCAGCGTCTCGGATTGGAGGCTCACGCTTCCGATCTGAACCCGGTCTCAGTGCTGATCAATAAGGCGCTGATCGAGTTCCCACCAAAATTTCGCGGCCGTCCGCCTGTTTTCCCAGGTGCTGTTGAACAGCGGCTTGAGTGGAAAGGTGTCGACGGACTCGCCGAGGACGTAAGACGCTACGGCGCCTGGATGCGCGACGAGGCGGAAAAGCGCATCGGACACATCTATCCGAAGGCTGACGGAAAGAACGTCGTGGCCTGGATCTGGGCACGCACTGTGACCTGCCCCAATCCTGCCTGCGGAATTCAAATGCCGCTGGTGCGCTCGTGGTGGCTTAGCAAAAAGCGCGGGCACGAGTCCTACGTTATTCCTGTCGTAGTCAGTGGCGCCGTGCGCTTTGATATCTGCAACGACTCAGCTACGGCGCCAATGGCGACGGCCGATGGCACAGTGGCCAGAACGGGCGCGGTCTGTGTAGCATGTGGCGCGGCAGTGTCACTCACCTATATTCGGGTGCAAGGCAGAGCCAAACGCATCGGCCATCAGATGATGGCGGTTGTCGCAGAAGAGAACCGACGTCGGTTATATCTTCCACCTAACGACGAGCAGGTCCAGGCGGCGCAGGTTAGCGCTCCGCATGACTCGGTGTCAGGCTCGCTCGGCTATTATCCGCGGGACCTGAAGGCGCGGACCTATGGACTAACCGAGTTCTCGGATCTCTTCACGAACCGGCAACTCGTTACTCTTACCACCTTCAGCGACCTAGTGGGCGAGGCGCGCGGGAAAGTGCTCGCCGACGCGCGTATTGCAGGCGCATCCGAAGGCGTTCGGCTTGACGGCGGCGGCACCGATGGAGCTGGCTACGCCGACGCCGTGGCGGTGTACTTAGGGCTGGGGGTTAGCCGTCTCGCGGACATTAGCAACTCATTGTGCGGGTGGGAGAACACAAAGACCCAGGTGCGTCATCTTTTTACCCGGCAAGCGATCCCAATGCTATGGGACTTCGCAGAGGCGCCGCCGTTCGGCAAAGCCGCCGGATCGTTCGAGGTGAGTCTTAGTAACCTGGTCAAGGCGATTCCTGACGTTGACGGGCCGATCGGCCAGGTCCGCCAGGCCGATGCTTCGACGCGCGACTACGCGGGTGCACTTATCAGCACCGACCCGCCGTACTATGACAACATCGGGTACTCAGATCTGTCTGATTTTTTCTATGTCTGGCAACGACGCACTTTGAAGGACATTCTGCCATCGAATTTCGCCACGGTCCTTGTGCCAAAAGCTGAAGAGTTGGTTGCTAACGCG
Organism: uncultured Jatrophihabitantaceae bacterium; assembly: GCA_964252015.1. GTDB lineage: Bacteria > Actinomycetota > Actinomycetes > Mycobacteriales > Jatrophihabitantaceae > CAXSBR01. Next base: position 22,670 of record CAXULW010000007.1, on the reverse strand, counting down.
TACCGACACGATGGTGCCGAAGGGGCTAAACAGTTTTTTGAGAACGGATTCCGGGAGGTCTTCAAGCGTGCACGCGAGTCCGCTGCGGACGGCTACCCAATCGCGGTTTATTATGCCTTCAAACAATCGGATTCTGACGAGGACGGAGCGGCGTCTTCGGGATGGGAGACACTGCTCGATGGTATGGTGAGGAACGGCTGGCAGATCACCGCCACATGGCCGTTGCGCAGTGAAATGGCGAACCGCATGATGGCAAGCGGGATGAACGCATTAGCTTCGTCAATCGTACTTGCGCTTCGTCCACGACTCAATTCTGCGCCCACCACTGACCGTCCGGGCTTCATTGCGGCGCTCAAGGCCGAACTTGGGGACGCGCTGGAGAAGCTGCAAGCTGGCGGCATCGCTCCGGTTGACCTGCCGCAGGCGGCGATCGGGCCCGGGATGGCAGTGTTCTCGCGTTATTCGGCCGTACGGGAGTTCGATGGGTCGCAGATGAGCGTTCGTTCGGCACTAGCGCGCATTAACGAGGCGCTCGATGAGGTGCTGAGCGAACAGGAGAGCGACTTCGACGGGGCAACGCGGTTCTGCATCGCGTGGTTCCGACAGCACGGCTATAGCGAGGGTAAGTACGGCGACGCCGAGCTGCTGGGAAACGCTCGCGGGATCGCGGTGGACACCCTCAAGCGCCAGGGTGTACTGCACAGCGCGGCCGGAAAGGTGCGGCTGTATCGCCCGCCCGACCTGGGCGAAAGCTACGACGTGCTTCGCGACGACGCGACCAGCGACTGGGAGGGGCTGCACCACCTGATCCGGTTGCTTGAAGCCGACGGCGTCGACGCGGCTGGCGCGTTCCTGGCGCGAGCGGGCAGCCGAGCCGACGGCGCTGTGCACCCGGACCTGCTGCCGGAGCTGGCTCACCTGCTGTTCCGCGTCAGCGAGGACAACAAGTGGACCAAGGAGGCGATCAGCTTTAACCAGCTGGTGACCGCTTGGACCGATGTCCACATGGCTGCCCGAGCCGCCGCCGCGGCAAAGCCTACGGCCATGCAAGACGGCTTCGACTTCCCTAGCTGAGAGGGGACGGCACTGGACTTGTCGTCCGACGCCGCTAGTTTTGGATCACGCAAATGGAGGCAGACTCGTGGCATTGAGCAATCGCGACCGGATCGGGCAGATGTTCGAGCTGGTCGCCCCTGCCCTCGACTCCTTCCTTGCCCGAGTGCTGGGGCCCGAGCTTCCTGACGGCGCATCGTGGACATCGCTGGTTGCCCTGCGGGACTCGGAGAAGGGGATCGCCGGAAAGGCGTACGAGCCGCTCGATCCGCAGGTGCAGCTTCGTATCTTGACCGAGAACATCCCGAACCAGCTGAAGAAGGGCTGGTTTCCTTTCGACGGACACCTCAGCCCGGCACAGCGGAACTGGGCCGGCGAGCTCCGCGAGGTCCGCAACCAGTGGGCCCACAACGCGTCGTTCAGCGACGACGACGCCTATCGTGCGCTCGACACCGCGGAGCGTCTGCTCGGCGCGATCGCTGCAGCGAACGTAGCGATCGAGGTCGCGGCGATCCGTCTGAACCTGCGTCGGGTGACGGCGGAGAAGGATGACAAGAAGGCTATCAAGAACGCGGTGGTGCAGACCGGGTCCGAGGCGCTCAAGCCCTGGCGTGAGGTGCTGCAGCCCCACGAGGACGTCGCTACCGGCAACTTCCATGCCGCCGAGTTCGCTGCCGATCTGTACAAGGTCGCCAGCAATGACGTGAACCAGGATCGTGACTACAGCGATCCAGTGCAATTCTTCGCACGCACCTACCTGACTGAAGGCCTGCGCGATCTCATCGAACGGGCGGCTCGGCGATTCTCGAAGGACGACAACGCGTCGCCCGTGATCAACCTGCAGACCAACTTCGGTGGCGGCAAGACGCACTCGATGCTCGCGCTCTGGCATCTGGCCGCAGGCCGCCCGCTCGGTGACTTCGGGCAAGAGACCCAGGAGCTGCTGCAGAAGGTCGGCTACTCGGAGCTGCCCGCGGGCATCCGGAGGGTCGCGGTCGTCGGCAACCACCTCGCTCCCACTGGCTCTACGAAGCCGGATGGCACAAGGGTCAACACGATCTGGGGCGAACTTGCCTGGCAGCTCGGTGGCGCAGCGGCCTACGCACGGATCGCCGAGGCCGATCAGGCTGGCACCAACCCGGGCGTGGACCTGCACTCTTTGCTCGCGGATCATGCGCCGGCAGTGATCCTGGTCGACGAGTGGGTCGCCTATGCACGGCAGCTCTACAACCGCGAAGGTATAGCAGGCGGAACCTTCGACACCCAATTCACCTTCGCCCAGTCGCTGACCGAGGCGGTAAAAGGCACCCCCGGGGTACTGCTGGCCATCTCGATCCCAGCCAGCGACAACGCCGACGACTCCACGCCCGGTTCGGCGGAAGAGGTTGGCGGCGCGTTCGGGCTCGAGGCGCTGAAGCGGCTGCAGAACGTGGTGCGCCGCGTCGCTGACCAGTGGCGCCCCGCGTCCTCGGACGAGGCCTACCACATCGTCAAGCGCAGGCTGTTCGTAGAGCCGGACGCGGCCGCCTTGGCCGCGATCAAGCAGACGGCCGAGGCCTTCGGGCAGCTTTACCAGAAGCACTCTGACCAATTCCCGCTCGAAGCCCGCGATCTAAATTACGTCGACCGCATCCGCGCCACCTACCCGATCCACCCAGAACTGTTCGACCGGCTGTACCAGGAGTGGTCGACGCTGGAACGGTTCCAGCGCACCCGTGGCGTGCTGAGGCTGATGAACGAAGTCATCCATGCCCTCTGGGTCGGCGGGGATCAGGCGCCGTTGATTCTGCCCGGCTCGATTCCGCTCAATGCGGCGAAGGTGAACTCCGAGCTCACTCAATATCTACAAGATCAGTGGAAGGCGATCATCGACGCCGACGTCGACGGCGACGGTTCTGAGCCTGTGCGCATCGACACCGAGACCCCGTTGTACGGAGCTCGTTCGATCACGCGTCGCCTGGCCCGCACAGTGTTCTTCGGCGCCGCGCCGACCATTGGCACAGCACACAAGGGTATCGAGACTCAGCGAGTATTCCTCGGCACCGCGATGCCCGGCGACACGATTGGCAACTTCCACTCCGCGTTGAATCGCCTCGCGGATCGCGCGACCTACTTTTACTCCTCCGGTGGCAAGCTCTGGTACGACACCCAGGCCAACATCACCCGTCGGGCGAAGGACCAAGGCGACGCGCTGCAGATCGAGGATGTGTGGCTCGAGGTCGTCACTCGGCTGCAGAAGCAACAATCCCACCGCGGCGCGTTCGCTCGCATCGTTGTGGCCCCTGACGACACCTCCGACATCGCGGACGTCGACGAAGCGACGCTGGTGATCGTCCACCCCAAAGCTCCGTACACCAAAGGCAAAGAATCTGCCGCGCGGAACCTCGCGCAGCGCGCTACGGAAAGCCGAGGAACGGCAAATCGACAGAACCGTAACATGCTGGTCTTCCTTGCTGGTGACGTCGAGCGTTTGACCGAGGTACAGCAGGCAGCCCGGCAGTATCTCGGCTGGAAGGCCGTGCTCGACGCCAAACACGAGTTGGATCTGACCCCCAACCAGGAACAGCAGGCGACCGACCAGAGGGCTAAACATGAACAGACCCTCAACGACCGCCTCGCACTGGCCTATCAGTGGGTGCTGGTGCCGACGCAGCCTGATCCGGCGCAGCCGTTCTTGATCGATGTGACGAAAGCCGACGGACAAGCTGCCTCCTACGCCGACCGTGTCAGCAAGAAACTCGGCAATGAAGGTCGGCTCGTCACGCAGATCGCGCCCTCAGCCATCCGTACCCAGCTCGACCAGAAAGTCCCGGCCGTATGGGCATCGGGTCACGTGTCCGTCAAGGACCTTTGGGAGCTCTTTACCAAGTACCCCTACATGCCGCGGCTTCGTGACCGCACCGTGCTTGAGGACGGCATCAAAGCCACTCAGGACTTTGCGTGGATTCAGGACGGCTTTGCTGTCGCGGTGTCCTTCGACGTGTCGACGCACCGCTATCGAGGTCTGGCCGTTCCGCAGGACACGCCCGCGACAGTCATCGACACAACCCTTCTCGTGCAGCCTGGGCTGGCCGAGACGCAGGATGCGGCGGACAGGGCGGCGGCGGCCGGCACAACCACCTCCCAGCTTGAAGGCGCCGCCAGCACCCTCGGAGCAGAGACGGAGGCACCTGCACTGGATCCGAAGGCCACAGGTCCAGTGCTGAAGAAAAGATTCTTCGGCTCCAAGAAGATCACCGCAGATAGCTACGCCGGCGAGCTGGCAAGACTCAACGCCGAGGTGCTTACACATCTGGCGCAGGGCGCGAAGATTACGATCACCCTGGATGTCGAAGCCAGTTCCGTTGCCGGCTTTAGCGAGCAACAGGTGCGTACCGTCTCCGAGAACGCTAGAACTCTCAAATTCGACTCTGCCGAATTTGAGTAGCTATCGGCGCCGGGCGCTGGAAACCCTGTCTCGCGATGCTTTGCGAAAATCTGCGCAGGCACGACACTTCGAACTGCAAGACGCCCGAACCCGCCTGTGCACGCCCGGCCAAAACATGGCCCCGCTCTCGGCAGCGAATCCGATCGCGTCGCAGCCCGGCCATAGCACGTGCAACGGAGTTGTCAGTTGGTCCGCTTCGTCGGCAGGTGTGGACCGATGTAGCCGATGTAGACAACGCCGGTACGGGTCACGTCGTCGTAGTAATGCAACCGCGGGCTGATGAGCCCGGACTGGGCGATCTTGAAATGTCCCATCATTGCGACGGAGCCATCCGGATCAACGGTCGTCGGGACGGGGAACACACGCGCTTCCGCGTATCGCGGGTTCTTGTGCACGTCCTCGGATTCGGTCGCGGCGTGCTTGTTTGCTGAGTAGCCGCGGCACCCGTCAGGGACATTGAGCAGGTAGCCGTGGATGTCACGGTCACATCGGCCTTCGATGGATGCCACGGCGTAATCAGAGAGTGCGGACAGGATCTCCCACGTCTTATCCGCCCACACCCCAAGCGGGTCATGAACATCCAGCCCAACAACTCTGGACTCATTACCGGTGAACTGGATCCCGGGAAGATTCTGCACGTCCGCCAACAGCTCGACGAAGGATCCGGGCGTATCGCTCTCGGCGGCTCCATCTGGGACAACGAACACCGCCTCGGCCTGCGTCGTCTGCAACAGCAGGGCCCGCAGTCGCCGCAACTCCCGCTCGCCGTCGCTCAAGGTGGCAAACGTTGCCGCATGCTCGAGCTGCTCGTCTTCCAGACGCCGCGCGAGGTTGCGACGCTCTTGCCCAGCCTGGCTGACCTCGTTTCTCAACTCGTCGAGGCGAGCCGCAATATCGGCTTGCTTCTGCCCGGCACGGGCCAGCGCCGCCAGGTCAGCCCAGTCTCTTGGTGACGGTCCAGAAATGCCGAGGATCTCGTGCATCACCGCCGACGCGGCCAGGTATGCCTCATCGGACGCAGAAACGACTTCGTGGGAGGGAGTTGTGGGTGCAGTTGGCGACGCAGGGTTGGCCGACTGCCCATCTATCGCTTCCGGGTCCTCGACCTCGGCGATTGCGTCCGATTCGGCGACAATCTCCGATCGGACGGGCGCATCGCCAAGGATGTCTGCTTGCGGGGTTGTCAGCGCGGATTGAATGGCGTTGTGCCCGGCAGGCGAAAGGCCGAGGAGCGCATCGTCTGCCCGGACCGCAATCTCGTCGAGAACACTTCGAAGGTGCGCCGGCAACTCGGCTTCCACGGCGTTTTCCCGTGCGCGGCGACCCAAGATTGCGGCAAGCCAATGGCTGCGGTCGTTGACGATCCGGGTTGTGGAAAGGATCCGGTGCCGGCGCGCATCTAGCTCGCTCCCAGGTTCAACGCCTGGCAGGAAGGTTCGTAGCGTGCCCGGAGCGACTGCGTGGTTTGGCCCTAGCAGAGTGGCCAACCGTTCGGTTGCGTCAGGATCGAGGACATAGGCAGAAGCGAGCCCCGTGGTCTGGCGCACAAGCGCGCCAACCAACTTGCTCCACGCTCGAAGCGGAAGCGAATCCGCGCTTCCCGCGACGAACATCAGCCCGCGCCGACCGGGGTCATTTATGACGGCGGCGACCGCCTGAACGTCCTCGCTCCGCACGATGATCGGCTGGGCGGTGAGTCGCGCAGTCGAATCTCGGGCATTGAGTGTGCCGAGCAGGCTCCGCGCCAGACGCGGGACACCGGTCGACATTGTCTGCGCCTCGCCGTCGGCCGGGCTGTGGATGTCGAGGAGTACCTCAGCCGAGGCATGCTGGTCTGCGGGCAGCAGGATCGTCAGTTCACTCGTCCACGCTCCCTCCGACTTGCGCTCGGACACTCGCGCTCGAAGAGAATGCGACAAGTCATCGGTGGAGAACATGAAGGCCGATGCCTCAACGCCGGGGGCAATGTCGACGACTTTCCCGTCGACGGCAAGTATCTCTGGGTCATAACCCTTGCCTGCTAGCCAGGCGCGGAACTCGGTGAGGCTGTCGTCGAGCACAGTGGCGCGCTCGGCAACTTGGAACTGGGCACGGTAGCCAAGCACGGTCTACTCGTCCTCGCCATCGGATCGAAGTTGAAGGATCAAGCTGAGTTCGGCGAGCGCCAGTTCATCGATCTGTGCGATCGACGGCTCGACGCCGGTCCCGAAGGTCTTCTCGGTCACCGAAAGGAATGCGGTCAGCGCTTGGTCGATCCTCCCCAACCATGGGTCAGTCAGCGCGTTCCTCACGGCATTGGCTGCAGCAAGGGTGATGGCGTCTCCGCTCGTCGGGGCGACCGGGATGGTCACCGAGACGCCCTGCGCCTCACGCGCCCAGGTGGCACCGACGCCGGCGGCCTGCACGAGGGTGATGATCGGGTCGAATGCTTGGGATAGCCCCGTTCCTTCCAGACGCATCGTGAGGATGAGCCTAGATGCCTCCTCCGTGCGCTCAGCCTCAAGCGTGGTATCCGCAGTGATCGCCACTGAGCGCGCCTGGGTCTCGATGAATTCAAGTATGGTCGTCGACCAATCGGTCGCGCGGAGCGCCGGTAAGAGCTCTGCTACCAGTGCGAGCCGCCCGGGATCTGTACTCCTCCACCACGAACGTATTCGTGCGGCCGGGTCCGCCGACCGTCCGCCCTGAGCGGGCGTATGCCGCACGATCCAGGTACGTATCAAATCGCGGCGCTGACGTGTCAGAACCGATTCGTAGAAAGTGGCCAACCGATTGGTGATTGCGGACTCTGCCTTGGGTACGAGCTTGGCACGCGGCTGCGCCCAGCTCGCGAACGAGGTGTAGTCACCCGCCGCGAGCCGGTCGACGCCGAGCGTTCGGTTGGTGAGTTCCTTCTCCGGATGTGGCGCCTCCGGGTCGATTGCACGCATCTCCGCAAGCATGAACCCGCGCACGAGCGCGTTGTTAGCGTCGCGCCCGTTCGCCTCGGTCCCGATCAAGTCGTCCAAGGCGCGGGCCGATGCCGCGTGCTTAGCGGGGGTTTTCCCGATCCTCCACTCGCCGACGCAGGTTGGGCGACCCGGAACGTCGAACGTGACCGTGGCTTGGAACTCAGAAATGTGGCCTGGTCCGCGCCGGGCGTAGTCGAAGCTGTAGGAGACGTCTGCACGTGCGCAGTACTCCTGCAGTTGGGTCGACGGGTCTGCCGGCGGTGTGAATGCCCGAAGCCACTGGCGAAGGACTGCGGGTTGACGTTCGTAAAGTCGGTCTCCGTTAGCTCGCCACGCAGCGGCGACCAAGGCCTGGACGACGTCCGACTTCATTTCGATGGTGAGCGGGCCTAGCCCGTTCGGCCCGTGGGAACGAAGGACCCCGACTTCGATCGACATCGCGTCGAACAGGGCTGCTTGAGCTTCGCCGGTGACGCTCGGCGAGGTGACACGCCCCGTCGGCAGTGTCAGCGACGAGTTCACCAACTGGACCGCGTTCTGGTGACGAACCAAGTGGCCCAACAACTCGGAGCCCTCTGCGGCGAGCACGCCGTAGTCGCGTTGGCGAGTGGCGGCCACCAGGGTCTTGTTCTCATGAATCCACGACCGATGGGTTAGCGCTTGCGTAACTAAACCGGCATCCGAGATCTCGAACGCTTGCTGGGCCTGACGCACCACGTTCGCATGGCTCGTCAGGCGCGAGGGATACGGCAAGGCATGGGAAGTGCTGGCTGCGACTTCGTTCTTTGGGATCGCGCCCGGCAGGTAGCGCGTAACGAACTCGCGCATCGCAGCCACGCGAGCTGCTTTGAATGACTTGCCGGTGCCGGTTGCAGTGCGCCCTCTTGCCGTCACCACGACAGTGAAGGTCTTTTCGTGGTCGGCGCCCTGCTCGAATCGTTCAATTTGGGGCTGACCACGCAGCGCCGAGGTCAGGACTGTGAACCAGTCCGGTTCGTGAGCGGGCGCCGCGAAGCGGGCTGCCTCAAGAAGTGCATCCGCGGGCGCCTGAGATGCGTACACGAGAGTCAGAGCGCCAAGGATCTGGAGAGCAACAGATTCGGGCACCCGCGAGGAGGACTGCAGTGCGGACTCGCCAATTCCGTAAGTGCCGGCGCCCAATGTATTGAGCCAGTCTCCAAGCGCGGCACGTGCATTCGAATCGCTCTGAAGGACGGTGCTCGCCTCGTTGTTTGATGCGAAGTCGCGACGCTGCCGTCGGGCTCGATCGAGCATGGCCAGTCTCATCGCGCCGCGGCCGAGAGTCGACAGGACTTCTAGGACGCCCGCGCTCACCGGGCTGTTGGGAACCGATTCGTACAGATAGCTGCTGTGCAATGATGCCCAACGCACCCACTGCTCGGCGTGGCCGTCAACGTCGAAGCCGAGTCGTTGAAGCTCTGCCCCCAAGGCCTGGGACAATGGCGGCAGCCATGCCGAATCGGGCGCTTGCGGAACGGCCGCTGCCCAGCCCGTGGGGACAATCCGATCGCGCGGGCTTGGCTCCCCGCCTGGTTCGGCGGGTTCCCGAGGCGGGCGCGTCGGGGTCGCGGCGGGTGATGGGCCAACTGCCTCGGCAAGCTTCCGGCGGAGCCATGGGCGAAGTTCAGGCGTCCTCCCGGCGCGGATCGCCTGCTCGATCCGGAGACATTCGACGGCACGAGCCGACTGCTCTTCGAGTCCCTGTCGGAATCGGATGACCGCAAGCGCCTGCAGCAACTCGCCAGCCCGGAACTCGACGTCGTCGACTCGAATGGTGCGAGTGCGCGGAGCAGTACGGAGCCGCTGCGCGATCTTGTGTAGCGGCTCGTGCGTTGGCGGATCGCCGAGCGCGACGATGCCAACCCATCGGTTGCCAAAGCTGTACGCGGGCACGACTACGACCATAGCGAGACGTGCCGACAGTTCACTGTCGCCGACAACTACCAACCGCGGGAATCCGCTGCTGGCCGGGACCTCCGCCGCACCCGTCCGACCGCGCCGTCACCCACCGCCGCGGCGGCTAACGCGAGCCCGCGGGTTACGTCCCTGACGGTGGTGTAGCGCAGCCGGCGTGATCATCGCCAGTTGAGTCCTGCGCAGTGGTGTAACAGGTCGGCATGATCGTCGGCCCGACGCGTCGGCCCTTGTGGAAGAATTGATGGGTGAAAGTCGCACCCTTCGAGTCGGAATTTGACGTCTCCCCATTGCCCGAGATCGACGGCCAACCCCTTGGCAAAAAAGATCTTGACAGCCACGTCGGAGGCATGGCCCCATGGCAGCGGGTCGAGCTCGCGCAGCAGACCGTTGTTCTCGATGCGGTAGAGAGCTACTACCTTGCGAAGCGTTTCCGCGAGAGGGTTCTGACTTTCGACGGGTACACCAACGCGGTCGTCGGCAGGGCCCTTAAGTTGGTCGCCGAAAGGCTCGCGCGCCTTGCCGTTGTGGCAATCGCTTCTGTCAACGACAAGCAGCCACGCACTATGTCTTTGCCGCAGACGCTTGAGACTCTCGCGACTGCGCTTGCTGCGGTCTCTGACGCCGATTGCAAAACCGAAAGGGCTGCGATCGAAACACTTAAGTCAGCGGTCAACGCAGATGTCGTGCCGTCGTTGAAATACGTGCGACACCTCCGCAACAAGTGGGCCGGGCATGCCTCGATTGACCGGGACTTCGATTCGTGGGCTGGTGCGGATGCGACAGTCTCACTCCCGCTCGTCGAGGACGCTCTTGTTCGACTCGTGACCGCACATCAGGACCTTGCTGACCTGATTGAGGGGAGCGAGACTCTGCGGTCACTCGCCCAAGCGCCCGAAAGACCCGCGGACGCGGAACTCCCGGCCAGCATCCCGATGACCGTCAATTGGGGCGCGGTCGTTCCCTTGGCACTCGTCGTCCGCGAATGGGCCGGCCGCGCCGTGGAGTCGCTGCTCGATCAGTTGCAATCGCCGCCCGGATACGGCTCGCCCGAGGACACGGACTGGCGTACAGGGTCTACGCATGACCGTATGAGGCGAGCAATCGACGCGCGCCTCATCGCTATCAGCGACGAGATGGATTGAATCAACGGCGAACCCCTCAAAATCGGCACCATCGTCCATTGGCGCGCCGCCGCACCGGATATCGCTGACTTTCGTGGCATCTGCCGTGATGGGCAGCAGGCTGTGAGCCGGCTTGCTGTCTCGGCTAGGTCGAGCCTAATTCTACTCCGCAGGTTGATCACCATGTGCCAATGCGCCTAGCCGAGGCGCCCACAATCCGTCGACCTGGCGAGGTAGCGGTGCGCCTAGTCGCCGTTCTGTAGGTAGTTTGTCGCAACGGCGGTGGGGTGGCGTCTCCAGGTTCAGCCGGGCGGCGGCACAGCACTCGGCGGGGCGTGAAGCGTCAGCAACGCCGCGTTCGTCGTCGCGTCGAGAATGACTAGCCTCGCGTCCGCGCTGAGCTCAATCCAAGAGCCTTTCGTCTGACGGAATCGCAGGCGGCACGATGCCTTCCCTGCGGCTAGCTCTACGGCCATCTGTCGAGCGACGGGTAGGTCGTCCGGGTGGATCCAGTGGTCGCCGCCGCTCTCGAGCTCCCAGGCCAGTCCGGGCATGGGCTCGTCTATCCAGCGGAGCAGGTTGAGCGTGCGCAGGTTGACAATGGCCCGGTGTTGGCCCGGTTCCGACAGGCCAGCGAGAACTTGCTCGGCCAGTACGACTGTGGCTGGGGCGGCGGGGGTGGCCGCTGCGGCGCCGATGTCGTGGGTGACGCCACGGAGAACCACGCTGCCCGCGTGGTCGCCATGCTCACCCTTGACCATCCGGCATGAGAAGTGGGCGGCGCGGAGTTGACCGTCATCGCGACGAACGGTCCAAACCGCCTGATGCTCGGTACCCACCTCCGCTCTGACCATCTTGGCCAGGGCTTGAGACTCATCTGCATTCGTGACCAGCCGGCCGAATGCCTCGGCGGTGGTGCGTTCGGATCGTCGTTCTTCCGGGGCCACGCCGTAAAGGTCGAGCAGGTCGTCACTGCCACTGATCTTGTTCGTTGTCAGGTCGAACATCCATGCGCCCGCAGGATCCCGGGGCGGCACCTGCTCAGTCGATGCCCCAGTCCACACGTACACGCCGTGTACGGAGCCGTCGAAGGTGGTCAGCGGCAGGCCCACGAGTCGGCGCCCGGCTGCGTGCTCAATATCGAGCTCGCCCCCCGTCGCGCGGACCGTTTTCACCGCTTGCTCGATCACGTTGAGCGAGCGACCACGGCTCAACACGGCTTCGAGAGGAACCATGCGTCGTGGAGTGCTGCCCACCCCGATCACCGACGGCTCGGCGCCCCCGAACGTCTCGACGAGCATCCATTTGGACATGAAGTAGGCCTAGCACATCTGACGCGACGGCCCAAGATCGCCGCTGTCATCTCTTGAAAACGCATGGGCTGGAGCTGGAGCGTCCCTGCGCCTGACCCGTGCGCGCGGGATCGACATCAGTCGCTCGTACCCCGTCCCCGTCGTACGGGCGAGGTAGTCGGCGAGATGTGCATCTGCACCGATGAGTACCCGTCGGCGTCCCTGATCGGATGCGCGGATGATTCTCTCAGCCGCGACATCTGGTTCCGTGCGGGCCAGGAACCTATCGAATACGTACCGGTGATGGCTCAAATCCTCACCGTCGGCTGCCCCACATCGGGCCATGATCGGCGTGCGCACACCCCCCGGATAGACCGCAGTGACAGCGACCTGCGGCGCCGAGACGGCCAGCTCCTGCCGGAGTGCATCGGTAAAGCCTCTGACGGCGAACTTGGCGGAGTTGTATGCGGCGAAGGACGGCGATGAGATGAGGCCGAACGCGCTGGACATGTTGACGATGCGGCCGGCGTCAGCAGCCACCACTAACGGCAAGAACGCTTTCGTGGTGTTGACGACACCCCAGTAGTCGATCTCCATGACTCGACGCATCTGGTCGATCGTGGATCGCTCGACGGTCCCCGCGAACATCACCCCGGCGATGTTGAAGACGAGGTCAACCCGGCCCCAATGAGCTTCGATCGACTTAGACCAGGCGGCTGTCTCGTCGGCGTCGCTTACGTCGACCTCATCGCACCGAATTGTGGACGGTTCGATACCGCAACGGAGGGCCGTCTGAGCCAGTCCGTCGGAATCGATGTCCGCCAGCGCTAATCGCAAACCGCGGCGGGCGAGGGCGATGGCGACCTCGCGCCCTATGCCCGATGCCGCGCCGGTGACGACGGCGACTCTCCCTGCAGCGACGCCCCGGGCCGCGCGGCGGGTCAGCAGAGAAGGCATATCCACAAGTTAGCCGTGTCCGTTGATGAGCCCAAGGAAGATCAGCTAACGTGTACCCGGCTCGCCTCGGCGAGCTTGGGTCAGCGCTTGTGCCTCTCGGCCTGGTCCTCCTGATTACGGCACGGCGTGCGATCGGCGGCCGTTCCCACGGGAGGACCACTTGACCAGTCGCGTTTCCAGCGCGGAACGGCTCGTTGCGCCGTTCACTGCGCAGTTCGTTGGACGCCTCGCGGACGGCGCGCCGGAAGGTGCCGACCGGGTCCGATGGCTCGCAGAGCGGATCGGAAGTGACCCGGAGCGAGTCGCGCTCTACATGTCCGGCCGCCGGGCGTTGTCGATTGACAACGCCAAGGCCATGGCTACCGGGACCGGACGGAACCTGGTCGATGTGCTGAGGGACCTTGAGGGTGCCCGTACCCCGTCTAGGCCACAATCAAGTCGGCGGGCTCAGCAACGTCGTAAGGCTCACGCCCAACTCCTCGGCCACTGCTGCCAGGTCGTCGAGTGTCCACTGGGTCTGCCCGTTCAGCCGCGCCGAGACGGCCTGCCGACTGATGCCGAGAGCTAGCGCAATGTCTTGCTGGGTCAACGCGCGCCGAGCCATCCACGCCCGGATCTCGGTAGACACCTGGCGGGACACGCTGTCCGAGTCTCGACTCGCTGGCACGCCCAAACCTTATGACCAAGCAGGCGCAAGGCGGCAGAACGCAATTCTAGACCGACGCGTCGCCCGATTATCTTGCATATTGCAGGCTTCAGACGGTACTGTGCAACTAAGGCAGTCAACGTCCGTCCTCAGGGGGCTTCTGTGAACATCTTGTTGTCCGTTGACGAGACGGCCGCGCGCCTTCGTATCTCGCCCTGCACCCTGCGGTGGCTCCGTCAGGAAGGACGGTTCGCTCCTGCCGTGAAGATCGGCCGCCGCCTGTTCTGGGACGAGGCCGACCTCGAGGTGTGGCTCAGAAATCAGAAGGAATTGGCGTGAGCGTCCAACGCACCAGCACATCCTCGGGGCGGGTGCGGTATCGAGCACGGGTGAAGTCCCATGGCCGGGAGGTCGGCACGCGTGTGTTCGACCGCCGCGCGGACGCCGTCGCCTGGGAACAAGATCAATCCCGCCGGATCCGCACCGGGGATTGGGTCGATCCGAAACGCGGTCGCGTCAGCCTGGCATTCGTCGCCGAGTCGTGGCTGGAGACCCGTCGAACGATGAAACGCCGGACGCGCGAGACGGACGAGCTCAGCTGGCGAAACTACGTGGCACCAACGTTGGGAAAGCGAACGATCGGAACGCTGACTGCCGCGGAGGTCGCTGAGTGGGTCGCCCAGTTGATCGGGGACGGGCGGTCGGCGGCGACGGCGCGTCGAGGTCTGGCCACGCTGCGGGCGGTTCTCGATCATGCGATTGCCGACAACCGTCTGACGAGGAACGTCGCCCGCTTGGCCAAAGCGCCACGCGGTGGCAATAAACGTGAGGGGCAAGGACTCGCACAGGACGATTTGCACGCTCTCGCGTCAGCGTGCCGCGGCGACTTAGGCGAGGTTGTGCTCGTTCTGGGCTACACGGGGTTGCGGTGGGGTGAGCTCGCCGGGCTGCAGGTCGGAGACAGGGTCGCTGTGCCGGGCCCGGGATTGCGGGTCCAGCGTGCGCTCCTTACGGGTACGGGCGGGCACGTCTACGTCGACACCCTGAAGTCGCACCGAGCCCGGACGGTCCCCTTGGCCGGCCCTGCGATAGACATCGTCGCCCGCCGCAGTGGGTCGAGACAGGCAACAGAGTGGATTTTCACCAGCGCCACCGGCAGGGTCCTGCGCGAAGGGAACTGGAAACGGTCCGTCGAATGGAACGCGGCCCGCATTGCAATCGGCCGGCCCACGCTGCGCGTCCACGATCTACGGCACACCACCGCATCGATCTGGCTCGCGGCCGGCGCCGACCCGAAGGTGGTCCAGCGCATCCTCGGCCACGCCAGCGCCGCCATGACGATGGACCTCTACGGGCACCTCATCGACACCAACCTGTGGACAAATGCCCGCCTGCTCGGGGGCATTTCGGGGGCATTCCCGGAAAATAAATCGAACGAGACGGAGGAAGCCAGTGACTGAAACGGATTGGAGGCCCCGGATTTGCTGGGCTGGGAGGTGGAGCCGCCTTAGGGAATCGAACCCTAGACCTTCTCATTACGAGTGAGACGCTCTGCCGACTGAGCTAAGGCGGCGTGCGCCGCGGCTACCGCGACGCGCCTCCGGCAGTCTAGCGGCCAGCGCGAGGTGGCCCGAAACGGCGGCCGGACGTGGCACAGGTCCGTCAAGAGCGGGGCGGTTCGGGCGAGACGGTGTCGGCGCGGGCTTCGTAGGCGTGGCGGGATCCGCAGACGCTGGCCAGGGAACACGTGGTCTTGCGGCCGTCGGCGGTCAGCTTGACCACCACTGACTCGGTCGGCACGTTGTGGGCGACTACCGTTCCCTCGCCTTCACCGCACGAGACGGATTCTCCAACGGCGGGCGCGTCACGGATGAAGTCCTGGTAGAGCGGGTGTTCGTACTTCAGGCAGCACATGAGCCGCCCGCAGGCACCCGAGATGCGCAGCGGGTTCAGGGGCAGATCCTGCATCTTGGCCATCCGTACCGACACCGGCTCGAAGTCGACCAGGAAGGTCGCGCAGCACAACTCGCGGCCGCACGAGCCGACGCCGCCGGTCAGCTTGGCCTCGTCACGGGCCGACAGCTGACGCAGCTCGACGCGACCCTTCACGGTCGCGCCCAGGTCGCGGATCAGGGCGCGGAAGTCGACCCGGTGCGGAGCAGTGAAATAGAAGATCGTCTTGTTGTCGCCGACGATGTGGTCGATGCCAACCACCTTGATCGGTAGGTTGTGCTCGCGGATGAGCTTGCGCGACGCCACCCTGGCCGTGGCCCTGGCCTTCCTCGACTCGGCGGCTTCACCGCGCTCGCCGTCGCCGGCCTGGCCGATGAGGACGGGCAGCGCACTGGTGTCGTCGGTGACCCACTCGCCGGCCCACATCACTTCGGCCACCACCGGGCCGTCGTCGGTCGGGTAGAGCACCTCGTCACCGATGCCGGGAGCGAACGTTCCCGGATCGGCGTAGAACAGGCGTCCGTGCTTGGTGAACGTCACCGCACACACCATGCCCATGGGGGCGAGGGTAGCCCGGCCTGCGTGACGCCGGTAAATCGCGTGCTGGTTGCGTCAGCCCCGGTCAGACCAGCCGGTCGAGGTTCTTCTGCAGGCTGGCTTCGGTGTCGTCGGCCAGCTTGTTCAACGGCTTGTGCAGCAGCGGCTCGGCCAGGCGCGCCACACCCTTGAAGGTGAACCGGGCCTCGTAGATCAGTTCGGTGCCGGCCGCCGAGCCCGCGAAAGTCATGTCGTCGAAGGATTGCACGGTCTTGTTCTCCCCGCGCAGCACGAGGTGCTTGGCCGGGTCGAACGTCTCGACCGTGTACTGCAAGGTGGTTTTGCGGCCGCGGAACTCGGACACGTTCTCATACGTGGCGCCGACGTCGATCGGGCCGGCGTCCGAACGCGTGCAGGTGATGGTCCCCGGGTCCCACTGCTCGGCGTTGGTGAAGTCGCTCAGGTAGGCCCAGACGGCCTCGAGCGGGGCCTTGGTGCGGACGGTGCGTGCGACGGTGATCATGAGTCCATCTTGCCGGGCCGGACGCCGCCGAGCTCGCCCAGGCCCGGTCCAACGGCGCGATCAGGGCAAACGCAAAGCTAACGTCATCGCCTCGACCGCGATACGGGGCTTGACGTTGAGTTCGATCGCCTCGCGGCAGGCCAGGACGGCTTCGAGCCGTTTCAGCGCCCCGACCGCGGTGATCGAACCGGTGACGGCGGCGACCTGGGCGGCCGCGTCGGGATGGGCCGGATCGCTGGGGGCCTGAGCGTGGCGCAGCAGGACGTCGCGGTAGAAGCCGGCCAGCTCGCTCAGCGCCCCGTCGAGCACGTCACGCCTGGTACGGGTGGCGCGGGCCTTCTGGCGACGCTCCAGTTCCTTGACCGCACCGGCGGCGCCGCGGGCGACGGCGGGCGCGCCCCGCCCGGTTCCGCCGGCGCCCAGGGCCGTTTTGAGCGCGTCGGACTCGGCCGCGTCGCGCCCACTGGACCGGTCGACGCTCTCCGCCTCTGCGGCGGTCAGCAGGTGGTCGGCGGCGGCGAAGCAGCGTTCCATCGACGTCAGCGACGCCGGGATGGCCAGGACGGCCGTGCGCCGCTCCCGCGCCTCCGGATCGCGGGCCAGCCAGCGGGCCCGTCCGACGTGGCCCTGCGCCGCCTGGGCCAGCCAGCGCGCGTCCTCGGGCGGGATCCCGTCTGCGCGCAGGACGCCCTCGATCGCCACGGTGGACGGGGTGCGCAGGACGACGGCGCGGCAGCGGGAACGGATCGTCACCGACACGTCGTCCGGGTGCAACGACGGGGTGCAGAGTAGGAAGACGGTGCGCGCGGGCGGCTCCTCGACCGCCTTCAGGAGCACGTTGGACGCCTGCTCCGTCAGCCGATCGGCGTCCTCGATGATCATCACCTGCCAGCCACCCAACACCGGCCGGCGGGCGGCGGACCCGACGACCGAGCGGGTCTCATCCACTCCGATCGACAGGCCTTCGGGGTTGACGACGTGCACGTCGGGGTGGGTGCCGCCCAGCGCGGTGTGACAGCCGGAGCATTCCCCGCAGCCGGGGCCGTCCATCGTCTGGCCGCCGTCGCGAAAGCGCGTGCACTGCAGCGCGGCGGCCAGGGCACGGGCGGCCACCGACCGTCCTGACCCGGGCGGGCCGGTGAACAGCCAGGCGTGGGCGAGGGCGCCGGCCGCGGCGGGTCGGCCGGCGGCGATGTCCTGGCCGGCCTCGGCGGCGGCGCGCAGCATCTGCACCGCCTCGTCCTGGCCGATGAGGCGGTCCCACACCGTCATCGTCGAGCTCCGCTGGGGTCAGATTGCGCACCGCTCGGGTCCGGTCGAGCGCTGCCTGGGCCGGGTCGCGCTCCGCTTGCGTCAGGTCGGGCTCCGGTCGCGTCAGGTCGAGCTCCGGTCGCGTCAGGTCGAGCTCTGCTCGGATCGGATTGCGCTCCGCTCGGGCCAGATGGCGCTGCCGCTACAGGTTTCTGGCGAGGGATGCCGGCCGAGTCGAGGACTTCGTCGACCGCGGCGCGTACCTGGGCCAGGACCTCCGCCCGTGGCAGTCGCGCGTCGACGACCAGGTAACGCTCCGGAGAGCTGTCGGCGTAGCTGCGGAACGCGTCACGCACACGCTGGTGGAACGCGGTCGACTCCTGCTCCAGCCGGTCGGCGGCGCTGCGCCGGGCCGCCCGGGCCAGGCCGTCGGTGACCGGGATGTCGAGGACGACGGTCAGGTCGGGTACCAGGTCGCCGGTGGCCCATTTGGACAGCCGCCGCACCTCCTCCACGGACAGCGACCGCCCGGCGCCCTGGTAAGCCAGGGAGGAATCGACGAAGCGGTCGGTGAGCACCACCCGGCCCAGTTGCAGCGCCGGACGGATCACCGTGGCTACGTGGTTGGCCCGATCAGCGGCGAACAGCAGGGCCTCGGCGCGGTCGTCCAGATCGTCGGATGACTCCAGCACGATGGCCCGGATCCGGCTGCCGGCCGGCGTCGCTCCGGGCTCGAACGTCACGTCCACGTCCACCCCGTCCGCGCGCAGGGACGCGGCCAAGGCGTTGATCTGGGTGGACTTGCCGGAACCTTCGCCGCCCTCGAACGCGATGAGCAGCCCAGGGCCATTCGTCGCCTCGGCCCCGCCGCGGCGGACGTAGCGGACCGGGCGCTGCTCCCCCATCAGCCGGTACGCCGACAGGCCGGCGAGGATTGCGAGCAGGCCGCCGAGGGCGAGGACGATCCGGGTGCCGTCGATCACCACGTGCGCGCCGATGAACGCCAACGACGGCTGCCCGACCCGCCCGACGATGAACGGCACCGCGGCCAGGCTCAGGATCAGCACCACCCGGACCAGCGACTGGATGAACGCGAACACCCGTCCGCGCATGTCGTCGCTGATCTCGGTGCCGAGCAGCGTCAGCCCGGACAGGAACGAGACCCCGCCGCCGAAACCGACCCCGACGACCACGATCATGGCCAGGATGACGTGCGGGGCCAGCGAGGTCAGCACCAGGCACACCCCGGCCAGGACGATGCCGAGCCCGAAGACCAGCCGCCGTGGCAGCCGCTGGGTGATCTTGGGGGCCACCGCCATGCCCAGCCCGAGCCCGACGAAGACGGCGCCGAAGAGCACGCCGTAGGCCGCATTGCCGCCGCCCAGGCTGGTGACGTACGTGTGCCCGGCGCCGATCACCCCACCGCCGGCGGCGAAGGCGCCGAGGATGCCGACGATCACCCCGCGCAGCAGCTTGGACGAGCTCATGAACGTGACGCCTTCGCCGAGCATGGCGAACAGTCCGGCCTGCTCGGCGTCGGCCTTGCGTTCGTGGGCTCCGCTGATCGAGCGGACGGTGTAGATGACCGCGGCGGCGACGACGAACGTGGCCGCGTTGAAGTAGAGCGACAGCAGCACCTGGTCGGGATGGTAGGTGGTGGCGCTGGCGCTGAACCGGTCGGTGAGGATCGTCAGCCCCGAGAACAGGCCTGCGGCCGCGACCGGGGTGAGGCCGTAGGTGGTGATCAGGCCGAGCTGATTCGCCGCCTCGACGTGTCTGCGGCCGACCAGATTGGGCACCGAGGCGTCCTTGGCCGGGTTCCAGAAGAGGCTCACGCATTCGACCAGGAAGCTGGCCACGTAGAGCACGAGCAGCTTGCGGTCGTTGCCGATATGAAGCTTGAGCGACAGCGGGATGGCCATGAACAGCACGAACCGCAGCAGATCCGACACGACCATGGTGTGGCGTCGATCGAAGCGGTCGGCGAACGCGCCGGCCAGCGGGCCGAGTACGACGCTGGGCAACAGCCGCACCACCAGCACCAGCCCGAGCGCATAGTTCTCGCCTTCGTAGCTGGTGGCCAGGCTGGCGGCCAAGGCGGTGGTGGCGAGCAGGCCGAGCCAGTCGCCCAGGCTGGACAGCGCGGTGGCGTACCAGACCCGGCGGAAATCGCCGATCCGCAGGACGCCCTTCAGCCCCTCGGCCGAGCCCAGCGCATCGACCGGATCAGCCGCAGCCCCGGTTGCCGCCGCCCCAGCCCCGGCGGTCGCCGCAGTGCCAGCCCCGGCGGTCGCCGCGGCGCCGGCCCCGGCGGTGGCGGCCGGCAGCGCGGGCGGGTCGGTACTGATCGACGCTCCTGACCAGGTGGAGGGGACGGCTACGTTCGGCGGCCGCAGGTGGTCTCCAGGATATCGGCGCACCCCGACAGGCCAGGCACATTAAGGCCCCGGCGGCCGGTCGGTTCCGGGGGCCGAGATCGCCGTGGCGTTGGCCGAGCAGCAGGCAGACACGCCGAGCGGACGCCTGCACAGAGGCCAACGCGGTCAGTTCCGCGGGCCGTCGAGCATGGCCTGCAGTGAAGCGGCGAGCCCGGCCTGTTCCGATCGTGACAGCGCCTCGAGCAGCGCGGCCTCCACCTCGAGCAGGGCGGTGAGGGCCGAGTCGACCCGCCGCCGCCCGGCCGCGGTGAGCTGTACCCGGGTGACCCGGCCGTCCTCGGGATCGGGACGGCGTCGCACCAGGTGCCTTTCGACCAGCAGATCGAGCCGGTTGGTCATCGTGCCCGACGTGACGTGCGTCTGCGCGATCAGCTGACCTGGCGTGAGTTCGTAGGGGGCGCCCGAGCGCCGCAGCGCGGCCAGCACGTCGAACTCGTAGGGCCGCAGCAGATGCTCGGCGAAGATCTTCTTGCGCCGGCCGGCGAGGATTTCGGCCAGCCGCGACACCCGGCTGAGCACGTGCAGCGGCGTGGCGTCGACATCGGGGCGTTCCCGCTGCCAGGCGGCCACGATTGCATCCACGTCGTCCATGACCCGGTCAGGATATCGGGTTTATCTCGACGTCGAGGTATATTATCTTGACGTCAAGATAAATGGAGGTTGTGGGTGTTCACGTGGGATCCGCAGCAGTACCGGCAATTTGCCGGGCCCCGGTCGCGCCCGTTCGGTGATCTGGTCGCGCAGATCGGGGCGCCGGCTGCCGGCCGCGTCGTCGATCTGGGCTGCGGTGACGGCGAACTGACCGCGACCCTCGCCCGGCGCTGGCCCGGCGCGCAGGTGGTCGGGCTCGACTCGTCCGCCGAAATGCTGGCCCGGGCCGCGTCCCGGGCCGGACCGGGGCTGACCTTCCGCCAGGCCGACGTCGCCCGGGAACGCGCCGACCCCCAGGCCGACGTCGTGGTGTGCAACGCCGTGTTCCAGTGGATCCCCGATCACGTCGACGTGCTCCGCCGCTGGATCGCCGCCATGGCGCCGGGGGCGTGGTTCGCCTTTCAGGTGCCGGGCAACTTCGCTGCCCCGTCGCATGCGCTGATGCGCGAGCTGGTCACGGCCGAGCGGTGGGCGTCGTTGCTGCCGGCCGGGATCCTGCGCCACGAGGACCCCGTCCGATCACCGAGCGAGTACGCCGACGTGTTCCTCGAGGCGGGGTGGGCCGCTGACGCCTGGGAGACGACGTACACGCATCTGCTCGCCGGGCCGGATCCGGTGCTGGAATGGGTACGCGGGACGGGGCTTCGTCCGGTCCTGGCGGCGTTGCCGGCCGGTCGGGTGAGCGCGTTCGAGGCCGAGCACGCGGCGCGGTTGCGGCAGGCCTACCCGGCGCGTGACGACGGGCTGACCGCATTCGAGTTCCGGCGGGTCTTCTGCGTGGCCCACCGGCCCGGCGCCGGCGAGGACACGTGATCACCGGCTACGACCACGTGCAGGTCGCGATCCCGGCTGGTTCCGAGGATGTCGCGCGAGGGTTCTACGGCGACCTGCTGGCCATGACCGAGGTGACCAAACCGCCGGTCCTGGCTCGCCGGCGCGGCTGCTGGTTCAGCTCTGGAGACGCCGTGCTCCACCTGGGCGTCGAGGATCCGTTCGTCGCCGCGGCCAAGGCCCACCCGGCGTTCGTGGTCACCGATCTCGACGACCTGGCCGCGTTGCTCCAGGGCCAGGGCTATCCCGTGACGTGGTCGACCGGTGAGATTCCCGGCGTCCGTCGGTTCCACACCACCGACCCGTTCGGCAACCGCCTCGAGTTCCAGGCCGCCTGAGCCGTGCGCGAGTTGGCGGCCGAGATGCTCGACCTTGGCGGGCTCGGATGCACCATGGGTCAAGCATGACCTGCTGTGGCCCGGCGGCTACGCGTTGGGGCGCTGCTCTTCGGTGGCCGGGGTGGCGGAGGCGATCCGGGCGATGATGGGATCGACCTTGTCCGCGCCGCCGGCCCACTTGACCAGCAGGCGAGCCGATTCGACCTGGTCGCGGCTCACGCGCACGATCTGCGTCATCGGCCTTCCCCTGTCTCGGCTTGCCCGGCTTCGGTGCTGACTTCATCTTCCTCGACGAACTGGATGTCGTCCACTACGTGAGGTAAAGCCCGCCCCGATGCCGCTCGGAGCTCCGACTGGGCCGACGCGGGCAGCTGGGCCAGCACCGACGCGGTGACCAGGTGTTCAGCGATGCGGCGGTCGTCGGCGGTGGCCAGGTTGCTGTCGAGCAGGGCGTCGAACAGCGCGCGGCCCATCGCGCGGTCGCGGGCGCCGGGGCGGGTCATCAGCTCGATCGCGGTGGAGAACCGCCGTCCCCACTCGTCGCGCTGGCTCTCGGTGACCGCATCGGCCTCGGGCCTGGTGCCCCGCCGCGCGCCCAGGTAGGCCAGCCCCGCCCCGATCAGCGATACCCCCGCCGCCACCCATGCCGCCGCGTCACTCATCGCCCGAACCTAGCCAGCCGGGTCTCGCTTTTGGTCACCCACACTCGGCGGATTCAACCGGTCAGTGCAACACCTGGTGGATTTGGTGGTTGGGATAGTAG
>CAXULW010000006.1:0-174527 GCA_964252015.1 uncultured Jatrophihabitantaceae bacterium | reverse complement strand
CCCGGCAACTTCATCTTCCGGACCCGCGAGTTCGAGCAGATGGAGATGGAGTTCTTCGTCGAGCCCGGCACGGACGAGACCTGGCACGAGTACTGGCTGGCCGAGCGCTGGAACTGGTACACCGGCCTGGGCATCCGGGAGGAGAACCTGCGCTTCTTCGAGCACCCGAAGGAGAAGCTCTCGCACTACTCCAAGCGCACCGTCGACATCGAGTACCGCTTCGGCTTCGGCGCCAGCGAGTTCGCCGAGCTCGAAGGGGTGGCCAACCGCACCGACTTCGACCTGAAGACGCACTCAGCGCACTCGGGCACGGACCTGTCCTACTTCGACCAGGAGAAGAACGAGCGCTGGACGCCGTATGTGATCGAGCCGGCCGCGGGTCTGACCCGGGCCGTGCTGGCGTTCCTGCTCGACGCGTACGTCGAGGACCAGGCCCCGAACGCCAAGGGCGGCGTGGACAAGCGCACTGTGCTGCGCCTCGATCCGCGGCTGGCCCCGGTGAAGGCCGCGGTGCTGCCACTGTCGCGCAACGCGGACCTGACCCCCAAGGCCCGCGACCTGGCCGCGGCGTTGCGCCGGAACTGGAACGTCGAATTCGACGATGCCGGCGCGATCGGACGGCGCTACCGTCGACAGGACGAGATCGGCACGCCGTTCTGCATCACGGTCGATTTCGACACGCTCGACGACCAGGCGGTGACGATCCGGGAACGGGATGCCATGACCCAGGAGCGGGTCGCCCTCGACCAGGTCGAGTCGTACCTGGCCGTCCGGCTGCCCGGCTGCTGACCGGTGCGGGCCTCGGAGACGGTGAGGGAGACGACGTGACCGATCCGTGGCGAGATCCCACGGCGACGGGCGCCATTTACGCCGACCCGACGGCGCCGGTGTTCATCGCCCCCATCGTGCTGCCCGAGCCAGACCCGGTGTTCCGCGACGACGCCCTGTTCGCCTCGGCTTCGGCCAACTGGCGGGCCGCGCCAGTACCGGTGCCGCCGCCGCCCGTGCCCGTGTTGGACGAGTCCGGCGAGCTCATCCTCGTGCCGGCCCCGCCGACGCCGGCCATGCTGCGCGACCAGGCGGTGGCCGCGCTGAAGGCACCCCCGGCCCACTACCAGCCGCCGGCCTCGCGGGGTGGAGCGCGCAGCACGTACACGGCCGAGCCGCCGCCGCGACCCTCACGCCGGCCGGCGCCGGCCCGCCCGCCCGGATCGGTGACCACGTCGCCGTCCACGTGGCTGCCCAACACCGGACCGACCCCGACCGCGCCGTGGCGACAGCAGCCCGCGCCGCCCACGTGGCTGCCGCAGCTTCCCGGCCAGACCCAGCCGACCCAGGCGCCGCCGCGACCCGGGCCGCCGCCGCGGCCCGGCGCTCCCGGCCCAGTCATCTACCCGGCGAGCGGACGGACCCGCGGCACCCCGACCGGACCACGCGGAACCGGACCGGACGGGCGCCGCCGACGCAGCAACAAGGGCTGGATCCCCGGCGTCGTCGTGCTGGCCTTCATCGTGCTGGCCAACGTCGTGCCGCACCTCAACGGGCTCTTTCACCGCGGTGCCCCGGCCGGCGTCGACCAAGCCGTGAACAGCTACTACACCGACCTCGAACGCGGCGACGCCACCCAAGCCGGGCAGCTCATCTGCTCGGCCCTGCGCGCCGACTGGCGCAGCGGTGGCCAAGGCAGCGACCTCAAACTCAAACCCACCGGCCACACGATCACGTCGACCAAGTCGGCCGATGGCCATTCCTGGGACGTTGACGTCGACATCGACTCCCCCAGCCTGCCGCACGCGACGATCACCGTGGTGCACGAGGACGGCGCGTATCGCCTGTGCGGAGGTACCGGATCGTGACGGCGACGCTGGTTGATACGCGGGCGCAGCCGCTCCGGCTGTCGCCAACCGTGGTCGCCGACCCGCCGGTCGTGCTGGCCCCGATGGCCGGCATCACCAACGTGGCGTTCCGGCGGCTGTGCCGTCAGTACGGGGCCGGGCTGTACGTCAGCGAGATGATCACCACGCGGGCGCTGGTCGAGCGCAATCCGAAAACGCTGCAGATGATCGAGTTCGCCCCCGACGAGACCCCGCGCAGCATCCAGCTCTACGGCATCGATCCCGCCGTGGTAGAGGCCGCGGTGCGCATCCTGGTCGACGAAAACCGGGCGGACCACATCGACCTGAACTTCGGCTGCCCCGTGCCCAAGGTGACACGCAAGGGCGGGGGAGCGGCGCTGCCGTGGCGGATCGAGCTGTTCACCGACATCGTCCGCGGCGCGGTGCGGGCCGCAGACGGTCGGGTGCCGGTGACGGTCAAGATGCGCGTCGGCATCGACGACGAGCACCGGACTTTTCTCGAGGCCGGCCTGCGGGCCCAGGAGGCGGGCGCAGCCGCGGTGGCGCTGCACGGCCGCACCGCCGCCCAGCACTACAGCGGGGCCGCGGACTGGGCGCCGATCGCGACCCTGGTCGACGCGCTGGACATCCCCGTGCTGGGCAACGGCGACATCTGGGAAGCCGACGACGCGGTGCGGATGATGCGCGAGACCGGATGCGCCGGCGTCGTGGTCGGCCGCGGTTGCCTGGGCCGGCCGTGGCTGTTCGCGGACCTGGCTGCGGCCATGGCCGGGCGTTCCGAGCGCATCCTGCCCGGCCTGGGCGAGGTCGCGACGACTATGCGCCGGCACGCCGAACTGCTGGCCGACTGGCTGGGCGCCGAGCGTGGCGTCATCGACTTCCGCAAGCACGTGGCCTGGTACCTCAAGGGCTTCGCGGTCGGCAGCGAGATCCGACAGGCGCTGGCCACGTCGTCATCACTGGCCGAACTGGACGGTCACCTCGCCCGTCTCGATCTCAGCCAACCGTTCCCGGCCGAGGTGCTCGGCCTCCCGCGTGGACGCACTGGTAGCCCGCGCGCGGTGGCCCTGCCCGACGGATGGCTGTCCGACCGCAGCTCGCGGACCGTCCCCGACGGAGCCGAACTGGCCGACTCCGGCGGCTGAACGTGCGACTGCACCGCGCATGGCCGGACCGTATTCACGCAGGAGGAACCCACCACGCCATCAAGTCGTCGGTGGTTCCGGGTCAGCGACCGGCCTGGGCGGCAACGGTCCGGCGGGCGGTGGTGGCAGGAGTCGTTCGAGGTGATGGGTGTTGTTGCGGCGGGGTGTCTGGTCGGAGTCGATCCAGGGTGGTGGGGTCCACCAGGGGATCCCGTTGTCCATGTCGCAGGTCCAACCGAGTTTCTCGAATTGGCGGTGGCCGGCCGTGACACAGCACGCCGCCGGCGTCGTTGAGCACGATGGGGATGATGTCGGCCTCGCAGGCCAACTCGAGGGCTTCGGCGAGGGTGATGGTGCCGCCGTGGGCGGTGCCGGCCAGCCCGATGCGGGTCTGCAACTGGTCCAGGGTCATGGTGACGATGACGGTGGCGGGGGTGCCGCCGCTGTCGGGTAGGTCCCCGCCGCGCAGGAGCCGGTCGGCGATGTCTTCCATCGCGTCGTGGCGGCGTTGTTCGGCGGTGCGGGGGTCGTCGGTCCCGTCGGCGGCGGGGCAGGGTCGGGCGAGGCTGTCGAACAGGGTCTGCCATTTGGCCGCGCGCCGGGCGGTGAGTTCGAGGGTGCCGCGGGCGGAGCCGTCGCGGCGTTGGTGGAACGCGACGCCGCGGCGGCGGGCGCGGTCCTGCTCGTCGGCCAGGGTGCCGTCGGGGTCGAGGTGGTCCCGGATGTGGCGCCCGAGCCCGGCGATGATGGTGGGCTCGAAGTCTCGGGCATGCCCGACGAGCGTCGGTTCGACCCCGCCGGCGTGGGTGGCGTGGATGGCGTGAGGCAGTTTGTTGATCACATTGACAACAACTTTGGCACCGCAGCGATGTTCCGGGCGCCGACCACGGCGGCGATGTCACGGCGTTCCATCTCCGCGATCAACGCATGATCGAACACGGGCAGTCGTCGGAGTTGCGCCGCCATTGCCTGCGCCAGCTGGGGCAGGTCCCGGTCGGGTAGGGAGGTCAGGCAGCTACTCAGCAGGTCGTCTATCGCGCTGGTGAGACCAGCAACTGCGGTCCACGTCTCATCCCCAGAATTGCGACCATGCGTTCTATACTACTCTCGCGGATAGGACATATACGAGGGAAGCGTCAAGATTCTTGGCGCAATCTTGTGGTGGCAGAAGACCCAGCCACGGCCCGTCGACAGCACAAAACGAGAAGGCAGGACCCACCCATCGTTGGCGCGCCTTTGACCTTCAACCAGTAGATAAAACCGAGCAGACACTCACCGTTGACACGCCGGAAACTCCTTTAGAACTCAATCAGAGCCCGAGATCCCCATGACAAATCTCAGGGTCAATTGGGTTGAGTCATCTACTGACAATGGTCAGACCCGTGCGAGACAGTGAACCCTCGCAACGAAGATCCCACCCGGAGAGGCACCACCATGGCATCGCCAGTAGTAGCGTCCGCCCCGCCCGCCGCGGGTTTTGCCGCCCGCGCCACGTCCCTGACCAAGAGCTACGGCGAGGGCGACACCATCGTCCGCGCGCTGGATGACGTCTCGATCGAGCTGGGACGGGGCGAGTTCACCGCCATCATGGGGCCCTCGGGGTCGGGCAAGTCGACGCTCATGCACTGCCTGGCCGGACTCGACAGCGTCACGTCCGGATCGGTGCAGATCGGCGACACCGAGCTGACCGGCCTGTCGGACAAGAAGATGACGCAGCTGCGACGTGACCGGGTCGGCTTCGTGTTCCAGGCGTTCAACCTGGTGCCGACGTTGACGGCGCTGGAGAACATCACGCTTCCGCTCGACATCGCCGGCAGCAAGCCCGACCAGCAGTGGCTGGACTCCGTCATCGACACCCTCGGTCTGCGCGATCGACTGAGCCACCGTCCGTCCGAGCTGTCCGGCGGCCAGCAGCAGCGTGTTGCCTGTGCCCGCGCCCTGGCCGCGCGACCGGAGATCATCTTCGGTGACGAGCCCACCGGCAACCTCGACTCGCGGTCGTCGTCGGAAGTGCTCGGCATCCTGCGTTCGTCGGTGACCAACCTCGGCCAGACCGTCGTCATCGTCACGCACGACCCGCGGGCCGCGGGTTACGCCGACCGGGTCGTGTTCCTGGCCGACGGACGCATCGTCGACGAGATGCGCAATCCCACCGCCGACTCGGTTCTGGACCACATGAAGAACCTCGAGGAAGCCTGATCATGGCCGCCAACGTGATGCGCCGGGTCTCCCTGCGCAACCTCGCCGCGCACAAGGTGCGTCTGATGCTCACCGTTCTCTCGGTCGTGCTGGGTACCGCCTTCGTCACCGGTTCGTTCGTATTCACCGACACCTTGAGCAAGACCTTCAACAGCCTGTTCGCCAATGCGGCCAAGGGTGTCGACGCCGAGGTGACCAACCCGAAGAGCAGTTCCAGCGGCGTGCCCATCGCCGACATCGACGTCATCCGGCATGCCCCCGGCGTGAAGAAGGTCGGCGTCGTCCTGCAAAGCACGATCGTGCTGCTCGGCTCGAACGGCAAGGCGACGCAGGGCGGTGGCGCGCCCAGCGTCGGCTCCGCCTACTTCCCGGCCGACCAACGCGTGGACGACCCCGAGAACTTCATCCAAGGCCATGCTCCGCAGGCCAGTGGCGAGATCGCCCTCAACAACGGCGCGGCCAAACTGGCCAAGCTCAAGGTCGGTGACTCGACGAGGGTGCTGCTGGCGTCCGGCGCTCCGGTCAAGGTCACCTTGGTCGGGATCTACAAGCCGACCAGTGAGACCGGCGGTTACATCGGCGCCCTGTTCACCCCGGCGCAGGCGACAAAACTGTTCAGTGACGGCAAGCACGTGGACGCGGTCGAGGTGGCCGGCAACGGCCTGTCCCAGCAGCAACTGCGCGACAACGTCGCCCGCGCCGTCCCCGGGATGAAGGTGCAGACCGGCGACAAGGTCCGGGCCGATACCAAGAACGCGATCAACAAGGCCCTGTCGTTCGTCAACTACTTCCTGCTCGCGTTCGGCGCAATCGCTTTGCTGGTCGGCACATTCATCATCTACAACACGTTCTCGATGATCGTCGCGCAGCGGCTGCGTGAGTTGGCCCTACTGCGCGCGCTCGGGGCCAGCCGGCGCCAGATCCGTCGTTCGGTGCTCAGTGAGGCCGTCATCGTCGGCGCTATCGGGGCGGTACTCGGGATCGGCGCCGGCGTCGCTCTGGCCTACGGGCTGCGGGCGTTGCTCAACGCATTCGGCACCGGCCTGCCCAGCGGGTCGTTGCAACTCGAACCGCGCACGATCATCGTCTCGCTTCTGGTCGGCATCGTCGTCACCTCGATCAGCGCGTACGCACCGGCGCGGCGGGCGGCGAAGATCCCACCCGTCGCCGCCATGCGGGAGGAGTTCGCCTCGACCGGATCGTCGCTACGCCGGCGGACGGCCATCGGCCTGGTCTTCGCGGTCATCGCCGTGATCGCGCTGACCGCGGGAGCCGTCAGCAAGGCCGGCGGTGGCGCGGCCAGCCTGGTCGGTCTCGGTGCCTTCGTCGGCGTCATCGCGGTGCTGCTCGGGGCGCCGGCGCTGTCCCGGCCGATCGTCGGAGCGGTCGGCGCCCTGCTGCGCCCGTTCCGGGCCGTCGGGCGCCTGGCCCGCACCAACGCGGTCCGCAACCCGCGGCGCACGGCGGCCACCGCGTTCGCGCTCACCCTCGGCCTGATGCTGGTGAGCGCCATCGCCGTGCTCGGCCAGTCGACCAAGCACAGCATCAATGCCCTGGTGGACAACGGGGTCAAGGCCGACTACATCCTCACCGGACCCGACAACCTCGGGGTTCCCGTCGGCGCGGGCACCGCCGCGGCCACAGTCGCCGGCGTGCAGTCGGCCACCGCGCTGCACAACGTCGACATCCAGCTGAACGGCAAGAGCACTTTGGGCACTGGCGTGGACGGTCCGCTGGCCCCGGCGTTCAAGGTCGACATGATCGCCGGCACGCCCGAGTTCAGCGGCAACGAGATCGTGGCCGGCCAGTCCTGGGCGGCCAGCCACCAGGTGTCGGTGGGCTCCTCGATCCCGGTGAAGTCCTTTGACGGCAAGGCAATCACGCTCAAACTCGTCGGGATCTACCAGGACAATCAGCTTGCCGGTTCGTGGCTGGCCAGCGGGACTTTCTACCGCGAGGTAACGCCGACCCGGCTGCTCAACGACATCGTCGTGCTAGTCAAGGCCAAGCCCGGCACGAACCTGGACACCCTGCGCAGCGGCCTGCTCAGGGCTACCGATCCGTACGTGGTCGTGCAGGTGCAGGACCGCGAGGAGTTCAAGGGCACCCAGGCCAAGCAGATCGACAGCCTGCTGGCCGTGCTCTACGGGTTGCTCGCCCTGGCCATCGTCATCGCCATCCTGGGCATCATCAACACGCTGGCGCTGTCCGTGGTCGAGCGACGCCGCGAGATCGGTATGTTGCGCGCCGTCGGCATGGTGCGGGGCCAGGTGCGCCGCACGATCTACCTGGAGTCGGCGCTCATCGCGTTGTTCGGCGCGATCGTCGGCGTGGCCCTCGGGCTGCTGTTCGGGGCGCTGTTCGTACGCACCCTGCGCGACGACGGGCTCGCCTACATAGCGGTCCCCTGGGTGCAGGCCCTGCTCTTCCTGGTCATCTCCGGGGTGGTTGGCGTGCTGGCCGCGCTGTGGCCGGCGGTCAGGGCGGCGCGCACCCCCCCGCTGGCCGCGATCAACGACATCTAGTCCGCATCTGGGCCCCGATTTCCCGTCCTGGCTGCCGGGTAGGTTGGACCCGTGTTCGCGCGGCGGTCGAAGGACGGGGCGGGGTTGGTGTCGGCTGCGGTCGATTCGGCCCGTGACGCCGCGGCGCGCCTCGGCGACCGCCGCGGCGCCCCGTCCGCAGCCCACACCGTGTTGCCCGATACGGCCACCCTGCAGCAGATCCTGGGCGAGTACAGCCTGGTCAATTCCCTTGACGACGACGGCGACCTGGTCGTGCGCTGGCCCACCCACAGCGTCTACTTCTTCCACTACGGCGAACGCGGAGAGGTGCTCCAGGCCCGGCTGTACCTCGACGCCCGCTTCGACGTCGACATCCGTCCGGCGCTGACCGTGCTGCTCGACGACTGGAACCGGACCAAGCTGTTCCCGAAGGCCTACACCGTGCTGCCCGACGATGGCATGGTCGCGGTCTGCGCCGAGCACGTCTTCGACTTCGAGGCGGGCCTGACCCGGGCCGGGTTGAAGTACACCATCGGCACCTGGATCCACTCGCTACTGCAGTTCGCCGACTGGATCGCCGAGCAGGCCTGATGGGACGGCCGTCGCCGGGCACGGCGGCCGGCGTGGTGGGTTCCGCAGGTGGCTACGACGTCCGGTCCCGGGCGCGTCGCCTGGTCGAACCGCCCAAGCGGGCGCAACGGGCAGCGGAAGACCGTGACGCGTTCGCCCGCGACCGCGCCCGGGTCCTGCACTGCTCAGCGTTCCGGCGCCTGGCCGACAAGACCCAGGTCGTCGACCCCGGGACGGACGACTTCCCGCGCACGCGGCTCACCCACTCCCTCGAGGTTGCCCAGATCGCCCGCGAACTCGGCCACGAGCTCGGCTGCGACCCTGACGTGGTCGACACCGCTGGGTTGGCCCACGATCTGGGCCACCCCCCGTTCGGGCACAACGGCGAGGCCGTGCTCGACACCCTGAGCCAGCCGGCCGGCGGGTTCGAGGGCAACGCGCAGACGCTGCGCATCCTGACCCGACTCGAACCCAAAGCCCTCGACGACGACGGCGCGCCGGCCGGGCTCAACCTCACCCGGGCGGTGCTCGACGCCACCTGCAAGTACCCGTGGCCGCGTCGACCCGACACTCGCAAGTTCGGCGTGTACGCCGACGACCTGGCCGCGTTCGCCTGGCTGCGCGACGGGGTGCCGGACGGTCGCCGCTGCCTGGAGGCCCAGGTCATGGACTGGGCCGACGACGTGGCCTACTCGGTGCACGACGTGGAGGACGGCGTCTACGCCGGCTCGATTCGCCTCGAGCGCCTCGATGCCTCCGAACGCGCCGAGGTGTGTGCGCTGACCGCGCAGCTGTACCTGCCCGCCGCGACGGGCGCGTCCGCACCGGGACTGGACACCGTGCTCGACGGGCTGCTGGAGCTGCCGGCCCTGCTCGACCTGCGCGGGTTCGACCGCTCGCACGCCGCCCTGGCCGCGGCCAAGCGGGCCACCAGCGAGCTGACCGGCCGGTTCGTCGGGGCCGCGGTCGCCGCCACTCGCGCGCAGGCCGGGCCCGGCCCGCTGCGCCGGTACGACGCCGACCTGAGCGTGCCCGAGGACGTGGTCATCGAGTGCGCCCTGCTGAAGGCGATCGCCGCGCGGTACGTCATGCAGCGACCCGCGGCCGAGCAGCGCCGCGAGGTCCAGCGGGTGATCCTGCGCGAGCTGGTCGAGGCCCTGGTGGCCGGGCTGGCCGAGACGGGCGCCTCGGCCCTGTCGCCCGCGCTGCGCGAGTCCTGGCTGACCGCGCCCGACGACGCCGCCCGCCTACGCGTGGTCATCGACGAGGTGGCCCAGCTCACCGACTCCGGCGCCGTGGCCACCCACCGCCGCCTCACCGACCCCGCCCGTTGACCTCGTCCCGGAAGGTGTTCGACCGCCGGCGGGCCCTGGCCCGCCCGAGGTCGAACAACCGATGGGCGGGGTCCGATGGTCGGTGGGTCGGCCTAGTATCGGGCAGGTGGCCGGGCGGATCAGGGACGACGACATCGCCGCGGTTCGCGATCGGTCCCCGATCGCCGACATCGTCGGTGAGCACGTCGCCCTGCGCAATGCCGGCGGCGGCAACCTCAAGGGTTTGTGCCCGTTCCACGAGGAGAAATCCCCGTCGTTCTCGGTCTCGCCCGCCCGCGGGCTGTTCTACTGCTTCGGCTGCGGCGCCGGCGGTGACGTCATCCGCTTCATCGAGCGGGCCGAGAACATGTCGTTCACCGAGTCGATCGAATCGCTCGCGCAGCGGGCCGGGATCCAGCTGCGCTACGTCGAGGGCGGCGCGGCGCCCATCCAGAACCGCGGCCAGCGCGCGCGGCTGGTCGAGGCACACGCACTGGCCCAGGCGTTCTACGCCGAGCAGCTGCGCACCCCCGAAGCCCGCCCGGCGCGCGAGTTCCTGGCCGCACGTGGTTTCGACGAGGCCGTCGCCGGCCGCTACGGCTGCGGTTACGCCCCAGCGGAGTGGGACGCCTTGGTCAAGGTGCTGCTGGGCCGGGGATTCTCGGTGGACGAACTCGTCACCGGCGGGCTGGGCAAGCAGACCCAGCACGGCTCGCTGATCGACCGGTTCCACCGGCGGCTGCTGTGGCCCATCCGCGACGTCTCCGGCGACGTGGTCGGGTTCGGGGCCCGCCGGCTGTACGACGACGACAAGGTCGAAGCGAAGTACCTCAACACCCCCGAGACGCCGATCTACAAGAAGAGCCAGCTGCTATACGGCATCGACCTGGCCAAGAAGGAGATCGCCCGCCAGCACCGGGCCGTCGTCGTCGAGGGCTACACCGACGTGATGGCCTGCCACCTGGCCGGGGTCACCACCGCAGTGGCCTCGTGCGGCACCGCGTTCGGCTCCGAACACGTCGGGGTGCTGCGTCGGATGCTGATGGATTCCGACACGTTGCGCGGCGAGGTCATCTTCACCTTCGACGGCGACGCGGCCGGCATGAAGGCGGCCGAGCGAGCCTTCGGCGACGACCAGAAATTCATGGCCCAGACCTTCGTCGCGGTCGAACCGAACGGCCAGGACCCGTGCGAGCTGCGCCAGAGCGCAGGCGACGTGGCCGTGCGTGACCTGGTCGCCGGGCGCATCCCCCTGGTCGAGTTCGTGCTGCGCACCACGGTGGCCCGGCTCGACCTGGAGACCGCCGAGGGCCGCTCGGCCGCGCTGGACGCCGGGGTGCCGATGGTGGCGCGGATCAAGGACCTGTCCCTGCGCGACGAGTACGCCCGCCGGCTGGCCGGCCTGGTCGGCGTCGACGACCCGATGCGGGTCGTGGCCCGGGTGCGCGGCCTGGTCCGTTCCGGGGCAAACGCGGGCGGACCGAACGACGCCCTCACCACCGCCCAGACCCGGGCGGCCAAGCCGGTGGACGCAGCGGTCGCCTCGCTCGAACGTGAGGTGCTCAAGGTCGCCGTGCAGCAACCGGGTCTGGCCGGGCCCGAGTTCGACGCGATGGACGCCGAGCTGTTCCAACTGCCCTCCCACCGCCAGGTGTGCGAAGCGATCGCCGCGGCCGGTGGCACCGCGGCCGCGGGCGGGACGGCGGAGTGGACCGAGAAGATCGGTACCAACCTGCCCGACGACAAGGCCCGATCCCTGGTGCACGCGTTGGCGGTGGAGCCGATGCATACCGGCGGTGACTCGCAGGAGCGCTACGCCGACGCGGTGATCGCCCGGCTGCAGGAGATGGCGGTCGCCCGTCAGGTCGCCGTGCTGAAGTCGCGCCTGCAGCGGACGAACCCGCTGGAGAAGGCCGAGGAGTACGGGCAACTTTTCACCCGGCTCATCGCCGCGGAGAACCACCGCCGGCTGCTGCGTGAGCGCGCGATCGGCGGGTTGTGATGCTCGGACGCAAGCGGCCGCCGGCGTCGGTCCGGGCCCGGCTCGAGGATGACGAACGGGTCCTGGCCTGGGGCAGCGTCGCCGGCGCAACCGCGCGCTCCAGCACCGAGCCGGCCGAGGGACCGGCCGAACGATCGGCCGAAGAACCCGTCCAGCGGCCGGTCAACGGTTCGGCCGAGAGCGATGACGACGCCCGGCACATCGTCGCCACCAACCTCGGCCTGTGGTGGCCGGACGAGCCCCCGCGGCGCATCCCGTGGCACCTGATCATGCGAGCCACCTGGTCCGAACGCGGCCTGACCGTCGTCGAGGCCGATGTCGTCGACGACCTGCTCCTGGTCGAGCGGCCGCCGCGGGTGGCCCCGCTCCTCGCCGAGGGCAAGATCCCGCCCCAGGTCCGCAAGCGGGTCGAAGGGAGCATCTCCACGACCCACGAGGTCCGCCTCGACGACGGCCCCGCGCTCGTGATCGCCCGGCGGGTCACGGGTCAGGACGGTCAGCTCTGGCTGGCCCGGCTCGGTCCACGGACCCCGGACACCGAGCTGGCCCGGGCTCAGCTGCGGGCTCTGGTCGACCGGTTCCGGGCCGACGACGAGGCCCGCCGCGAGGCTCTGCTGCACTGACGAGGCTGGTGAGGAGGTACCGCCTGACGAGGCCAGTGCTGACGCCGTTTGCTGGAGAGAGCGCCTCGAGTGAGTGGGGATCAGCGCCGAGACGGGGGAGCGTCGTGGGTCAACATGCGACCGATGGCATGCCGCAGCCGCACCGAGAGGTCGCTCGCCTCGTGCTGGGCGATCTGCGCACCGGATTGCACCGGCGGGCTGCCGGCCACGGCGCGGGCCATGCGGGCAATGGTTTCGTAGCGCGCGCGCCCGGCACGCGCACCGAGCACGTACCCCACGGCCGCGCCGACAAGCAACGACAACTTCATCTGGGAGCTCCTTGCAGGCAGTGACCGGTTCTCGAGGGTCGACACTAGCGGGGACGGCCAGCGGCGACCCAGGACGCCCGGATGGGCTATTCTCGGCAGCGCTAGAAACGCCAGCGTTCGGCACACTCGGCTCGGCCCGAGACGTCGACGATCTCCCGTAGCTCAATTGGCAGAGCATTCGACTGTTAATCGAAGGGTTACTGGTTCAAGTCCAGTCGGGAGAGCTGAAGGGCCCGGATTCCGGGCCCTTCATGCATTGACAAGTCATCTTTTTACGATGACGGAAGGTGACCCGTGGGCCGCCCACCCCTGCCGATCGGAACCGCCGGCAAAACCCTCTTCGTGGCCAGGGCTAACGGCCATCCAGGCCCGCACGAAGTCGGGACTTCGACGGCCGGATCCGGCTCGTCTCGGAGAACGGTCGGTTGCGGGCTGCTGCTGAGCGGGCACTCCAGATCGAGCTGACCCTTCGCCATGCCCGGAGGCAGCGGAGCAATCGCGGGCTCGACCCAGGTCGCGGACCTCGCCCGGCTGTGGTTGGACGCGCCACACGGATGGTCGACCGGCACGGACCGAACGTATCGGTCGGTTGTCCGCAACCAGGGTCCCCGCTCCGCCGCCCCGGTCTTGCGGCGCATCGAGCCGACGAGGACTGGGGCGGCCGAGATCGCCCGATGCTCGACCTCGTCATAGCCGACCTCGCCTGCGGCACGGGCCCGTCGCTGAGCCCGGATCCCGCGATGAGCTGGGAGCGGTGAACGCGCCGAAACCCATCTAGACCCACGGCGGATCGCAGGTTAAGAAGTGGCAGCGCGTCTCGAGTCGGCCGCGGGTTTTCGGCTGAGATTGGCGCCGTCGCTGAAGTAACGCAGAGCGTCGGCCAGGTCGTCGGCGAGGGGGACCTTGGATCCGGTGCGGGCGGAGCGTTCCAGGGTCACCCGCATCGCGGTGACGATGACGGCGGCGGTGAGGTGGGCCTGGGTGTCGGTGGCGGCGATTCGGCCGGTGATCGTCGGGACAAGAGCCTCCTCGATGGCGAGCAGATCGTTGAGCCACCGAGCGTGGAGCGCGGGCACCGTCATGAGCAGCCGGATCAGGGCCTGGACCCGTTCCTGGTCGACGCCGGCGCTGGTGTGTACGAAGGCCCGGTGCACCGCGGTCGCGATCGGCTCGCCGGCCGGTCGGGTGGCGATGATTCCGGCCAGCTCGGCGGTTGTCTCGGTGATGATCGGGGAGAGCACGTCGTCCTTGGTGGCGAAGTAGCGGTAGAGGGTGCGCTCGGACACGCCGGCCTCCTCGGCGATGGCCTCGACGCTCACCGTCTCGTAACCGTGTCGCATGAACAGGCCGATCGCCGCTTCGGCGATGTCGCGGCGCGTCTGGGCCTTGCGGCGTTCGGTGAGCGGGGTGCGAGCCATACCAGCACCATACAGTTTCTTGACAGTAGTTGCCATAAACGCCGGTTACTGCCATGATGGCAACAACCTGCTAAGTCGGCAGGAACTTAGACGAAGGACAGGACCATGGCCTCGACCTTGGACAAGGCATCGGTGCGAGCGCGGCGCCGAGCAGAGAACACACCCGACGTGACAGAGGGAGGCGGCACCGGATCGGCCGGCATGATCGGCGCGCTGATCCTGCTGGCCACGGTGCAGCTGATGGTGGTGCTCGACACCACGATCGTGAACGTCGCGCTGCCGTCGATCGAGCACGACCTGCGGTTCAACGGCTCCAACATCGCCTGGGTGGTCAACGGCTACGCCCTCGCGTTCGGCGCGCTGCTGCTGCTCGGCGGACGCAGCGGAGACCTGTTGGGTCGGCGCAACGTGTTCATCGTGTCGTTGGCGGCGTTCGCCGGCGCGTCGATGTTCGGCGGCGTCGTCAGCTCGCCGACGCCGTTGATCGTGGCGCGCGTGCTCCAGGGCGCGGCGGCCGCGTTCGCTCAGGCCACCGCGCTGTCGCTGATCGTGTCCACCTTCCCCGCGGGCAAGCCCCGCAACCGAGCGGTCGGGGTGTTCGCCGCCATGGAGGGTCTCGGCGCCGCGCTGGGCCTGTTGCTGGGCGGAGTGCTGGTGCAAGCCGTGTCCTGGCGGTGGGTGTTCTTCGTCAACGTCCCCGTCGCGGCCGTGGTCGCAGTGCTGGCGGTGCGGTTCATTCCGGCGCCGGCCCGCCAACGCGTCCGCTTCGACCTGCCGGGCGCCCTCGCCTCCAGCGCCGGCATTGGGCTGCTGGTGTTCGGGTTGTCCCGCGCCGCTGATCACGGCTGGCTGTCCGCCTCCACCTTGCTGCCCATGGGTGCCGGCGTCATCGGCCTGATCTCGTTCGTGATCATCGAGCTGCGCACCGCGCAGCCGTTGATCCCGCTGTGGGTGTTCGGCGACCGCAACCGAGGCGGCGCCTACCTCATCCAGACCCTGCTGGGCGCGGCGCTGTTCGGGATGTTCTTCCTGTCCACCCTGTTCCTCCAGAACGTGCTGCACTACGGCCCACTCAAGGCGGGCGCCGCGTTCCTGCCGGCCACCGTCATCATGATGGGCGCGGCCGGGGCAGTGTCCAAGATCGTGGCCCGCACCGGCGTCCGGAACCTGGTCGCCGTGGGCACCGGCACCGCAGCGGTCGGAATGCTGCTGCTGAGCCGCCTCACCCCGGACAGCAGCTACCTCACCGGGGTCATGGTTCCGATGATCGTGCTCTCAGCCGGCCTCGGTCTGACGTTCGTTCCCGCAACGCTGTCGGCCGTGTCCGGCGTCAAGGAACGGCACTCCGGATTGGTGTCCGGCGTGTCGACCACCGCTATCCAGCTCGGCGGCGCGATTGGACTCGCCGTGCTGGCGAGCATTGCCGCCTCCACCACCGCCCACCGCGCCAACCCAGCGTCGGCCCAGGCCCTGACCGCCGGCTACACGCACGCGTTCCTCGCCGGCGCCGTCATCATCGCGTTGGCGGTACCGATCGCCTTGGCCCTGCTGCGGCTGCGACCGACCAATGACCGTCCCACCACGCCCGACAACGGTGCTGCTAGTGACGACACCACAAGTGACAACAGCGCTACCGGCAATGTCGACGCGGCAGCGACGTAAGAGTCGGGGGCCGATCGCCCGACCGTATTGAGTGACCGCGATTGCGAGCCGTTGCCATGACGCAAATCTGAGAACCGTGAGGTGCTGGATTTGGGCGGCGGATACGAACTCTGGCTGGTTGACGAGAATAATGCGAGCTAGTTGACGGTCGTGCCCGGGCAGAGCGACACGGCGACGTTGTTCCAGCAACATGCCAAGCAATGGGCTGAGCTAACGGGGCCATCGTTGCCGCGCGCGCAGATCATGAACCGGTCGAGGTGAGGTCCGCGGTGGGTCGAACCATTCGTTGGGGCATCCTCGTGGCGGTGAGATAGCACGCACGGTCGCGGGTGAGATTGCGCTCAGCCCGGGTAATCGTGTCGCGGCCGTCGGGGCTCGATCGATGCCGCGGGCCAAGGTGCTGGCCGCCACATTCGCGGAGCTCAGCGGGTGGATCCGCACGGAGGGCGCGTTCTACCGTCCACGCGGCTTGCTCGTGCACTCGGCCGGACAGCTGCGCCGGATTGCTGATCCGCTCGCCGGGCAGGCGGAGGGTTACGGTCCGGAAATGTCGAGGTGGCTCGGTGCCTGCGGGCTGGGTTGATCGAGAGCCCTCTGGTGCCGCATGGCGACACCATCGCGATCATGGAACTGCTGGACTCCACTCGGGCCCCACTTGGCGTCAGATATCCCACCGAGTAGGCGGATGTCACGTCACGCGGTGAGTGGTTGGAGACCGGTGACGCTGAGTAGCTCCAGCTTCGAGGCAGCCTCGGAACCCGGCGGGGCGGTATAGACGACTATGCGCAGGTCGGTGCCGGGTGCCGTCAGGACGTCGCAGTCGATCTCGATCGGTCCGACCTGGGTCGCGGTCGCGGTTTTTGTGCTCGACCGGTGACGGGCGATGTGCGCGGAGTGCCATCGTTGCTGGAAGTCTGGGGACCCGGCCCGCAGCCGGCTGACCAACGATGCGAGTCCGGGGTCCTGCGGGTAACGGCCGGTGGCCTCGCGCAGGTCGGCGGCCAGATCGCTGGAGAATTCCTCAGCGTGTTGGTCGTCGAAATCGATCACTCCCGGGGGTTCCATGAAGTGGCGCCACGCAACGTTGCGTTCTATCCCCTTCCGCTCCGAGGGATCTCCGGTGAGCGCGGCCCATAGCGGGTTCCACCAGAGCAGGTCCCAGGCGGCGGAGTGCACGCCGAGCGGGACGTCGCCGAGGCGGTCGAGCATCCGTTGCACGCCGGGG
Source organism: uncultured Jatrophihabitantaceae bacterium (assembly GCA_964252015.1). Classification (GTDB taxonomy): domain Bacteria; phylum Actinomycetota; class Actinomycetes; order Mycobacteriales; family Jatrophihabitantaceae; genus CAXSBR01. The sequence goes on along the minus strand of CAXULW010000006.1, from coordinate 157,702 downwards.
GTGATGTGATGCGATACGACCCTCGCGGTGGGCGGTGCGGCGCCGGCGACGCGGTACAGGTGATCACGCTCGTCATCGGTGAGGCGTAACGCTCGGGCGAGCGCACCGAGCAGTTGCGGGGACGGGTGCCTGGCCCGGCCCTGTTCTAGGCGGACCAGGTACTCCGCGCTGACCCCGGCCAGCCCAGCCAGTTCCTCTCGACGAAGGCCCGGCGCGCGCCGACCCGCCCCGGGCGCCAGCCCCGCCTCCTGCGGGCTGAGCCGGTCGCGCCAGGCGCGCAGCACCTCGGCGAACTCGTCCATGTTCCCAGCATGCCGGGTCGGGCCCGATCAAGCGTGGTACCGGCAGTACCTACCCTCATCTGCGGTCGTTGCCGCACCGTGGAGTCATGACAACAACACTGATCACCGGAGGCAATCGCAGCCTCGGACTGGAAACCGCTCGCCGTCTCATCGAGGCCGGCCATACCGTGTACGCAGGCATGCGCGACCCCGACAGCGGCGCCGCCGCCCGCGCACTTGGTGCGCACATCATCCAATTGGACGTGACGGATGCTCAGTCGGTCAAAGCAGCCGTCGCCGAGCTGCCCGAGCTCGACGTCCTTGTCAACAACGCGGGCATCCTCGGCACCGCGTACGGCGTCGACGATCTGGACGCTGACGCGATGGCCGCCGTCCTGGACACCAACGTCACCGGCATCGTGCGGGTGACCCAAGCGGCATTGCCGCTGCTGCGGCGCTCGTCGAACCCGGTGATTGTCAACGTGGCCTCGGGCGTGGGATGGCCCCGGTACCTGCAGGATCCCGAGCATGACGAGTTCCCCGTCCAGGCCGTTCCGTACGCGGCGTCCAAGGCCGCGGTCATCGCCCTGACCGTGCAGTACGCGAAGAACCTCACCGGCATGCGGGTGAACGTCGCCGACCCCGGCTACACCGCCACCGACTTCAACCGGCACAGCGGACACCAGACCGTCACCGAAGGAACCGACGCCACCGTCGCACTCGCCACCATCGACCAGGAAGGCCCCACCGGCGAGTTCCACGACCGGACCGGACGCGTCGCCTACTAATCGTCGCTGTGTGCCCGGGCTCGTTCCTCACGCCGGCTTGGAGGAGCCGCGTTCCTTGCGGTCCGGAACCGGTCTCAAGTTCCCTGAGGCCCCGCACCTATACCATCGCGGCGAATACTGGTTCCTGCTGATCGCCGAAGGCGGCACCGAACGCGGCCACAGCGTCAGCATCGCCCGCGGCGACTCACCCGTCGGCCCGTTCACCGGACACCCGCACAATCCGGTCGTCAGCGCCAAGGGCACCGATCGGGCGATCCAGAACGCCGGCCACGCCGACCCGGTCTGCACACCGGACGGCGACCTGGTGGTCCTGCGCGGCATGTGCCTACTTGGCATGACGCGCCGAACCGGTTCACCCCGCCCCTCGCCCGGAGGTCGAGGCTGAGGTGTTCGACTTTGGCGCAGCTGGCCTGGACGACCCGGGTCTCCTACTTGGGCCGATATGGCGGTGCGACGCCCCATCCCCAGCGGGGCACCGGTGCGTGCAGCACCGGGCGGGCGTCCGGTTGGGAGTTCTCGACCGCAAGGCGGGTGCCCCACTCGAGGTAGCCGATGATCGCGGCTCGGAACTCCGGGTCACCCGGCAGCTCGGCGTCGTCGGCGGCCCGGCTCATGAGGGTGACGAACCGCAGTCGCTGCTCACCGGTGATGGCAAGGTTGCGGTGGTGGGCGAGCATGCCCTCATAGCCGCCTAATTCGTCGGTATATCGGGTCGGGCCACCGAGAACCTCGCTCCACCAAGCCGCGACGTGGGCACGGTGCGCCGCGCTGACCCCGCCCGGAAACAGTGGCCCGAGCAGATCGTCAGGTTCGACCCGGTCGTAGAAAGCGTTGATCATGGCCGCGACCCTCGCGGGGCCACCGGCCCACTCGATCAGGGTCGGTACGGAGTCGTCGTCAGCAGCCATCACTAGATGATTACATCGTTACGCAATGATCTCTAGAGCGTGAGGCGATGCCGATGCCGCGCTTGGCCGGTGTCGGTGACGCCGTGGGCTGGTCCAGGCGCCATCTGGCTGGCGCGGTTTGGTGAGAGCCGGTGATTGACCGCGTGCGGATCGGGCTAGGGCGGTCATCGGTAGGCGTTGAGCAGGAACCGCTGACGTGGTCGCTGCTCTCCGTCCATGACCTCGTTGGCTGAGGACAGGGTGATGCCGGTGGCCAGAAACGCCTCTTTTGATTGCCACCGCGAGTACCCGATCAAACATGCTCCGTCTTCGGTGAGCAACGGCGGGTCGACACCTAGACAGCCCGGCTGGTTCTCCATCACTGAACGCATGCTGCCCATGTCCGCTGCCAGCCGATCCCGGTTGTTCGCCGTCGGGTAGTGGAGCACCATGAACACGAAAGTTTCCGAGACGGACGTCGCGGCTTGCGCCGCAACGTCGGCAAAACCCGTTTGCGTCATGTCTTCTCCTGTTCGCAATGTTCGGCGGCGGCTCGGAACGCGGACATCGATGCCGTCCAGAACTGTTCGAAGTACTCGCGGATGACACCGAGCGCCGCTGGGTCGACCGAGTAGATACGACGCGTGCCGACCGCCCGGTCGCTCACCAAGCCGGCCGCCTTCAGGACCTTTAAGTGTTGCGACACCGCCGACGACGTCACTGGTAGTTCGGCCGCCAACTCCCCGACCGCGCTCGGACGAACCGCCAGCCGCTCGAAGATCGCTCGCCGCGTCGGCTCGCCCATAGCCTCCAGCAGGACACCAGCATTAGTCATCGCTAACGAAAGCTACGGCTAACAATCGACGGCGTCAAGGCCTCACCGCGTCGAGCACCCAACCCACGGGTACGCGGCAGCGCGCACCAGCGCACGCCCTAGGCTCGGACCGCGGCCAGGCCGTCCGGTCGGTCAGCTTGGTTTCTACCGATCTTCGGCCGGCCTCGGCCCCGACCCGGTCAACACCGCGGGTCGCTCACATCCACCGCACAAAAGGGCCGGTCAGTCCGACGGTTAGTCCCTTCGTGCGAAGACATCCGTCATCTAAGGGTAGGCAATCCCCACTGGTTGAATTCTGACCTCAATCGAAGCGCCGCCTGCTTGCCCAGCATGTTCCGCACGATGAATACAAAGTTGACGCGCCACGCATGGTGGTGCCCTTTGCTACTACTTCTGCCGTGCGCGGCCTCGCGTGGCTTGCCGTCCGGCCTGAAGTCAGCGGTCACGATGTGCGCCAGCTCGTGTAGACAGGCGTGTTCACAATCTCCGACGGTACGACGGTCATTCGCGCCGATCTTGATACGGTGCTCGACGGCGTCCGCGTGACTGTGCCCCGGCCCGCCGGCGACGGTTATGCGCGTTGCGTGCGCGGCAAACGCGCAGGCGAACCACTGGGTGTCCTGAACTGCCTGGATATACGTCGCGCAGCGGCGGTAATGAATCCGGTCGGCATCTGCGATCAGAAGTTCGGTAGCGACCGCGCTGACCGGCAATCCTGTTGCCGCCTGCGCGGCATACGCAGTTTCCTGTAGCCGCGTCGTTGCGTTCCTCCGTGTCCAGAGAACTCATGTCGCACATTCATTTGATTGCGCTGCGGCCCGATTCGGCCCCTCACAACGTTTGTCGGCCGAGGCTACCGCACGCCACAACAACCAACCGGTCGGGCTGGATTACCACTCAGGGCAGGTCCGAAGCTCATGTCGGCGAGTTCTCCGCCGATGGTTTGCGTCGTACGTCAAACGCAGGAGAGAGAGGCGGTGGTGAAGTGGGCGGAGATCTCGAGGCCGCAGTTGCTGTGCCGGAGGGCCTGATACCCCCGCAGGTCTTCGACCTCGCGTGCGTTCAGGTGGTGAAATACTTGTCGCGGCTCGTCCCGATGGGATTGTGGGCGGTGACCCGCGTCGCAAATGGCCAATCTGTCCTCCTGGCCGCTGAGGATCACGCGTACGGATTCGGTAAGGGTGCCGCGTTGCCGTTCGCAGACATGCCGTGTCATGCCATGGTGACGGCAGGGGCGCCGCCGATTGCACCTGACGCGGGGCTCGTCCCGGACTACGCAGACTCTGGATTCGCCCGTCTGGCCCCGTTGGGCGCCTACGTCGGATTCCCGATTACCCAGGCCGATGGCGCACTGTTCGGCACCGTATGTGGCTTCGATCCCAGCCCCCAACCAGCATCTCTGGTCAGCAACGAGCCGCTCTTCAGACTGGTGGCCCTGCTGTTGTCCGCGGTGCTGACCGCGGACTTGCTCTCGACCAGCGCGGCCCGCGACGTGGAACTGCTGAAAGGTGAGGCCGACACCGACCAGCTCACCAGCCTGTTGAACCGCCGGGGTTGGGATCGCTACGTTTCCTTGGAAGCGCCGAGGTACGAACGGTTCGGCGACCCCGCGGCGGTCATCATCATTGACCTGGACGGGCTGAAGACCATCAATGACGTTCAGGGTCATCCTGCTGGCGATCAGCATCTCCGGCGCGCCGCCGACACCCTACGCAGCCATGTCCGTGCCGGTGATGCGCTCGCGCGTCTTGGCGGGGACGAGTTCGGGTTTTTCGCGAAGGATGTCTCGCCCGCTCAGGCGGTCGCGCTGGTCGATCGAATGGTGGAGGCCTGCAGCCGTACCGGGATCGAGGCCTCGATGGGGTGGGCATCGGTGCAGGTTGGTCACGGCATCGAAGAAGCATGCCTCGCCGCTGACGAGGCGATGTACCAGCAGAAGAGAGAACGGCAGAACGCCGCCGGAGTGCAAGCTCGCAGTTGACAAACGTCAACGTCAACGCGAAGGTCCGGGCCAGACGAGGGTTATGCCGGGCGTGAACCCCGGCTCCTCAACTGGTCTCGCGCAGCACCCGGTCGCTCAGGTGGTCGGGCGTGCCGAAGCGGTGCGCGGTGATGCTGATGGCCTGCTCATGCACGAACGGCAGCAGCTCCACCCGCCCGGCCTCGGTGACCGGTTGGGCGTACACGGCGACGTCGGGGCGTCCGTCCACGACCTCGTAGACCGCTCGCGCGTCGCCGCCGATCAGCCGGACGCGTCCGTCGAGTGCGCGCAGGCGGCCGGTCCAGGCGTTGTCGTCCTCGACGGCCAGTCGCACGCCGTCGGCGGCGAGCGCCCGGGCCACTCCTGCGGGCAGGGCAACGGGTGTCGACACCAGGACGTCGGCGCGGGCCAGCGCTCCGGCCGCGGCCACCCGGACGACGTCGGTAACTGACCCGCCGGCCTGCCGCACCACCGCAGGGTGTGCCCGGTAGCGCAGCACGTTGCGCTCAACCCGCAGCTGCGATACGTCGCGCACCGCGCCGAACTCGTCGCGCCACGCAGCGGCGTCGGAGGCCAGGGCGCGCTCGAGCATGGGAAGGTCGTCGAGCCCGTCGGCGCGAGCGGCGTCGAGCAGGCGTTGCATCCGCGGTTCGAGTGGGCCGCTGGCACCCGCGGGGGACGGGGCCCAGTCGCTGAGCCCGACCAGGTAGTTGGGACCGCCGGCCTTGGTGCCCGCGCCGACCGCCGACCGCTTCCAGCCGCCGAACGGCTGGCGGCGGACGATTGCTCCGGTGACGCCCCGATTCACGTAGAGGTTGCCGGCCTGGACGCGGTCGAGCCAGGTCCCGATCTCGTGCTCGTCCAGGCTGAACAGCCCGGCGGTGAGCCCGTACGGCACGTCGTTCTGCAGCTCGATCGCTTCCTCGAGCGTCGACGCCGTCATTACTCCGAGTACAGGCCCGAAGTACTCCGTGTGGTGGAACGCCGACCCAGGTGCGACGCCCTCCTTGACACCCGGCGACCACAGCCGGCCGGTATCGTCCAGGCGCTGCGGCGTGACCAGCCACCTCTCGCCTCCCTCGAGGCGGGTCAGTGCGTCGAGCAGTTTGCCCGATGCCGGCTCGATGAGCGGGCCCATTTCTGCGGCGGGGTCCGCGGGCAGACCGACGCGCAGCGAGCGCACCGCGTCGAGTAGCTGGTTGCGAAATCGCCGCGACGTGGCCACCGAGCCGACGAGAATCACGAGCGACGCAGCCGAGCACTTCTGGCCCGCGTGCCCGAACGCGGAGCGAACGACGTCCTTGACGGCGAGATCGAGGTCGGCGCTCGGGGTCACCACGATCGCGTTCTTCCCACTCGTCTCCGCGAGCAGCGGCAGGTCGGTGCGAAACGACCGGAACAGCTCGGCGGTCTCGAAGGCGCCAGTGAGGATGAGGCGGTCCACGCGCGGGTCGGACACCAGCGCCCGGCCGAGCGGACCCTCGTCGACGTCCACCAGGCGAAGCACGTCACGCGGAACACCGGCGGCATGCAGAGCGTCGACCATGACCGCAACGCACCTTCTGGCCTGCGGCGCGGGCTTGATGATCACCGACGATCCCGCGGCCAGCGGGGCCAACGTCGAGCCGGTGGGGATCGCGACGGGGAAGTTCCACGGGGGAGTGACGACGGTGAGCCGTACCGGCCGCTGGACCGCGCCGTCGACCGCGTCCAGGCCCTCGGCGAGGGTGGCGTAATAGTTGGCAAAGTCGACCGCCTCGGACACCTCCGGGTCGGCCTGATCCAGGGTCTTGCCGCACTCGGCCGCCATCACCTCGATGAGCGCGGCTCGGCGTCGCTCCAGCTCGACGGCCGCCGCGCGCAGCACCGGTGCCCGGTCGGCGCCGGACCGCGAACCCCACTCGCCAGCCGCTGCCACCGCGCCGCTCAGGTGCTGTTCGAGCAGCTCGGCGTCATCCACCGCCGCCGCGGCGACCAGGTCCATACCCAGCCTGCTGTCGGGGACCCGCTGCAGGATCTCCCGTCCCCACCGCGCGTTGACGCGCACGGCCGGATCGGTGTCCGCGACGTTGTGGAACCCGGCGATCGGCGCGTCACCGACCGGGGCGGTGCGGTCCTGGTCTCGGTGCGGCGCCGGAACGTCGCGGTCGAGAGCGGCCAGCGACGCCGAGAACCGCGCCTGCTCGCGCGCGAAGAGCCCGGCGTCGTCGTGCAGGTCGAACACCGCAGACATGAAGTTGTCCTGGCTGGCCCCCTCCTCCAGCCGTCGCACGAGGTAGGCGATGGCGACATCGAACTCCTTGGGATGCACGACCGGGGTGTAGAGCAGCAGGCCGCCGACGTCGCGGCGCACGGCCTCGGCCTGGCCCTGCGCCATGCCGAGCAGCATCTCGAAGTCGACCCCGTCGACGACGTCGCGCTGTTGAGCGAGCAGCCACGCGAACGCGATGTCGAACAGGTTGTGACCGGCCACGCCGATGCGGATGTTCGCGGTGTGCGACGGGTGCAGGGCGTAGTCGAGCAGTCGCTTGTAATTGGTGTCGGAATCCTGCTTGCTGTGCCACGTGGCGAGCGGCCAGTCGTGGACAGCGGCGTCGACCTGCTCCATCGGCAGGTTCGCGCCCTTCACCACGCGCACCTTGACCGCCGCGCCGCCCCCGGCCACGCGGCGCGCGGCCCACTCCTGCAACCGCATCATGTGCGCCAGGGTGTCGGGCAGATAGGCCTGCAGAACGATACCGGCGTGCAGGTCGCGGAACTCGGGGGCGTCGAGCAACCGGGTGAACACCGCGACGGTGAGCTCGAGGTCGTGGTACTCCTCCATGTCGAGGTTGATGAACTTGTGCGGGGAGGCCGCCGCGGCGAGCCGGTAGAGCGGAGTCAGCGAGGTGACGATGTGGTCGACGGCCTCGTCGAACGCCCACGGGCTATGGGGCGCCACGGTGGAGGACACCTTGATCGACACGTAGTCGACGTCGTCGCGGCTGAGCAGCCGGTGCGTCCCCTGGAGCCGCCGTGCGGCTTCACGCTCGCCGAGCACGGCTTCGCCGAGCAGGTTGATGTTCAGGCTCGAACCCGTTGCGCGCAGTTTGCGGATGGCGCGGCGCAGCGGTAGCGGCCGGGCGTCGACGATCAGGTGGCCGACCATCCGCCGCAGTACGAGACGCACGATCGGGATGACGAGTGTGGGGGCGAGCAACCCGACCGCCGCGCCGAGGCGAACCGCCAGGCGCAGATGCAACGGCAGGAAGCGCGGCACGCGGCGGGCCAGCTCAGCGAAGTTCTGCGCGGCGACCCGGGGGTCCTCGGGACGGATGACCCGGTCGACGAAGCCGACGGTGAACAACAGCCCGTCCCCGTCCCGGAGCACCCCGGCGAGCCGAGTGGCCGCGGCGTCCACCGGCACCGTTGCTGCGACCTCGAGCCACCGCCGCACCGTGGCAACCACATCGGGTTCGAGGTCCCGTAGTTCGGCCAGGCCGGCCGCGTCGGCATCAGGACGTGGGAGTAGTGGAACGCTCATGCCTCTAGTGTTCGGGCAGAATAACTTCAGGTAAAGCGATGTTTTCTGACGGATAGTCGTCAGATCTGCTAATGCTTGGGAGCCCGGATGCTCGACGTGCGACGCCTACGACTGCTGCGCGAGGTGCAGGTGCGCGGGACCATCGCCGCCGTCGCTGCGGCGGTGCACCTGAGCCCCTCGGCCGTGTCGCAGCAGCTCAGCCAGCTCGAGCGCGAGGCCGGCCACCCGCTGCTGCGCAAGGCGGGTCGACGGGTCCAGCTCACCGCACAGGGCGAGATCCTCGTCGAGCACACCGCCGCGATCCTGGCCCGGCTGGAACTGGCCGAGTCCGACCTGCTTTCCTCCCTCGGCGAGGCCACCGGCACGGTGCGCGTAGCCATGTTCCAGTCCGCGGCACTCGCGTTGATGGTTCCGATGCTGAGCATGCTCGGCCAGCAGCACCCCCGACTGCGGGTTGACCTAACCCAGCGCGAGCCGGAGACCGCGCTGCTCGAGACATTCGCGCGCGAGTTCGACCTTGTCGTCGCCGAGCAGTACCCCGGCCATGCGGCGCCATGGCATCCCGACCTCGACCGGGTCGTCCTCACCCATGACGCCATCCGACTGGCCGTCCCGCGGAGCTGGCGCCACGTGGCGACCCTGGCCGACACGTCCGAGCTGCCATGGGTGGTGGAGCGACGAGGCACGGCGTCACGGCATTTCGCTGAGCAGCTTTGCCGGACGGCGGGCTTCGAGCTTGATGCCCGCTTCGAGACCGACGATTTGCAAGTCCACGCCGCGCTCGTCCGCTCGGGCAACGCCGTTGCGCTGATCCCCGACCTGCTGTGGGAGGGGCGGCGTCCTCCGGTGCGTCTGCTGACGCTGACGCACGACCCGTACCGGACGGTGTTCACGGCCACCCGGCGTTCCACGGTCGACCGGCCCTCGGTGGTGGCGGTGCGCGAGGCTCTTGACGCGGCCGTGGCTGACCTGGTCGGGTCGAAGCATCCCCGCTGAGTCGATGACCGTGGCTCGGCCGAACGCCTCCAAGACCGCGGGCGGGTAGGACGGGTGCTTGTATTAATCATTTGACACAAAACTCACGGGCTGGTCTTCTTGTACCGACCATCTGAGGCAAGGAGCAGGACGTGAGTGAGTTGCTGGTGGTTGTCGCCGCCACCGTGCTGTCTGGTGCTGTCGCAGTGATGGTGTGGGTGGCGAGGCGGCGTCGGTCTGGGGTCGGCGTCGCGGCCCGTACCGGTTGGCGATCAAGCGAGACCGCGCCGGTGTGGGGACGGCGAATCGGAATCATCGCGGGGCTCGCTGTCGCTGTCGCTGCCTGCACGAGCGGACCGCTCGGAACCGGAAAGCTGCTGGCTGCCCCGCTGTTCGGCCTCACGGTGCTGCTTGGCGTGTTGGGCGGCGAACTGGCCGTGGCCGGCCCGAGAGGCCGTAACCGGACGGCCGAACTGGCCGTCCGCCGGTCCTGGCACTACCTGCCGGCGACACGCACCGGCGTCGTCACCGCGGCGAGTGGCGTCCTCCTGGGTTTGTTGGCGATTACCGCAGCAACCGGCACGGCCGACGATCTCGGCCGCGGCGGGCGAGCATTGACCGCACACTGCCCCGCGCAACATCTGACCCAGACGGCCGGGCCGTGGCCGGGCACCTTCTACGCGGTCCCGCTGGGCGCCCTCGTCATCGCCGGGCTGGCCGCCGCGGCGTTCACACTGCACCACGTGACCCGCCGTCCCCGACTTGCCGACCCCAGTCATCCCGGGCGCGACGACCAGGCCCGTCGGCGATCGGCTGACGTCATCGTCGCCGCCGTCGGCATCATGGTGGCGACATCCCTGGCCGGCGTGTGCGCCGTCTGTGCCCTGACGATCAGCGACCTGACCTGCCGCCCCGCCCACGCCTCGAGCTCAGTCTGGGGCCTCACCCTGACGCTGCTGGCATCGCTGGCCCTGCTGCTCAGCTGTGTCCACGCCCTCGCGGCACCGTCGCGGCCTACCGCCAACCGGCCAACCGTGTTCGCGCACTGATGCCCACACCCGCCTCGATCCACGTCGACACCGCCGATCCGACCCCACCGTACGAACAACTGCGCCGCCAACTGAACGACCTCATCACCAGTCGCACGCTGCAACCCGGTGACCGGTTACCCCCCGTACGGCAACTTGCCAACGATCTCGGCCTCGCCGCCGGAACGATTGCCCGCACCTACCGCGAACTCGAATCGGCCGGACTCATCCACACCCGCCGCGGCGGCGGCACCCGGGTCGCCACCGGCCCGCCAACGATGACACCAGCACAACGCACACAGCTGCTCACCGAGCACGCCCGCACTTACGCCCAACACGCCCACCAACTCGGCTACACCCTCACCGCGGCCATCGATGCCCTCGCCACGGCCAGCCAACACGCCGAACGATCCGGCGGCGGCAGGTAGCTCCCGTCGAAGATCAAGTCGTCCGAGCGGGTCACAGCTCAGCGGCGGAGCCGTTGCTGATCCCGCCGATCCAGGTCGCCAGGACGTTGCGGGTGGCGGTGATGTCCGTCGTCGGGTCGCCGCGTACCAGCACGAGGTCGGCCCGTTGACCGGGCACGACGGCGCCGCGGTCGGCGAGGCCGAACACCGTGGCCGGCAGCACTGTCGCCGCCCGCAGCGCCTCGCTGGGGGACAGTCCACTGCCCACGAGGCGGGCGAGTTCGTCGTGCAGGGACTCGCCGTGCGGCGGGCGCGCCGGGACCAGCGGCTCGTGGTTGGCGTCGGTGCCGGCCAGTACCGTCGCACCGGCCCGGTGGAACGCCGTCACCGTGTGCTCGGCGTGGGCGTAATCGAGGCGTGGGGCGATACGTAGCCCCGAGAGGATCTTCATCGCCATCTTCGCGTTCAGGTGGTCGACCACGCCGCGCATCATCGTCAAGGTCGGGACCAGGACGGTGCCTCGCTCGGCCAAGCGCGCGACGAGGTCGTCAGCGAGGACGCCGTCGAGGGGGGCGTGGGTAATGACGTCGACCGCGGCGTCAACCGCAAGGCGGACCGCGGCCCTGGTCACGGTATGGGCGACAACGAGCCGGCCCGCCTCGTGGGCGGCGATGACGAGGGCAGCCAGGGTGGGCGCAGGAAGCGCCTTGGTGCCTGGCACCTTCGGGTCCTCGACGATGATCTTGAGGAAGTCCGACCCCGCCGCCACCTGGTCGGCGACGAAACCTGCCGCGTGCGCCGCGTCCGGCACGGCGCTGTCCGCGGGAAATCCCATCTTGGCCACATGCTGGCCACCCGGGGCGCTGGCCGGCACGCCGGCCAGCAGGACGGTCGGCAGGCCGGGCAATGCGCGCATGGCATCGAGCACCCGTACGTCCCGCGTGCCCATGTCGCACACGGTGGTCACGCCCCAGCGGGCGCAGAGTTCCAGATCAGCCCGACCGTCGAGATGCAGGTGGCAGTCGATCAGGCCCGGCAGTAGCACCGCACCCGTCCCGTCGACCACGTGCCCAGGAACCGGTCCGGACCCGGGGGTGCCGACCGACGTGATCAGGCCGCCGTCGATCACCACGTCCGTCGCTGCGGTCAGGCCCGAACCGTCGAACACCCGCACGTTGCCGATCATGGTTCGGACCGGGGCTGTCCCGGCCGGCGCCTGCGGTGTCGTCATGCCGGCGCTTTCTCGAGGGACGGGTCGCGGGCCACCGCGTGACCCAGCTGATGCTCCACGACCAACGGGTCGACGCGGGGCTGTCGCCAGCGGGCCGCGATGTGCTGGTCGGGCCGGATGAGCAGCATGGTCACGCCGTCGGCGTCGGGTACCGCTATGCCCGGCAGAGCCACTACGCGCAGCGGGACGCCAAGTCGCTCCGCCACCGCGATGAACGTCGCGGGCTCGGCGTGCGCATCCAGCATCAGCAGCGTGAACTCCGGGCCCAGCAGATCGAACAGCGAACGACCGTCGGGCAGCCAGACGTGCGGCAGTCGGCCGCCCGGGCGGGTCGACGGCCGGTACCGTCGCGGATCCAGGCGCGGAACCGGAGCCGGGTCGGGCGAGACGATCGGCGACGCGTCGTACCGGTAGCCCAGGACGAGGCCCTGACTGTGGAACTCGGCGTCCTTCGTGGCGTGCACGCGTTCGGCGACCGAGCGCCGAGCCGCATCGCCGCGGGCCGAGTCCAGGTGTAGGTCCGGCCCGGTGAGATCGGTCGACAGGTTTCTCATGTTCGCGGCGGCCTCGTCGATGGTCACTTGCGCGATCGGGCGGCGTTCGGCCTCGTAGCTGGCCAGCAGGTCGGCTCCGCCCCAGCCCCGGAGCACGGCCGCGAGCTTCCACCCGATGTTGACGGCATCGCCGACGGCGGTGTTGAAGCCGTGTCCGCCCCACGGCGGGTTGAGGTGGGCGGCGTCGCCGACCAGGTAGACCCGGCCCTGTCCGTAATGATCGGCGATCAGCATCCTGGCGGTCCACGGATCGGTGGCGACGATGTCGATCTCGAGGTCGTCGGCGCCGGGGCCGATCAGCCGCCGCACGAACCCGACCGGGTTGGCGTTGCCGCGCTCGGCGTCGACCCCCATGGCCATGCCCCACCACGTGCCGGCCAGGTCGAGCGGACCGAGGAGTCCGGGCACGTCCGGGTCGAGCACCCAGTAGTGGATCGCCGGAGCCATCGGCACGCGTTCCAGCAGCCCCGGGGCCCGGAACACCACATTGAAGTTCGTCCGCTCGTCGGCGCGGCCTTCGAACCGTGCCCCGACCGCCGCGCGGACCAGGCTGTGCGCGCCGTCGCATCCAAGCACGTACTCGGCCCGAATCCGGCGGTTAGAGCCGTCGCGGTCCCGAACATCCACCACGACGACGTCAGGATGCTGCTGCAACGACACGAGAGCGCAGCCGGTGAGCAGGCGCACCGACGGCATGTTCGTGACCGTCTGCCGCAGCACGGATTCGATCGACGGCTGCCCGATCTGCTGGCCCGACTCCGCGGCTTCGACCGGCCGTCCGGCGCTGAGTCCGAAGCAGCCGCCGATGCGGGTGATCTCCCGGCCCAGCAGGGCGGTGACGAACGTCGCGTCCTGCGACCAGGCGACGGGCAAGGTCGCCACCTCGCGGATACGCCCGGCCACACCCCAGCGGCGCATGTGCTCCATCGTGCGCGTGCTGGTGGTCTTGGCCCTCGGCCGATCGGCACTGACCCGGTCACGCGGCTCGAGCACGACGACGTCTATGCCGCGCGATCCGAGTTCCACCGCCGCGGCCAGCCCCGCCGGGCCGCCACCGGCAATCAGCACCTCGGCCGACGCGGGGTGCAGGCTCATGAGCGGGTCGCCGGCGTGAGGATCGCAGCGAGGAACGAGTGAGGACCGGAGCGACGGCGGCCGGCGGGGTGCAGGCTCATGCCATGTCGGACGGCCGGTCGCCCGACCGGGCGCATTCCAGCGCGAACGCCAGTTGACGCAACTGCAGGGCCAGCCCGGTGCGGTGATGGTCGCCGAGGTGGCCCGTGCCCCTCATCAGGTCCGTGTGTAGGACCGGGGCCGCGGCGAACTTGGCCCCGAAGTCGCGCACCGTGGTCTCGTTGATCGTCCACAACTGCTCGAATTCGTAGGCGACGTAGTCCACCGGCACCTGCACCCGGGCCGCCATGCCCGCAGCGTCAGCCGGCCAGCCGCCGACGACCTCCAACAACTCGGCCAGGGGTACCGGCGAGGTGGATCCGGCGGCGCGTTCGACGATGCCCGGCTCGATCGTCCAGTCCGGGCCGTAGAAGAACTGCCGTCGCTGCTCGGGGGTGAGCACGACGGGTTGCCCGGGCGGCATCGAGTTCCAGGCGTCCCGGACGTGGGGCGGGGCCACGTCGTGGATACCGGACACCGCAAGCCCGAGCAGGGGCCAGGACGGATGGCGGGCCGCGACGTGCATCGCGATCGCCGCGCCGATGGAGTGTCCGATCAGCACGATGCCGGGACGGCCGGCCCCGTTCTCGCGCCACAGCTGCTCGACAGCCGCGTCCAGGATCGCCGCGCCGCGCGCGAACGTCGTCTCCTCATCGGGCAGCGGGTCACTGGCGCCGTAGCCGGGCCGGTCGAGCGCGACCACGTCGAAGCCATTGCATCGGCCGGTCTCGAGCAGGGAATGGCCTTCGACATCGAAGTAGGCGCTGGTGTACGTGCCGCCGTGCAACGCCACGATGAGCGGACGGTCAGTGGCCGTCCCGTCCGTGCTGAGGTCGGTGGCGATCCCGGCGACGCGGTGTCCGTCAACGTTGAAGGACACGAGGGTCCGGCTCATGCTGGTTCCTCGGTTTCGGTTGGTGGCTGGTGGGTTGGGGTTGGTTCAGCAGGTGACGGACGCGTCCGGACGGCGGGCGCTCAAGCGTCGGCGGTGACGTGCTCGGCAGGTGTGAGGGCGCCCGGCAACGCATTGCTGGTGTTGTGTTCGGCGATCAGCCGCAGGGCACGGTGGCGGTCGCGGTCGTCGAGCGCATCGATGATGGCGGTGTGCAACAAGTGCCGGTCGGCGATGTATTCGGGTAGCGGCTGTTCGCTGGTTGGCAGCACCGCGAGGGTGTGTGACTCGATCAGGTCCAACAAGTTGACGTAGAGCGAGCGCAGCATCGCGTTCGGGCTGACCGCGGCGACTCGCGCGTGCAGCGACCAGTTCGCGTGGATGAATCCGATCGGGTCGTGCTGGTCCACCGCGAGCGCCATGTCGCCCAGGATCTCGCGCATCTCGGCGATGTCGGCGGGCGAGGCGTGCCACAGGGCGTCTTCGATGAGCAACGGATCGAGCACGTCGCGGATGCGGATCGCCTCGGCCACCGATGTCTGACCCGCGTCCAGGGCCAGGACCGAATTGCCCAGCCGCACCATCGGTGACTGGGTGGCGACGAAGACGCCCCCGCCGGGACCCGGACGGACCGTCACGACCCCCCGGGACTGGGCGATCCGCACGGCCTCGTTGAACGTGCCGACCGACACCGCGCACTGAGCCCGCAGGTCCTCTTTCGATCCGAGGCGGTCACCGGCTTGAGCCGCCTCGGCAATCGAGATCAACAGGGCCGCCGCCGATTCGCCCCGCGACAGGCGCGGTGGCGGCCGCGCCCCGGCCGTAGGTCGCCGCCAGTCCTCTGGGCGCAGCGCGGGTGCGTCGAAGCCGATGTCCCCGGTCATGGCACCCCTCCGTCCCGTAGTCACCCGCTCAGAATTACACATAAACATTATGAGCGGAAGTCTTGACAGGCACGGGGGCTGCGCGCAACATCAACGAAATCACCATGCGGAATTCGAAGGAGCGCACGTGATCGATCAACAGCAGTTCCGCGACCTGATGTCCGGGGTATGCGCGCCCGTCACCGTCGTCACGACGACGGTCGACCAGCTGCCCTACGGCGCCACCGTGAGTTCGTTCGCGTCGCTGTCGCTGGACCCGCCGCTGGTCAGCGTCGCGTTCGACCGCGGATCCTCGCTGCTGGCGCAGATCCTGCAGGCCGAGCGATTCGGGGTCAACATCCTCAGCCACGCCCAGGATGAGCTCGCTCTGTTCTTCGCCCGCCGCGGGGTCGACCGGTTCGCGCACGCGGACTGGCACATCGACGGCGGCTTGCCCCGCCTGGCCGACGCGCCCGGCTGGATGGAGTGCGACCTGTACCAGAGCGTCGAGGCCGGCGACCATCTGCTGCTGTTCGGACTGGTGCGCTCGGCCAGCAGCCGCGCCGATCTCGCGCCGCTGGTGTACGCCCACCGCACCTTCGGCACCCACTCCCGCTTCGCGGAACGACCCCGGCCGGCGATCGCGGATCTGATCGCCGCCTGCGCCCACTGAGCACCGACCCCAATCAGCCCTGTCTAAGGAGATGTCCATGACCGCCGTGACCGACCGCTCGCCGCTGAGCGAGACCGTCGCCATCCCCGACGCGAACGAACTCGTCGCCCGCATCAGGCGACTTCAGCCGCTTCTGCGTGAAAATGCCGCCCAGGGTGAACAGGATCGTCGGGTGACCGAGCAGAGCATCGACGCGCTGCGCGACGCCGGTGTCCTGAAGATCGCCCAGCCCAAGCGTTACGGCGGCTACGAGACGTCGATGCGGACCATGCTCGACGTGTCGGCCGAGGTCGGGGAGGCCGATGGCGGGACATCCTGGGTCGTCACGCTGCTCAACGTGTGCGCCTGGATGGTCGGCACCTTCCCGCAGCGGGCGCAGGATGACGTCTGGGCCGACGACCCCGACGCGCTGGTCTCGGGTGTGTTGGCCCCGACCGCGGAAACCCGCAAGGTGGAAGGCGGCCACCAGGTCACCGGCCGCTGGTTCTGGAATTCCGGCTCCTATCACGCTTCCTGGGCGGTCCTCGGCATCCCGATCACCGACGACGACGGCCAGGTCGTGGACCAGGGCCTGGCCCTGATCCCGCGCCGCGATCTGGATTTCGAGGAGACCTGGTTCGTCGCCGGCATGAAGTCCTCGGGCAGCAACTGCCTCATCGCCAAAGACGTCTTCGTCCCCGAGCACCGCGTGATCTCCGTGCCCCCGGCCATCGAGGGCACGTACGCCACCGAACACACCGACGAAGCCCTCTACCGCTCGGCGTTCGTACCGATCCTGGCCCTCGTGCTGGCCGGCCCGCAGCTCGGCATGGGCCGGGCCGCGCTGGACATCGTGCGGGGAAAGGCGGCGAAGAAGCCAATCTCGTACACCTTCTACACCGCGCAGGCCGACTCGGTGGCCTTTCAGCTCCAGCTGGCCGAGGCCGCGATGCTGATCGACACCGCTCACCTGCACGCCTACCGTGCCGCCGACGACATCGACCAGGCCGCGAACCGCGGCGAGTACCCCGACTACCTGACCCGCGCCCGGGTGCGGGCCGACACCGGCTGGACGGTCGACAACATCGTCAAGGCCATCAACATCCTGCTCAACGCCCACGGCGCCGGCAGCTTCGCCGACGCCAACCCGTTGCAGCGACTGTGGCGCGACTCCTCCGTGGCCGCCCGCCACGCCGTCGTGCTGCCGGTTGTGGGGTACGAGGTCTACGGTAAGGCCCTCCTCGCGCGCGAGGACCGCATCACCCCGCTCGTCTGACCCGCCACCATGCCGCCGGCCGAACCGGCCGTAGCCTACCCACCTGGAGCTTCACACCATGCGTTTCGCCAACCTGAACGGCCGCCTCGTCGTTGTCGCCGGAGACACCGGGCACGAGCTTGCCTATGACGTGGAGAAGAACAGCAGCGGCCGGTTCGGCGCCGACCCGCAAGCCGCCTACGAAGAGTGGGAGTCTCTCACCGCCTGGGCCGGCGCCGCGAGTCTGGAAAACGGTGCTGACTTCCAGGCCGATGACCTCGGCTCACCGGCGCCGAGGCCGCGACAGGTATTCGGCATCGGGCTGAACTACACCGAGCATGCCGCGGAGTCCGGCTTCGCGGCCCCCGTCGGCGCACCGCCGGTGTTCACCAAATTCCCCAGCTGCATCACCGGGCCTCGCGGTGACATCGAGATGCCGCCCGGCGGGCACGTCGACTGGGAGGTCGAACTCGTCGCCGTCATCGGGCGCCGCGCGCACCACGTCCCGGTGGCCACCGCGCTCGATCACGTGGCCGGCTATGCCGTCGGTCAGGACATCTCCGAACGCGTGCTGCAGATGGCGGCCCAACCACCCCAGTTCAGCATGGGCAAGTCGCTCCCCGGTTTCGGACCGATCGGGCCGTGGCTGGTCACCCTCGACGAGTTCGCCGACCCGAACGACCTGGAGCTCGGCTGCGAAATCAACGGCGAATCGGTTCAGCTCGGGCGCACCAGCAAGCTCATCTTCTCGGTGCCCGCGCTCGTTGCGAACCTCTCCGCCAGCACCCCGTTGCTGCCCGGCGACGTGATCTTCACCGGCACCCCCGCCGGAGTCGGGCTGGGACGCACCCCGCAACGGTGGCTGGCCGACGGCGACGTGCTCACCAGTCACATCGAAGGCATCGGGGAAATGCGGCACCGCCTCGTTGCTGCTCCGCCCCAGATCGCGTAAAACGCGTAGTCCAAAGGAGATTGGCATGGCCCTACACCGACTCACGTCCATCACGATGGGCGTTCCGAACGTGGATGAGACGGCGGCCTACTACGACGAGTTCGGGCTCGCCCCCGATGGCGACGGATGGTTCGCAACCCGCGACGGCGGGCGCCAACTGCGCATCGTCCACGCACCCACCCGGCGCCTGGTCGAGGTTCACGTCGGGGTCGACGACGCCGACGATCTCGCCCGGGCCGCGGACGACCTGCAGCGCATGGGCATCGAGGTCGAGCGTGGGCCGGGCTGGATCAGCGCGGTCGAGAAGGCCACCGGCACCCGAGCGTTCCTCGAAATCGCCGCCCGGTTCGTTCAGGAGGCTCAACCGGCACCGCGCTACAACGGTCCCGGGCGTTTCGATCGCGTCGGGAAACGCGCCCCGGGGGTGCAGCGCACCGAGCGGGTCCGGCCCCGCAAACTCGGCCACGCCGTGCTCGGCTCCACCGACTACGAGATCACCAAGGCGTTCTTCGCGCAGGGCCTCGGGTTCAAGATCAGTGACCACATCAAGGGCGCCGGCACATTCATGCGCTGCTCGACCGACCACCACAACATCCTCGTGTTGGCCGCGCCGGTTTCGTTCCTGCACCACACGTCCTGGCAGGTTGACGACGTCGACGACGTCGGGCGCGGCGCTGCGACGATGCTCGAAGACAACCCCGAACGCCACATCTGGGGGCTGGGCCGGCACTACGGCGGCTCCAACTTCTTCTATTACCTCAAGGATCCGGCCGGCAACTTCAGCGAGTACTACAGCGACATGGACTGCATTATTGACGACCAGCTCTGGACACCGCAGGACCTCGAAGGCGCGCAGGGACTCTTCTCCTGGGGACCGCCGCCGCCACCGTCGTTCCTGCATCCTGAGGACCTGGCCGCGTTGATGACCGGCGCCCACTCCGCCTGACGCGGGACAACGCCCAGGTGAACGTGGCCGAATCGCTGACACCACTTATCGACGTACACGCCCACTTCCTCACCGACTCCTACGTCGAAGCCGCGCGGGCCGCCGGCCACAACCATCCCGACGGCATGCCGGGGTGGCCGTCCTGGTCGAGTGCGGAGCACCTGCGGCTGATGGACCGCTGGGGTGTGGGCAGGTCGATCCTGTCCATCTCCGCCCCGGGTATCCATTTCGGCGACGACGCGGCGGCCCGATCGCTCGCGCGACACGTGAACGACACCGGCGCTGCGGTGCGCCGCGCCCATCCGGACCGGTTCGGGCACTTCGCCTCCCTGCCGCTGCCCGACGTCGATGGCGCGCTGGCCGAACTCGCCTACGCCCTGGACGAACTCGGCAGCGACGGCGTCTTGGTCACCACCAACACCGCCGGTATCTACCTCGGTGACGCGCGTTACGAGCCGCTCTATGCCGAGCTGAACCGGCGACGCGCGCTCGTCTTCGTCCACCCGACCGCGCCACCGTGCGCGGAGAAAGTCGCGCTCGGGCGACCTCTTCCGATGTTGGAATACATCTTCGATACCACCCGTACGGTCAGCGACCTCGCGTTCTCGGGCACCCTGATCCGCTTTCCGGAGATCCGGTGGGTCTTTACCCACGGTGGGGGCGCCCTGCCGCTGCTGGCCCAACGAATGGAGCTGTTCCGCACCGTCTTCCTGGCCGCCAATAGCGACGGGCCCACCTTGCCGGAACAGATCGGGCGGCTGTGGTTCGACATGGCCGGCACGCCGTTTCCGCGTCAGGTGCCGGTCTTGGTCGCGGCATTCGGTTCCACCCGCCTGCTCTACGGCAGCGACTACTGCTGGACCCCCGCCGAAGGCGTCGATCGGCAGATCAGCTCAGTGGACGCCGCCCCACCACCCGACGTCGGCACCTGGCGGGACCTCACGACCCGCAACGGCGAGCGGCTCCTCGCCCGCCCGGATGAACTTCATCCCCGAGAGGCCGACCAAGTCATTTGAATGCCGCGCAGCGCTCAGCTACTGCAGCGTCCTAGCCGAAGGCCGTCGCTACCAGCCGTATTGGATGAACCGAACTGGCGTGAACTCCTATTGGTGCTGAGCGGACAGGTC
Organism: uncultured Jatrophihabitantaceae bacterium; assembly: GCA_964252015.1. Taxonomy (GTDB): domain Bacteria; phylum Actinomycetota; class Actinomycetes; order Mycobacteriales; family Jatrophihabitantaceae; genus CAXSBR01. Next base: position 137,352 of record CAXULW010000006.1, on the reverse strand, counting down.
ATTAAGGATTTCCAGGGCGCCCTGCGCTACATCGGCGGGAACGAAGATGTGGTCATGGTAGAAGGCGGCCACGACATTACAGCTAATCCCCGCATCGGCCAGCGGCCTACTGAACGCCGCAGTCAAGCCGACGCCTTGCAGATCTCCGTGCACACTCAGCGAGATCCACGAGAACACTGATTCATACTGTTCACCCGCCGCGTCCGCTTCGTGTTGCGGCACGATGACGGTAAGCGCCTCGTCCTCGATGAAAGTCATGATCGGATGCAGACGGTCAGGTACGGATTCCTGGAAAGTGAGGAAGACAAAGGTTCCAGGCCTGAGCTGGGGACGCATCAAGGCCAGCATCTGCTCCAGATCACTGATTCCACTCATGTTTACCTTTCCTCGTGAGCTGGGGGTACCCAGGGTGGCTGTGGTAGTCACTGGTGATGTCGATGTCAATCTTCGACCTGCCCACCGCGCTACACACGGAGTTTTTCTTGCAGCGCGTGCAGTCCGGAGAGCCCGTGGTCGAACAGTTTGCTGCCCATGCCGACCGCGATGGCCCCAGCGTCAAGCCACGATCGGGCTGAGGAGCTGTCGATGCCCCCAGTTGGGATGACCGTGGCGCCGCCGAGTACTTCCAGAACCGAGCGCAGGTAGGCCGGCCCGAGAGTGGACGCTGGGAATAGCTTCGCTATGTGCCCGTTCTGCACGGCGTCGGAGAGCTCGGAGGGGCTGAACGCTCCTCTTACGATCGGGATATTGTTCGGCACCTCTAAACCAACGACCCGGTATGGGGTGACCAGAAAGTTGGCGCCGCCGGCCAGTGCCGAGCGCGCCAAGGAGGCTGAGGTGATGGTTCCGACGCCGACGACGAGGTCGGCTGCGTCTGGTCGAGCCTTCAGCGACGTGAGGACCTCCTGCCAGCCGGGTGATGTGGTGGTCAACTCCAACACGGTCATCCCGGCCTCCATACACATGGCGGTCTGGCTATCCAGATGTTCGCGGGTTTTCGCCCTGAGGACAGGGAGGATCTTGGCCCGCGAGAGCGCCGCTCTCAGGTCGCGAATTGCGGCGACGTCGGCAGCGGTGTCCGCACCTGGCTCCGTCGGGTCAGACGTCATGATGTCGCCGCCCGCTCACCGGGTGAGGTCGGTTTGCCCAGCTGGTCGAAGAGCCACGCATCGACCGCGGCGCGGGCGGGAAAGCCGTCTTGATCCGACTCGTGCGAGACCACTTGCGCGGCGACGTACGCCGCCAGGGCCAGCCCTAGCTGCGGATCGAGGTGGTGGAGCTGGGAGTGGATCCAGCCGGCGTTGAACGCGTCGCCGGCGCCGACCGTGTCCACGGGTGTAGGAACAGGCCACGCAGGCAGTCGGTAGGTGACGTCATCGATAACCGCGACCACACCGTCTACCCCTCGTTTGACGATAACGGCCGCCGGTCCGAGCCGGCTCAGTGATGTGGCCGCGGCAACGGGGTCGGCCAACCCCGTGATGGAAGCGGCCTCGAGCTCGTTACACAGAAAGCTCGACGTGTACGCCAGGGCGCGCAGTGATGTCTCTCGCATGTGCTCGGTCGTGGCAAGTTGGGAACGGAAATTCGGGTCGAAGCTCACCGACATGCCTGAGTTGACCGCCGTCTCGAACGCGCGCCACACCAGAGCTTCGGCCTGCGGCCCGATCCACATGGACACGCCAGTCACGTGGAAGTGTTTTGCTCTTGTCATCTCGCGCGGCAAGTCAGCAATGGACAAGCCGGCTGCGGCTGAACCTGTTCGGTAATAGTAGGTTGTCGCGTGGAGCGGATCCGTCCGGTCCTTGAACATCAGGCCAGTGGATGATCCCGGGGGACGCGAGACGTAGTCGGTCACGATCCCTTCCTGCTGCGCGCGCTGCAGGATGTCGTCTCCGAACGGGTCGACGCCCAGACGCGAACACCAGCAGACGGAGTCTCCGAGCCGGGCCAAACCGACGGCGGTGTTGAATTCGGCTCCGCCGACTGATTTGTCGACCAGCCGTGAGTCGGCCAACCGGCCGTCGACAGGCGAGAAGCACGATAACGCTTCGCCCACGGTGAATACGTCCATCGGACCTTATTTCTCCTTAACGGCAGCTGTTCTTTTCCCGGCCCGCACGCACCCGTGCGCTGATCCAGCCCTTGAACGGCGCTACGTCAGGTCGGAACCGTAGCCGATTCCAAACCCGACCGGCAGGGGGTCGGCCGGGTCGAGCAGATAGTTGGCCGTCCCGGTGATGTATGCGCTTCCCTGGACGAACGTCAGCACCGCCTTATGTTCTCCGACGCGCGTGATCGATTCGATATGGCCCTGGTATGCGGTCCCGATTAGTCCCTCGTGAACGAACGGTTCTCCGACATCGAGTTGTCCGCGCGCGAACAGCTGCGCCATTCGCGCCGATGTACCAGTTCCACAGGGGTCCCTCGCGATCCCGTTCTCGCCGTAGAGCACCGTGTTGCGGGAGGACTTCGGTTCGCCCGAGACGGGCCCAACCAGCATGACGTGGTCGATGCCATTAATCCACGGGGTCTCTGGATGTACGGGATGGAACACCTCGGCCAGCGCTGACCGCACCGCCCGCGTGGCCGCCAGGATGCGCTCAGCCTGGCTTGGTACCAGATCGATCCCAACATCCGCGGCGTTGACGAGGGGGTAGAAATTGCCGCCGTAGGCCACGTCGAGTGTCACCCGACCCCACCCAGGCACGTCGACCTCGACGTCACGGGCGGCCAGGTATGCGGCTACGTTGGCAATGGTCACCGACGTCACCGAACCATGACTGACCTGTGCGCGGGCGCGGACCAGTCCCGCCGGTACGTCCAAGACCACCTCGGTCACCGGCTCGACCATCGGCACGATGCCGCTCTCGATCATCGCCGTAACCGTCCCGATCGATCCGTGCCCGCACATGGGTAGCCAGCCGGTTACCTCGATGAAGACAACGCCCACGTCGGCACGTGGATCGCACGGATCCAACAGGATGCTGCCTGACATACCTGAATGCCCGCGGGGCTCGTACATCAACAAGGTTCGAATGTCGTCACGATGTGTGCGCAGATAATCTCGCTTCTCGGCGATGGTCACACCCGGAACGGGGCCTACACCACCTACCACGACCCTGACCGGCGACCCCGCCGTATGAGCATCGATGACGCTGAACTGCCTGACCGACCTCACAAATCACGTCCTCACCAAAGCAGGCGATCCTAGGGAAAAACGGTGGGCCCGACTAGCGGCGCGTCCACGTGCGTGATGTCCTCTCGATCCGCCGCCGCCCCGGCTGGGAGCAGGAAGTCGAAGTCGCAGCCGGCGTCGGCTTGAAGAACAGTGTTGGCGAACAGCTTCGGATAACCACGCTCGGGACTAACCCTGGTCGGCGGAATCCTGTTGCTGCGACGCACGGCCAGCTCGTCGTCCGACACCTCGACGTCTACTCGTCGGTTCGGCACGTCAAGTTTGATCATGTCGCCCGTGCGGACGAGGCCGAGCGGGCCCCCTACCGCAGACTCCGGCGTCACGTGCAGGATCGCCGTCATCTTCACGGTTCCGCCAAGTCTTGAGTCCGTTATTCGGACCATGTCCGTTACCCCTTGCGCGAGGAGTTTCTCAGGCACCGGAATCCGCCCTGACTCGGGCATGCCGGAACCCCGGGGTCCTTCGTCGCGCAAGATGATGACGTCATCTGCGCGGATGTCGAAGTCGGGGGAGTAGAGGCGTGCATCCAGGTCGGCCTTGCCATCGAAGACGACCGCGCGCCCACGATGAACCAGGAGTTCGGGCGACGCAACGCCGGCGCGGATTATCGCGCCGCCGGGTGCGATGTTGCCTCGAAGGACGGCGATGCCGCGCGGTGCCGAGATGGGATTCGCGAGCGTCCCAATCACACGGGCGTCCGCAATAGCCGCGTCCGCGATCTCGTCGCCCAGGGTGCGGCCGGTAACCGTGATGTTTTCGCGGTGCAGTAGCGGTCCGAGCGCGTTGAGCAGGGCCGGTACTCCGCCCGCGTTGAAGAAGTCGTTCATGTAATAGTCGCCGGCTGGGCGGAGGTTGAGCAGCACCGGGGTCTGCGCGGATAGCCGATCGAATGTCTCCAGCTCGAGGGGGATCTTCAGCCTTCCCGCGATAGCCAGCAGGTGCAGCACGGCGGCGCTGGAACCGTCGATCGCGGCTAGCACCCGGATGGCATTGTCGAACGCTTCGGAGGTCATGATGTGAGATGGCCGCAGGTCCGCGGCCACGAGCTGCATGATGTATTCGCCGACGTTGCGCGACATTCGCAGTCGCCGCGCGTCGACCGCCGGGATTGCGGCGCTGCCGGCGGGTGCCATGCCTAGCGCTTCGGCCAGGCTCGTCATGGTGGCTGCTGTGCCCATTGTGCTGCAGTGCCCGGGGCTGCGTTCGAGGGAATCCTCGAGCCCGCTGATGGCACCCGGCTCGAGCTCGCCTCGCTTGACCGCTTCCAGGGCTTGATGGAAGTCCGACCCCGAACCGACATCCCGGCCGCACCAGTACCCACTGAACGAGGGCCCACCGGGCAGCACGATCGCCGGTAGGTCGATGCTCGCCGCAGCCATGAGCATCGCGGGGACGGTTTCGTCGCAGGCGCCGAGGAAAACCAGGCCGTCGATCGAGTACAGGCCGGCCGTCTGCTCGATCTCCATCGCCAGCAGGTTGCGGTTCATGAAGGAGGCGCCCATGGGACGCGTGTTGTCGGCTCCCATGGTCATGGTGTTGAAGACCCGCGGCAGTCCGCCGGACACCAAGACCGATTCTTTGACGGCGTTCACCATGTTGTCGAAGTGGGTATGACAACGGTTGAAGTCGCTGGTGTTGTTGCAGATACCGATGACTGGTTTGGCGTAATCCTGCGGGCGAAGACCTTGCGACTTCAAGTTCGAACGCTGGAGGAAGCCGTCTATTCCAGTAGCCCCGGTCCAGGCTTCGCTACGCATCGGGCGGGTCACGTCGTTCATCAAGGTCCTCGGCGGGTGTGGTTGGTGGCGGTCCGGATGCCCACGTCGAGTGGGTCCACCGATGTTTTCCTGGCTCCGTCCGGCCGGCCCCCGCTCGACCATCCTAGTGTCCCGGGTCCGACCGATCAGAGCCTTCAACCGAACAGCGGCGCCAGGTACTCGTTGAGAAAGACGCCGTCTGGGTCGAACTGGCGGCGAACTTCGCGGAATCTCTCATACTTGGGGAATTGGTTGCGCAGGTTCTCCACGGACGTCTGGTGGATCTTTCCCCAATGCGGGCGCCCCCCATGTTCGGTGAACAGCGTATGGCAACGGTCGAAGAAGTCCCGCAGCGGTTTGCCCGGTTCCGTGGTCACGGAAAGCACCACGGTGTCGTGTCCGTAGTTCTGCGAGAGGAATGCATCGTCCGCGGCCACGAAGCGCAATTCGACTGGCATGTTCGAGTCCGGGAAGTCCTGCTGGATCATGTGCCGGAGTTTGGGGAGACATTCGAGGCCCGAGTCGACCGGCATCATGTACTCCAGCTCGTAAAACAGGGGCTCCCACGCGTCCGGGTAGATGTGGTAGCTCCGTCCTACCCGCCGCACCTCGCCATAGTCCGCGATGGGCCCGGTGTCGGGGTCGTCGAGGTCGTAGATCTTGACGAAGCAGTGGTCGGACGCATCCGGAATGTTGGCCGGGACGATGTCGAAATTCACCGCCGTTTGGTGCGTCGGCAACCACAGGAACGAGTAGTTGCGGTGCCGCTGCGCGAGTTCGAGACTGCGTGGAAATACGACATCGAAGGGAACGTAACCGATCCATTCATGAATCTCGTAGGCGGGCGACACTTCGAGTTCTATCTCGGTCATTACCCCCAGCATGCCCATCGAGACCTGAGCGGCTCGCAATTCGTCGGGAGTCGACTCGTCTACCTCCACGATGTCGCCGGTACCGGTGACGATCCGGGCCCGGCGCAACTTGGACGAGATACTCGGAAGCCGCAGCCCCGTCCCGTGCGTTCCGGTGGCGATCGCCCCGGCGATCGCTTGTCGGTCGATCTCGCCCTGATTCGTGAGGGCTAGTCCGAGGTCCCACAGAGGATCGCCGAGTTCTCGGATCTTGGTACCGGCATGAACGACGGCTCGGTTACGTGATACGTCCCCCGAGATGACGCCCCGCATGTTGTCCAGGGAGATCAGAGCGCCGTTGTTGCGATGCAGGGGGCTGCTTGAGTGCCCAGTCCCGACGACTCTGACCTGCTCTGATCTGGACCGGGCGAGATTTACGACATCGACGATCTCGCTCTCGTTCGAGGGCTTGACCAGCCTTGTGAGAAATGACTCGTTGTCGAGCCAGTTGGTCCATCTGGTCTGATCGGGCAGTTCGGTAATGCTCATAACTACGCGCCCCTAAATGTGGTTAGGCATCGGATAGGTGTACGGCTGGGTCTTGCGATAGGCGGGGTGTGCAATATGTGGGCCCGGCCTGCGGATCGACCAGCACCTTGCCCAGGGTGGAGTCCAGTTGTAGCTGGGCGAACCCGTCGTCGACCAGCACGTCAAGCCCGATCACCCGATCGACGAGCGGCAGTGGATCGATAAGCGACCGTTCCAACAGGGCGGCGGCGGCCTGCACGTCCACGTCCCAGACATGGGCTGCCGAGCCGAGCAGGCGTTTCTCCGCCAATACGATGTCGCGTACCGGGAGGGTCAGGTTCGCGGCGCCGGTACCGACCACGATGACCGTGCCGCCTGGCGTCGTCAGCCCGAGCGCACCAACCAACGAGTGCTGCGTGCCGGCGCAGTCGATGACCACGTCGGGCCGGCGCGAGCGGGCCAGGTAGCCGGTCACCTCATCGGGATGCAGCGCGACCTGCACGTCGGCCTGTTCGCGCCGCGCCTCCACGGGGTCGATTCCGATCAGGGTTCGCACCCCGTGGAGTGCCGCCACCTGAACGGTCAAATTTCCGATCGTGCCCAGTCCCATGACGGCCACATCGGCGCCGCTGAGGTCGCCGCATTTGCGCAGCGCCCGCACCGCGACCGACAACGGCTCGGCAAAGACGGCGGCATCCAGCGGCACCGACTCGGCCATCGGAATGCACGTCGCCGCGTCAGCGAGCATGAACTCGGCCAAGCCGCCGTCGGCCTGAAGTCCGAGAACGATCGACTGCTCGCACAGCCCGGGTTCGTGCCGGCGGCACCATTCGCACCGTCCGCATGCCTGCACCACGTCCGGGATCACCCGGGTGCCGACGGCAACCTCGCCGGACGGGCATTCAACCACTCGGCCGACCACTTCGTGGCCCAGGGTCAGGCCCGTCTGCAGTCGCGGCGGGATGTCGACCGGCCCGTGCTCGTACTCCTCGAGATCGGTGCCACAGAGCCCGACGCGCTCGACGGCCACCAGGATCTGCCCGTCCACCGGTGTCGGCTTGGCCACCTGCTCGATGCGGATGTCTCCGGCGCCGTGCCAGCGGGCCGCGCGCATGGATTCCACGCTGACTCCTAGCGCTCTGACTCAGAGCGGGCACGGCGGACCCCGCGGCGCGGCAACGCCCGGGTCATCACATCCACCTGCGCGGATCGCGCCGGACCATCACAGGCTCGACACGCGACTGGACGCCGTGGCGCCTTCGACGAACCCGTCGCGCAGCCGCACCCCGTGGCCCGGTGCCCCGGACAGCCCGATGACCCCGGCCTGAACCGTCGGCATTCCCTCGGCAACCTCGGGATACCAGGTGCGAACGAAGGCACGGGCGCTCTCCTGGATCAAGCCGTTGGGCTGGCTGCAGGCCAGGTGCACCGAAACCGCAAGTGACACCGGTCCGGTGCAATCGTGCGGGGCGAGCGGAACGCCGACCGCGTCGGCCAGCGTGGCCACCTTCACCGCTTCGGTCAGCCCACCGGTCCAGCCGATGTCGACGGTCACGATGTCGATCGATCCGCTGGTCAGCAAGGGAAGGAAGCCGCGTCGTCCGACGACGGTTTCACCCGCGGCGATAGGCACCTCGATGTCGTCGCGCAGCCGGCGGTAGGCGTCGACCGCGTCCGGCCGCAATGGATCCTCGATCCAGTACGGCGCGACGTCCACCAGTGCGCGGGCGATCTTGGTAGCGGCCAGACGGTTCCATAGCGCGTGCAGCTCGATCAGCACGTCCATCGCCGACCCGACCTCGGACCGGATCGCCTCGACGATCCCCACGGCCTGGCGCAGTTCGGCGACGCCGATGTCGAGTCCGCGGCTGACTTCGGCCGCCTGGTCGAAGGGCCAGATCTTCATGGCGGTGATGCCTTCGTCGAGGAGCTCACGGGCCAGCTCGCCGGGCCTGGTCAGGAACGCCTCGAGATCCTCGTAGGGCTGCTTGGTCTCGCTCAGTCCCCAGTTCGAGGAATTCTGTCGGACGCTCGAGCTGACGTACCGAGATCCGGCGCAGGTGTTGTACGTGCGGATCGATTCCCGCATCGGGCCACCGAGCAGTTGGGCGAGAGGGACATCGCAGCGCTGGCCCAGCAGGTCCCACAGGGCGACGTCGACGGCACCGTTGGCTCGCTGCTCCACCCCGCCGCCCTGATAGCCCGCGTAAGGCGCGAGCGCAGCGGCAACCGACTGGGGCGACGGATCGGAGGTGGCGGCCAGCAGCGGGGCGACGGCCTCGTGCAGGTAGGTTTCCACCGACTCCGCGGCATAGAAACTCTCGCCGAGCCCGGTCAGGCCGGTGTCGGTGTGCAGCCGGACGAAGCAGACGTTCGGCTGCACGGCCGGGCGAACTGTTTCGAGCTTGGTGATTTTCACTCAACACCCCAGCCCGCGGCGATCAGGTCGCTGTCGATCGGCGCCGATTTGATCAGGGCGGTGAGCCGCCGGTGGTAGTCGATCTCGCGCCAGACGCCGTGGAACTGTGGCCCGCAGAAGTTGCTCGTGGCGATACCGAGCCAGCGTCCGGTCGTGACGACGTACTCGACGGCGCGGCGGTTGAGGTCCAACACCCAGTCCCAGTCGAGCCCAGGCCAGTCCTTGTAGTCGGTGATCGACCAGCTCTCGGTCGTGATGACCGGCTTACCGGTCGCCCGCGACCACGCGGCGACATTGTCGATCGCGGCGAACAGGGCCGCGTCGTACTCCTGTTGTCGGCTGAAATACGTTGAACGGCCCTTCGCTACCAGTCTGTCGTAGCTGTCGGGGACGAACAGATTCCAGCTCCAGCCGATCCGCTCGTAGAAGTCGGTGAAGTCATCGCTGGACATCCAGATGTGCGGTTCGAGCAGGTCGAGTTCGTCGACCTGCTGATCGCGCCAGTTGTCGTACTCGCCGGCGAAGGAATACGTGTAGCGCAGCTGCGGGAACTCCGCCCGCACCAGCGCGATCGACTCGCTCATGTAGTCGGCAATCTTCGGATCGGTACGCGTCGTCGCGTCGCCGACTGCGGTTCCGTATAGGAACGGGGCGTACGGCGGCATCGGGAATTCATTGCAGAGGTCGACGTAGAGGATCGCGTCGAGGAGGCCGGCATCTTTGAGCAGGCCCAGGGTGTCAATCCAGATCGCGGCCATCCGCGCGGACGAGTCGATCTGCATGCGGACGTCAGCGCGGTCTCGTCGAAACCAGCTCGACAGGGCGACGGCGACGCCGCGGTCGCGGGCCTTGGTGATGAACTCGATCAGGGCCGGCACCACCTGGACGTGGGTGATCGATTGGGCGCCCCAGGTGTTCTCCGTCCACATCGGTAGCAATTCCCAGTTCTTGTTGGGATCCGCGGACACCAGGTGTGGGTAGGCGTCGATACGCACGGCGTTGTATCCGCGCTCGACCAGCTCGTCCAGCACCTGGTCCCAGTCTTCGTAGCCCGCGCCGGGCCAGCGTCGCTCCAACCACGAAAAATCCCACATCGTGATCGCGTAGGGCGCGATCGTTGGATCACTCACGCCGAAGGCTCCTCGAGGTTCGTCGTTCGTTGGGCCGAACTCACCCGTTCGCGTCAGCAGTCATGTTGACGTCCCCCACCAAGGTTAACTACCGTAATGAAAGTTTCGTGCTCGAATATTATAGCGCGGTTGAGGGGTGATGGGCAGGTGACGGACGAGAACTCGGTGGCGCGACTGGTTGGCCAGCTTGACTTGGCGGACAAGGTCCTGCTCCTCACCGGCAGCGGCGCATGGTCGACGGCAGCCCTGCCCGGCATCGGCCTGCGGCCCATGGTGCTGTCCGACGGCCCGAGCGGGGTCCGCGGAGAGCTGTGGGACGAGCGCTCACCGTCGCTGCTACTTCCCTCGTCCACCGCGCTGGCGGCCAGTTGGGACATCGACCTGGCTCGCCGTTTCGGCTCGGTCGCAGCGGTCGACGCGCGGCGCAAGGGCGTGGACGTGATCCTCGGCCCGACGGTCGCCCTGCACCGATCGCCGCTCGGCGGACGGAACTTCGAGTCGTTCAGCGAGGACCCGCTGCTCACCGCGGACCTCGCCGCCGCATACGTCACCGGTGTGCAAGCCAACGGCGTAGCCGCGGCGATCAAGGCCTATGTGGCCAATGATTCGGAAACCGACCGCTACCGTCTGGACGTCCACGTCGCCGAGCGAGCGCTGCGTGAGCTCTACCTGCTGCCGTTTGAGCGGGCGGTGATCGAAGCGGACGTCTGGGTGGTGATGAGCGCCTACAACGCGGTCAACGGCGTGACGATGACCGAGAACCCGCTCCTGGACTCGCCGCTCGATCGGGAGTGGGGATTCGCCGGCGTGGTCGTCGGCGACTGGACGGCCGTGCGCAGCATCGAGAGCGCCCGGCACGCCCAACACCTAGCGATGCCCGGCCCAGGTGGACCGTGGGGTCCGGCGCTGGTCGAGGCGGTGCGCCGCGGCGAAGTCGCCGAATCGGCCATCGATGACAAGGTGGAGCGGATACTGCGACTGGCCGTCCGGGTCGGGGCGTTGACCGGATTCTCACCGTCCCCGGTCATCGAGCGGGAGGACGGCCCGGCGTTCGCGCGGCTGGCCGCGGCCCAGGGCATGGTGCTCGTGCGGAACGAGGGCGCGCTGCCGCTGCCGCTCGAAGCCCTCACTCGGGTCGCCGTTATCGGTGAGCATGCCCGGCGCGGCGTCGGCCAGGGCGGCGGCAGCACGACGGTGAAACCCGCATACGTGGTCAGCCCGTTGGCCGGGCTGCGCGCCGCCCTGCCGGACGGCGTCGAGATCGATTACCGGCTCGGTGCCGTCACCAATACCAGCTTCAGCGAGCTGGATCCCGACCGGATGCGCAACCCCGACACCGGGGGCGCCGGCGCGCAGCTGCGGTTCTTCGATGCTGACGGGCGGGTGCTCCACACCGAGCAGCGGTACGCGAGCGAAATAGTCGAGTTCGGTCACCGCCCGTTCGCGCCCTCGATCGCATCGCTCACCTTCTCGACCATCTACACCCCTGAAGAAGGCGGCGTGCTGCAAGTCGGCTTCGCCTCGCCCGGCCATTGCCGGATGCGAGTCGACGGGCAACTGCGCCTGGACGAGGTGATCTCGGCCGTGGGCGTCGACCAGGTCGGCGGCTTCTTCGATCCGCCTTCGGTCACCGCAGCCATCGACGTGGTGGCCGACGAGCCGATTGCGCTCGAGTACGAGTTCACCGCCGGCGAGATCGTCGATGGCGTCGAGGGATCGTTCTCGGTGATCTTCGGAGTGCAGCCGAGTCCCGGTGACGCATCGGCGCTGATCGATGACGCCGTCGCGGCTGCGCGAAACGCCGACGTCGCCGTGGTTGTGGTCGGGACGAATGCCCATATCGAGTGCGAGGGCTATGACCGCAGCGACCTGCGCCTGCCCGGCCACCAGGACGGGCTGGTCGCCGCGGTCGCGTCCGTCAACCCCAACACCGTCGTCGTCGTCAACGCGGGCGCCCCGGTCGAACTGCCCTGGCGCAATGACGTCACGGCGGTGCTGCTCACCTGGTTCGGCGGGCAGGAGTACGGGCACGCGCTGGCCGATGTGCTCCTCGGTCACGTCGAGCCGGGCGGTCGGCTACCGACCACCTGGCCCAAGACGCTCGTCGACGCACCGGTGGCCAACGTGGTCCCCAACGACGACAGCGTGCTGCGCTACGACGAGGGCCTGCACGTCGGGTACCGCGCCTGGAGCCGGGTCGACCGGGAGCCGGCCTACCCGTTCGGTTTCGGCTTGGGATACACCACCTGGCGGCTCGGGCCGGCCGTCGCTGAGCCGGCCGTCCACGGCGTGCGCGTCACGCTCGACGTCACCAACGTGGGCGCGCGCCCCGGCAAGCAGGTCGTGCAGGTGTACGCCGCGCGGCCGGATTCGCGAGTCGAGCGACCGGAACGCTGGCTGGTCGGTTACGGCGTGGTCTGGGCCGAGCCGGGCACCACGCAGACCCTGCATCTCGATATCTCCCAGCGGGCCTTCGCCTACTGGGACCAGGGCTGGGTGCATGAGCCGGGCGAGTACGTGTTGTTCGTCGGTCCGTCGATCGCGGCGGCGGTGAGCCCGATCCGCGTGCAATTGTGATTCGGCTCTAACCGATCATTCAGCCAGCGTTGCCGAGCAGGACCTGCCAGTCCAGTACGGGCAGCTCACAGGTCTCGAAGCCGGCCGTCGACGTCAACACGTCGCCGACGATATGGGTCGCGGAGTTCGACACCACCACGCGACGCTCGGCGTTGACCACGATCGTCTCGCGGGTGCTGCCGGCCAGCCATGGCGCGAGCCGGTTTTCCAGCGCGGCGACCGGAAGATCGGCAACGGTCACACCCACGAAGGCGCCGTCGACCAGGACCGGGAGCGAGAAGGTGACGATGTAGTCGTTGACGCCGCCGTAGTCGACGTAGGGTCCCTGCGCGACGCCGGTCCCGCCCGTACGGGGAACCGTGAAGTAGTCCAGGTTCGCGTAGTCGTAGAAGTCGTCGCGGTCCGGATCGGTCACGTGGCTGTCGTCGGCGACCACGCCATCCTCGGACTGTCGCCAACAGGCCAACCAGTACTGGTGTCCGGGGACCACGCCCGGCTCAGCGATGAATCCGATGCCGTGAAGTTCGACCGGACCGTCGATGAGACCGGCAATGGCCGGCCGCGACACCCTCAGCCGCAACGACTGCGCGTCGAAGCGCTGGCTCATGGCACTCTCGGCTGAGTCGAGGATTGCCCGCAGCCGACTCATGATCAGGTCAACCGTGTTCGCCACTTCGTCGGCGATCGACGTGGTCGGCGCGGCCCGGTCGGCGCCGTCGTCCCCAACGCGGGCGGCGATTGAAGACAACCTGAGCCGGACCAGGGAGGACACGGTTGAGGTGGAATGCCGTTCGGCGGCAGCTCGCGCCGCGCGCGGGGAGCGGTGTTTGATCGCCGTGACGATCGCCTTGAGCTCCCGCGCACTTGCCCGGCGGCGCTCCGGATCAGAAAGCGCGAGGCTGAGCAACCAATCGAACTGCTCGAACATGGTGAATTCGGCCCGGCTCATGCGAATGGACTGGGCGGCTGCCGCGAGTTCGATGTGAAAACGCCCATGTGCCCGGCGGGCGGCCAGGACGGTCTCGGCCGAGTCCAGCGCCGCGGCGTAACGATTCAGTCGTTCGACACTCGATGGGGATCCCCGACGGGCCGCCAGCGACGCAGACTCGGCGGCCAGCATCTGCCGCCAGTCCCCGAGATCACGCAGCTCGGTAGTCGACAGCTGGCGGAGTTGTTCCGAAACCAGCGCCTCTTCATCCGGGGCCTGGCTGACGAAGCTGCCCCCGTTCTTGCCGGCACGCGTGACGATGAGGCCCTCGTCGCGCAGCATGCCCAACGCCTCGCGCAAGGCGAACGCGGTGACGCCGAGTTGCTGGACGAGATCGGCCTCGCGCGGAAGCCGATCGCCTTCGGTAAGGAATCCGAGACCGATGGCGGCGCGCAACCGACCGGCCACGGCGGACGGAATGCTCAGGGTCGGCAGGGCACCGAAAAGCAAACGGCGCGACGGCATGGCGACGGAGTCGAGGTCTCCGAGGGCGGCCGAGCCGCCATGGGCCGTGAGCACGGGTCCTCTCCTTCGAGCGTCTCGCGGGTGGCCGCCGTCACCCGTCCGCCAGTGATCGTATCTATCCGTCGGGCCCGACGTGCGGGAAGTGGGCTGACTGATCAATCAACCACCTTCGCCTTGGTCAGGCCTTGACCGCGAACGCGGAGCGCAAGTCCTGTAACCGCGCCGAGAAAAGGTCCAGCTCCTCCGCCGGGGGCATGAGGTAGGGCGCCCGGACGTCGCCCACGTCCAGTCCGTCCAGGTGCAGCCCGAACTTGCACAGTGCGATGTAATTGGTCGAGCCCTCCATGAACCGCAGGAATAGGCGAAGCTGATCGAGCAACCGACGGTATTCCGCGGTCTCGCTCGAGGTTTGACGCAACCGCAGCACGGTGGTGACCTCAGCGGCGATCACGTTGGCCGCGCCGATGATCAGGCCGTCGGCCCCGTCCGCCACCGCCGGCACGGCTAGTGAGTCCCAGCCGACGTAGACGTGGAAGTCTTCGGTGCGCGCTTTGGCCAGCAGGTCTCCTAGCAGCGTGACGTCGCCCGAACTGTCCTTGATCGCGGTGACGTTGTCGATCTCGGCGAGCTCTTGGATCTCCTCGAAGCAGAGCAGCCCGGACGGTGGAGTGTTGTAAACCATGATCGGAAGCGAGACGGAGCCGGCGACGTCCTGGTAGAACCGCTTGCGTTCGCACCAATTGATCGGCTCGCCGTAGGGCGAGGCGAGCAACAGCCCGGCCGCCCCGATCCGCTCGGCCGCCTCGCTCAGCTGCACCGCCTCGCGGGTGGCCAGCGCGCCGGTCTGGACCACAAGCGGGATGCGGCCATCAAGTTGCGTCATCAACGTTTCGGCGATGAGGATCCGCTCGTCCGTACTGAGCGCGCCGAACTCGGCCGACCCGCCGCAGGCGACGATTCCGTTGACGCCCGCGGCGATCTGGCGCTCGACGAGGCGGGCCAGTGCGTCGGTGTCGATCGCGTCGTCGCGCAAGGGCGTCACCAGCGGCGTGAGCAAACCGGTTGGCCAGGTCGTCATGGCGCAGCTCCTTCGAAACGGTCGCCCGGGGCGGGCGGGAAGATCACGAGCGGATCTTTTCAGCCATGCCGTGGGGCTACTTGGCCATCATGACGTGCTTCGTGCGGGAGAAGTCGTCGATGGCGAAGGTGGAAAGCTCCCGTCCCGTGCCAGACATTCCGAAGCCTCCCCACGGCATTTCGCTGGCCGTGACCAGGTGCGTGTTGACCCAGACCGTCCCGTAATTGAGGGCTTCGCTGACGCGCAGGACCCGGCCGTTGTTCTGCGTCCACACCGAGGCGGCCAGGCCGTACTCGGAATCGTTGGCGATCCGGATGGCGTCGTCCTCGGCGTCGAACGTCTCGATCGTCACAACCGGCCCGAAGATCTCGTCGCGGGTCACGGTAGCCCCGTCGGGGATATCGCTGACGATGGTCGGCGCGAAGAAGAAACCGCCCTGGGATTCGAATTCCGTGCCGCCGCTGAAGATCGTTGCGCCGTCATGGCGGGCCTGCTCGACCATGCCTGCGACCCGCTCGCGGTGAGCGGCGCTGATCAGCGGGCCGATCTCGGCCGCGTCGTCATCCGGGCCCGCGACGCGCAGCCTGCTCACCGCGCCCTGCAGCCGGGCCAGGAATTGATCGTGCACCGAGCGCTGAATGAGCACGCGCGTCGCGGCCCCGCATTCCTGCCCGGCATTCCAGAAACCCATCGTTCGCACGGTGTCGACGGCGGCGTCGAGATCGGCGTCGTCGAAGATGACGACGGGCGCTTTTCCGCCGAGTTCGAGGTGGACGTGCTTGAGCGTGTCGGCGCCGGCGCGCGCCACCGCGACGCCGCTGGCCACCGAGCCGGTCAGCGAGATCATGGCAATGTCGGGATGGCTGCTCAATGCGGCGCCGACCTCGGGCCCGAGGCCGCAGACGACGTTCAGCACGCCCGGGGGCAGCACGCTGCGCGCGAGGTCGGCGAAGAGCAGGGTGGTCAGCGGGGTGAGCTCGGACGGCTTGACCACGATCGTGTTACCCGTCGCGAGCGCGGGGGCGATCTTCCACAGGGCGGTCATCAACGGGTAGTTCCAGGGTGTCACAGCACCGATGACGCCCAAGGGTTCGCGGCGCAGGATGGACACGTACCCGGCGGAGTATTCCTGCGTCGCGGGGGCCTGCTGGGCCCGGACGGCGCCGGCCATGAACCGGAAGACGTCGCTGCCGACTGGGATCTCGTCGCGGGCAACCTGCAGTGGCTTGCCAACGTTGAGTGCCTCGAGTTCGGCGAAGGTCTCGCTGTTGGCGTCGATCAGATCGGCCAGGGCGTGCAGGACGGTGGCGCGCTCACCCGGGGTCCGCGCCCGCCAGCCGGCGAATGCGCGGTGCGCGGCCTGCACTGCGGCGTCGACGTCGGCGCCGGTGCCCAGGGGCACGGTCGCGATGGTTTCCCCCGTCGACGGGTTGAGAACCTGGTGGGCGTCCGGTCCCGAACCGTCGGTGACTTCGCCGTCGATGACGTGCGCGAATTGGTGCTCAGCCAGGAGTTGACGGACCTCCGACGACGGAAAGGTTGTGCTGACATCGGCGACTGCAGACATGAGCACTCCTACGCGGTGGTGAGTTGGCCACGAGGCCACGCCAGCTTGGAACTCTACCTGCCACGAATATTTTACGTCAACGATTCAAGGTGCGGGTCGGCCAGTTGGGTCGCCAGGGCGTGCACGATCGCCCAGTCCTGAATGGCCAGGCCGACGCTCTTGAACACGGTCCGCCCGCCGAACTGCCGCGTCCCACTCAGCACCGGACCGAGCTCGACGAGGTCAGCCTCGCGCAGCACGCCGGCGCTGATTGCGTGCCGGATCTCGCCGGCCTCGGCCAGTACCGCCTCGCGCAGATCGACGACGACCGCCGCCGCAGACGCCAGTAGCCCGTCGGGCAGTTCGCGCATGGACGGGCGATACGAGCCGACAGCATTGACGTGGACGCGCGCGGGCAGCGACTCCGCGCGGAACAGCGGGGTGCGGGCCGGCGTCGCGCAACAGACGATATCGGCGGTCGAAACGGCGGTGTCGGGATCGGTGCTGACCGTGACTTCGAGCCCCGCGAGGTCGGCGGCACAGCGGGTTCGGAATGCGGTCGCCCGGGCGAGATCGGTGCCCACCAGGGTGACGGTCCGGATCGGGCGCACGGCGCGCACGGCCCGGAGCTGATCGCGCGCCTGCTCTCCCAGGCCGATGAGCACGAGGGCGTCGGCATCGGGTCGGCACAGGCGGTCGGTGGCCACGCCGACGACGGCGCCGGTGCGTAGCGCGGTCACCTCGGCCGCGTCGGCGACCAGCATGGCCGATCCCATCGTCGTCGCCCAGGTGACGGCCCCCTGAACGGCGGGCCGGCGGTCGAAGACGATGCTCAGGGTCTTCACCGCCACCGACGCGGTCGGTTCGTGGTGGGCGCTCATGATCAGAAACGCACCGTCACCCAACGCCGTCCGCAGCGGCAGGTCGAACTCGCCCGCCGCCAGGCCGAGAAACGCTCGGCGGACGGCGATAATCGCGTCGGTCATGGTGAGCCGGCTGCGCACCTGCGCGCCGGTCAGCTGATTGAGTGTCACGGACCGGGCCTGGCCCGCCCGGAGGCCAGCAGTCGGCCAGTGGCCTCGAGCCGAACCGCGGACACGCCGCTGGGATCGGCCGGCGCGCTCAGCAACAGCATCGCCGGGCAGCGACCGTAGATCTCCCACGCCGCCGCCGCGGCGGTGATCAGCATCGGATCGGCGGTGGTGAGCAGCACGAGGGCGGGGGCGGTGCCGCGGCGGATGCACTCCAGAAACGTGCTGCTGGCCGAACTCGATCCGCGCGTCGCCCCGATCAGCAATGCCGTTCCAGCCAGGCATACCCCGAACTGGGGATGGCGGGCTTCGATGATCGTGCCGGTCACCTCGTCCACCCCGCCCCAGAAACTCAGCGGCTCGGTCAGCGCAACGAGCGCGCCGGAGGCCGTCTGCGGCCCGAGCAGCAGCTCGCCGTTCGACCAGGCCCGGCTGCCGGTCGCGGTGAAGTGTTCAGCCATGTCGGAGGACGATCTTGCCGCGTACGGCGCTTTCCAGGCAGTCGAACCGGCTGGCCAGCAGGACCGAGAAACCGAGGTGGGACGGGGCGTAGTAAGCCCATTTCGCCGAGTTGGTCATCACGGCGCCGTCCGGCTTCATGATCTTCGAAGGACCATAGGTGCAGGTATCGGCCACGATCGTGACCCCGCTGCCGACCAGGCTGCGTACCGCCTCAGGCTCGGCCGAGAAGACCGATCGGCTCGAGGTCGCGTAGGTCGGCACCCGCACCGAACGGCCGGCCAACTGGCCGGCCATCTCGACCAATTGCTTGCGGGACAGGTGCGGCGTGCCGATGCTGACCCCGCCCAGCGCAGCGTCGAGGGCGGTGCTGGTCAGCTCGCGATGCGCCTGCGCGACGTCGGCGACCCCGATGCGCAGTTCGAGCAGAGGTGGTTGGCCGCGCAGTGCGGTGGTCAGATCCGGCGCCTCCGGGGTCACGCCGGCGAGGTGGAACATGGCCACGCCGCCACTGGACGCGCTCGCCGAACCGAACGACTTGCCCCAGTCCTCGTCGATCACCAGGCCCTGCAAGCCATCGACGACCGGGACCATCGTCGCGGTCCGTTTGCCGACGTGGTGGCCGAGCAGCGCGGGCAACAAATCGGGGTCGGTGGCCCGCACGTCGTCGTCGATGGTGAAGACCGCCCGCGCGGCTCTGTTCTCAGGGACGTGCAGCCCCGAGTAGGGCACCCGGCCCGTGATCGCAGCGCAGATGTCGATCAGGTCGCCGTAGCGGTTGGTGCGCAACCCGATCATGCTGTTGCCGAAGACGATGGCGTTCGACTCGGCCCAGGCGACGTCGGTGCCGGCCTCGGGCCGTCCGGGCAGCTGGTAAGGAGCGCAGGTGAAGGTCGGCTGGCAGCCGAGTTCGACGTAGCAGTTCATCAGCTCCCGCGAGCCGTCGCGCTCCTCGTTCGAGCCGATGAAGAGGTCGGGCCGGCTCAGGTCGATCCCGCCGACGTTCAGGGTGGTCGGCACCTGGACCTTTCCGCCACCACGCAACAAGGCCTGGACGAAGTCGAGGCTGGACGGACCGTGGTAAAGGCAGGAATCAACATGCGCCGCGCGCACCGGGATCAGCCGCGGCGCGCCCTGGGCCCGGGCGGCGGCCAGGATGATGCGCATCGACATCGCCGCGGCCGGGCCCTGACCTCCCGCCAGGATATCGAGGTCGTCCGATTCGAGGTGCCCGTCGAAGTGTCGGGTGCCGGCGGTGTCGATCGCGCGTCGCTCCTCGTTGCGGAATGGCTTGCTATCTAATATTTGTCATCGCTAATTTAGCGATACAGTCGTCGCCAGGGCAAGAGGTGCCGGCGGGCGAGCACGACCGGCGCTCTGGGCAACGGGGTTCATTCGCGAGGAGTGATCGAGTTGAGTACTACCGCTGTGGTCGAAGTGCGCAATCTCATCGACGGCACCTGGGCCGAAGGATCGGCTGACGAGCGCATCGATGTCGTCAATCCGGCGACCGAAGAAGTGCTTACGAGCTTTCGATCGTCCAGCGCCGAGGACGTCGATCGGGCGGTCGCGGCGGCGCGCCGGGCCGCGCGGGGCTGGGCTGCGCTGACCTACGGCGACCGCGCCCGGCTTCTCCATCGCCTGGCCGATGCCGTTGCCGCCGATCTGCCCCGCCTGCAGGAACTCGAGATCGCGGACGTCGGCAAACCCGTTTCGGCCGTGAGCGGCGACGAGTTGCCGCTGGTGCTCGACTCGATCCGCTACTTCGCGAGTGCCGCTCGATCGCTCCCGGCCCAGACCGCAGGCCAGTACGCCGCCGGCGTCACGACCATGTTCCGCCGGGAGCCGATCGGTGTCGTCGGTGCGATCACCCCGTGGAACTACCCGTTGTGGATGGCGATCTGGAAGATCGTGCCTGCGCTCGCAACGGGCAACACGATGGTGCTGAAACCGGCCGAGGACACGCCCCTGTCCACCACTCGCCTCGCCGAGCTGGCCACCGAGATCCTGCCCCCCGGCGTGCTCAACCTGGTGCACGGTTCGGGTCGGATCACCGGCAAGTACCTGGCTGATCACGCCGGGATTGATCTCGTGTCGTTCACCGGCTCGGTCGCGACCGGGCGGTCCATCGCGGCAGGGGGGTCGCGCAAGCCGCGCAAGTCGGTGCTCGAACTCGGCGGAAATGCTCCGGTGGTCATTCTCGAGGACGCGGACCTGGCCGCGGCCGCGGCAATGGTGGCGGTGATGGGCACCTACAACGCCGGCCAGGAATGCATGGCGGCGACTCGCGTGCTCGTCGCGGAACCGGTGGCCGATGCGTTCGTCGACCGGTTGGTCACCGAGCTCGGATCGGTGGTGATCGGGGATCCCCTCGACCCGCAGACAACGCTAGGGCCACTGATCTCCGCGCGACAGTTGCGCCGGGTCGAGGGACTGGTCGAACGGTGCCCCGATCACGCCAAGGTCGTGCTGGGTGGGCACCGGGTCCGGCGTCCGGGGTTCTACTTCGAGCCGACGGTGATCACCGGCCTCGTGCAGGACGACGAGCTGGTGCAGGAAGAGATCTTCGGGCCGGTGATCACCGTCCAGACGTTTTCGACCCCGGCCGAGGCACTGGAGCGGGCCAACGGTGTCCCGTTCGGCCTGTCCGGATCGGTGTGGACGGCCGACACCGCGCAGGGCTTGCGGCTGCTGAACGGGCTCGACTTCGGCAACGTCTGGTTGAACACCCACCTCGTGGTGGGCCCGGACTTCCCGTTGGGCGGGTTCAACGAGTCCGGTTACGGCAAGGAGGGCGGGATCGCGGGCATCGAGGAATACACCCGGCTCAAGGCCATCGGGATTCAGACCGGCGTCACCCTCTGAGGATCGACGCCTCTGAGGATCGACGCGTTCGCCTGCTCAGACCTCGATGGCCTCGTTCGATATCAGCACCGTCACGTCGTGAAAGTCGTCCGTCATCTCAAAGACCACGTTCGTCCCCTCGCGCAGATAGCAACAATCGCCGGCCGACACGGTGATCGGCTCGCCGTCGTCGACCGTGATGGTGGTTGCGCCGGTCACCACGTAGATGAACTCGTCAAAAGGCATCAGCATGGTGTGCCGACCGGATTCCCTGAAGCTGCCGGCCAGTCGAGTGCCATCCGCGGACTTGTAGAGGACCGCCTGGCTACCTCCGAACTCCGGCAGTGGCTCGTAGCTGGCGGTGTGGACGTTGAAGTGGGGCACCGTGCTCATCGGCTGACCTCCTGGTGGGCAACGTCGACATGAGTCGGTCGCATCGTTGGTTGCCAACAAACTAGCAGTTAATATTCGTGGACGAAAGATATGGTTGACGACCGCGAGGGTGCGCCCGTCGCGCTCCGCCATCCGCGAGCCGTTGCCGATGAACTCTTGACGGCAAATATTCGTAAAGGTAAGTTACCGCTACCGCAACGGCAGAGCCGATAGCAGGGGAGTTCTCCGATGGTGCTGGCACAAGGCGTGGACAGAACGCAAGCACAGCCGGCGGACGCTCCGGCGCGACTTTCCCTGCGGCGGCGGCACGCACTGGGCTTTTACATCGGGCGACGCGTGGTGGTCGCGTTGTTGACCACCTTCGTCACCTCGGTCCTCATCTATATCGCCATCATCGCGTTGCCCGGCAACGTCGTGCAGGCCGTGCTCGGCAAGAACGCGACGAAGGAGCAGACGGCCGCAATCGAGCATCAGCTCAGCGGTGGCCTGCCCCTGTGGGAGCGCTATTTCAAGTTCTTGGGCAATCTGCTGACCGGTCATCTCGGTGACTCGACCGCCGCATTGGTGCAGGGCAACAAAGTGGCGGTCTCGAGCACGGTGGTCCCGGCCTTGGAGCACTCGGCCGTCCTGGCGGTGATCACCCTCATCGTGTTCGTACCGATCATGATCGTCCTTGGCGTTCTGGCCGGCCTGAAGCCGGGTAGTCCGCGGGACAGTGCGATCACGACGGGAGCACTATCGGTCGGTGCGTTGCCCGAGTTCTTCATCGGCACGGTGCTGATCGCGCTTTTCTTCGACCAGTTCAACCTGTTGCCGCCGGTCAGCATCATCGCGCAAGGCTCGTCGGTGCTTTCCAATCCGAAGGGGTTGGTACTTCCGGTGGCGACCCTACTGCTGACCAGCGTCGGGTTCGGCTCGCGGCTGTTGCGGGCCTCCGTGGCCGAGATCGTGTCACAGGATTACGTGACGATGGCCCGCATCAACGGTTACAGCGAGCGCGCGATCATCCTCAAGTACGTCTTGCCGAATGCGCTCGCGCCGACCGTGCAAATCGTGGCCCAGCAGCTCCAGTACCTGATCGGCGGCATCATCGTCGTCGAGAGCGTCTTCAGTTTCCCCGGTATCGGTAACGACCTGGTCCGGGCCATCCAATCGCAGGACACCCAGCAGATCTTGGTGATTGCCACGATCCTCGCCGCCATCTACATCTTCATCAACCTGATCGCGGACGTCATCTGTGTGTTCCTCGACCCGAAGGTGAGGACGAGCTTCGCATGAACGGGAAGACGATCAAGGGCATTCTGAGACTGCCCAGCGGCCTGATCGGGGTGATCGTGCTGGTGGTCGTCCTCGCCATAGCGTTGCTCGGGCCACTGTTCACGCCGCACTCGATCACGGCCATCATCGGCACGTCGAGTGCGCCACCCGGGCACGGCTTCCTCCTGGGTACCGACTACCTGGGCCGTGACGTCCTGTCGCGGGTGCTCGCGGGTGGACGCACGGTCATCGGCATCGGCATCAGCGCCACGATTCTGGCTTACATCGTCGGGATCACCATCGGCCTGTTCGCCGGCTACCGGGGTGGTTTGAGCGACTCGGCCACGATGCGCGTCGTCGACGTGTTCCTGGCCTTCCCGCCCCTCCTGCTGCTCCTGCTGCTCGTCGGTGGGCTGGGACAGCACATCTGGGTACTGATCGTCAGTGTCATCTTCGCCCTTGCCCCGCCGATTGCCCGCGTCACCCGTACGGCCACCCAGTCGGTGAGCAAACAGTCCTACGTCGAAGCGGCGCAGGCGCGCGGTGATTCCACCCTGGTGATCTGGGGCCGCGACATCGTGCCCAACATCATGCACACCCTGCTGGCCGACTTCGGTATTCGCTTCGCGGTCTCGATCCTGTTGGTGGCCAGCCTGAACTATCTCGGTCTGGGCCTTACCCCGCCGGCCGCAGACTGGGGTCTGATGACGTCGGAAAACCAAGCCACGTTCATCCTCAACCCGGCCGCGGTGATCGCTCCGGCGGTCATGCTGGCGCTGTTGACCATCTCGATAAACCTGATCGCCGACGCCTACATCCGTGTGGTCGGCGGTGCGGTTCCGGCCCGCCGGCGGCGCCGTCAGGCCGGCGTGCCCGCTGCCGCCCTGCCCACGTTGCCCGTCTTGAAAGAGGTGGTCTGACGTGGTCAATTCGAGTGACGTCAGTTCTGCGAGCGCCATCGACACCACTGCGGCCATCGTCCTGGACGAGCTGCGCGTGGAGACGGCGACCGGCATACCCATCGTCGACGGTGTCTCGCTGCGGTTGGACCGCGGGGACATCCTCGGCGTCGTCGGCGAATCCGGCAGCGGCAAGACGACGACGGCGCTGTCCTTGTTCGGCTTCGCGCAGGGCGGCGCGCGGCTGGCGAAAGGCACCGTAACTCTGCCCGGGCATCCGCCGTTCGACCTCACCAACACTCGCAGTCTCGCGGCCTTGCGCGGGCGCTACCTCAGCTACGTCCCCCAATCTCCCGGGACCTCGCTCAATCCGTCGATGCGTATCGGCCGAGCGTTGCGCGAGATGCAGTCTCATCGAGACGCAAATGGCGACAACGGGTCGAAGGATCTGGCGGCCGAACGCGCCGAAGTGCTCAAGATCGTCGGCCTCGGCACGTCGGAGGAGTTCCAGCGCCGTTTCCCACATCAGCTCTCCGGCGGCCAACAGCAGCGGGTGTGTCTGGCCATCGCGCTGCTTTCCGGGGCACAGACGATCGTGCTGGACGAGCCGACGACCGGGCTGGATGTCATCACCCAGGGAGCAGTGCTCGAGGAGTTGCGCCGGCTGCGCCGGGACCTCTCGGTGGCGATGGTCTACATCTCCCACGACCTGGCCGTGGTCGCCCAGCTGGCCACGCACGTCGCGGTGATGTACGCCGGCAAGATCATCGAGTTCGGGACGGTAGATCAGGTGATCAACCGCCCGGCGCACCCTTACAGCCGCGGGCTGCTGCAGTCGACCCCCGATCACCGCGCGGCAACCCTGGTGCAGGCGATGCCCGGAGTTTCGATATCGCTGACCGAGCGAGATGACCGGTCGTGCTCGTTCTCGCCGCGCTGTCCGCACGCGACCGATGTCTGTCGAGCGGAAGAGCCGCCGCTGGCCGCGATCGACGCCAGCGAGAGGCTGGTGAGCTGCTTCCATCCGCTGACCTCCGACGTGTCGGTCGTCCACGACACCGAGGTCGAGGCGGATCGAGACTCGTCGAAAGAAATTCTCACGGTCGACAAGCTGTCGATCGAGTACCGGGTGCGCGGCGTTCCCGTGGCGGCCGTGGCTGACGTCAGCTTCACGCTCAACCAAGGTGAATGCGTTGCGTTGGTCGGCGAATCGGGCAGCGGCAAAACGACGATCGCCCGGACGATCGCGGGTATTCAGAGCTACCACTCCGGCTCGATCAACCTGCTCGGCCAGCAGCTTGCGCCGGTCGCGCAGAAGCGCACTGTCGAACAGCGCCGCCTGATTCAGATCGTGTTCCAGAATGCGACCGCCGCCCTCAACCCTCGACAGACCGTCCGGACGGCGATCGAACGCGCGCTGCGGCTGTGCCCGAAGAGCAATCGGCGCACCGTCGAGGAGCTCATGGAGCTGGTTCGGCTGCAGCCCTCGCTGGCCGACCGCCTGCCCCGCCAATTGTCTGGTGGTGAACGTCAGCGCGTCGCCATCGCCCGCGGGCTGGCCACGAATCCCGAGATCCTGGTCTGCGACGAGATCACTTCCGCGCTGGACGTGTCGGTGCAGGCGGCGGTGCTGTCGCTGCTGCGTGATCTGCGCGAACGGCTGGGATTGTCGATGCTGTTCATCACCCACGATCTGGGCGTGGTGGCCAACCTCGCCGACCGGGTACTGGTCCTGCAGGGTGGACGGATCTGCGAGGCCGGTGCGACTCGCGCCGTGCTGGACAACCCGGAATCGGATTACGCACAGCGCTTGATGAGCGCTGTGCCGAGTGTGACGGCGTCCGTGTGATCCGCCGTGCACCGGTAACCGCGCAAGTTCAACCGACAGGAGCGCGTACATGAGCACCGGTGATCTGTGGCTCCCGGAGTCCGCCGGGACCAGTCGTCGGACCTTTCTGGCTGGCACGCTCGGCCTGGCCGCCGCCGGCCTGGGCCTTAGTGCGTGTGCGGCGGCGCCGACGGGCAAGAAGGTGTACTCGGACGGGCCTGCCGCCGCCGGCGCGATCTCGCGGGGCGGGACACTGCGCATCGGAGCCATCACCAACGGATCCGTCGAAACCATCAGTCCGCTGGCCACGATCGGGATTTCAGACTTCATCCGGCTGTTCAGCCTGTACGACCCGTTGTTCCTGCCGGGCCCGAACGGAACCACTATCCCGGCCCTGGCCGAGAGCGCCACTCCCAGCGCCGACGCCAAGACGTGGACCTTTCACCTCAGGCGCGGAGTGGAGTGGCACGACGGAAAGCCCTTCACCGCCGACGACGTCGTGTACACCGTCCAGCACAGTTGGGGTGACAAGACCAACCTGTTCAACGCGGTGCTGGCGACGATCGTCGACTTCGGCAAGGCCCGCAAGATCGACAACTACACCGTCGAGATCGTGTTGAAGGTCGCGATCGCTGACTTCACCACCGTTACGTGCTTCCCGAACTGCTACATCGTGCAGGCCGGGACGAAGAACTTCGGCAACGGAAATGGCACCGGGCCGTTTACCCTCAAGACGTTCAAACCCGGTTCCTACAGCCTGTTCAACGCCAACAAGAACTACTGGCGCCACGGTGGACCTTACGTCGACTCCCTCGTGGTTGACTCGAGCTACATCTCGGACCAGAGCCGTCTCAACGCCCTGCTCGCGAATGCCATTGACGTTGCGCCGGGGGTGCCGCCGGCGCTGGCCCAGGCGAACGCGCGCACCGGTCGCATTGTGTTGGGCAATCAGCCGGGTCCGGGCTTTGTCGGCCCGGTGATGCGGGTCGACCAGGGCGCCCTGAAGAATCCGGTCGTCCGTGAGGCCCTCAAGCTCATTCCCGATCGCGACCAGTTCGTGGCGAACGTCTATCAGGGCTACGCCACCCTGGCCAACGACGCGCCGGGTTTCACCGATCGGTACTGGGCCAGCGACCTGAAGCAGGTACAGGACATCGACAAGGCCAAATCGCTGCTGAAGTCGGCCGGGGCCTCCGATCTGAAGCTGGCCCTCAAGACGTCGACGGTCGTGCCCGGGCAGAGCGACACCGCAACGTTGTTCCAACAACAGGCCAAGCAGGCCGGTGTGACGATCGACGTCCAGCGTTACACACCGGCCGAGTTCTACACCCCACAAGCGGGGTTCTTCACCAGGGACTTCTCGGTGACCTTCTTCAGCACCGGCGTGAACTCCCTCGCGGTGTTCTACCTGTCGTCCATGGTCCCGGCCGGTCCCTACAACGAATCGCACTTCGGCGGCGATGCCGCTGCGAGCAAGCTGATCTTCGACGCGATCGGCGAAGTCGACGAGGCCAAGGCCAAGGACAAGTGGCACGCCGTACAGGAACAGCAGGTAAAAGACGGGCCCTACATCATTCCGGCGACCAACAACTGGCTCGACGCCTACGGGAAGAAGGTCCGCGGCGCCAAGACGTCGAACGCCTTCTCTTGTAACTACTACGATTTCTCGAGTACCTGGCTGAGCTGAGCAGGGTGACCGCTCGCGCCGGCGACGCACCGGCCCGCCCGCCCGTCTGCGCTCTTAAGTCGCGACGGCGGGCGCCGGGCGGGCAGTATGCCGGGCCCGGCGAGTGCGGGCGACGCCGGCGGCCAGCAGGAATTCACCAGCGGCGACGGTCATGATCGCGAAGCTCGCCGGCAGCACCGGGTAGGCGTACGCCAGGCCGAGACCGGCCCACATGGCCGTGACGCCCAACGCGCCGGACAGCGCGAACGCCCGCCACGGGTCGGCGGTGAGTCGTTGCGCAGCCGCCGGCGGGGCGGCCAACAGCCCGAACAGGAGCAGCGCGCCGACGGCCTGGCTCGCTTCGGCGGCGGTGGCGCCGACGACGGCGAGGAACACCGGTCCGAGCAGCCGCGCCGGCACGCCGCGGGCGGCGGCCACGGCCGGGTCGATGCTGGCGAACAGCAGCGGTCGGGCCAGCACCAGGATCGCAGCGATCAACGCGACCGCGATCAGGACCGCTGTCGTAGCCTCGGCGGCGCTGATACCGAAGATGGATCCGAACAGGACGGTGACGCTCGCGGCGCCGTTGCTGGCGGTGCCGCTGCCGTGGGTGGTGTAGTAGGCCAGGAAGAACACACCGAGGCCGAGGACCCAGGCGAACACGGTGCCGATGACGACGTCGTCGGCGATCCCCCGGCCGCCGAGGAGGCCGATAGCCACCCCGACCCCGACGGTGGCGGCGAACAGGCCCAGGCGTAGATCGATCCCGGCGGCGAGCGCCGCCAGCGCGCCGGCGTAGGCCACGTGGGACAGCGCGTCGCCGACGAACACCTGCGCGCGCAGTACGACGAAGTAGCCGACCAGACCGGACACCAGCGCGATCGCGGTCCCGGCGGCCAGCGCGTGCTGGATGAACGGGTGACCGAGCATGTGCCCGACGCCGGTGACCGGGTCGGACGCAAGCAGCGCCCGCCCGGCCGCAGCAGCGGTCACTGCGGCCTGGACAGCGCGACCGGGTCCACCACCGGGACGGCAGCGGCAGGGTTCGCGCGTAGCCGGCCGCGGCGAGCGCGGTCGGCGACCGCACGGTAGGCACTGGCGATCAGGAACACCGCGAACCCGAACGTGGTCACCCAGAACCCGATCGGGTACGGGGAGAAGAACGCCACACCCTCCCCGACCCACGTGATGGCGACGGCGACCAGCATCGACAGGAACACTCCGACGACGGGCCGCGCGGTGAGGCGGACCGCGGTCGCCGCCGGCGCCACCAGCAGCGCGAAGACCAGGAGGCTGCCGGTGACCTGGCTGGTGCCGGCGGCAGCGACCGCGAGCAGGACCAGGAACACCGTCGACACCAGCCGCACCGGCACGCCACGGGCGCGGGCCACGTCCTGGTCGACGGTCGTGAAGTACAGCGGCCGGGCGATCACCGCCAGCACGACCAGGCAGATGGCGCCGCAGCTCAGCAGTACCAGCACCTGGTCATCGGTGACGCCGATGATGGTCCCGAACAGCAGGCTGTTCAGCCCGGACAGGAAACCGTGGTACAGGCTGACGAAGAGAAACCCGCACGCCAGCGCGAACGCCTGGACCGTACCGATGACCGCCGATTTCTCGCCGTACCCGCCAGCGCCGCCAGCGCCGCCGCCGGCCTGCCCGCCACCCGGCAAAGCCGCGATGACCAGGGCGCCGGCAATGCAGAACCCGAAGTAGCCCATCGCCACGCTGACCCCGAGCCAGGTCGCGCCGGCGGCGCCCGGGAAACCGATGACGGCCAGGGTGTGCCCGGCGAACGATTGCCGCCGTAGGACCATGAAGTAGCCGATCGCGCCGGCGACGACAGCGACGATGGTGCCTGCGCGCAGCGCGTTCAGCATGAAGTTGAACATCAACAGCTGGTTGACGTCGTCGACCACGTTCCAGGACAGTCCGTTCCCCATCAGCGGTGGGCTGCCGGGATGTCGGGTTGCCCCACCACCACCAGGCGCCCCGCCCGGTCGTGGAGTACGTCGATCGGGGTGCCGTAGAGCATGGTCAGGGTGTCCGCGGTGATGACCTCGCCGGGGGGTCCCATGACCGCCCCGCCGTGAGCGAGGTAAATGACCTGGTCGAGGTAGGGCAGGATCGGGTTGACGTCATGAGCAACCATGAGGACGGTTACGTTCTGGGTGCGGCAGACCTGCTGGATCAGGGCGCTGACCGAAGCCTGGTTGGTGACGTCGAGGCTGTCCAGGGGTTCGTCAAGGACGAGGAGTTCCGGCCGGCGCACCAGGGCCTGGGCGATGAGCAAGCGTTGCTGTTCCCCGCCCGAGCATTGCCCGATGGGTCGGTCGGCATAGTCCTGCGCCCCGACCAGGGCAATGACCTCGTTGACCCGGTCCCGCCCGGCTCGGGCGCGGGCACCGCCGAGGCGGGCCGGCAGCGGGACGCCCCACCGGTCGCCGTCCCAGCCCAGACGCACGACGTCTACGCCGCGAACCCGGGTAGACGGGTCGAACGCGCGCCGCTGGGGCAGGTACCCGATCCGGGCGTTGCGCCGACCGGGGTCAGCGCCCAGCACCCGGATCCGGCCGGTGGCGGCCGGGTGCAATCCGAGAATGGCTTTGAGCAAGGTTGATTTGCCGACCCCGTTGGGTCCGAGTACGGCCACGAATTCACCAGCGCGGACCCGCAGGGTCACCTCAGCCCAGATCGTGCGGCCACCCGCCGCGGCCGAGACACGCTCGAGCTCGACCACATCGGCGCGGCCGTGGTCCGGTTCCGGCGGGGGGGTGGAGTCCGTGATACCCACGGGTCCAGCATGCCCGCCGCCGCCGATGAGGTCGTGCCCGGCGAGGTAGGAATGCCGCGTGCCAGCGGCCCGGGTGCCGTTCATCGAGCCGTCGCGGTGGCCAGCGCGGCCTGCAGGACTTCGAGCTGGGCGACCTGCCAGTCTTGGAAACTGGCGCCGGCGGGGGACAGGGTTTCGGTGACTGCCGCGATCGGGATGCCCTGCTTTTTAGCGGCTTTGACCTGGGCGGAGACGTCCGGGGTCGAGTTCTGGCTGTTGAACACGTACACCTTGATCTTCTTCTGGCTGATCTGGGTGTCGATGGTCGCCTTGTCGGCCGCCGACGGGTCGGTGCCTTCGCTGATCGCCTTGAGAAAGCTCGCGGGGGTGATCAGATCTAGTCCGAGCGCGTCGGACAGGGGCGCGAAAATGCTTTCACTCGCCCCGACCTGGACACCGGAGTAGGTGGCCTTGATCTGCTTGATCAGAGCGTGGTAACGGGCCAAGCCGGTCGTCTCGAACCGGGTCCGCTGGGCGGTGAAATACGCGGCGTCGTCCGGGTCGGCCTTCTTCAGGTCGGCGGTGATGGCGTTGGCGACCGTCTCCACGTTTGCAGGGGAGTACCAGCGGTGCGGGTTGCCGCCGTCCGGGACGCCGACGAGGCGGCCGACGTCGATCACCTGTCGGTTGGAGTCCGGGTTGGCTGCGACCGCCTTGG
The DNA here is from genome assembly GCA_964252015.1 of uncultured Jatrophihabitantaceae bacterium. Lineage (GTDB taxonomy): Bacteria > Actinomycetota > Actinomycetes > Mycobacteriales > Jatrophihabitantaceae > CAXSBR01. The sequence goes on along the minus strand of CAXULW010000006.1, from coordinate 106,946 downwards.
CCGCCCACGAGTCATAGCCGATGCCGTTCTCCACAAACACGGCCGCCTTGGCGATGACCACGCCGTCCTTCGGCGTCGGTTCGTAGTCGTGTGGATCGGTGTTCGGGTTGGTGATGATCGACGTTGTCGTGACGTGATTGCCGCCGAGCTGGGACAGGATGCTGCCCCAGGCATCGATGCTCGCCGCCGCCGTGATGACCTTGCCCGGCCCGCCGGTACGCAACGACGATGACGCCGACCCGCTGCTTGACGACACGGCCGCCGAATCAGATCCCGCTGCCGATGACGACGTCGAGGTCGACTTGGACGCGGTGCTGCAGCCGGCCAGGGTCAGGGTCAGGGCTAGGGGCAGGGCTAGGGCTAGGGCCAGGCGTAGGGGCAGCAACAGCACGCGGGGACGGACGCTACGGCACATGCTGGACTCCTGGACTCACTGGGACTCACTGGGACTCACTGGGACTCGCTGGGACTCGCTGAACGTGGGGGTCATTGGGCACGCTGAGCGCCCCGCCCCAGCCAGTCAACCCCGAAACCGAATCCGTTGTCAATATCGTTTGTCGGGTCTCGTCGTGCAGCGGCGTGCCACCCACACTGTTACCGGTAGCGTTGCGCAGGTTCCGGTTGCAGGAACGGCCCCGCGTGCGAGGAGTCCCCGTGTCGTCGGCGTCGCGACCCCGCCCCGGGGCCGTCGCCATCCGGTCGCCGGGCGAGCGGGCGCGGGCCGTTCTCGGGGTCCCCAAGGTGCGGTGGGCGGCGTTGTCCACCGTCCTGTTCGCCGCGGGTGCAATTCTCCAGTCGCCGGGCGCGCCCGCCACCCCGTACTGGTTGCTGTATCTGGCCTGCTACGCCACCGGTGGATGGGAAGCGGGCCTGGCCGCGGTGCGCACGGCGCGCGAGAAGTCCCTCAACGTCGACCAGTTGATGATCGTGGCCGCGCTCGTCACCGCAGCGATCGGCCAGCTCTTCGACGGTGCGCTGTTGATCGTCATCTTCGCCACGTCCGGAGCGTTGGCGGCGGTGGCGACCAAGCGGACGGCGGACTCGGTGCGAGCCCTGTTCGACCTGGCCCCCGAACAGGTGACCCGCCTCGACGCGGCCGGGCGTGAGGAGCGCACGGACGCGGCCGCGGTCGCCGTGGGTGACCTACTGCTGGTTCGTCCGGGTGAGCTGATCGGCGCTGATGCCGTGGTGATCCACGGGGCGAGCGAAGTCGACCAAGCCTCGATCACCGGGGAGCCGATGCCGGTCCCCAAGCGGGCCGGCGCCGAGGTGTTCGCCGGCACCATCAACGGCACCGGGGCGCTGGTTGTGCGGGTGGACCGGCCGGCGGAGGAGTCGGTCATGGCCAGGATCGTGGCCCAGGTCGCACAGGCCTCGGCAACCAAAGCCAGAGCTCAGCTGGTCTTCGAACGCATCGAGCAGCGGTACTCCGTCGGCGTCGTCGCGGCCACGACCGCGTTGTTCGCTATCCCCACGTTGCTCGGAGCGTCGTTGCTGCCCACCCTGCTGCGAGCCATGACATTCATGATCGTCGCTTCGCCCTGTGCGGTTCTGCTTTCCACGATGCCCCCGTTGCTGGCGGCGATCGCCAACGCCGGCCGCCACGGTGTGTTGATCAAGTCCGCCATCGTCATGGAGCAGCTCGCCTTGGCCGACTGCGTCGCATTCGACAAGACGGGCACCCTCACCTACGGCACCCCACGACTATCGACCGTGCATGTCCTGCCCGAGGCCGGCCGGGACGCCGACGGCCTGGACGCCGACGGCCTGGACGCCGACGGACTGCTGGCCCTGGCTGCGGCCGCGGAAGGTCCCAGCGAGCATCCCCTGGCCACGGCCGTCGTCGCGGCCGCTGAAGAGGCCGGCCTCACTATCGCCACCGCTGACCGGTTCGTCTCGGTGCCCGGTCGCGGGGTTACCGCCACCGTCGACGGACGGACCGTCCAGGTCGGCTCACCCGCCTTGATCGACCAACAGCACCCGGCCCCGGGCCGCGCGGCTGGACAGGGGTTTATCCAGCAGATCGAAGCCGCCGGCGGAACCGCGGTCGTCGTCATCGTCGACGATGTGTTGAGCGGTGTGCTCGGCCTGACCGACCGCGTGCGTTCCGACGCGCCCGCCGCCGTGGCCGCGCTCACGGCGGCCACCACGCACCCGCCGGTGCTGCTGACCGGTGACAACGCCCGCGCCGCGGACCTCCTGGCCGGCGAGGTCGGCATCGACGATGTCCACGCCGCCCTACTCCCGGCCGAGAAGGTAACCCACGTGCAGGCGCTGCAGGACGCGGGGCGGCACGTCCTGCTGGTCGGTGACGGCGTCAACGATGCGCCTGCCCTGGCCACCGCGCACCTGGGCATCGCGATGGGTGGGCGCGGCTCAGACCTGGCGGTGCAAACGGCCGACGCCATCATCGTCCGCGACGACCTGGGCTCCCTGGCTGCCGTGCTCGACCTGGCCCGGCGATCCTGTCGTGCTGCCAATGCGAACCTCGTGGTCGCCGCCACCGTCATCGTCAGCCTGTCTGCCTGGGATCTGGTGGGCCATCTCCCGTTGATCCTCGGCGTGGCCGGACACGAAGGGTCAACCGTCATCGTCGGACTCAACGGCCTGCGCCTGCTCCGTAACTCAGCCTGGCGGGCCGCGCCCGAGGCCACCCGGGCTCGCTGATCACCGTTCCTCGGATCTCCCGCTGGTAAGCGGTTGTTCCGGATAAATGACTGGCGGCGGCGCTATGCCCTAACTTTTCCGGGTCGGCACGCTGGGGATCAGGAGGTCCTGGACCGTGAATCGTTCCAGTTCGTCGTCCACCGCGCGGGATACCGCATGATCGAGCTCGGTCAGCGAGTTCTGGACGCTGCGGCCGATCGCACACGCGGGATTGGGTCCGTGCAGGCCGAGTAGCGGGTCGGTGCCTTGCAGCAGGCGCCAGACCTGCGCGAGCGTGATATCCCCGGCGTCTCGTGCCAACTCCCAACCTCCGTGCTGGCCCGGGCGTGAGCGGACCAGCCCGGCTTCGCGCAGGGGGCCGAGCACACGACGCACGTAGACCGGGTTGACGTTGGTGCTCCCGGACAGCTCGTCGGAACTTGCGGTGCGGCCCGGGCCGGCGTCGGCGAGGTAGGTGAGCACGTGTACAGCGACCGCAAACTGCGTGTTGCGCGTCGTCGCCATGAGGTCCATGTTGCCATATCGCAACCGTCACGGCTACGGTAAGCGTATTCGCAACCGTGACGAGTGCATTTGGAGAAGACATATGACGATCGCCATCACCGGAGCTTCCGGTCCACTGGGACGCGCCACCGCCGAGTTGGTGCTGCACGCTGTCGACCCGCACGAGGTCGTCCTAGGCACCCGGAAGCCGGAGCTGTTGGCCGACCTCGCCGCCCGCGGGGCGCAGGTGCGACGAGTTGACTTCACCGACCCGAGCACACTCGACGGCGCGTTCGCAGGGGTCGAGCGGCTTTTGATCATTTCCACGGACGCGGTCGGTTCCCGCTTGGACCCGCAGCGTGCGGCCATCGCGGCCGCGGCGAAGGCCGGTGTGCGCCACATCGTGTACACCTCCGTTCCCGAGCCGGTCTCGGACAACCCCGCGCAGGTGGTCGCCGATCACGCCGGCACCGAGCGGGCGCTGCGCGACAGCACGGTGCAGTGGACGGTGCTGCGTAACAACGTGTACGCGCACATGCAGGTGCCAGCCATCGAGCATGCGGCCGCGTCGGGGCAACTGGTGACCAACGGTGGGGACGGCGCCACCGCCTACGTGACACGAGAGGATTGTGCGGCGGCCGCCGCTGCCGTCCTGACCCAGGACGGTCACGAGGGAATGGTCTACGACGTCACCGGGCCTGAGGCCTTGAGCGGCGCTGACCTGGCCGCACTCGCGCGCGAGTTCGGCGGCCGCCCGGTCGAGCTGGTCAGCGTTGACGATGACGCGTTCGCGGCCGGCTTGCGCGAGGCCGGACTGCCGGACGAGGCGGCGGAGCTGGTGACGTCCTTTGGCGCGTCGACCCGCGACGGTTACCTCGGGAACGTGAGCACCGCGGTCGCCGAGCTGACCGGACGCCAGCCGACCGCACTGGCCGACGTCCTTCGGGCCGCGGGGACTTTCTCCTGAAAGCAATCGTCATGCCAGACCGCCCGGCCAGCCCATCAGAAGAAGGACGTCAGAACGATGACCAAGGCGACGATCCATGGCGAGGCACCGGATCACGTGCGCAGCGTGTCTGTGCTCCTGATTCTGGGAGCACTGGTCGCGCTCGGCCCGCTGTCCACTGACGCCTACGTGCCCGGTCTGCCGCGCCTGGCCGACGACCTGGGCAGCGCTGCGTCCCTGGCGCAGCTGACCGTGACGACCTGCCTCATCGGTCTGGCCATCGGTCAGCTGGTGGCCGGGCCGATGAGCGACGCGTTGGGACGGCGGCGGCCTTTGCTTTTCGGGGTGACCGTGTACACCGCAGCGGGGATTGCGTGTGCCCTCGCGCCGAACATCGCGCTGCTCGTTCTGTTCCGCGGCGTTCAGGGCGTCGGCGGCGCGTTCGCTCTCGTCATTGCCTACGCCTGCGTGCGCGACCGCTACACCGGGAATGCGGCGGCCCGCTACTTCTCCCTCCTGCTGCTCGTCACCGGCCTCGCACCGATCCTGGCCCCGCTCGTGGGCGCGCAGATCTTGAGCCTCTCCGGGTGGCGCGCGATCTTCGTGGCGCTCGCGGGGCTGAGCGGCGCGGTGCTCATCGCCTGCGTCGGTTGGTTGCCGGAAAGTCTGCCTCGGCCGTCGCGGCAAAGCGGTGGACTGCGCGCGACCGGCGCGGTGTACGTCCGCCTACTCGGGGACCGCAATCTCGTGGGTTACGCGCTCACCAACGCGTTCGTGTTCGCCGCCATGTTCGCCTACATCTCCGGATCCCCGTTCGTCCTCGAGGACCTGCACGGCCTGTCCCCACGCCAGTACAGCGTCGTGTTCGCCGTAAACGCGCTCGGACTGGTCGCCGCGGCCCAAGCCAGCGGAAGGCTCGTCCGGCACGTCGAAGCACGACGGTTGCTCACGGTCGGCGCGATCGGATCGGCCGTGGGGGGTGTCGCCCTCCTCGTTTTTGTCACGACCGGGGCCGGGCTGTGGCCGCTGCTGGCCGGCTTCTTCATCGTGGTCACCAGCGTGGGCTTGGTGCTGCCGAACGCGGCTGCGTTGGGCCTGGAACACCACGGCTCCAACGCCGGCGCGGCCGCCGCACTGCTCGGCTTCGGTCAATACCTGTTCGGTGGTCTCGCCGCACCGTTGGTCGGGATCCACGCCTCCAACGCAGCGTTACCCACCGCCATCGTCATGGCCGGCCTCGGGATCGCTGCCGTCATCGCCCTGGCCACGCTCGTCCGGCCCGCCGTCGCGCCCACCGACCTGACCGCGAACGACAGCATTGACTCGGGAACTGAGCGTGCGGTCCGCGCACCCGCACCCGCGACATCGGCCCAGTAACAGGTCTTGTCTGGCGTGCTCGTCACCGCCGGCCAGAACGGTGGCGGCTCGCAACTGCTACCGGACCCGGCCACGATCCCCCTCGGCGACGTGTGGCGCATCGTCCAGGGCGCGAACCATGTCCTCGGCTCCTACGCAGGCACCCTCACGGCCCGGTGGGCCGAAGCATCCGTCTCGGGTCACCGACATCGACCAGCGCACCCGGAAGCGATCGAGGACGAACTGGAGAAGACCACAATTGCGCAACTCGTGGACCAGGCCACTCCGGCGCAGGCCCTCACGCAACGCGGCTAGACGGTGGACTGGTCGGTCATCAATCTCATGGTTCGGTGTCCGGCGATGCCATGAGGCGGGCGTGCGGGGGCCTCGTCTCGTAGGGCCCGGGAGAGACTGTTGGACACGACGCGGACGAGTGGCGCCAGCGATCCCGGGCGAAGGCGGTCCGAACGGGTAACAACAGCCAGGCTCGCAACGATGGACCCATCCGCTCCGAACACCGGCGCTGCCACCGACGAACTGCCGTCGGTCATCTCGTTGCGGGTTACGACGAGGCCGGTACGTCGGATATCCGCGAGTACAGATCTGAGCTGCCTTTCGGTCGCGATTGTGGAGGAGGTCACCGGCCTGAGTCCGGCCGCGATCACCTGATCCAGCAACTCTGGGCCGCTGTAGGCCAGCAGCACCTTGCCGGGTCCGGTCGCGTGTAGCGGAAGCCGCCGGCCCACCCCGGAAATCACCGTCGCCGCCCGTCGGCTCGGTAGTTTCTCCAGGTACAACGCCTCGATTCCGTCCAGTACGGCGAGATGCACCACCTCGTGGGTCACCTCGCGCAGGTCCTCCAAGTAGGGCATGGCAACATCGCGAAGGGCGCGTGCATGGGGGGCGGCCGCTCCCAGTCGCCAAACGTGCATGCTGAGCCGGTAGCGGCCCCGGCCATGTCTCTCGACCCCGCCCCAGTCGATGAGCGTGGTGAGCAACCGATGCACGGTCGCCATCGGCAGACCGGTCTCACGGCTGATCTCCGTCGGGGTGCGCTCGACCGGGTTGCCGAGGAAGCAGTCCAGCACCATCAGGGCGCGCCGGACCACCGAGACCTCTGCTTCTGTGCCCGCTTGTTGCATTCGCCTTCACTTACCCGCTCCGGAGCCGAGGTGACATCCAACCGCCGCTTCGACGCACGATATTCACCTGCCTCGAACAGCCTATTCGTCAGGCAGGTAGCCCGGCCTTGGGAGGCGTTTTCCTCGTTGGATCCGTGTCCGGGCGACCGTCTCGGCGGCCACCCCCGGAAGCAGATCATCGCGACGCGAAATCGAGAGAACCTCGACAGCGGTGTCGTAGATCTTCTCGACCTGTGCGACCACGGCCCCAATCGGCAGCCGCCGGAATTCGTAAGAACCGAGGATGACACCGCCGGCGCTCGCCACGAAGTCCGGCACCCAGATTATGCGGCGGCCGGCCAGTTCGCGTTCGACCGAGGGGCTCGCGAGTTGATTATTTGCGGCACCGCATACAACCGCGGCTTTGATCGCGGCGACCGACTCCGAGGTAAGCGTTGCGCCGAGGGCGCAGGGTGCGTAAATGTCCACGTTCTGGTCGATGACCCGGTCCGCTATGGTGACCATCGGGAAGGCGCGGGCCACTCGGTCGCGTGCTGGAGCCGACACGTCAGACGCGACAACCTCGGCACCAGCGTCGAGCAGGAGTTCGATCAAGTTGTATCCGACCTTGCCCATCCCCTCTACGCCGACGATACGTCCGGTCAGGACGCTGGTACCGAACCCAGCTTCAGCGCCTGCGCGAAGCGCGTGGAACGCGCCAAGCGCTGTCATCGCACCACTGTCTCCGTAACCCCCGGCCGATGCGTTTCGGCCCAACACATACTTAGTGGTTCGACCGATCACATCGAGATCATCGGCGCTGGTGCCGACATCACCGGCGGTGACGTAGCGGCCGCCAAGGCTCTGAATGAATCGTCCGTAAGTCTCCAGCAACTGATCGGTTTTCAGCGCCAGAGGATCCCCGATGATGACGGCCTTGGCGCCGCCACAAGGCAGTCCGGCCATCGCCGTCTTGTAGGTCATCCCTCGGGACAGGCGCAGCACGTCCGTCAGAGCCGTCGCTTCGTCGGGGTAGGGATAAAAGCGAGTGCCTCCGAACCCTGGTCCCAACGTCGTGTCGTGTATCGCGACGATCGCCTTGAGCCCAGTCTCCGGGTCCTGGAAGAAGGTCACCTGCTCATGGGGAAGTTCCGGGAAGCGGTCCAGGACGCCGGCCAATGGGGACACGGCCCCGACGGCGGAGTCGGATGGAGTCATCGCTTTGCCTTTCGGATTTTAGGGTTTTGGTTTTGCTTTGTGATGGCCGACAGCGTGCCGTGAACGTCCGTCACGCTGTATCTGGACTACTGACTTCAGTAAGGACTTCGATCAGAGCCGCTTGCCCGCTGCTGAGCGCCGACTTGAATGCGTGGACGAACTCCTCGTTCGACGAGACGGCGGCAGCGGTGACGCCGTAGCCCTGAGCTATTTCTACGAAATCGATCCCCGGCACATCGAGGCCGGGGGTCTCTCCGGCGTCGAGCTGCTCGGCGAACCAGCGCAGGGCGCCATACGTCCCGTTCTTCAGCAGCACGATGATCACCGGGATCTGGTAGCGCGCCGCGGTCCATAAAGCGGTGATCCCGTAGTTGGCAGAACCATCGCCGATGAGCCCGATGACTTGGCGATCGCGGCACGCGATCTGAGCGCCCACCGCAGCGGGCAGCCCAAATCCGAGTGCACCTGCTGCTGGAAAGAAGTAGCTGCCCTGAAGGGAGAGGTCCGCCTGAGCCCAGAAGTCTTCCGTGGTCGACGTCGATTCCTTGACCCATACCGTGTTTTGCGGCGCCAACTGGCGCAGTAGGGCGAAAACCTCCGCTGGGTGCATTCCGTGGCCAGAAGATGATGGGGGCACCGCGAAGTCCTCCCGAGGCGGCAACTTCGGCCGCTGTCCACGCCTCACCGCATCGGACAAGCGAGCCAACGCGTCGCCCACCCGGCAGACAATTGCGTTTCCGACCGGCGCTCTTGCCGCCTCGCCCGGATCACCGGTCAGATGGATCAACTGTGCGCCAGCGGGGAGTAGGTCACCTGGCACGAACTGGTGGTAGCGGAACACCGGTGCCCCGACGACCAGGATCAGGTCGTGACCGCTCAACACGTCGGTGAGACTCTGGACCCCCGCCGGGAGAACACCGCGGAAGCTGGAGTGTCGGGTGGGGAACGGACATCGTGACGGAGAGGGAGCGAGCCAGACCGGGGCGCCGAGCGCATCAGCCAGCCGGACGGCGTCGTCGTTGGCCGCCTCGGCGTCGACCTCGGGCCCGAACACCAGGACCGGATTGTCCGCTGCGTCGAGGAGGTCGGTTAGCTCAGAGAGTTGGTCCGCGGAAAGGCAACCACCGACGGCGACCCTTCGCCCCACCAGGTGTTGCGCTGTGGGTGGAGCTTCTTGCGCCCAGTCATCGTAGGGAATCGATACGTACACCGGTCCTTTGGCCGGCAAATTCGCAAGATGGATGGCCTGGCTGATCGCGCGCGGGACGTCTTGGGCGCAGGCGGGTTCGCAACTCCATTTGACGAGCGGTTTCGGCAGGGTTGCCGCGTCCACGTTCGCTAGCATGACCTCCTGACCGATGGTGGCGCGGACCTGCTGCCCGGCGGTGATGACCAGCGGTGAGTGCGAATAGATCGAGTTCGTGAGCGGGCCCATGGCGTTACCGGTGCCGGCGGCCGAATGCAGATTGACGAACGCCGGTCCACCTCGCGCCAGTGCATACCCGTCCGCCATCGCCAGCACGACACCTTCGTGTAGGCCCAGCACATACTGGAAGTCCGGCCGTAGCCCGGCGAGGAAGAGCAGCTCGTTGGAACCAGGGTTGCCGAAGATCGTGGTCAAACCGTGCGACCGGAGAATGTCGTAGGTCGCGTCGCGCACGTCAGTCACAGAGTTCGGTCTCCCTCGGCGGATCCGCCCGCCGACTTCGAAGGCCAGATATGGCCGGTCGGGGCGGATCTCCACGCTCGCATTGCGGCGGTCAGCCGAACAAGGGGAACTCTCACCGAGCGGAATAGTCTTCTGAGATGAGGCGCGGGAGGTGAGGCGGGTAGGACCCTCATACTGGAAACCCGCGCGGCCGACCTTCGACCCGACCGGCGGCATCGTGCCCTCCTGGTTGATTGGGACGGGACGGTCGCGGACAGTCAGCAGGTGAACTTCGAGTCTCTCCGCGTGGCTCTGAACGAGGTCCGCCTTGACCTCGACCAGGAATGGTTCGACGCGCGCACCGGCGTCTCCGCTCGCGAAATGGTCCGGATGATCGCCCGTCTGGCGGGGGCCGAGGTCGACGTCGATGCTGTCGCCGCGGCCCGCGATCGGAACTGCCTCCTACGCATAGCGGAGGTCGGTGAGGTGCGCCACGTGGTCGACGTTCTGCGATGTGAGCACAATCGGAGGAAGACCCTTTGGCCACCGGCGGCAGCGCGGCCGCGGTCCTGCCCACGATGGACGCGCTGGGCCTGCGCTCGCTCTTCGACGTGATCGTTACCAGGGATGACGTTGCCGTGGAAAGTCGTCGGCCGAAGACTTCATGAGGGCCGCCGACCTGCTACGCGTCCGGCCGCCGCATTGCCTCGTGTACGAGGACAGCGACGAGGGGCTCGAGGCTGCTGCCGCGGCAGGTATGGACGCCGTCGACGTCCGTCCCCTTCGGCTTCAGCAGGAATGAAGCAGCACCACCAACGCACGGCTGGCGTCACTCGGTGGAGGCAGCCAGGAGGGCGTGGCACGTAGCGAGGCGGGCGTGGGCACCGGGCGGACGGGTGCCTCCCCCTGGTCGTGCGTAACTCGGTAGTCGTTCAAGGCGACCGGCGTGTGGGTGGGCGAGGAGCTCGCTCCGTGCCGGCGGTGCTTCGCCGGTCACCACTCGAGTTCGCGGTCGTCTTCGCGGAAGGTGCCGGTGGGGCCGTCGGCGCCGATCGTGGCAAGTTCGGCGACGATGCGCGCGCTGGTGTCCGCGGAACGGCCGGGGTGGCTACCGGGGTCACCGCCGCCGAGTTCGGTCGCGGTGATGCCCGGCTCGACGGCGTTGAACTTGACCTCGGGGACCGCCCGTGCGTATTGGACGGTGATCATTGAAACCGCCGCCTTGCTGGAGCCGTAGACGATCGAGGTGTAGTGCGCGGCTGGTCGGGACGGCTCGTGCGTGGCCCAGAACGAGCCGAGGGCGCTCGAGACGTTCACGACGACCGGGTTTGCGGACTTTCGTAGCAGCGGCAGCGCCGCCTCGGTCACGCGGATGATCCCGACCGCGTTGGTGTCGAACACCGCCAGTGCGCTCGGCCCGTCGAGCGCCTCGCCGCCGTTGCCGAGCCTGGCTATGCCGGCGTTGTTGATCAGGACATCCAGGCCGCCGTCAGCTTCGATCTGCTTGAGGGCGGCAATGACCGACGCATCGTCGGTCACGTCGAGTTGGACGAACCGGGCGCCGATTTCGGTGGCCGCGGCCTGGCCGCGTTCGGCGTCGCGGGCCCCGACATAGACGGTGTGCCCGAGGCCCAGGAGCCGGCGGGCGGTGGCCTTTCCGAGGCCCTTGTTCGCCCCGGTGATGAGTGTGGTTGTCATGGATCGATCTTCGCGCTCCCGCCCGAAGTCAGGCAGTCGTCCAGGTGTCGTAGGACTGGCAGGGCCAGGACATCGGCACGGTCTAAGAGGGAGACTGGACGCGTGGAAGGTCAGGGGTTCGGACCGGCGTTGCGCCGGTGGCGGGACCGCACGTCGGCTGAGGTCGTGGGGCTGCCGGTTGGCGAACACCGACGCGCGAGCGGGCTACGCCGCGAGGAGCTCGCTGGTCTGGCGGGCATCTCGGTGGACTACCTGACCCGGCTCGAGCAGGGGCGGGCCCGTTCGCCGTCATCCCAGGTCATCGAGGCGCTCTCCCGCGCGCTGCGTCTTTCCGAGCCGGAACGGGGATTGCTGTTTCGGCTCGGTGGGCAGGCAGCTCCGGGGCGGCAGACCGTGTCCCAACGGATCCCACCCAGCTTGCAGCGCCTGCTCGATCGCCTCGCGGGCAACCCGGTTGCGGTCTACGACGCCATGTGGAACCTCGTGGTCACTAATCACGCCTACGACGCACTCACCGGTGCGTCCGCCTGGACCGGCATCGCACGCAACGGGATCTGGCGCAACCTCGCCGGGCCCGGCCCGATCGCGGTCCAGGCCCCGCACGAGCTGGCCGAGCAGCAGGAGGGGCTTGTCGCGGACCTGCGCATGACGGCGGCGAAGTACCCGACCGATCGACGCGTCCAACGGCTGATCACCGAGCTGCGCAGGTGCAGCCCGCGCTTCCTCGAACTGTGGGAATCGGCTGACCTGCGACCCCACGAGGACACGGCGCGGCACAAGTACATCGACCATCCCGCGGTCGGGCGCATCGGAGTCGACTGCGACGTTCTCGTCGTCGCCGGGGAAGATCTGCGGATCATGTTCTACTCCACCGAGCCCGGCACCGAGGACGCTGAACGGCTGGAACTGGCGATCGTGCTGGGTACACAGGCCTTCGCCGACTGAGGCCGCCGTTCGCGCGCGAGCTTGCGCCTCCGGCGGGATGTACCCATCCGGTGGGTACTTGCCCGCAAGGTCGCCATGGATCGCACGAAATCGGGACGGCCGACTTCGCAAAGGTGTGCGACCTGGACGCCGTCGGAGCGATCGTCACCGACAACCCCTGCCCCTGTCTGATCCAGCTGTGCAGCGGCGCTGGCGTCGACCTGATCGACGCCGACAAGGACGACGTGGCTCAGGTGGTCACAGGTGGGGCGAACCGGCACCGGCAGACGCCGATCCAGGTCCCATGAGAGCGTTCGTCGTCTCCGGACCGCGACAAGGAAAGTCCAGGAGGTCCCGGACCCCGTGCCAGCTCGCGACGGGGTCGTCCTCGACATCCACCGGGTCGGGGTATGGCCGTCACAGACGTCGAGTTCTGGACCGGCGAGATGCTCCTGCTACATCAGGGTGCCGCCGCCTACCCGTTGCGGCTCGGGCACGTGTGGTGCGGAACGGTTTCGGCGATCGGATCCCAGGTCGATCCGTCGTGGCTGGGTCGTCGTGTCACCGGCGACACCATGATCGGCTGCGGAGACTGCCAGGTACGCGGCGCCTAGCTGTCGCCAGGTGATCACGTCCTGGTCGTCGGCACCGGGACCATCGGCCTGCTCAAGGCCCTCTTCGCGCTTGACGAAGGAGCCGACGTCCGCATGTTAGGGCGCAGGGGATGGGCGCTGCGGCGCAGTACCGAATTCTCGTCGTGGAGTTGGACCCGCCGTGCCATGTGGGGGAGGACGACGCCGTCGGCTGATCTGCTCCACTCAGTCGGGTAACGCACGCGTCGTCGGTCCGGAGCCTGAGCGGCTAGGCGCCCCGAGACGTAGACGCTCGGCCTCCGTTCGGCCTCCCCACACTCCGTACGCCTCCTCTGCGGCCAACGCCCAGGCCAGACATGGGCCGACAACCGAACATTTCGCGCAGATGGCCTTCGCCCTGTTCTCGCGACGGCGCCTGGTCTGCCCCCGCTCGTTGCCGGGCGCGAAGAACAGGTCGTCGCCGAGGCCACGACAGGCGGCATCGGACTGCCATCCTGAGTTGGCTGGAGCGGCAGGGATGCGCGGCAGGTTGGTCATCAATCCCCCGTACGAACGCACTACAGGGGTCAGGCGAGCCCGGCATCGAACCGTGCGCAGAACCCCCAAATGCACGTTTTGGGATCTTAGGTGGCGGCGCGGTGATCCGAAACCCGACCGCCCCGCCCAGCCCCGGCGGGTTAGCCGGTCACGGCACCTCGAGGACGATCTGTCCGTGCGCCGTGCCCGCTTCGACCCGGGCGTGCGCGGTCGCCACATCCGCGAACGGTAACGGCTGCACATGGGTGCCGGGTGGTCGGAATCCATCGGTGACGTCGCGCCACACCGCCGTCATCTGGGCGCGGTTGCCAGTACGAACACCGATCAGCGACTGGCTGCGCAGATAGAAGGGCAGTAGCCGCATGGGCAGTGCATCGTGGTTGATCGCACCTGAGACGACGATGCGCCCCATGTCGGCCACAGCGGGCCGGTACGCCTCCCACACCTTTGGCAGACCCAAGTTGTCGATCACGCAATCCACACCCCAGCTGCCGGCCGCTGACGCGATCGACTGGGCCAGTTCGGCTGCGTCGCCGTCGACTGCGGCGAAGAGGGGCAGCCCGTCGAGGCGGTCAGGGCGATCGGAGAGGCGGTCGACGCCGATCACCCGCGCCCCGCGCCACGCCGCCATCGTCGCGGACATCGAACCAAGCGCCCCGCCGGCACCGATGACGAGCACGGTGCTGCCCGGACCAACCTGCCCGGCGTCAAGTTGGGCGCGGGCCACCGGACCGTTGGCGGCAATCGCTGCGGCCGATATCGCGTCGACGTCGTCAGGCACCCGGTGAACGTTGGTCGCCGGCACAGTGACGAATTCGGCATAACTGCCCTGACGGTGCACGCCGATCAAGCCGAACGTCGCGCAGGCCTCCTCATGACCTACCGAACAGGCCCGGCATTTGTCGCACGACAGCACCGCCGATACCGCCACTCGCGTGCCCGTGGTCAGCTCACCCGCGTCGGGTCCGACCGCGTCGACCAGGCCGGCGTGCTCGGTTCCCAGGACGTGCGGGAACGCGGTGATCAGAGGCCCGAAAGGCGGGCGGCCGGCTCGCGCCGCCACGTCCTTCGTCCGGGCGACCGCCACCGCCTGCACGCGGATTCGCACCTCGCCTGGACCCGGCTCCGGCCGCGGCAGCTCGATCGGCACCAGCACGTCCGGGCCGCCGAAACCCTGGATCACCGTCGCTTTCACGGACGCGCACCGGCGGGCGGGTTGGCCATGGCCGCGATGACCTCAGGACCGATGCCGCCGCTGGTTCCCCACACGTCGGCGTTCTCCTGATTGCGGACCCAGGAGTGCGGTTGCCAGTCATCGGCGAGGTGGAGCAACTCCGCGGTGTACTCGATGACGTTGCCGACGGGATCGACGAAGTAGCAGAAGACGTTTCCGCCGGGACCGTGCCGGCCCGGTCCCCAGATGGTGTCGAACCCGGCCTTGCGCATCCGGCCCAGCGCCCGCATGACCTCATCGGTGGATGCGACTTCGAACGCGACGTGGTTCAGCGACGTCCAGCGCCCTGGTGTCAGCACGACGCAATGGTGCAGTTCGTTGCAGCTCAGGAAAACCATCTGGTCGTTCTCGTACCAGTCCGAAATACGGAACCCGAGCACCTGCTGGTAGAAGTCTTTGGACGCCGCCAGGTCTGTCGAGTTGAGGACGATGTGGCTGAGTCGATCCGGGCCGAACTCCCGCGCGGTCGGACCGTCGTGCTCGACGACGTCGGCACTGATCTCCAACCGCCGGCCCTCCGGGTCACGCACGACCGCGCGATAGCCACCGCCGGGAGCCGTGCTCGGTGCCGGATCCTGTTCGACCTCTGCGCCGGCGGAGCGCGCCCGGGCCACGATGCTGTCGACCGCGGCCGACGACGACGCGGCCAGGCTGATCAGCTTCAGGCTGTGCCCGTCACCCGGAGCGAGGGTGAAAACGTGATGTTCCCGCCCGCGGGCGCGCAACTGGATCGCGCCGTCAGCCGTGTCGGCGACGCGTTGCAGCCCCCACGTTTGTTCATAGAATGGCAGCAGGGCCGTGGGGTCCTGGGCCGTGATGGCGACGCTGCGAAGGTGCGTGATCAGGGTCATCGTGCGGTCCTCAGCTCTATTCGGTTCTGCAGACTGCCGACCCCGGGGATGTCGACCTGCACCACGTCACCCGGCGCGAGGAACGTTCCGCTCGAAGCGCCGACACCCGCCGGTGTCCCAGTGACGATGACATCACCGGGTTCGAGCGTGAGCTGCGCGCTGGCGTGGGCGATCATCGTTGCGATGTCGAGCACCATGTCCGAGGTGTTGCCGTCTTGGCGTAGCTCGCCGTTGACCCGGGTCTGGATGGAGAGTTTCTGGACGTCGTTGATCTGCCACGCCGGGACGAGCCCGGGCCCGATCGGCAGCGACGTGTCCGCCCCCTTGGAGGCGATCCAGTCCCAGACGAACGGAGCCGCCGGCGTGTCGCGACGGTGCGGACCGCGCAGCGAGATGTCGTTGGCGACGCAATAGCCGGCCACGTACGACATCGCGTCGTCAACCGCGATGTCCCGCCCGCCACGCGCCATGACCACCGCAAGCTCGCCTTCCCAGTCGACTTGATCGCTCTGCCAGTCCGGGCCGACCAACACCGGATCGGTCGGACCGATGAGGCTGGTGGTGGGCGGCTTGAAGAAGAAGTACGCGGTCCACGAATCGCCCAACCCGGATTGCTTCATCTCGGCCAGGTGGTCGCGGTAGTTGGGTCCCGAGCACAGCACCTTCGCCGGGTAGCGCAACGGCAGGACCACCTGCGGCGAGTCGACCAGGTCCCCGGCCTCGGCGTCGTGGGCGCGCAGCAGCGACGCCAACCCGTTCCAATCGCGGATCACGTCCAAAACGCCCTGGTAGCCGCGCAGGAACGCGGGGATGCGAACCTGCGGGGAACCCAACCGCTGGACTCCGACCTGAGGTTGAGCACCGCCCGCGCCGACCACGCTCACCAACGCCCAGCTGTCGTTCCCGGTTGGTGCGCTCACTGATCTGCCTCCTGTGTTTTGTCGATCGTACCCTAGTACCTACTACGGTAGGTAGGACTGAACGCCACGCGGATCACCACCGTGGGCTGACTCCGGTTCGCCTGGATCCGTCCCGCGGTGGCGCGGGTGAGCCGCCGTTGTCAGTCGCGGCCCGCAACACTCGGCTCGACCACTGCCCTGATCTCACCGATGTTCTCGATGGCCAGCGTTACGACGTCTCCGGGTACGAGCCACGGATAGGTTTTCAGGCCGTGCGTACGGGACAGCTCGAGGATGCAGCCGGTGCCGACCGTGCCGCTGCCGATCACGTCGCCTGTGCGCAGTTCGGTCCCGCGTGAGGCGTGGACCAGCAGCTCTGCGAAGCTCCAATGGATGGTAGAGAAATTGCCCTGGCTGTACCGCCGTCCGTTGACGGTTGCGGTCATGGCCAGGTCGTAGGCGTTGCCGGCGCGGAAGGGCTCCAGCTCATCGAGGGTCACTAGAACCGGTCCGAGACTCGTGGCCGTGTCCTTGCCCTTCGCCGGCCCGAGATGAAGTCGCATCTCACGTTCCTGCAGATCACGTGCGCTCCAATCACACAGCACCGTGTATCCGGCGATGTGCCGATCCGCATCGGCCGCCGAGATGTCCGAGCCGGGCCGGCCGATCACCGCGGCGATCTCGAGCTCGAAGTCCCATGCCAAGCTTCCCGGTGCGACCGGCACCGCGTCGTAGGGACCGCGGACCGCTGCCGGGTTGCTGAAGTAGAAGACCGGGATCTCGTACCAGAGCGGGTCGACCTCCAGCCCGAGCGCCGTCGACGATGTGACGACATGCTCCTCGAACGCCATGAAGTCCCGCACAGAGGGCGGAACGGGTACCGGGGCGTGTAGATGCACGTCGGCCAACGGCAGCACTTCAGACGGCGACGACCGCGCCGATCGAGCCGCGTCGGCCAGTGCTTCGGGCGTACCCAGGATCTCGATGAGCGTCGCCGGGCCGCGCAGTCCGTACACCGTGGCGCCGTCGACGAGTCCGACGCCCGGGCCGGATGTCGCGGTCGAGTACGTGCACCAGCGCATGTCCTACCTCTCCGTGGCCAAGGCGAGCAGCCGCGCCGCCGTACGTCCGGCGATCAATTGCCGGTCGGTCGTCGACAGGCCGACGGCGTCGAGGCGGTCCAGCGGATCCGTCACGCCCATGTCGAACGGGTAATCCGAACCCAGGACAACGTGATCGGCGCCCATCACGCGCACCAGCGCCGCCAGGATCGCGGGATCGTAGACGAGTGAGTCCACCACGATGTGATCCAGATACGCGCTGGGCGGTCGGTCCATCGTTCGGCTCTCCGGGCGCACCCGGTAGGCGTGATCGGCCCGGCCCAGGTAGTGCGGGAAGTACCCGCCACCGTGTGCTCCACACACCCGCAGCGCCGGAAACCGGTCGAACACCGCACCGAACACCAGGTGCGTCAGGGCCAACGTCGTCTCGGTCGGGTTGCCGACAATGTTGCCCAGGTAGGACGTCGCCAGCCGCGCCCCGAGGCTGCATCCCCACGGGTGGATGAAGACGAACGTGCCGAGCTCCTCTGCCGTTGCCCAGAACGGATCGAGTGACCGGTCCGACAGGTCGCGCCCGGCGACCGACGTGGAGATCTGCACGCCGCGCATGCCCAGGCCGAACGCCTGGCGCAGTTGATCAGCCGCCAGAACCGGATGCTGCAACGACACCGTCGCCAGCCCGACCAGGCGTTGCGGCTCCTTGGCGACGAGGTCGGCGATGTGCTTGTTCGCAACGCTGACGATGTCGGCCGCAAGCGCCTCGTCGGCCCAATAGTGGTACAGCGTCGGCACCACGCTGACGGCCTGGACGTCGATCCCGGCTTCGTCCATTCGCGTCAGCCGAGCTTCCAGCGTGTTCAGCAGGGGCTGGTAGGACGTTCGGGCCAGTTCGACGTTGAGCGCGGTCGACTGCGCGCCGAAGGTGGCCAGTTGCGTTGCGCGTTCGGCGGCGAGGC
Source organism: uncultured Jatrophihabitantaceae bacterium (assembly GCA_964252015.1). Lineage (GTDB taxonomy): Bacteria > Actinomycetota > Actinomycetes > Mycobacteriales > Jatrophihabitantaceae > CAXSBR01. The sequence continues at coordinate 88,754 of CAXULW010000006.1, read as the reverse complement.
CCGGCCGGCCGTCGACGAGCCCATCGATCGGAGGTACGTCGACATGCGCGTGCACGTCCACCGTCGGCGTGTGGCTCTGCGGGCTCGGCGGGCCACTCATCGCGCCACTGCCGCAACCACCACGCACCGGTTGCGCTGCGTCCCCAGACCGGTGATGGTTGATTCCATGACGTCGCCCGCCTGCAGATAACGCCCGTAGTGCGCCCCGTTGCCGGCGGGTGAGCCCGTGAGCAAAAGGTCGCCCGGCACCAGCGGGGTGATAGCACTGACGTGTTCGATCAGGCGCCCGATGTCGAAGATCATGTCTGCCGTCGTTCCGTCCTGCATCACCGTTCCGTTGAGCGACAGGGTGATCTGCAGCTTCATCGGATCGGCCACGAACTGAGCCGGCGTGATCCACGGTCCTAGCGGCAGGAAAGTGGGAGCATTCTTCCCGGCGAGCCAGTCGGTGCCGATCGACGGTATGTCCGCGCGAAAGATCCGGTCCCGGGTGCTGAGGTCGTTGACCACGACGTAACCGGCGACGCAGTCCATGGCCTGATTGCGATCGACGAGGTACGCGTGCGCGCCGATGACGACCCCCAGTTCGAGTTCCCAGTCGTGCTGGATTCCGGTCGCCGGGAGGATGACGTCGTCTTGGGGCCCACATACGGCCGAAGGCAGGCCGAGAAACACGTACGGGGTGCCACAGCGGGCGCGCTCGTCCATCGTGTCGACGGCCATCGCGCGAACTTCGTCCAGGTCGGTCCGGCCCATTTCCGCCGCCGCGGCCACCATCAGCTGCACGACATGTGTGCGGTAGTTCGCACCGCTCTGGAAGACCCGGTTCGGCACGAACGGCGCGGTGGGCACCAATGACGACAAGGGGATCGACGACCCGGCCGGCGGACCGTCGGCATCGTCGGCATCGTCGTTGAGAGCGGCGTCGAGAACGGCCTTGGTGCGCGCCCAGTCGGCGAGCACACCGTCGACCGTATCGACACCGAGATCCAGGGTGGTCAATGCAAAGACGCGATCGCCCACCAGCACCCCCGCGATGTCCTCGCCGCTCGCGGTCCGGAACGTGCCGAGCTGGTACGTCATCGGGTCTCCGTTGGTTTGGCCGGGGTGCGTCGCGGCCACTCGCCCGACACGGTGACCTTAGGCCGACCCCACTGCCCGGAACAGGGGCGACCGTCGATAACGGCCATCGACCGCGGTGATGAACCGGCGCAGCGTCACAGGTTGCCGGCCAGCGTTACGAGCCGTTCACGCAGCCATTGATGTGCCGGATCGCTGTGCAGCACCGGGTGCCAGTACATCGTCTCGACGATCGGTGCCAGCTGCACCGGCGTCTTGAGAACCTTCAGGTCACGGCGCAGATGCGATGCCATGACAAGCCGCTCGTGTACGAATGCGAAGAGCGAGGTCCCGGGGAGCAGTGCTGGCACGAGGGTGAAACTCAACGTCGACAGGGCCACCTTCGGTTCGATCCCGAGCTCTCGCAATTGCACGTCGACGTAGGCGGGTCCGCCGCTGACCGGGTTATAGCGGACGTAGGGCAGTCGCGTCATCGCGGCGCGGTCGAGGACGTCGCCGACGTCACGGTTCTGAATCCAGACCACGGGCACGTACCGATCGGTGAACAGGGCGCGATGCGGGAAGCCGGCCATACCGGCCCCGGGCAGCTCCCGAGGCATGATCACGAGGTCTACCTGCGAACGCTCCAGTTGCACGGCGGTGGCACCGTCGACCGGCACCACGTTGACGACGACCCCGGGCGCCTCGCGATACAACAATTCCAGCAGCGGGCGCAGCAGCACCAGCGTCACGTAGTCGCTCGCCACGACGATGAACGTTCGGGTGTCGATGGCCGGGTCGAAGCGCGGGGACGTGGCCAGCAACTGCTCCAAGGCCGTGAGGGCGGCGTGTAACGGTTCCACCAGCGCCTGACCCATCGGCGTCAGTTCCAGCACGCGTCCGCTGCGCACGAGAAGCGGGTCGTCGAACAAGCGGCGCAAGCGGGCCAGCGCGGCGCTCATCGCCGGCTGGCCGATGCCCACCGACTCCGCGGCGCGGGTGACGTGCCGCTGCTCGAGAAGCGCGTTCAGGGGCAGAAGCAGATTGAGGTCGGCGTGGCGCAGCGCCGCAGAAACGTCCACAACCGCCAATGGTCTCAGATGAATGCCCGCGTCATCGACGGCGTCGATGGGCCGTATCGGAAAGGTCATCTGTGCCGATCAGCGGGCGCGGTCCTAGTGTCCAGCCAACGGGCACCGGCGGGCAATGCGGCGCGGGCACCATGGCGATCACCCTTGGAGGCGGACATGAGAGTTCTCGTCGTCGGCGCTGGAATCGGCGGTCTGGGCGCAGCCATTGCGCTCACGCAACGCGGCATCGACGTCGAGGTGATCGAAATCAAGCCGGAGTTCTCCGTCTACGGCGTGGGGATCAACCAGCCCGCGAACAGCCTCAGAGCTCTCCGGTCACTGGGCGTTCTGGAGCGCTGTCTGGCCGTGGGCTACCAGTTCGACCAGTGTGACTTCTACGGCTCCGACGGCGAGCACCTGGTCAACATTCCGTACGGCTTCAGCGGCACAGACGTGCCGTGCAACAACGCGTTGTCGCGGCTGGACCTGCACCAGATCCTCCTCGAACGGGCCGAGGACGTGGGCATCAAGATTCACTACAACACGAGCGTGCGTGACCTGACCGATCGTGGTGACGGCGTCGACACGGAACTGACCGACGGTCGCCGGGAGGTCTATGACCTCGTCGTCGCGTTCGACGGAATCAAGTCCTGGACGCGGCGCAAGCTCTTCGGCAACCAGTTCGATCCGGTGCACTCGGGGTTCGGGGTGCTGCGCATAACCCTGCCGCGCCCGGCTGAGGTCACCGGCATGCGGGTCTATCAGGCCCTCGGGGTCAAGCTCGGATTCTGCCCGTTGAGTGAGAAGTCGATGTACATGTTCGTGGTCACGGCGCAGCCGGCGGACGTGGTGCACGAACCGGCGTCGCTCGGCGACCTGCTGCGCAGCCAACTCGAGCCGTTCGGCGACCTGCCCGGGCGGGTGCGCGAATCGATCAGCGGCCCGGACGGAATCGTGTACAGCCCGATCTCCGACGTCATGCTGCCGCTGCCGTGGTTCACCGGACGGGTGGGCGTGCTGGGCGACGCCGCGCACGCCTGCGCACCGCACCTGACCCAGGGTGCGGGCATGGCCCTCGAAGACGGTGTCGTACTGGCCGAGATGCTCGCCGACGGTGCGCCGATCGAGGATACGTTGCGGCGGTTCGGCGAGCGCCGATTCCCGCGGGCCAAGCTGGTGCAGGACGTGTCCCACCAGATTCTCGCGAACGAGATGTCTATCAACGCTGACAACTACGCCGCGGCGGTGGAGGCGATGCGCATCCACCTGCCGGAGCAGTCGCGAGCGGTCGACCGGCTGCTGGACGCCCCGGCATGAACGGGCCGGGCACGAGCGGCGTCGGGCCGCCACGACTGGTGGAAGTCGCCGATCAGGTGTTCGCCTACATCCAACCCGACGGCTCGTGGTGGATCAACAACACGGGTTTCGTGGTCGGCGGCAAGGCGGTGGTCGGCATCGACGCGTGCTCGACCCGCGCCCGTACCTCGGCGTACCTGGAGCGGATTGCCAGCGTCAGCCACGCGCCGGTGACGACGTTGATCAACACTCACCACCACGGTGACCACACGTTCGGCAACTACCTGTTCGACGCGGCGACGATCGTCGCGCACGAGAACTGCCGGGCCGCGTTGCTGCGGGCCGGCCTGCCGCCGCAGCCCGGCGTGTGGGATCCCGTCGACTGGGGTGACATCGAACTCGCGCCGCCCACGTTGACCTTCACCGATCGGATCACGTTGTGGTCCGACGACGACCCGATCGAGGTCAGTTACGTTGGCGGCCCGGCCCACACCGACAACGACAGCCTGGTGTGGTTGCCACGCCATCAGGTGCTGTTCTGCGGCGACCTGCTGTTCAACGGCGGGACGCCGTTCCTGCTGATGGGATCCGTCACGGGGGCGATCGGCGTGCTCACCAACGTCGTCGCCGAGTTTCCGGCCGCGGTCATCGTGCCCGGCCACGGGGCACCCTGCACAGGCGCTCTCATCGACACCGTGGTGGAGTACCTGCGCTTCGTGCTCGACGTGGCCGACCGTGGCATCGCGGCCGGCCTGGAGCCCCTCGACGCTGCGCGGCAGAGCGACCTCGGCCAGTACGCCGACTGGCTCGATGCCGAGCGGATCGTGGGCAACCTGCACCGTGCGTACTGCGACCTCGACCCCGTCGGGCATCCGCTCGAGACCGCGGTTGCGCTCGCCGACATGGTCGCCTACAACGGCGGCCCGCTCACCTGTTACGCCTGAACCGCCACCGTCCGGAGGAGACCACCGATGTCTGAGCCGCTGACCCGTTCGCCCATCACCCACTTGCGTCACGTCGGCTTGGCCATGCCCGACTACCAGGAGTCGGTCGAGTTCTACGACAAGATCTGGGGCCTCGTGCCCGTCGCCAACGACTCCGACATCACCTTCTTCGCGACACCGGCCCATCCCGAGCAGTACATCCTGCGGGTCCGCCGGGCGCCGGAAAAGCGACTCGATCTGCTGTCCTTCGCCGTCGAGACCGAACCTGACGTCGACGCTGTCACCGAGCGCATGATCGCCGCGGGCGTGCTGGTGAACCGGGAACCGGACAAGCTCGATACCCCGGGCGCCGGTTACGGCATGCGTTTCTTCGACCCGGACGGGCGTTTGATCGAGGTTTCGGCTGGTGTCGCCGAACGGCCGTACCGTCCCCTGGAACCGCGCGAATCCATCCCGCAGAAGCTCAGCCACGTGGTCGTCAACGCCACCGATGTACTCGCGACGAAGAAGTTCTACGAGACGCTGCTGGGGTTCCGGTTGTCGGACTGGCTCGAGGACCAGATGTGTTTCCTGCGCACCCGCGTCGACCACCACATCCTGGCCATCGCCCACGGACCGCACACGTCTCTGAACCACGTGTCGTTCGAGATGCGCGGGATCGACGAGTACATGCGCGGGACTGGGCGCATGAAGCGGGCCGGCCGGCCCCCGATCTGGGGACCCGGCCGACACGGCGCCGGGGACAACACGTTTTCCTACTTCCTCGACCCGAACGGCAACATCGTCGAATACACGACTGAGCTGGAACGCATCGAGGACGAAGCGGCGTGGGAGCCGCGGGTCTGGGCGGCGACACCTGAGGAGGCCGACCAGTGGGGGACGTCGAACCCGATCGAGGAGCAGATGATCCCGGCCATGTTCAACGACCCTGACCACGGTGTGTGGGACGGTTCGCCGATCTGACCCGGATGGCCCGGCGTCAGTTGAACTCCATCCCGCCGTTGACATTGAACGCCGAGCCCGTGATGTTGCGGGCCTTGGCCGAGGCCAGGAAGGCGACCATGTCGGCGATGTCGGCTGGTTCCTGCAACCGGCCCAGCGCAATCCGGTCGTAGAACATCTGCCAGGTGTCGTCCTCGGTCTTGTCGTAGAGCGTCGACATCTTTGCCACGACGCCCTCGTGTAGCTGGGTCCGGATCACCCCAGGACAGACGGCGTTGACGGTGATGTCGTACTGCGCGAGCTCGCGGGCCATCGTCTGGGTCATGCCGATCACCGCCCACTTGGACGCGGCGTAGGGAAGGATGTTCGGCGACGCACGCTTGGCCACCACGGACGAGATGTGGATGATCCGGCCCGACCGTTGCTCGATCATGGGCGGCGTCGCCGCCTTCGTGGTCAAGAACAATCCGCGTGCATTGATCGACATGACGCGGTCGTACTCGTCGGCGGTCAACGTGTGGAACGGACCGGGCCGTGGACCCACGCCGGCATTGTTGACCAGGATGTCCAGCCGGCCGCGCCGGTCGAGGATGGCCGCGACGACGTCGGCGCTCGACTGCTCACTGCGTACGTCGTGCGCCACGGCGAACGCCCGCCCGCCGGCGGCGGTGATGGCTTTGGCGGTCGACTCCGCCTCGTCCGCGTCGATGTCGGCGACGACCACCTCGGCGCCGTCCGCAGCCAGCGTCTCGGCGATGGCGCGCCCGATGCCCCGGGCGGCGCCGGTTACCAATGCGACCTGATCCGGCAATGTCATGGGTGCCTCCTGTGTTCCCCGCGTGCTACCGTAGTACCTACGATAGTAGTTAGGATACGGGTGTGCGCCGAATCGATCTGCATTGTTATCCGGGGACGCCGGCGTGGGTGCGTTCCCAGGGGCCATACGCCGACGCGCTGGCCCGGTACTGGAACAAGCCCTGGGTGGGGCGCCCGGAGGACGAGGTCGTCGCCGACATCCGCGACGCCGGTCTGGAGGCGGTTCTGGTGGCGTTCGACATCGAAAGCCGCACCGGAGCCCCGGCGTACGGAAACACCGCCGTCGCAGCCATGCGTGACCGACACCCTGACGTCTTTCTTGGCGCCTGGGGTGCGGTCGACCCGCTGGCTGGAGCCGAGGCGGTCATCGAGGTGGAACGAGCCGCCCGCGAGGACGGTGTGCTCGGCTTCCACTTCCACCCGATCATGGGGCACTTCCAGGTGGACGATCCGCAGTGGCGACCGCTGTTCGAGCGGATCTGCGAACTTGGCCTGCCGGTGATGATCGATGTGGGCACGACCGGCATGGGAGCGGGCCTACCCGGCGGTCTGGGCAGCCGGATCAGCCACGCCCACCCGCTCGCCCTGGACAATCTCGCCGCCGACCTGCCCGAGCTGACAATCATCGCCGCACATCCGGGTTATCCCTGGATCGATGAGATGACGGCCGTCGCGCTGCACAAGGGCAACGTCTTCTGGGAATTGTCGGGGTGGGCGCCTAAGTACTTTCCGCCCTCGCTGCGCACCGATATCCGCGCTCGGCTTCAGGACAAGATCATGTTCGGCACCGATCACCCGAGCATCCCGTTCGCGCGCCTGCTGCAGGAGTGGACCGATCTCGGCTACTCGGAAGATGTCATGAACAAGATCTTTCATTCCAACGCTGAGCGTGTCCTGGGCCTAGACCGGATCGTGGCGGCGTGATCATGGGTGTACTCAGGGCAGCCGGGAGGTCGTCGTGACCGAGGTCCAGCGAGGAACGGCACTGGTGACCGGCTCGGCCGCCGGTATCGGCCGGGCCGCCGCCCTGCGGCTCGCCACAGCCGGCTTCGACGTCACCGTCAACTACAGCAGGTCTGCAGATCGCGCCGAGCAGGTTGTGTCCGAGCTGCACGCCATCGGCGGCAGTCACCAAGCCGTGCGGGCCGACGTCGCCGACGACGCGGCCGTTCGTGAGCTCGTCGCGCGGGCCACCGAGAGGACAGGCACGCTGGACGTACTGGTCAACAATGCCGGTACCACCAGTGAAACCCCTCCGCGTGATCTCGATGCGCTCGACTTCGCGGATTGGGATCGGGTCATGGCCACCAACGTGCGCGGCCTCGTCCAGGTCGTGCGAGCCGCCGCTCCCGCCTTGCGGGCGGCCCGCGGCTCGGTGGTCAACGTGGCGAGCATCGTCGGGCTGCGCCCCGGCCCGCAGCCGTTGGTGTACGCGGCGAGCAAGGCCGCCGTAGTCAATCTGACCCGGACGCTGGCGGCGGTGCTGGCGCCCGAGGTGCGGATGAACGCCGTTGCTCCCGGATGGATAGCCGGCGAGTGGATGGAACGGACGCTCGGCGACAACTACGACCGACTCATGCAGCGACGCGCGCAGCACACGCCGCTCAAGCGCAATGTCACGCTCGAGGACGTTGCCGAGAGCATTTATGCCCTGGCGGTCAGCCATCCGTTCGTCACGGGCGAGGTGATCGTCATCGACGGCGGCTACACCGCCACGACATGAGCACCAAAGACCGCGACGCCGAGGTTGCCGTCGACAAGAACGGCAGTACCGCCGTGCTGACATTGGCTGCGCCGCAGCGACGCAACGTGCTGTCGGCCGAGATGGTGACGGCGATCGGCGCCGCGTACGACGCGCTCGAGGCCGACCCGATGATCCGGTGCGTGGTGATCACCGGGGCCGGATCGGCGTTCTGTGCCGGCGCGCAACTTTCGACGCTGGAGGCGGCCGCCGCGGGAGACTTCGCTCCGGTTCGCCAGGTCTACGAGGGCTTTCTACGGGTACTGCGTTCACCGCTCGTCTCGATCGCGGCGGTCAACGGCCCGGCCGTTGGCGCCGGTTTCAATCTCGCGCTGGCCTGCGACCTGCGCCTGGCCGGTGACCGCGCCCGATTCGACGCCCGGTTCGCGGCGTTGCGGCTGCACTCCGGCGGCGGGCACACCTGGCTGCTCACGAAAGCGGTCGGCGCACAGCAAGCCCTGCTCGGCTGCTTGTTCGGCGAGGTGTGGGACGCCCCGGCCGCGCTGGACGTCGGGCTGGTCGCCGCGGTCCACCCGACCGACCGCCTGGTGGCCGAGGCGGTGGAGCTGGGTGAGCGGCTCGGGGCGCAGGACGCCGAATACACGCGCCGATTGACCGCGACCCTGCGCCGGGCCGCTACGGGCGCGTCGTTCGACGACGTGCTCGCGCACGAGACCGCCGAGCAACGTTGGTCATTGCAGCAGCCGGCATTCCTCGACGGTCTCGCGCGGCTGCGGGCGCGCATGTCCGGGTGACGTCCGCCGTCCGCCGTCGGTCGTCCTCCGTCGGCCGTCGGTCGGTGCCGCGGGCTCAGCCGGTGCGCCGGCTCCTCGTCGTCGCTACGCCGCGCGGCTGCTCGGCCCGGTAGCTTTCCAGGCCCTGTAGGCCTGGGCCGTACGCGGTGACCAGTTCGGCGCCGAAGTCGGCGAACACCTGCTGCATGTCGATGTCGTGGCGGATGTAGCCCTTCACCGCCGCGATGATGGCCGCATTCGACGTCTGGATACCGGACCAGGCTCGGCCGTCCGCGGCCAGACCGAACACCGTGTCACGCGAGTCGGCCACGAGCGCCACATGCCGGGCCTGGTGGTGACGGAACACGGCGCCGTCCGTGCTCGCATGTCGGAACACGCGCACGCCGGCGACGTTGAGCGTGACCCGGCCGAAGGCCAGTAACACCACGTCCACCCCGCGTTCGGTGCAGGCGGTGATGGCTCCGGTCAGCGCGGTGATCTCGCTGGCGCTTGCCGAGAGGTACACGCGGCGGGTGGCGCCGTGCAGCACCGTACCGGCCGACGCGATGACGGCCTCGCGGCCCGTGAGGCCCACGACGTTCTCCTGGGCCGGGGGCTGGGCTACCTCGGCCAGGTCTGGCGTAGATTGCCGGGCGTCATCGAGTCGTTCGTCGAAAGAGGCCTGCACGTCGTTGAGCAAGGTGTCGGGGTCGACGGCGCTGAAGCGCACCGGCTCGCCGGGCAGCTGTCGGGCCGCGCCACGGGACACGAGCTTGCGTAGCGCCTCGTAGACCTTCGGCTGCGGAACACCGGTGGTCTTGGACACCGCGTATCCGGTCTGCGGCTCCAGGCCGAGCAGGCCGACGTAACAGCGCGCCTCGTACTGGGAGAATCCGAGACTCGACAACGCTTCGGTGAAGCGAGCATGGGCCGCGTGCGCGGCTGGGCGAGACGGCGTCACTGGGGGACCTCCTCATTCGTCAGCTATGCATACTACCGCGGTAGGTTGCCGACGCGTTTCGGATCGACGGCTGGAACGGGCTGGTCGGCGCGTCGCCTGCGGTGGGCGTCACCGGTGCGCCGGTACGGCCCGCGACGGCGGCTGCTCGCGCAGATCGGCCACCAGCTGCTTCTTGGAAATCTTGCCGACCGGCGAGACCGGGAACTCGGCGTACACCCGCAGGTATTCGGGGAGTTTGTGCCGGGCGAGTTCGAAGGCCTGCAGGTGCGCGTTGAGCGCCGCGAGGGTTACCGACTGCTTGGGCCGAAGCACCACGCAGGCGCACATCCGTTCGCCGAGAACATCGTCGTCGACCGGTACGCAGGCCGCGTTCAGTACGGCCGGGTGCGACAGCAGCAGGTTCTCGATTTCTTCGGCAGAAATCTTCTCGCCACCGCGGTTGATCAGATCCTTCTTGCGACCGGCCACGACGTAGTTGCCGCTGGGGTGTTGCCACATGAGGTCGCCGGACATGTAGAAGCCGTCGGGGGAGAAAGCGTGCGCGTTGTGCTCCGGTGCGTCGAAATAGCCACGCAGGGTATAGGGGCCGCGCGTCCACATCTCGCCGATCTCGCCGGGCGGCACGTCGACGCCGAGCTCATCGACGAGGCGTACCTCGTCGTCCGCGCAGATCGGCCGCCCGACCGTCTCCAACCGAACGTCGAGCGGATCGTCGAGCCGGACGAACATGATCAGTCCTTCGGCCATGCCGAAGTTCTCCTGGACGGTGGCCTGGGCGAAGATCCGTTGGGCTCGGGAACGGGTCTCGGGCTGCAACCGCTGACCGCCGCTCTGGATGACCCGCATCGTCGTCAGGTCGAAGTTGGCGGCCGATCCGTCGTTGATCAGCTTGATGAGAAGCGCGGGTACGACGTGGATGTGTGTCGCCCGATCGCGCTCGATCCGTTGGAACAGGTTGACTGCGTTCGTCGATGTGCTCATGGCCACCGTCGCACCGGCGAACAGGAAACCCTGCATGCCCGGGCAGGCCAACGGCAGGTTGTGCGAGATCGGTAGCACGTCGAGCAGCACGTCGCCGTCGCGAACATCGCAGACCGAGACGGCGACCTTCGAGTTGTAGGCGTAGTCGTTGTGGCTGCGTGGAATCAGCTTGGGTATGCCGGTGGTACCCCCGGAGAGCTGGAATACGGCGGGGTCCTCGGGATCGATCGTGCGGCGCAGCTCCGCCAGCCGGGAGGCGGGCGTAACCGGCTCGACCTGGTGCAACGTCTCGAGGCGAATCCCGGTCCACTCGGCGGGCGCGTCCTGGGTGATGTGCAACCGCAAGGACGGCTGGTCCTGCGCGATGCGTTCGAAGATGGAGACGAAGTCCGCGTCCTTGGCCGCGGCTGGTGACGCGAGCGCGACGGCGCCCGACAGCCGCACGAACTGCTCGACCTCGCGGTAGCGATGCGACGGCAGGGCCATGATCGGGATCGCGCCGATGTGCTGCAGCGCAATGTAGAACGAGGCGAACAGCACCGTATTCGGAAGTTGCACCACGACCCGGTCCAACGGGCGCAGGCCGAGATCTACGAGCGCGCGGGCCACGGTTTCGGCCCGGTGGGCCAACTCGGCGTAGGTCAACGACTCGTGGTCATCGACGAGAGCCACCCGGTCGCCGTAGCGTTCGAAGGCGTCCAGGTAATGCTCGATCAGCGGTCGATCCTCCCAGTACCCTTTCGCGCGGTACCGCGCTGCGTACTCCGGTGGGAATGGTGTGACGCCGGCCAGCCTCATTGATGCCCCTTCGTCGATGTTGGCTCGGTTGATACTACCTACTAGAGTCGGTAGCACACCGTCGAATCCGGTGGTTTCTCGGTTTGCGCGGTAAAGGAGCACCTGTGGATACCGATGGTCCGGTGGAGATCTCGACGACGGACCGAGTGGTCACGATCTGTCTACGTGGCACCGCGAAGCGCAACGCCCTCACCCCGGCGCTCGTCGACGCGGTCCAGGCCGGCCTGGCGCAGGCCCAGCGCGACACCGACGTGCGAGCAGTGGTGCTCACCCATCGCGGATCCACGTTCTGCTCCGGTCTGGACCTGAGCGAGGCGCGCGAGCACGGCATGCTCGGCGGCGCGACCCGCCTGCTCTCGCTCCTCCAATCCATCCTGTCGGCCGCCGTGCCGGTCGTGGCTCAGGTGGACGGTCAGGTGCGGGCCGGCGGTATGGGGCTGATCGGCGCCTGTGACATGGTCATCGCCGGGCCCGACGCCGGATTCGCGTTCACCGAAGCCCGGTTGGGGCTGGCGCCCGCGGTCGCCGCGTTGACCGTGCTGCCGAAGATGTCGGCTGCCGGCGCGAGCCTGCACCTGCTCACCGGCCGCCCGTTCGATGCCGACGCGGCCCAGCGGATGGGTCTGGTCGCGGTGGCCGCACCCGACACGGCCGTCGCGCTTGCCGCCGTTCTCGACGAGCTGCGCCAGTCTTCACGGCAGGGGCTGCAGGCGACCAAGCGTCTGACCACCGCCTCGGCTCGCGCCGCGATCGCGGCGCAGGGCCAGCAGGCGGTGGAGACGTCGGCCCGGCTGTTCGCCTCGGGTGAAGCACAGACGAACATGGCGGCGTTCCTGGCCCGTGCCCGGGCGTGATCATGGCCGCGCTCGCGGCCGGCGCTACCGTCCCGCGCGTACCACCGCCGGTTACCGGCGCGTAGCGGCGATCGAGAGGTCCCGTTTGTCTTCCTGGTTCTGCAGGAAGTCATCGGGCATCATCGGGCACCAGACGGCGGGGGGAGCCGTCCAGTCGGTGCGCGCCTGCCAATTCTCGGTGATCTGGTCGATGTCGGTGAAGTACTCGATCCAGCTGCCCCACGGGTCGCGGATGTAGTGGAACAAGTTTGATCCGAGGGTGTGGCGCCCGAGGCCCCAGCCCACGCGGTGGCCGCTTTCCGCCATGGTCTGCGCGCCGATCGCCAACTGGTCGAACGTTTCGACCTCCCAGCTGGAGTGGTGCAGCCCCGGGTGGCTGCTTTGGATGAAGCCGAAGATGTGGTGATCGCCGGGGCCGCAGTTCATGAAGCTGGCCTTGCCCGGCACCCGGTCGGACAGCTTCAGCCCGAGCGCGGCGCCATAGAACTTCTCGGCGCGCAGGTTGTCGGTCGTGAAGATGAGCATGTGGCCGAGCCGGCGCGGCACGGCGGGTGCGTCGCAGTCGAGCCAACGGGCCCGGTCAACGCGCTGGTAGTTGCCGGCCAGGTTCACCGGGATGGTGTCCACGGCGCGAGGTTCGGCCAGTTCGCGTTCGAGCAGGTTGACCAGATTGTTGTCCTGGTCGGCGAACCAGAGCCCCCCGGCGATGTCCCCGCCGGGCCCGTCGAACAGCTCGATGCCCTGGGCCTCGAGATGGCGCTGCCACTCGGGCGCCGATCCCGGCTTGATGGCGAAGCTGACGTGGTGCAGCCGCTTGTCCGGCCCTTCGACCAGCACGGTTTGGTCCTGGTCGCGTCCCAGGCAGCGAATGGCCAGCGACGTGGAACGTTCGCTCACGTCGAGGCCGAAGGTGCCGTAGAACTTCGAGGCGATGCGCAGGTCGGGCACCTGCAGGCCGTAGTGCAGTAGTCCACTGACTCTCATCATGGGGATTTCCTCGGTTCGGTGTTCTTGGGTCCTGAGTAGCCGATGTCGGCCGACATCGCGCTTGTGGTCTCGAGCAGGGTCGCCGTCACCGACTGCAGTAGCGCCGCGTCCGCCAGCCGCTCGGGCAGCGCGATGGACACCGCCAGCGGCAGTTGGTCCCCGGTGGTGAACACGGGAGCAGCCACGGAGTATATGCCGGGAATGACTCCGCCCGCGGTGGTCGCGTAGCCGTCGCGGCGCACCGTCGCGGTGATCTCGTCGATGATGCGTGGATCGGCTCTGGCGACTTCCGGGCTCTGTGCGCGCAGCACCGGACGGATCAGCGTCTGGGGTAGATAGGTGAGGTAGACGCGGCCGACGGACGACGCCAGCAGGGGCAGTGTCGACCCGACCCGCACCGTGATCGGCAACGCGTAGGCGCCGTAGTCCCATCGAACGATCACCGGGCCGTTGTCGCCCCACACCGCCAGGTTGACCGCATGTCCCGTGCGGTCCCGCAGAGAGGGCAGGTGATCCGAAGCGATGCCGGCCTCGTCCATGCGTCGCAACGCATCGGCGCCCAGGCGCCGCAACGAGGGGCCGAGGTCGTAGCGCCCCGATGTCGGCGACTGCGCGACGAGACCGACGCGACTCAGACTGACCAGGTACCGGTGCACCTTGCTGGGCTGCATACCGCTGGCCGAGGCCACCTGGGTCAGGCTCAGCGGACCACCGCCCTCTTCAAGGGTGAGCAACACCCTCATCGCGATCTCGACCGACTGAATACCCTGACGACCGTCGTCCGCGCCATGGTCCCGGGCACTCTCGGGGACATCGCGATCGTTGTGCGCGACGGAAACGGGGACGCGGTGGGCGTGGCCGATCACCTCAGTCTTCATCGGGCGATCCTAGGCGCGAGGCAACCGGCCCCGGGGCCGCCGCCGCCGTGGGTTGTAGGACGAAGTCGTAGCGCATGGTGAAGAAATGATCCAACGCCCGCCCGTCTGGTGCCGGTCCTGCCGCGTGCGCCTCGAACGTGCGGATGAGCGATGCCTTTTCCCCGAACACCGCGTCATTGCCGAGGTAGGGATCACCGTCGCGAAAGACGTGTGTGACCAGAGTCGCAAAGCCCGGGGCGGAGATCATGAAGTGCACATGCGCCGGTCGCATGGGGCTGCGCCGAGCGGCGGCCAGCAGGTCGCCGACCGGGCCGTCCTGCGGAATGGGGTAGGGCTCGGGCAGGACCGAGGAGAACCAGTAACGCCCGTCGGCATCGGTGCTCAGATGCCCACGGCCTTGCGCCGCCTCGTTGTCGGCGTACTGGACGTCGTAATTACCGTCCTCGTCCGAGTGCCAGATCTCGATCAGTGCGTCCGGGATCGGCCGCCCATCGACGCCGGTGACCGTGCCGGAGTAGAAGCACGGCTGACCGCTGGCGCCGCCGGAGATGTCTTCGCCGTTGCTGAAACCGGGGGAGTCCTCGACGAAGAAGGGCCCGAAGACCGTCGACTCGGTCACCGGTGGCGCCACCGGGTGGTTGATGCCGATGGTCAGCATCGACAGGCCTAGCACGTCGGACAACAGGATCGTTTCCTGCCGCTTGTCGTCGCTGATCTGGCCGAGCCGGGTGACGAACTCGATCGCGTAGGCCCACTCGTCCTCGGTGATCGCGATGTCGCTGGCGAATGCGTGCAGGTGCGTGACCAGGCTGCGCAGGATCTCGCGGCACCGCGGCGACACGGTGTCGTCGAAACTGTCGAGCACACGTTGCGTGAGCACGGGGTCCGCTGAGTAGGTGGTGCTGGCTGGTGTGGGTTTCACGTCGATCGTCATGGCGTCACCGCATCGCTAAGTAGGTGGGGGCGACCGGCTGCTGTCCGGTCAGTGCGGCGGTCAGGATGTGGTGCACGTCGGCCTCGCTGACGGGTCGTGGATTTCCGGATAGATCCTTCGCCATGACGGTGGAGACCACCTGGTCCACGCCGTCCGCCGGCATCCCGAGCGCGTGCAGTGAGGTCGGTGCGCCGGTCGCCGCGACGAGTCGGGCCAACCCGCTGGCGACGGAGTCGCTGCCCAAGGCCTGCGCCGCCCGGCCCATGTCCGGCACGGCCGCCTCGTTGAACGCCGCCACATGCGGCAGCACGACGGCGTGGGTTTGCGCGTGCGGCAGGTCGAAGGCGCCACCGAGGACATGGCAGATGGTGTGGTGCAGGCCCGACCCGGCCGCAGCGAAAGCACTGCCGGCGAGGTAGGCGCCGTAGAGGAGGTCGCTGCGCGCGGCCCCGTCGTGCGGATCGGTGACGACCGGGGCGAGGCCCGCGGCCAGGGCGCGAATGCCCTCGACCGCGATCAGGTTGGTTATCGGGTTGGCCCCGCGCGCGTAGAGCGCCTCGATGCAGTGCGCGAGTGCGTTCAGCGCGCTCGACACGGTGATGGACTCGGGCAGGGAGAGCGTGAGCTCGGGGTCGTAGAGGACAGTCTTCGGCAGGACCGCGAGGTCGCGGCCGGTGGTCTTGTGTCCCTCGGCGGTGGCGCCCCAGATCGGAGTGACTTCGGATCCCGCGTACGTGGTCGGCACCGCGACGATCGGCAGGGCGGTGTGCAGCGCCACGGCCTTCGCGGTGCCGGTCGTCGACCCGCCGCCGATGCTCAGCACGGCATCGGCGTCCACCGCTCGCGCCACGGCCAATACTTGCGCGACGGTCGCCTCCGGAACATGTTGTCGCACGTCGGAGAAGGTGGCGGCGATCAGGTCGCGGAACGGCGCGGTGAGGCGATCCGCGATCGCGCGTTCGGGGTCGGCGACCACGAGCAGGACGCGCTGCGCGCCGAGGCGGCTCAGCTCCGGCCCGAGTTCGCGCATGCTGCAGCCCGCGCCGAAGACGACCCGACCGGGCAGTGCGTCGTAACTGAAAGCCTTCACGCCTGGGCCCCCGATCCGAGCGGCAAGGCCTGCGCAGCCGGCGCCACGGCCCAGGTCCGACGACCAGGGGCCGGACCGGCGGCGCCCAGGTCGCCCAGGTCGCCCAGCAACTCGGTGGCGAGGTCGTGGGCGCCCGGCACGTCGGCCGCGCAACCATAGACGTAGAAGTCCGGCCGGACGACGACGGCCACCGCATCGTGCTCGGCGAACCACGCATCGTAGGCACCGTCGACATCCAGTACCACCCGACCACGCTCGGTCCGGGCCGGGTGTCGGGTCAAACCGGTCAGCAGGACGCCGGCCGCGCGCAACGCATCGGCGGTGCCGTCCTCGCGCAGCGACGAGTAGACGTCCTCGGTGACGATCATCGAAAAGCCCCGCCCGATCAGATCGTCGAACCGGCCGTAGCGGCCGGCGTCCTCGACGTCGATCTGGATCGAGAGACTACCCCGGCCGGGGCTCGGGCGGGCCGACAGGAAACCGGTGGCGAGGCCCGGGAAGCGCATCGAACCGGTGTCCCGTCCCTCGGCCCGCGCCGCCAGCAACCGGCGGTCGCGTTCGGCGGCGGCCGCGGGGTCGCGCACGGTCTGCAATCGCCCGAGCTCGATGCCCTTCTCGACGACGGCGCGCACGTGGGGTTCGCGCTCGGTTTGGTAGGTGTCCAGGATGTCGGCGCCGCAACGGCCCCGCAGCAACAGGTCGATCTTGAACGCGAGGTTCTGCGCGTCGCGGATGCCCGAGCACATTCCCTGTCCCAGGAAGGGCGGCATCTGATGGGCGGCGTCGCCGGCCAGGACGATCCGCCCGGCCCGCCAGCTGTCGGCGACCAGTGAGCGGAAGGTGTAGGTGGCCACCCGGATGAGTTCGGCGTCGGCGGGTGCGAGGTAGTCGGCCACCCGTTCCCAGATCAGGTCCGGATTGGAGGCGACAGCAAAGTCGGCCTCGGAGTCGAGCATGAAACTGAACCGGTGGTGCCGGGGCCCCAGCGAGATGATGGATACCGGACGTTGGGGATCGCCGACCTGGCGCGCCGACGGGAGCTCCACGGCGTGGTTGAGGCGGAAATCGCAGACCATCCACGGTTCGGAGAACCCGTAGTCGTGCTCGCCGATGCCCAAGTGGCGACGAACCACGCTGTTGCCGCCGTCGCACGCCACCGCGTAGGCGCATCGCACCGAGCGGCGGGTGCCGTCGAGCTCCTCGACGTGCACGGTGACGCCGGCGAGGTCCTGCTCGAGGTCGACGACCTTTGCCCCGTGGATGATCTCGACATTCGGCAGTGCGCGGCACACGCCGTCGAGGGCTTCTTCGAGCTCGGGCTGGTACATCATGTACCACTCCGCCCACCCGCTACGGCCTCTCTCGGCGAAGGAGTGGTCGATCAGCAGGTGCCCGGCGGCGTTGACCCACTCATAGTTCCGCTGGACGTGCAGCTTGGGCAGCATCTGCTCGGCGATGCCGAGCTTGTCCAAGGTGCGCATCGTCTCGTCGTCGAAGATCGCCGCGCGGGGCAGGTTGTACAGCCCGGCGTAGCGCTCCAGCACCAGCACGTTGTGTCCCGCTTGGCCGAGCAGCCCCGCCATCGCCATGCCCGTCGGCCCGTAACCGATCACGGCGACATCGGCGACCGGTCCCTCGGTGCCCAGACCCTCTCGTTGCACGCTCGCTCCTCTTTCGCCGCAACTAGCCCTTGACGAATCCGACGATAGGTTCCACTATTCGTGAAGTCAATGCGGCATAGTGAAAGATCTCAACCCGGCCTCGACCCGAAAGAGGGGGACATGCGCAAGATTGCGTTGGAAGAGCACTTCGTCACCGAGGCGCTCGCCGGATACGGCGCCGCCACAGCGACCGTCGCTCAGCCGGATGTATGGCGCGAAGCGTCGCGCCGCCTGCTCGACCTGACCGGTGAGCGACTCGAGGAAATGGACCGGTCCGGCGTCGACGTCGCCGTCCTGTCCCTGAACTCTCCGGGCATCCAGGCCGAAACCGATCCGGGCGTCGCGGCGGACGGCGCCGCTCGGGTCAACGACTTCCTGGCCGAGGTGATCGAAGCGAATCCCACGCGGTTCGCAGGGTTTGCAGCGTTGCCGCTGCAGGACCCCCAAGCGGCGTCGAAGGAATTGGACCGCGCCGTCACCGAGCTGGGCCTCAAAGGGGCATTGGTCAACGCGCACACGCTTGGCGTGTACCTCGACGACCCGTCCCTGCGAGTTGTGTGGGAGGCGGCTGAGCGGTTGGACGTCCCGTTGTACCTGCATCCTGGGAATGGCTACGACGCGGCCCATGTGCTCAGTGGGCATCCGGAACTGATCGGTCCGATGTGGAGCTGGGGTACGGACACCTCCACCCACGCGCTGCGGCTGATCTTCAGCGGCGTGTTCGACGACTTCCCGAACGCCAAGTTGCTGCTCGGTCATATGGGCGAGGGTCTGCCCTACGTGCTGTGGCGCCTGGATTCGCGCTGGGCATTCCACAATCACCACGGCATCGAGCTGCGCCGAGGCAACCCCTCGGAGTACCTGCGCGCCAACGTGTTCATCACGACCAGTGGCGTCTGCTCGGACCCGCCGCTGGTGTGCGCGGTCAGCGCGATGGGAGCCGATCACGTGCTGTTCGGCACGGACTACCCGTTCGAGGACATGTCGACCGCGACCCAGTTCCTCGACCGCGCGACGCTCACGGACTCCGACCGCGCGGCAATCGCGCACGGCAACGCGGAGGCACTGCTCCGAATCGCGCCGGTCGTAGATGGCGAATAAGTAACGAACCAAAGCCTTTGCTACCTACTGCGGTAGGTAGTGTGATGGACTACCAATGCGGAACGGCTGATCGGTGAATCCGCGGACGTCGACACAACGGCACCAGGGAGAGGAACGGACATGGGAGATCTCGACGGCCGGGTGGCTGTGGTCACCGGCGGAGCGCGGGGCATTGGATTCGGCTGCTGCGAGGCGCTGAGCGCGGCCGGCGCGTCGATCGTCATCGCCGACATCGACAACACCCAGGGCGAGTTGTCGGCGAAGGAGCTGCCAGGACCGGCGGTCGCAGTCGCCCACGACGTGCGCAGCGCCGATTCCGCGACGGCCCTGCGCAACGCCACGCACGAAGCGTTCGGTCGGGTCGACATCCTGGTCAACAACGCTGGTGTCGGCCCCCGGCCCGCACCGATCCAGGACCTGACCGAGGAAGAGTACGACCGGGTCATGGACATCAACGCCCGCGGCACCTTCTTGACGACGCGGGCCTTCGTGCCCGACCTCATCGCCCAGGAGAGCGGCCGGATCATCAACGTCTCGTCGATCGTGGGTCAAAAGGGCTTCGGCATGGTGCTGCCCTACGTGGCCTCCAAGTTCGCCGTGCGCGGGATGACGCACACGCTCGCCTTCGAACTCGCGCCGTACAACGTGACCGTCAACGCGATCCTGCCGGGCATCGTCGTGACCGATCTGCACTCGGCCGTGGTCGGGCAGTTCGCGACGATCCAGCACACCAGCGAAGAGGAAGGCTGGGATTTCTTCCGCAGCCGCATCCCGCTGGCGCGCTTCCAGACCCCGCGCGACCTCGGTGAAATGGCCGCCTTCCTGGCCTCGGATCGCGCGAAGAACATCACCGGGGCGTCGTTCAACGTCGACGGTGGCTGGCAGATGGCATGACCATGACCACACCAGCCCCCGCTCGACCGCCGGCGACACCAGGTGCGGACGGCCCGCTCCAGCCATGGGTGTACGTGCGGGGTCTGAGCAAGACCTTCGGCCCGGCCCGGGTGTTGCGCGATGTCGACTTCACCGCGCGCGCCGGCGAGATCCACGGGCTGGTGGGCCAGAACGGCTCGGGGAAATCGACGCTGATCAAGGTGCTCTCGGGCGTCTATCCGGCCGACGCCGGCAGCGTGGTGGAGATCGACGGAACCCGGCTGGCCAATCCGGTGCGCCCACGGGAGTTGCGCGAGCACGGCCTCGCCTTCGTTCACCAGGATCTCGGCCTGGTCGATGAACTCACGGTGCTCGAGAACATTCGGCTCGGCCAGTTCGCCGTACACCGGATGAGCCGGCGCATCGACTGGCGCGCCGAGCGCGACGCCGCGCAAGCCACCCTGCTCCGGCTGCACTCGGACATCGACCCGTCCCGCCTGGTGAGCACCCTGCACCCCGGCGAGAAGGCCATCGTCGCCATCGGCCGGGCGCTGCAGAACCTGCTCCCAGGCGCCGGGTGCGTGGTGTTCGACGAGTCGACCCGAGCGTTGCCGCGTGACCTGCTGCCGGACTTCTACGCGACGGTGCAGCGCCTGGCCGCCACCGGCACGGCAATCATCCTGGTCAGCCACCGACTTGACGAGGTGCTGTCGCTGACCGACCGGGTCACCGTGCTCCAGGACGGCCGCGTCGTGGCCGGCGACCAGGTGACCAGCGCCCTCACCGAAGCGTCCCTGGCCCGCCTGCTGCTCGGCCGCGAGATAGAAATGCTCGAAGACCGGGCGCCGTCCGCGCCGACCGACCGCCCCCGCGCGGCCACCGTTCTGAAGGCGCGCGACCTGCACGGCGAGTTCCTGCACGGCGTCGATCTCGATCTGGCACCGGGGGAGGTGCTCGGGGTGACCGGCTCGGCGAGTTCCGGTCACGCCGAACTGCCCTATGTGCTGGGCGGCGTCACACCCAAGGCCCGCGGCACGGTCGAAGCCGTTAACCGGACCTTCAGGTTGCCGGCCCAACCGGGGCAGTTGATCGCGGCCGGCGTCGTACTGGTCCCCGAGGACCGGGCCGAGGAAGGCCTGGCCGTGGAGCTCTCGGCGCAGGACAACCTGACCCTGCCCCGAGCGCGCGGGCGGGGGCGGCTGATGCTGCGCTCGGGCTGGCAGGCCGACGAGTTCGGTGAGGCCGTCGCGATGCTCGGCATCGTCCCGGCGCGGCGAGATCTGCCGTGTTCGTCGTTCAGCGGGGGTAACCAGCAGAAGATTCTGCTCGCCAAGTGGCTGCTCAACCGGCCCGAGGTATTGCTGCTCAACGAACCGACGCAGGCCGTCGACGTCGGCGCCCGGATCGACATCCTCCGGGCCATCCGGGCCGCGGCCGACCGCGGTGTCGGCGTCGTCATCGCCTCGATCGAGGCGCAGGACCTGGCCGCCGTCTGCGACCGCGTCCTGGTTTTCCGCGACGGCGTCGTCGCGGCGGAATTGACGACCGACCTGAACGCGCACGACATCACCGCCGCTACTTACCCCGCGCCCGTTTCGGCCGGCTGACCCACTCCTAAGGACAGAGGACTGCGATGACTATGGACACCGACCAGCCGATGGCCGCCGTGGGCGGCGAGTTGCCGGCCGAGCACGGAGCGACCCATCCGGGCGCGGCCGGCGGGTTCATGAGCCGCTTCCACGGCCGCGGCCGCACCGGTTTCCTCGGCCGGTACGCACTCGTCGGCGTCTGGCTCCTCGTCGCCGCGGTCTACGCCGCAATCGAACCCGACGTGCTGCTCACGTCCGGAACCTTTCAGACGATTTTCGGCTCGCAGACCGCGCTCGTCTTCCTGGGAATGGCCGCGGTCATCACCTTCTCGGTGGGCGAATTCGACCTGTCCATCTCTGCGATCCTGGGCTTGTCAGCCACGTTCGTGCCCGTGATGGTCGTCCAGCACGGTTGGAACCCAGCCGTCGCATCGATTGTCGCCGTCGTGCTGTGCTGCGGTGTGGGCGCGATCAACGGGTTCATCGTCGTCAAGCTCGGTATCGATGCGATTGTCACCACGCTCGGCATGGGCACGCTGCTGCTCGGTCTGACCTCCGGGTTCTCCGGTTCCCAGTCCGTCTCCGGGCTCAGCACCAGCTTCGGCGAGGTCGCCAGCAAGACCGTCGTCTTCGGTTTGCCGATCAGCTTCTTCTACGGCGTCATCCTGGCCGTATTCATCGCCTACCTGATGCGTTACACCCCGCTCGGTCGGCACATGGCCTTCGTCGGCGCCAACCGTGAGGTCGCTCGGCTGTCCGGTGTGCACGTCACGCGGATCAGGATCGGTGCCTACGTCACCTCGGGCCTGCTGTGCGGGGTGGGTGGGGTTCTCGTCACGGCGACCGTGGGCGGCTTCGACCCCAACAGTTCACCGACCTATCTGCTGCCGGCACTGTCGGCGACCTTCCTGGGGACGGCGGCCGTTCAACCGGGCCGGTTCAACCCGATCGGAACCATGATCGCCATCTACTTCCTGGTCACTGGGATCGTCGGCCTCCAGCTCCTCGGCTACACCGGCTGGATCAGTGACGTCTTCTATGGAGCTGCTTTGATCACCGCCGTTATCGCTTCGTCGCTCACTCGCCGACGCGCCCTCCGCACGTGACCGTCATTGCCAACCATCACCGCTCGAAGAACAGAAAAGGGAGTATCGCAATGAGAGATCTCGTCGGTCTGAGAGGCCGAGCGCGAACCGGCTTCGCCTGCCTGGCCATGAGCATGGCCGTCGTGGTCGCGGGCTGCAGCAGCAGCTCGTCACCGTCATCGAGCTCGGGCACCTCTGGCACCACCAGTGGCAGCACTGCCGCCAGCAGCGCCCCGTCCGGCGGGTCAACAAGCAGCTCCTCCGGTGGCACCGACGGGGTCGCCTACGCCAAGGGCCAGATCGCGAAGTATTCGCCGCTGCGCACGACGTTCCCGCAACCGGGTCCGGCGCTGACCGGTGTGAAGGGCAAGCTCACCGGCAAGACGATCTGGTACATCCCGATCTTCCTGCAGGCGCCGATCTTCACGGCCGAGGCCGCCGCACTGACCGAGGCGTTGAAGACCGCGGGCGCGACGGTGCACGTCTGCGACGCGGCGACCAACCCGTCCACCGCCGACAGCTGCCTCAGGCAGGCCGCGTCCAGCCACGCCGCCGGAATCATCACCGCCGCGATGGATTATTCGTTCGCGTCGCGGGCCTACGCCGCGGTGATCGCGGCGAAGATCCCGATCGTCGCGACCGACAACGACAAGCCCGGCAGCTTCCCGGAGAGCCCCTACGTCCGTCGGCTCACCATCGGCGGTCTGGTGTACGCGGCGCTGGGAGCCGATTGGATCATCGCTGATTCCAACGGCAAGGCGCAGGTGCTCTACGTGGCCGACGACTCGAACGCCGGCGTCACCCAGACGAACGCCGTCAAGAAGGAGTTCGCCACCAACTGCCCCGGCTGCAAGCTGACGATCGTCACCTTCAGCGACCCGACCATCGCCAAGATGCCGACGGCGGTCAGCGCGGCGATGACCTCCCACCCGAAGATCAACTACGTGTTCGGCGGGTACGACGCTCCGTCCGGCATCTTTGCACTGCAGGGCGCCAAGCAGGTCACCGGCCGCAAGTTCACCTACCTCACGGTCACCGGCCAGCCGCCGGGCCTGCAGCGGGTGGCCGCCGGCCAGCAGGCCGCCGACCCCGGCGTCGACACGGCCGAGACCATGTGGAACGCGACGGACGCGCTGATGCGCATGATCACCGGAGCCAAGCAGGTCAACTACCTGCCGGCGGTGCGGGTGTTCACCAAGGCGAACGTGCCCTCGGACACCAAGAGCGCGGCGGCTTACGCGTCGGGCTCCTGGTATTCCAACGGCGGGTTCCGCGCGATGTACACCAAGCTGTGGGGCGTGTGAGCTGAGTTCCCGCGGTCGGCCCGGTGGAGGATCCGCCGGGCCGGCCGCTCACCATCGCGACGAGAGGAAAGCGCTGATGTCTGAAGGAGTCATGTTGCCGCCGCGCGCGGGGCGGCGGATCGCGGGCGGGGGTTTGGACGCCACCGTGAAGATGACCATGGATTTTCCGGCGCTCACCTCGACGTTCGAGATCGTCGTCAACCCCGGCTGGGATGTCGGTGCGCACGTCCACGCGGTGGGCGAAGAAATCTTCTACGTGGTCGAAGGCCAGCTCGACGTGTTGGCGTTCGAACCACTCGACCGCTCGGTCTCCGATTGGCACGAGTGGGAATCGGCGAGCGGACAGCGCTACCTACGGGGCGGGCCGGGCGCGTTCCTGTTCGTGCCGCCCAACACCCCGCACGCATTCGGTAACGGCACCGACCAGCCCGCCCGGGCGTTCTTCCAGTCGTCAGTCCCCGGCGGGCACGAGAACTACTTCGACGAGCTGATGCAGCTACTGGCCGACTCGGGGGGCAAGCCCGCCGCGCAGGACGTCGCCGATCTCCGGGCCCGCTACGACATCGAACAGCTCACCTCGATGGACGGCGGGCGTCCTGTGCCGGCGGGGACGTGACCGGTCCGGACGACACCGCGCCGGCCCGGACCGGGGACGGGGGTGTCATGCGCGCGATGGTGATCCGTCGCCACGGCGATCCCGACGTGCTCGAACCAGCCGACGTGCCGATCCCCGAGGTCGGTCCGGACGAAGCGCTCATCCGGGTGCGCGCGGTGTCGGTCAACGTCTTCCTCGACGTGGCGAACCGCGCCGGCCGGGTGCCGTTCGCGCGATACGACTTCCCGCACATCCTGGGCTCAGAACATGCCGGGGAGGTCGTCGCGTACGGACCCGACACCGCGGCGACGTTCCCGATCGGCGCGCGCGTCGTGGTGCACAACGCAATCTCCTGCGGGGCATGCCGGCCGTGCTTGGACGGGCGCGCGGAAAGTTGCGTCAACCTGGAATTGGTCGGGGTCATGCGACCCGGGGCGTATGCAGAGTTCACCGTCGTGCCGACAGCAAACCTGCGGCTGGTGCCACCGCACACGACCTTCGTCGAGGCGGCGGCGATGAGCGTCAACGGGCCGCTGGCCACGGTGCAGTTGACCGACGCCGACGTGCGCCCCGGTGACACCGTGCTCGTGCAGGGTGCGGCGTCATCAACCGGAACCATGTCGGCCGTGGTGGCGCGTGCTCTGGGCTGCCGGGTTTTCGGCACGACCCGCAGCGTGGCCAAGCTGGCCGAACTGGAGCGCCTCGACATCTTCGACGCGGTGCTGGACTCGAACGATCCAGGCACGCTCGACGAGCTCCGCGCGCGCAGCGGCGGCGGCGTCGACATCGTGGTGGACAACGTCGGCTCACCCGAGCTCTGGAAGCTGACGATGGCTGCGCTCGCACCGCTGGGCCGGGTCGTCAGCTCAGGAGCGATGTTCGGCGGGAAGGTCGAGCTGGATCTCAACGCCCTGTACCGGGCCAGCCAACGGGTGATCGGCGTCCGCAGCGCGAACGAGCCGGCCCGGCAACTGTTCTGGCAGCTCGTCCAGGACAACACATTGCGCCCGGTCATCGACTCGACCTTTGCACTGGGCGCCGCAGCGGACGCCCACCGTCGCCTCGAAGCCATGGGCAATGTCGGACGTGTCGTCGTCGAGGTGTCCGGTGACTGAAGCGTTCCTCTACGACGCGGTTCGCACGCCGTTCGGCCGTTTCGGCGGCGCGCTGTCCGAGGTCCGCCCGGACGACCTGGCGGCGACCGTACTGCGGGCTGCGGTGGAACGCAGCCCCGCGCTCGACCCGGCAGAGATCGACGAAGTCATCTTCGGTGCGGCGAACGCCGCTGGTGAGGACAACCGCAACGTGGCCCGGATGGCGACGCTGCTGGCCGGACTGCCTGTATCTGTGCCCGGCTCGACGGTGAACCGGCTCTGCGGGTCGAGCCTGGACGCCGCGATGGCCGCCTCCAGAACCATCGAGACGGGCGACGCCGACCTCATGTTCGCCGGCGGCGTGGAATCCATGACCCGCGCGCCGTGGGTGCTGCCCAAACCGGCGCGGGCGTTCCCGGCCGGCGATCTTGCCGCGGTATCGACAACGCTGGGGTGGCGGCTGGTCAATCCGGCGATGCCGGCGCCCTGGACGGTGTCCATGGGGGAGGCGAACGAGGGACTGGGAGAGCGTCTCGGAATCAGCCGGGAGCGGCAGGACGAGTTCGCCGCGCGATCACACCGCCTGGCCACCGGCGCCTGGGAAGCCGGCTTCTACGGTCCGCTCACCGTGGCCGTCGACGGGGTCGAACTGTCGCGCGACGAAGGGGTACGCGCCGACTCCTCGCCGCAAACCCTGGCTCGCCTTCGGCCGGCCTTTCGGCCGGACGGCACGATCACGGCCGGCAACGCGTCACCGCTGAGCGACGGGGCGTCAGCGGTGGTCCTCGGCTCGGCCGCGGCTGCCGCCAGGCTCGGGCGGGAGCCACTGGCGAGGATCGCCGGCCGCGGCGTGATGGCGCTGGATCCCGTCGATTTCGGGATCGCTCCGGTGGAGGCGGCGAACCGCGCGCTCGACCGGGCGGGGGTCCGCTGGGACGACGTCGGCGCCGTCGAGTTGAACGAGGCCTTCGCCGTGCAGTCGCTCGCGTGCCTCGACGCGTGGAAGATCGACCCGGACATCGTCAACACCCGGGGCGGTGCCATCGCGATCGGCCATCCCCTCGGCGCGTCGGGCGCGCGCCTGCTCGGCACACTGGTCACGGTGCTCCGTGCCGGCGGCCACCGGTGGGGCGTCGCCGCCATCTGCATCGGCGTGGGCCAGGGTCTGGCGGTGGTGCTGGAAAACCTGGCCGCCGGCGCGTCATGAGCGTGCAGATCTGTGCTGATCCGGACGAGGCCGTCGCTGGTTTGACGGACGGCGCAACCCTGCTCATCGGCGGCTTCGGCGGGGCGGGTCAGCCGGTCGAGCTCATCGACGCGGTGCGCCGTAGCGGGGT
This sequence comes from uncultured Jatrophihabitantaceae bacterium, assembly GCA_964252015.1. Taxonomy (GTDB): domain Bacteria; phylum Actinomycetota; class Actinomycetes; order Mycobacteriales; family Jatrophihabitantaceae; genus CAXSBR01. The sequence continues at coordinate 62,030 of CAXULW010000006.1, read as the reverse complement.
CTCGGGACTGACTGTCGTCAACAACAACGCGGGCAATGGCGAGACGGGATTGGCGGCGCTGCTGGCCGGCGGTCAGGTCCGCAAGATCGTCTGCTCGTTCCCACGGCAGGCGGACTCCTGGGTGTTCGATCGGCTGTACCGCGGCGGGGAGATCGAGCTGGAGCTGGTACCGCAGGGCAACCTGGCCGAACGGATGCGGGCGGCCGGCGCGGGAATCGGAGCTTTCTACTGCCCAACCGGGGTCGGCACACCCCTTGCCGTGGGCAAGGAACAACGCACTATCGACGGCCGCGAGTACGTGCTCGAGTACCCGCTGCGTGGCGACATGGCGCTGATCAAGGCGCACCGCGCCGACGGAGTCGGCAACCTGCTGTACCGCAAGACCGCTCGCAACTTCGGTCCGGTGATGGCCACCGCCGCCGCGATGACGGTGGTCCAGGTGGATCAGGTCGTGGCCGTCGGCGAACTCGATCCCGAAAATGTCGTCACACCGGGCATCTTCGTCGACCGCGTTGTCGAGTGCCCGTCCCACGCGCGGTCGCGGGTCTCGGTTTGACGATCGAGAACCACGGGCGCGAACCGCTGACCCGGGTGGCGCTGGCCCGGCTGATTGCCCGGGATATCGCCCCGGGGTCCTACGTCAACCTCGGCATCGGCCAGCCGACGACCGTCGCAGAACACCTTGACCCTGCCGCCGGGATCGTGCTGCACACCGAGAACGGGATGCTCGGCATGGGGCGCGCAGCGGCGGGCGACGAGATCGACGGTGACCTGGTCAACGCGGGCAAGGTTCCCGTCATCGAGACCCCTGGCGCCGCCTACTTCAACCAGGCTGAGTCCTTCGCCATGATGCGCGGCGGCCATCTCGACGTCTGCGTACTGGGCGCCTACCAGGTCTCTGCCGACGGTGACCTGGCGAACTGGCACACCGGCGACGCGTCTGCCATTCCGGCGGTCGGCGGCGCGATGGACCTCGCCATCGGCGCGCGGGACGTCTACGTGATGATGACCTTGTTCACCAAGGACGGCTCGTCGAAGCTGGTTCGCGCGTGTAGCTACCCGCTCACCGGCCTGCGCTGCGTCAGCCGTGTCTACACCGATTACGCGGTCTTCCTGCTCGAGGGTGGTCGGGTGAAGGTGCGCGAAACCTATGGCATCTCACTGCGCGAGCTGGTCAGCCGGCTGCAGGACGAAGGTATCGAGCTGTGATCGCCGCACCTCATTTCGCGACCTTCTGGTTATCGGATGGGGCGTCGTGCAGCCATTGACCGCCGATCATCACCCGCTGAATGCGCAGGTCCTCATCCAGCACGACCAGGTCTGCGGCCCGTCCGGGTGCAATCGAGCCGTACCGATCGTCGACGCCCAGGACGCGCGCCGGGGTGGTGGACGTGGCTTCGACCGCCTCGGTCATCGTCAGGCCGACCGATCGAACCGCGCGTCTGAACGTTTCCCCCATCGTGATGGTGCTGCCCGCGAGGTTGTTGGTACCCGGTAGACGCGCTTCGCCGTCGGTGACGAGCACCGACTGGTCGCCCAGGCTGAACACCCCATCGGCCACGCCGGCCGCGCTGATGGCGTCGGTGATGAAGGCCATCCGGCCCGGCGCCGTGCGCGCGATGAGGCGAACGAGCGAGTCGTGCAGGTGGGTGCCGTCACCGATGACTTCGAGGTACAGGCCGGCGTCCAGTGCCGCCCCGGCCGCTCCGGGAGACCGTTGTTCGAAGCCGCCCATGGCGTTGAACACATGGGTGGCCAGCGAGGCCCCGGTCGTGATCGCGGCCACCGCCTGTTCGTAGCTGGCTGCGGTGTGCCCGATGGCGGCGATGACACCTGCGTCGACCAGGCCAGCGATGAGATCGAGCACGCCGGCCAGCTCGGGAGCCACCGTGACCGTCCGCACCGAACCCTGGCCGGCCTCGAGCAGTTTCTGCAATACCAGGCTGTCCGGGGCCTGCAGGTTCTCCGGACGTTGCGCGCCGCATTGGGCGACGCTGAGGAACGGGCCTTCCAGATGAGCCCCGAGGACGCCGCCCCGCTTGGTGAGGTCCGCGATCCAACTAAGCTGCGCGCACATGGTGTCCACGGGCTGGGCCATGAGCGACACCAACGTCTGGGTCGTGCCATGGCGTCGGTGGTAGGCCACCGCACCGGCCATCGCCTCCGGGGATCTGGTCACGTCGTGGCCCCCGCCGCCGTGCATGTGCAGGTCGATGAAACCGGGCACGATCCAGGCGCCCTCCAGGTGGGTACCACCATCGGCTGTGTCTGAGTTGGCCGTGCCTCGGCCGGAGACGGATTGGATACGGCCCTCGACAATCTCGATCGAGCCGTTCTCGATGACCCCGGCCGGGGTCACCACTCGACCACCGGATACCGCGGTCATGCCGGCACCTCTTCCACCACGGCATCGATCAGGTCCCAGGCCAGCATGGCTGCGCCTCTCGATCCGGCTTCGGTCCGCCAGTGCGACAACCGCATGGGCGGCACCGTTCGCCACGCCAGGCGGGACGACATCGCCGCGGCCACGGGGTCGAGCAAGGCCGGGCCGGCACCGGACATGCCACCGCCAAATACAATCACGCCCGGATCGAGCAGGAGTACGGCCGTGGTGAGCGCGGCACCGAGTGCGTGCACCGCGGCGTCCCAGACCCGAGCGGCGCGCGGGTCCGCCCGCCGCCGAGCCACGACGTACGCTGCGTCAGATCCGGGCGGACCACCTGCGTCCACGTAGCGGCGCGCGACGGCCGAGCCTGAGGCGTAGGCCTCCAGGCAGCCTCGTTGGCCACATGCGCACGGTTCCCCGTCCGGTACGACGCAGCTGTGGCCGAGCTCCCCAGCTTGGCCGCGAAAACCCCGCCACACCTGACCGTGCATGGCGTAGCCGGTGGAAACGCCGGTACCGAGGGACACGAACAGCAGGGCGTCCTCGCCCGGTCCAGCCACGGCGGCCTCCGCCCTCGTCGCGGCCGCTACATCGTGATCGATCGCAACCGGGCAACCCAGCCGAGCGCTGAGCTGCGAACGCAGTGCGACGTCGCGCCAGTGCAGGTTGGCGGCGTAGCGGACCACGCCGAGCGCCGGATCGACGAGCCCGGGTACGGCCACCCCGACGGACCTGGTACCCGCCGTCATCAAGGCCTTTGCCGCGGCGGCGATCGCGTCCAACGCTTGCGGACCACCCCTCGGAGTGGGCACGCCCTGGCCGGCTTCGCACCGGCCAAAACGGTCGTAGCGCATACCCTTGATCGTCGTGCCGCCGACGTCGATGGCGACGACGGTGGCCGGGGGTCTGGTCAACCCTTCACCGATCCGGCGGTGAGGCCAGCGGAGATCCGGCTCTGGAAGAGCACGAACAGGACAACCACCGGCAGCGAGGTGAGTGTGGCCGCGGCCATGAGCCCGCCGTAGTCGGCTCCGTGCACCGGGCTCGACTGGAAGATCAGCAGATAGATCATCGACGTCTGCTTGTTGTTGTCGAGCAGCAACGTGTTGGCGAGCACGAACTCGTTCCAGGCCAGGATCCAGCCGTACACACCGGTGGCGATGAGGCCCGGCGCTACCAGCGGCAGGATGATCTTGTAGAACGTCTGCCATCGACTGCAGCCGTCCATCATGGCCGCCTCGTCGAGCTCCTTGGGGATGTTGGCGATGAACGTGCGCAACGTCCAGATGGTGTAAGGCATCGTGAACATCAGATACGCGATGACGACCCCGGTCAGGGTGTTCTTGAGATCGAACCGGTCGAGCAGCAGGGACATGGGAATGGTCAACGCCAGCAGGGGAACCATCTGCACGATCAGCACGGCGAAGACGAATACCCGCCGGCCCAGGAACCGGAACCGGGCGATCGCCAGGGCACCGAAAAATCCGATGACGATGCTGATGGCCACCGCGGCCAGGGTGATGACGAAGGTGTTGGCCAGGTCCTGCCGGAAAATGGGGTCGCTGAGCACTTCGCGGAAGCCACCCAGTGTCGGGTGGGCCGGCCAGAACTGCGGGGTCACCCGGTTGATGTCGCGACTGGGTTTGAAGGCGGTGATGAGCATCCAGTAGATCGGGAACCCCAGCACCACGGCGAGAACCACGGCCACCAGGTTCCAGCACCACGTGCGCGGCCGCGGACCGTTCGGCGAACGTCGGCCACGATCCATCGCCCGCGGCCTGACTCGAGCCCGGCCGGCCCGCTCGACCCAATCGGGGCGCGCATCGGGCGCGGACGACGGGTCCTCGGTCGGCGGGTGCACGGCCACGGTCATTCCTCGTCTCCGATCCGGAACAACTGCCTGATGTAGAAGACCATCACGAACAGCAGGCACACCATCATCAGGACGCCCACGGTCGCGCCGGAGTTGTAGTGGCTGCTGCCGATCCCGTTCTGATACATGAAGATGCCGATGGTCTGATAGCCGGGCTCGGGGTGTCCGCCGCGCATGAACCAGATCTGGTTGAACACCCCGAAGTCCCAGATGATCGACAGCGTCGCCAGGATGACCAGCAACGGGGTCAGGAACGGCCAGATGACGTTGCGGAAAACCTGGACCGGGCTGGCCCCGTCGCAGCGGGCGGCTTCGAGCTGTTCTTTGGGTATCTGGGTCAACCCGGCGTGCAGCGACAGGGACAGCAGCGGCAGGGCACCCCAGATCACCACGATGCTGACCACGGCCAGCCCCTGGTGCGGGTCGGCGAACCAGTCGTGGCCCTGCAGGTTCAGTCCGGGCAACCCGCCGAGCAGGTAGTTGGCCGCGCCGTACTGGTTGCTGAAGAGCCAGTAGAAGACCTGGGTGGACACCGTCGACGGCACGGCCCAGACGAACAGGAGCACCGCGGTGAGCAGCAGCCGAGCCCACCGCGACACCCGGTTCAGCAGCAACGCAATCGCCACGCCCAGGACGAGGCTGAGCGCCGCGTTGACCGCGGTGAACACGGCGGTGCGGGCCACGACGGTCCAGAACGTGCTGTCGCTGAGAACATTGGTGAAGTTGGCGAACCCGACGAAGCTCGTCGAACCGCCGTTGTGGAAGAGCGCGAACTTGCCGGCCTCCTGCTTCTGCACGGAGAGTTCGACGATCTTGAACACCGGCCACGCCACGACGACGACCAGGACGATCACCGCGGGCAGGATCAGCAGGTAGGGCAAGCGGCCCTGACGGCTGGCGGGCAGCGGCCATCTCCCCCGGCGGGGATGCGCACGGAACGCAGTCATGCGAGGGAGCCCTTCGTCATGGTGCGGTGCGGGTGACCACCGGAATGTGATCACCCGCACCGCGAGGGAGCTGACCGACCGCTAGTTGCCGTTGAGGATCGTCGCGATCTGTTTGTCCGCCGACGCGGTGGCTGCGGCGATGGAGCTCTTCCCGGTCGCAATCGATTCCAACATGTTCTGCAACACGTTGCCGCTCTCGACATTGGCCCAATTCGGCGTGTTGGGCACGAACCAGGTGCTCTTGGCCGCTTCACCGGTGGACTGGTTCGCCTGCGCCTGACCCTCGTAGACCGAGAGCAAGGACGTCGTATTCGGGATCGCGAACTTGGCCAGAGCGGTCTGGCTGGTGGTGTCCGTGTAGTACTTGATCCACTGTGCGCCCAAGCCGGCGTTGCTGGCCTTGGCCGGGACGGCGAGGTCAGACCCGCCGAGGAACGACGGGGTGTACGCACCGGCGGTGACGCCCGGCATCGGGAACGTGGACAGTTTTGCGGCGAGTGCCGGGTTGCCCGTCTTCGGCGCCGTGACCGCGCCCACCTCCCAACCGTTGCCGACGATGGCGCCGGTGTGTCCGAGGGCCATGATCGCGTCCTGGTCGGCCTCGTCCTTGGTGGAGCCGCCGACCGAGTACTTGGTGGCCAGCGTCTTCCACTGGGCGAGCCCCTTCTGCGCCTGCGCGCTGTCCAGCGTCCCGGTCCACTTGTCACCCGACAGGGTGGCGATCTTGCCGCCGGCGCCGTAGACGAAGGACATGGCCGCGTACCAGTACTTGCCCGGCATGTAGAACGCGGAGAAGCGCGGGTCCTTGGCGTTGGCCGCCTTGACCCGGTCGAGGTCGGCGTTCAGCTCGGCCAGCGTCGTCGGCACCGACGTGACGCCGGCTTTCGTCCAGAGGTCCTTGCGGTAGATGACGACGCGACTGCCGGCGTAGTAGGGGATGGCCTCGAGCTTGCCGTCTGCGGAAGTTCCGGATTGGGCCAGCCCGGTGAGCCAGGTGGCCGAGTTCGCGAACTCGCTCTTCGCCGCGCTGAGATCGGTGAACGCGCCGCCGGCGATGTACGACGCGGTCTGGGTGTTACCCAGTTCGACGACGTCGGGGATGCCAGTCTTGCCGGCGAAGGTGGAGTCGAGCTTGGTCGTGTAATTCGACCACTGTTGCCATTGAACGTTCACCTTGGCCCCGGTTGCAGCTTCGAACCGGCTCGTCGCCTGTGACACGACGGCGGGCCAGCCTTTTTGTGCGTCGCTCTGCAGCCAGACCGTGATCGTCTTGCCCTTGCCGTCGTTGCTGAGGATCTTGCTCGCGGCGGCGGTCCCGGCAGAACTGCCCGTGGACTTGGTCGAGGATTTGCTCGAGCTGCATGCGCTGAGCGTCACGGCCAACGCCGTCACCGCCACAACCCCCGTCAGTGTTCGCTTCAAGCTTTCCTCCACGAGTGATGGGCCCGGTGTCGGAGCCGCGATTGGTTTAGACAAATCCAAATATTGGCCTAGACCAGTTTGTTAGTCAAGGGTCTGATCGGAGACGTTGGGATCGTTACCGGTCTGAAACGTCGCCGTTGGCCAGCGCGGCCCGCAACGTGTCGTGACGGTGCGCGCGTTCCCTGGCCTGGGCCGCGGGCAGGCCCAGCTCGAGCATCAGTACCGCGGCCCGCACGTCACCCGCGCACGCGGCGAGCGCCGAACGCGCGTCGGCTTCGGACGCCGACGTGATGGTGGAGATGATGCCTGCGGCCCGCCGGCGCAGCTTGGCGTTCGCCGGCACCATGTCGATCATCAGGTCGCCGTGCACCCGGCCGTACCGGGCCATGGCCGCGGTGACGAGCGTGTTTAGCGCGATCTTCTGCGCGGTTCCCGCGCCGAGACGGGTGGCTCCGCGTAGCACTTCCTCTCCGACGAGGGCCGCGACGGTGACGGTGGCCAGAGCGGCCAAGGGGGAGCCGGTGACGGTGACGACGGCGACCAGCGCGGCCCCGTGGGCTCGGGCGGCCCGCGCCACGGCGAGCGTGTACGGCGTGCTGCCACTGGCCGCAACCGCGATGACGACGTCAGACCCGGTCAGCGCCAGGGCGGTCAGGTCATCGTGGGCCGCGTTCAGGTCGTCCTCGTCGTCGTCTGTGGACCGTTCGCCACCGGCCACGCGGTGCAACACGCGGGCGCGGTCCAGGCCGAACGTGCCCGGAAGCTCGGCGGCCTCGGCGGCGGCGATCCGTCCCGACGAGCCGGCTCCGACGAACACCAGGCGACCATCGCGACGCAACCGGTCGGCGCACAGTTCCGCCGCCGCGACGATATCGGCCGCGGCCGCGCGCACGGCCGGCACGACCCGCTCCTCGGCGTCGAGCAGGAGCCCGACCACCGCGCCGGTGGGGAGTTGATCAAGCTCGGGGCGTTCGTTCACCACGTTTTGGTCACCTTGGCCAGACCGCGCGGCCGGTCCGGGTCGTGGCCGCGGTCGAGCGCGACCCGCCAGGCCAGTTGCTGGAGCGGCAGTATCTCCAAGATGGGCAACAGTTCCTCGTCGATGCCGTCGGACGCGAGCGGCAGCCCGTCGTCCGAACCTACGCGCAGCACGTCGACACCATTGGCGGCCAGCCGCTCGATAACCGGTGTCATGGCCGCTCCGCCGCGGCCGGGCGCGGTCACCGCAATGACGGGGACGTCGGCGTCCACCATCGCCATGGGCCCGTGCAGCAGGTCGGCGGCGGAGAACGCCTGCGCGCTGAGGTAGCTGGTCTCCATCAGTTTCAGGGCCGCCTCACGCGCCGTCGGGTAGGAGTAACCGCGGGCCGTCGTGACCAGCCGCGTGGCGGTGCGGTAGTGATCGGCGACCCGAGCGACCGCGTCCGTGGACAGCGTCTGCGCGGCCGCATCAGCCAACCCACCGGCCCGGCCGGCCGCGCCCGGCCCGCCGAACAACAGGAACAGCGCGAGCAGTTCCGCGGTGTAGGTCTTGGTCGCGGCTACCGCCGACTCGCGGCCGGCTCGGACATCCACCTCGATCTCGGCCGCGGTGGCCAGCGGTGACGACGGGTCATTCGTGACGGCCAGGGTCAGGGCGCCGCACGCACGGGCAGCGGTGAGCGATTCGATCAGGTCAGGCGATCCCCCGGACTGGCTCACGGCCACGAACAGCACGTCCGACAGATCGGGCCGAGCCCGGTAGACCGTCATGGACGACAGCGACGCCAACCCGGCCGGCCGTCCCATCCTGATCTCAGTCAGGTACTTCGCGTACAGCGCGGCATGGTCGCTCGTACCCCGCGCGGCGAAGAGCACGAAGCGCGGCGCCGCACGGGCGATCCGCTCCGCCGCGTCGGTGATCTGGGCTTTGCCCTCGCGCAGCATGGACGCCAGCACCGCGGGCTGCTCGCCGATCTCGGTGGCCATCAGCCCGCCCGGTATCCGCGAGGTCACGCCGGAATTGGGCTTCGTCACCGCGAGTCTCTCGACCGGGTGAGAACCTCTGCGACCGCGGTCATCAGCACCGGGGCGATGCCCCGGCTCCGGACACAGGCGAGGCCGTCGAGGGCTTCATACGGCCAACCGGCGTCCACCAGCACTGCGCCGGGGGTGGACCGCGCCCGCTCGATCCACGGCAATTGCCAGACGTGACGCATCGGGTCGCGGATGACCACGACCAGTGTCCGGCCAGCTGCGGCTCGGGCCAGCGCGGGCGGCGGCGAATCCCCGGTGACGATGTGTGCGTCGGTCCCCAAGGCCGCGCCGAGGGACCAGGGCAGTTCTCCGCCGGCCATCCCGCCGGGTGGGTGGCATTCGATCACCACCGGGTCGTGCACTTCGGGCACCGTTCCGATCAACTCGAGCGAGCGGCGAGCGGCATCGTCGACGAGGTTGCGCTTGAAGGGAACTGTCCGGCCCGGCCCGGACAGCTGGCCGGCGTTGGTGGCGGCATCGTTCAGGCGCGCCTCGCTCAGCCGCCCGCCGCGAACCGCGTCCTCCACCGCGAGAGGAACCTCCTCGACCAGTTCCGGATAGTCCAGCGCGCCGGTCTCCACGACGTCCGCACCGGCAGCAAGGGCTTGCACGAAACCCTCGACCATCCCGATCGTGGCCGAGAGCGCCTTCATTTCCAGGGCGTCGGTAACTACAGCGCCGGTGAAGCCCATCCTTTCGCGCAGGGTCGTGGTGGTGATCTCCCGGCTGACGGTGGCCAGGTTGCGTTCGTCCAGCGCCGTTGCGACGAGATGGCCGGTCATAACCGCGCGGACGCCGGCGGCTACGGCCGAGCGGAAGGGTGCGAACTCGACGGTCTCGAGCTCGGCCCGGGACCGCTCCAGGCGGGCCACCTCGTGGTGCGAGTCCGATCTCGTCGCCCCGTGCCCGGGAAAATGCTTCACGCAGGCGGCGACCCCGCTGCGCTGGATGCCGTGTACCGCGGCGGCGACCTGTCGGGCGACCACAGCCGGGTCAGCGCCGAAGGAGCGAAGACCGATCACCGGATTGAGCGGGTCGACGTTGACATCAGCGACCGGCGCCAGGTTCATGGTGACACCGGCGTCGGCCAGCCGGGCGCCGATGGCGGCGTAGACCTCCGCCGTCGTTTCCGCGTCGTCCAGGTGCCCGAGCGCGCCCGCACCCGGGTAAGCGCTGCCCCGCAGGGTGTCCAGGCGAGTCACGTCACCACCCTCCTCGTCCAGCGCCACGGTGATGTCGCGGCCCGCGGCCTGGCGCAGGATGTCGGTCGAGACGCGCACTTCGCGGCCGTCGCCGACGTTTGAGCCGAACAGCACCACGCCGCCAACGCCTGAGCCCAGCGCACGGAACAACCAAGGCGGTGGCGTCCGCCCGACATAGCCCAGCAGCAGGCAGGACAACGCCCGCTGACGAATGTCGTTGTCTGGCAAAGGTTTGGCTCTCCTCGTGGTCGCGTAACCGGGTCGAAGAAATGGACTAGACAACTTGGTAGTTTTGTAGCTTGGCCGGGTGCTGTCAATGGTGTAGACATATTGGACGGACGCACGGCGAACCGGGTTTGGGGCTGTCCACGACGGCGAGTCGGACGCCGCGGCGTCCGTCGCACGCGAAGTCCGGGCCGAAGTCGAAGCAGGGAGGCGTCGTGGTTCTCGCGGCGAAAGAAGACGCGCCACGCCAACCGAAGTATTACCTGGTCAAACGTCACCTGCTCGACCTGATCGACCGGCTCGATCCAGGCAGCCCGGTGCCCACCGAGCGCGTGCTCACTGCCGACCTGTCCACCTCCCGAACCACCGTGCGGCAGGCGCTGGCCGAGCTCGTAGGCGAGGGTCGACTGGTCCGGCGCCAGGGGTCGGGCACCTTTGTGGCCGAGCCCAAGATCGTCTGGCCGCTGCGCATGAACAGCTTCACCGAGCAGGCAGCGGCCAGCGGGCTTCGGTCGAGCAGCCGGTTGCTCGACGCGACCCGCGAACGGGCCGGGAAGGAACTAGCGGGCAAGTTGGCTATCAAGTCGGGCGCGGCGGTGTACTGCATCCAGCGGCTGCGGATGGTCGACGGGACACCGATGGCCGTAGAAGCCTCGTACCTGGCCGTGGCGCGATTTCCAGGTTTGATCGCCGAGCTGCGCAGGACTTCGTCCTTGTACGAGGTGCTGGTCAACGTCTACGGGGTACAACCGATGTCAGCCGAAGAAACGATAGAGACGGCACCGGCGTCGCCCCATGAAGCGGAACTGCTCGGCGTGGACACAGGGCTGCCGATGCTCGTCTTAGGCCGCCACAGCTTCGACGCTGACCACAAGCCCCTCGAGTGGGTTCGTAGCTGGTACCGCGGGGACCGCTACATCTTCGTCGCCGACCTTTCGGCGAAGTGACCTGTCTCGAGTCTTTGCCCCGGACCCGGATGCCGCGGGTTAGAGCAGTTGGTGATCGTGGGCGAAGACGACGATCTGGACGCGGTCGCGCAGGTCGAGCTTGCGCAGGATCGACCCGACGTGGGTCTTCACCGTTGACTCGCTGAGGAACACGGAGCCGGAGATCTCGGTGTTGCTCAGACCACGGGCCACGGCGTTGAAGATCTCGCTCTCCTTCTCGGTCAGAGTCGCATACGACGCCGGCACGGCCGGCCGCTGGCGGAACGTTCCTTCCAGCAGTGCCGCAAGGTCGTGCGGCGCCAGCACCGCGTTACCGGTGAACGCGGTGCGGATGGCGTCGCGCAGCATCGCCGGCGTGGTGTCCTTGAGCAGGAAACCGCTGGCGCCGTAGCGGATCGCGGTCGCGGCCCGGTCGTCGAGGTCGAACGTGGTCAACACCAGCACCCGCACCGGTCGCGTCCTGGCCGCGGTGCGCTCCGGTGCGAAGATCCGCCGCGTCGCCTCGACCCCGTCGATCCCGGGCATGCGCACGTCCATCAGAACCACATCCGGGCCCAGCTCGTCGACCAAGCGCACCGCCTCGACGCCGGATCCGACCGAGCCGACCACCTGCATATCCGGGTGCGCGTCGACGATCACCGCGACCCCGGACCGGAACAACTCCTGATCATCTACCAGCAGCACCCGGATCACCTCGGTCACGGCGTTAGCGCCGTACTGGCGGCGGGAGTGCTGGGCGTTACGGCCGTGCCGGTCGCGGGGGTGTGGGTGGTGGGGATCCATGCCGTCGCCCGGAACGTCGGTGTCGCAGAGTCGTTGTCCCGGGCGACGTCGAAGCGGCCGCCGATCAGCTCGAGCCGGTGTCGCATCCCGACCAGTCCCAGGCCGTCCGTCCGTGTGTCTCCGTCGTTGGTGGTGGAGTCGTCGCCCGCGATGGTGTTGGTGACGTCCAGGCGCAGGTCGCCGGCCCAGGTCTGCGCGACGTGCACCGGCGAGCCACGCCGGCCGTGCCTCAAGGCGTTGGTCAGCATTTCCTGCAGAACCCGGAACAGCACCGTCTGCTCCGCGCTGGTCAGCGACCGGACCGGACCGTGGACGTCGACGCGGATGTCGTGACCGGCCGCCCGCAGATCAGCGATCAGCGCCGCCGCGTCCAGCACCGGCGCGGTGGCGTCGGGAGCCTGCTCGGTGCTGCTGGACAGCACCTGGCGGATGTCCTGCAGCGAGCGGCGGGCTGAAGTCGCGATGGTGCGGACCGTGGCACGGATCCGCTCCAAGTCGTCATCGGGCAGGTACTGCGCCGACTCCGCCTGGACCAGGATCACCGCCAACGAGTGACCCACCACGTCGTGCACGTCACGCGCCAACCGGGCCTGCTCCGCGCGCAGCGTCGCGACCTCCTGGGCCACCGCCCGCTCGGACTCGGCCCGGGCTCGCGCCTGCTCGGCCCGGGCTCGCGCCTGCTCGGCCGCCACCTCTCGCACCAGGGCACGATCCGCCTGATCCCGTGACCGCAACGCCAACCCGGCCAGCCACGGCACCGCAAACACCGCGACGCACAACAACCCCGCCTCGAGCACCGGTGACCAACCATCGCTGAGCACGGGCAGGGCGACCCCGAACCGGGTCACGTTCTCCGCCAATCGCGTCCCGTGCGCGACGACATAGACGGCCGCGAGCGTCGCTCCGAACGGGATGGACCACCCGCTCGTCCACACCACCACAACCGACCCGTACCGGGCGGCACCGTAGGCCACCGCCGCCGCACCCAGCTGCACCAACGCAATATCGAGCCCGAACCCGACCTGCACCACGCACGACACCCACACCAGCACCACCGCGTACCCCGGCGCGCGCCGGCACAGCCCCACCGCGGCCCCCAGCCCAACCGCCACGAGCCAACCACCCACACCCGTGTGTCGCGCCGCCGACTCCACCAGCCCCGACACCGCGACGACCGCGCCGAGGGCGACATCGGGCCGCCAGGCCCGCAGCATCGACTTCGGATGCGTGGGCATCGTGGGCGCCCCGGTGGTCACGCCCGCCCGACCGACCTGGGTCCGCGTCGCGCATCCCTGCTGGGCACGGCACCTCCCTCACGGCGGGGCGGGAAGCACCAACCGGCTCGGCACTGGCACCGCGATTGGTGCGCGGTCTCTACTCCAGGGTTCTCTTGATCGTGGCACGACCCACCATTGGCGCGCCAACGTCGTCCGGGTGTCACGTCGTCCCACGTGGCGTTGATCCTTGTGGCGTCACTGCGACCCGTCCACCCGAGCCCGGCGGCGATCGCGGGTCAACCGCCGAGGCCGCCGAGGCCGTACGGACTGCCCAGGCCCGTCGGTGCGTCGTAACCGGGCCGGGCCGTGCAGAGGTAATCGCCGCCGCAGAATCCGTTCGACCCACCGATCACGTCACGGAATCCGGAGCGATGACCGTAGAGATAGCTCGAACTGCTGACCCGGTCCGGGTGCGGGGTCGAGCCGATCATGCCGGCGATCAGCGGGGCGGCCGCGCTCGTCCCCCCGCCGACCATCCACCCGTTGGCCGGGACGTAGCCGTAGCTGTCGTAGAAGGCGGGCCCGGTACCGGGGTCGGCGACGGCCGAGACATCCGCGACGACTCGCATGGTGCAGTGGGAGTCGTGCTGCCAGGCCGGCTTGGGTACGTAGGCGGAACACCCGCTGCCGCTGCCACTCCAGGCGTGGCTGCGCCAGGAGGATCCGCTGCGCGACAGCGAGGTGCCGCCGACGGCGATCACCGACGGGAGCACGGCCGGGAACGATGCGGGACCGAAACCGTAGTCGCCGGTGGCGGCCACGATGGCCACGCCCGGGTGCTGGTAGTAGTGGGCGAGCGGGAGCACCCCGTTGTTCTCGGCGATGCCGTAGCTGTTGCTCACGACATCGGCGCCAAGACGGACTGCGGAGTCAACGCCCGTACCCAGATCGGAGATGTTTGCCGAGTCGGCCTCCACGAGCATCAGGGCACAGCTGGGGCAGGACGCCGACACCATGTCCAGGTCGAGGGAGATCTCGGTGGCCCAGTCGACGTCGGGCTGGGGCAGCGGCGAGGTCTGGCCCCGCTGGTTCACCACGCGCAGACACCCGGTGGCCTTCGTGCACGGCGGCAGCCCGAACCGGGCGCGGAAGGTGGTCAGGTCGGACGCGACGCGGGGATCGTCGAATGCCCCGATCACGGCGACCGTGTGCCCCGCACCGCCGGTCGCGGGCAGGCCGTAGGCGTTGTGCAGGTCGGCCGGGCGGAAGCCCTGCGGAGCTTTGGCTCCGGCGCGGCGTTGGCCTGGACGCGGGGCAACGTAGCGAGCGAAACAGCGAGCCCGCCCGGGCGTAGTCACGGCCTCGCACGCGGTACGGACCTGGTCATCGAGGTGGGAACCCTGGGAAGCGGTAGCCGGCGGTCGGCTGGGTTGACCGGCGCTGGTGAAGCCCGACACGGCAACGGCACCGATCGCGAGGGTGAGCAGCAGTCGCAGTCGCCGCGTCATTTCTGGCTGCCCGACGCGGTGTAGGCGTGCGTCACGGTCTGGAGCAGCGTGTTGCCCGCGGCGTCGCGAGCGAAGATGCGCAGGTCTACGGGCGTGTCGGCGTGCGTCGGCCCGGCCGGTAGGTCGACCAGATAGCGGCCGTCCGATCGTCCGTGGCTCGGGGCTGGACGCCAGGTCGTGCCGTCGACGCGGGTTTCCACCGTTAGCGCCACGATGGGGATCGCAGCCGCCCCGGGGACATGACTGACCGTGACCGGCACGACGTGGCTACCCGCACTCGTCAGCTGTGCGTCGAGGCCGACCGGCAGCGGTGCGCGTACGGAAAGGACGGGCAGCGCACGGCATCCGGGGTCGGCGGGAACTCCTCCACACGTCCACCCGGACGGTAGCAACGGCCCTTGGCCCGGCGCGGATCGGAAATGCAGGTCGGTGGCCGTCGACGAGTCATCGCCTCGGGTCATCCCGGTATCGACACGGAACAACAGCCGGTAGTCCGCGGCGCCCGTGCTCGCCGCCACCGTCACGACGGAGGTGTTGGACTCGTCGTCGACCAGGCGGCCGTCCTGGAACAGCTGCAGGCGGGCGTTGGTTCGCCCGGGCGGGGCGAGGTCGAGGGAACCGGTATGCCCAGGTGTGCTGTCGGTCAGCGCGGACAGCCGCAGCGAGAGCTCATCGTCTACCCGGCAGGCCGGGCATTCGTAGGACAGGGTGTCGGGCGCGAGCCGGTCGCCCGCCGTCGGTTCGGCGAAGCCCGGCAGCAGCGCCGGGTGCAGCCAGTCGACGTTCGCTGCGGCTCCGGCCCGGTACTGCCGCCAGCCGTCACTGACCGCGGTGTCGAACGTGGCTTCGTCGCCGATCAGGACCGACGTCCAGATCGTCCCCGGCGGGCTCAGGACGTACTCGGTACGTGTGCCGGGTGTTGGCAACGGGTTGAACAGCACCGTGTAGCCGCCGGCCACGAGTGGAGCACGACCGAACGATGAGGTCCGGGGTCGGCCGTCGACGAAGTAGCGGGCGCGCACGGTGGTGAGTTGGCGAGGCAACACGATCCGCCCCTGGTCGGGCGTGACACTTGTGTCGAGGTAAGCCAGGTCGTAGGTACTGCCCAGTCCGGCTCGCGCAGACGCCTCCAGGGACCAGGTCGTCAGCCACTGCATCCGGCCGACCCGCGCAGGCGGTGCGGGCGCGACTCGGACGTCAGCGGTGGGGTCCTGATAGATCTCGTTCACCGAAGCGAGGAGAACGCCCCGACGGTCGTACCGGGCCCACTCCAGTTGCAACGACTTCATGTCGGCCGATAGCGGAGTCCGCACCCTCGGGCGGCTGGTCGCCCGTCGAGCGTCCAGTGCTAGTACCTGCCCGGCGCCGGTGACGTCGTAATCGGATACGACGACGAAGCGAGAAACCACCCGGTCTCCGGCGGGTCCCTCGAGGTCATCCGTGTGCACCTCGGCGCTGTAGTGCCCCATCGGCACACTCGCCCGGGCCAATCCGTCAACGGCATAGACGAAACCGGTGTATCGACGACCGTCATCGGTGTTGAACAACGCGACGATGGCGAAGGCGACGGGCGCCCCGTGTCGGTCGAGTACGCGCATGGCCAGGCTTACCTGGGCGAACGCCGGAACCACCCGCGCAACCGCGTCGCTCCTGGTCGCCGGAGTAAGCCGGGTCACCCCGGCGAACAGCGACGGAACCGCCGACGCCGGGCGCTTCTTCTGATCGAATGTCCACTGCTGATCGAGTGTCCACTGCCGATCCAGGGCCGCGCCGAACGCCCTCGCGCCACCGGATGTGAAGTACCCGAGCGCGCCGCCAGCGGATCGCGAGGTGATCGTGAACCCCGTCACCGCAGACACGTGGCCCGGCGCGGACACCAGCCGCACCGTTTGGCCGGTACCACCCGGCGTGGCCGAGTTCGCCGTGACGTTGAAAAGCTCCCGGTCGAGGTAGCGGCCGAGGTAGGGCACCGCCGCGTCCGGGATCACATACGTAGACGCCCCCATCCGTTGCACTTCCAAATGAGCGCCTATACCTGATCGCACCGCCGGGATCACCGCCACGCCCGACCCGGACACCTTCACGACGTCTCCGGTCACCAGCCGAACCGTGTACGCGGCCACCTTTGCCTTACTTGATCCGCCTCCGCTCGCGGGATGCGGCTTGGCCGGGGCGGACACGGCGACCGCCGGGAGCAGAAAGGCGGCCGCGAACGCGACGGCCAACGCACAAGAACCGACCCGAACCGCCGCTCGGCGAGGCGTGCGGGACGGAACACCGGAGCGGGCGGGCGAGGATACGTCGACAGAGGAGCGATTCATGCGTTTCACGGTCGTCCGGATCGCGGCACACCACATCGCCCGCAAGTGCCGACAATCTCATCCTCAGGTCCCGCCCGGGTGTCTCTGGGGGCCCCGCAATCGACAACTAGGTGCGAGTGGTCGTAGAAGTGCCGGGTCGAGTGGGTGCAAGAAGTTGCTCTTCGAACTTGGCGGGGTCGAGCGGGCGCGCCAGGAGGAATCCCTGGGCTTGCTCGACGTCGGCTTCCCGAAGCAGGTCCATCTCCGCTGGGGTCTCGACGCCCTCCGCTAGCGTGCTGAGGCCGAGGTCCTTGCCGAGCTGGACCAGGGTGCCGACCAGCGCTTTGGCTTGTGGCGAGGTGGTGATCGCATGGGTGAAAGCACGGTCGATCTTGAGGCAGTCGACGGGGAACTGTCGCAGGTAGGACAGCGACGAGTAGCCCGTGCCGAAGTCGTCGACCGCTATTCTGACGCCAAGCTTTCTTATCCCGTGTAGTCGCCGGGCTATGGCCTTTGCGTTTTGCATCAGCGTGGTTTCGGCAACCTCGATGAGCAGCGATGCTGCCGGCAGGCCGCTGGCCTGCAAGGCGTCACTGACGTCGGCGATGATGTCGTCGTGATCCAGTTGGCGCGCCGAGAGATTGACGGAGATGTCGAGGGTGTCGCCCTTGGCGTGCCACGTCGCCATCTGCGCGCAGGCGTGCTGGAGCACCCAGCGACCGACCTCGCGGATCTGTCCGGTCTGCTCGAGGATGGGTATGAATTCGTCCGGCGAGATCAGTCCACGGCTCGGGTGTTTCCATCGTAGAAGGGCTTCGACGCCGACAACCGTGAGGTCATCGAGATTGTAGATCGGCTGATACAGCAGCTGATATTCGTTGCGGGTCAGGGCGGACCGCAGGTCGAACTCGAGCTCGGTGCGGCGAGTGATGATGGTTTGCTTGTGCGGTTCAAAAACGGCGTACCCGTTCTTGCCGGCCGCTTTCGCTTGGTAGAGCGCAATGTCGGCGTCGCGAAGTAACTCCTCTGCGCTGACGCGATCGCCGCTGGCGATACCGATGCTGACGCCGACTGACAGCGGCATGGCCCGTCCGTCGAGGTCAAACGGCTGCCGCATCGCGTCAAGTAGGCGTTCGGCGATCAGTTCAGGCGAAACGTCGGCGTTGGCGCCGTCGATGACAACAACGAATTCGTCCCCGCCCATCCGGGCGATCGTGTCGGCGTCCCGCAGGGTGGTTGCGAGCCGACCTGCGACCGCGATGAGGAGCTGGTCACCGGCGCCGTGACCGAGGGTGTCGTTGACGTTCTTGAAGTCGTCCAGATCAAGGAAGAGGACGGCACCGGTGCTCGGGCGGCGACGGTCCCGGGCCAACATCTGCTCAATGCGGTCCATCACCAGCGCCCGGTTCGGCAAGCCGGTCAACGCGTCATGCAGCGCTCGGTGGTGCAACTGTGCGGTCCGCTGCTCCAATTGACGTCGGGCGCGCTCCCGGCCGGTGCCCAACACGAACATCAAGAGCCCGAGGAGCACGCTGATCGCGCTGCCCACGATCAGGACAGAAAGCGGGTTGCCGGCTGTTAACCCACCACGCTCAACGACGCCAGAAGTCCGTACGGTCCACCCGTTGTGTAGGTCGATCGTCACCGATCGCGTGCCCAGCGCCGGTTTGCCGCGGGTGAACGAGACGTCCTCGCTGTCACCGTGGTATCGCATCGACACCGCAAGACCCGGCTCGTCTCGTACGGCCCGAGCCAGCAATATTGCTGGGTCAACCGAGGTGCCGACCCAGCCGGTGAAAGCGGCCCGGCGCGCCGCGACCGTGGCCGGGCTGGTCCCTCGGTAGAACGGGGTCTGGACTGACAGCAACGTCTTCCCCCCGACCCGGTAGGGCAGATAGTCGCCTCGACCGGAGTCGCGAGCGGCAAGCAGTGGGATCTTATTGGCCGGATCCGCGCAATAGTCCAAGCCCGCCGGGGTTGGCGGCCCCCCGGTGCGGGTCACAGCGATGCCGGAAGCCAGGCAATAGAAGGGCCGCGGTCCCGCCGGCACGACGGCAAAGGTCCCGTCCGCCGCTAACGTCCCAACCGGATCAAGAACCGCGCGCGCCGCGAACGCGGGGAGGGCCGCGGCATCCACAATGACCACGACGCCCATGCCGGTCATTTCCGGGTAGCGGTCCAAGATGCTGGCCGAATTCGCCCATGCGCTGAACTGTGTACTCGTCAGGTTCGGATCAGAGAGCAGGCCGCCTGCGTCGTAAACGATGTCCCTGTCGTGCTCGATGGCGAGCTGCAGGGTCGACGCGACGCCTGCCGACGAACGCTGGAACGCTTTCAGCGACATGTCGGCGTCGTTGCGCCGCACCGCCGCTGCCGCGAGCAGAGAGGCCACAATGCCGCACCCGATCAGCAACACCGTCGCTGCCATCCAGACATAGTGCAGCCGTGAGTGCCCGCCGGGGGGCGACAGGTCAGGTCTGACCTCTGTCGTGGATTCACCGCCGCGCTTGACCATCGTCTGCTCCAGCTCCATACCCCGCAGCCAAGCCCAAACGGGCTGCACTACTTATGTCGGCGCTAGGACTCGGATTTGGTGACTGGCCCCCCGGTGGTCGACGTCGTCTGCCGCCAACCACGGCCGTTCAACGTTCGCTCGCCGTGAAAATTGATCTTCTATGAAAGGTGGCGACCCGTCAACGCGGGTGCGACTTTCGGTCCCTGCTCGCGCGCATCGCCGTACAAGTCCAGCAACAAGACGCGAACCCGGACGACGGTCGATCCTCGGTCGCGATCGACTCCCAGCCGATCAGGCTAGAGGCCGGTTCCGTTGTCGGTCGACCGGCCAATTGCCGGCCGGTATGGTGGATCAGCCGTGCTCAGGGCGCCAGAAGACGTTCTCGTCCGATCCGTCGAGACTCGCATCAACGGCCTGGATGCCCTGCAGGAACGAGTAGTCCTGGTTGCAGGATTCGTAGCGCCAACCTCCGAACCGCCCTCGGGAGCGGATGCCATGCTCGGTCAATTGCTCGTCAATGCCGACGAGCATCTCGTCGCGGCCACGGGTCGGCACGGGATAGCCCATCGGGACGGTCCGGGTCCAGGTGGATACCCGGGTGGCCGGATCGGCGCCTAGTCGGGTCATGGAGGCCTCGCAGTTGGCGACCGCCTCGGCGTCGTCGATGACGCGGAACGCGCTGCGGCCGACTTCGCAGAGCACCGACCAGCGCCCGGGGCCGGCGTTCTCCTGATCGTAATTGCTGAGCATGGTCGCTCGGTGCCAGGCCACGTCAGGATCCGGGCAGTACAGCCAGGATTTATCGGCCAGTGTGTCCGGGGGTGCTCCTGTGAAGCCAAGACCCACGACGAAGGTTTGCGAACTCAGGAACTGGCTGGCTCGCTCGGCCAATGAAGGGACGCCGACGTGGACCAGGAGTTCGGTCAGTGGCATGGTGGACACACAGTGCTGGTACAGCACGGATTCGCCGTTGCTCAGGTGGGCCACGCGTCGGAGCAGGTCGATGGATTCGACCTTGACGTCATAAAGAATGCGCTGCTGGTCCAGCCGCGATGCCAACGCTTCCCACAACCTGCCGGTGCCACCCGCCGGGTAGGGGAAGGTCACGGTCTCACGGTGGTCTTCACTCGTCCCGACCCTGATCGTCGGCACGTTGCGTTCGGTGGATCCGTTGCGCAGAGACGTCCACTGGTCATCGATCAGTTCCAGCGGGGTCGCCCACATCTTTTCGGTGAAAGGCTTGAAGAAGCGCTGGTACAGGGCCTCGCCGAAGTTGTTTCGGTAATAGTCGCCCAGGTGCTCGACCGGCCCGTTCGGGTCCAGGTCCAGTGGCAGGGCAGTTACGTGGTGCTGTATCGGCGTGGGTAGGAGCTGGCCGCCGAGCCAGACCCACCCGTTACGCACCGGCGACAGCATTACCACGCCCGCGTCGGCAATGGCTTTGTCGAATTCGTCGAAGTGGCTGTGCAGAACGTGCCCGCCGAGATCCCAGACAAAACCCTGGTCATCGGTCACCGAGCACGCCATTCCGCCCGGACCGGCGCCCGCTTCGACCATCAGCCAATCGACGTCGAGCTGGCCGAGCCGGTGGCCCGCCCCGATTCCGGTCGGACCGGCGCCCACGACCAATACGTCAACCGTGCGCATTCTCGACTCCTTCATTGGAAAGACCTACTGGGGTTTGCTCCATCAGGCGGCAGGTGATCGTCCAGCGATTCACCGAGCCGCGGCGCGCATAGCGCAACGCGTCACTGTACGTCTTGGCCAAGGCCAGGCCGCGCCCGTCCTCGGCGTGTGTGCCGGGCATCGTTACGTCGTCGAGGTCGACGTCGGCCGCTTGGCCGTCGTCGCAGAACTCCGCGCGTAACTCCTCCGACCCGAAGGTCACGCTCAGATCCAAGGTTACGTGCCCCCGATCATCTGCCGGGCGGGCGTGCTCCACGATGTTCGCGGCCACTTCTACGACCGCGGCCTCGAAACGATACCGATCGTGCTCGGCGATGCCTCGGGTGAATGACCACATGTCGTTGATCAGGTCCTGAATGTCGTCCAGTCCTGCCGGCAGCGCTGGCACGCGCACTTCGCGGGAAACAACGGGCATCGTCGTCAGATGAGAGCGCGGGCGTCGTCGACCGTCACGCTCGGCTGGAGCACGCGGTCGAGATTAGTCAACCGCAGCACGGTGTCGACCTGCGCCGTCGTCGCGGCGAGACGCAGATCACCGCCGGCCTGGCGAGCGAGCTTCAGAGACGAGACGAGCGCGCCCAGCCCGGACGAGTCGATGAAGTCAGTGGCGGACAGGTCGACGACCACCCGGGCGCAGCCGTCTGACACCAGACCTCTCATCATGACCACGAATTGCGGGGCGGACACCATGTTCAAGCGGCCCTCGGGGCGGATCACGGCAACGTGATCCCTTCGGTCGAGGTTGAACGACGTCATCAGACGGTCTCCTGTTCAGCGGATTGAAGGGCCGATTTGACGGCCACTACTTCGTGCACCGGGGCTGGTATCACTGAGACGGCATCGCGATCGAAACCCTGATAGCGAACCGCATTGACGACCACCGCGAACAGACTGAGGTCGAACACGACCCAGATGAGGTTGATGGCGGTGGCCACGGTCCCGGCCGATCCCAGGCACCATCGCACGGTACCGGCGAAGGCGGCCAGAACGAGCAAACCCATCGCCACCAGTTGCGGGCGTACGAGGTGCCAAGGCGGCCGTTCGGAAATCAGCCTCGTTTTGGATGTGACCGCAAAAGCCAAGCTGCGGTGAAAGACGACGTTCGCGACCGCCGACGTGACGGAGCGGATCCAGAGCGGGAAAAGTGCGAGTGCGTATTGCTGGCCCCGCCACGTCCGGCGCCCCCGTCCGATCACAAAGAACAGCAATTGATTCACCAGCAGGAACGGAATCAACCTCAGGAAGAATGACGAACTCAGCGCGCGGACCGGTAGCACCCCGAAGCCCAGGAACAGCACCGGCGCGGCAATGTAAACCACCGCGGCGAAACCGGCCAGGTAACTCCACATCGTCGCCAGATACATCAGGCGCTGTCCCAGCGAAAGACCCCGCTGAACCAACGGATTCTCCCGCAGCATCACCTGCATGGTGCCCTGCGCCCAGCGCAGTCGTTGACTGAGCATCGTCTTCAGATCCTCGGGCGCCAAGCCGAGGCACAAGGTCTCGTCGTGGTAGACGGACTTCCAACCGGCGGCGTGTAGGCGCATGCAGGTGGCCATGTCCTCCGTCACCGAGATGACCGACATCGGCATGAGGGGTTGCGCCTGGTCCTCGCGGTCGACATCGACGGTGCTGATCATCGTGCGGACCGTCTCGATCGCCGCCAACGGCGACCAATCCCGGCGCGACAATCGGGCCATGGTGAGTTCGTCCAGTTCCACGGGCTCCTCGTCCAAGCTCGCCATATCGGCGTGCAAGGAGCGGGCGTCGAGCTCGACCAGTTTACGGGCTGCCGTCTCGACCTGGCGCTGGAACCGCAGGGTTACCTCAGCCAGCGGCGTCCCAGCGGCTATCGCCGCGCGGGCCGCGTGGACGTGCCCGGCGACACTCATCAGTGCCGCGTCCAGGTCCTGCTGCTCGGCGGTCAGACCCTTACGGGCCTTGGCAATAATGACGTCGGCTTTGGCCAAGCCGCGGTTGATGCGTTTCTCCAGATCGACGACGTACCGGGAGACGCCCAGGCGCATGAGGGCCTCGCGACGCAGGACGGCGTTCGACCCGCAGAAGAAGGCCGCGTTCCACCCGTCCTTGCCCTGCTGGATCGGTCCGTAGAACAACGGTGCCTGGCTACCCAGCGGGTCGAGGTCGGGGACGTTGTTGAAGAATTGCTGGGTTTGCACGAGGGCGACCTGCTCATCGCTGAAGTAGCCCAAGGTCCGGTGAAGTATCTCCGGGCTGGGTACCTGGTCTGCGTCAAGGATCAGCAGGAATTCTCCCTGCGTGGCCATGAGGGCGTTGTTGAGATTCCCGGCCTTGGCGTGGCGCGGGCGGTCGAACCAGTCCGCCGATCTGGCCACGTAGCCGACGTTCTCCTCCTCGGCCATGGCCCGAACCTCGGGCTGGTTCCCGTCGTCGAGAATCCAGGTCAGATGCGGATACCTGATGCGCTCGGCGGCCTGCACGGTGGCTCGCAGCAATTCCAACGGCTCGTTGTAGGTCGTGATGAAGACGTCGACGGATACATCCTCGGGCGGCGGCTCGGGTTCCCCGCGGCGGCGCAGTCGCCACATCGTCACCCCGAACAACAGCGAATCGATCAGGCTGTAGGTCTCGGCGAGGACCAGTGGCACCGAAATCCACCAGACCGCCCAATGAACCGAGAAGAGCCAACGCCACACGACGTAATTGATTCCGAGCGCAGCGGTGAGAACGATCAGAATCCGGACCAGCCATAACCGGGGCATTACACAGTCATCTCTCTATGAATGGCGACGGCCGTGACGTCGTCGACGGCGGTGCCCAGACGGGCCAATCGGTGAATCTCCCCGACGAGGTCGTCCGCGCCAGGGTGATCCCGGGCCAACTGGGCGATGTCCGCAAGCGCCTGCCCGGCACCACCGAACAGATCGAGTAGTCCGTCGCTGACGCTGAGCAGGGTGTCCCCTGCGTGCAAGCTCACCTCATGCTCGGTCCACGAGCCGACCGTTTCGACCCCCACCGGCAGATCCGCGCTGGTCAGCCAACTGGCCGTGCCGTCGTTTCGGAGCAGGACGGTCAGGCCGTGACCGGCATCGGCGTAGTGGACCAGACCGGTGTCGGGTTCGACCCCGCAGAAGAAGCCGGTAACCAGGGTGCCCGTGTGCTCCAGGTCGCGGCCGATGAGCCGATCTATGTCGGCCAGGACCCCACCGAACCCACCGCGGATGGGGCGTCGCAGATCGCCCGCCTGCCGGCCCCCGACGCCCAATGCCACCTCGCTCATCGATGCGTGCAGCAGGGCCCGGAAGGTTGCCGCAACGAGGGCTGCCCCCGTACCTTTGCCCATCACGTCGACCAAGCTGATGACCAGCCGACCGGGGAGCACGGTGAAGTCGTAGAAGTCCCCGCCCACAGACTTGGTCGGAAGACAGACACCCGCAACCTGATACCCGGCCACGACGGGCGCGGATCCGGGCAGGAGTGACTCCTGGACCAGACGCGCCCGGGCCATCTCCTCGGAGTCGACGAGTTCTCGGCGCACCCACGAGGCGAGTTCAACGAAAGTCGCCCACTGAGTGGCGTCCAACCGGCGCGGCACGCTGTCGTAGAGGCTGAACGTGCCCAGGACGACACCGTCGTCGTCTACCAGAGGAATGCCGGCGAAGAAGCGTAGATACGGGGTGCCGATGACCGCGGGTAGGTCGGCAAAGCGGGCGTCGGCGCTCGCGTCTGAGATCAGGACGCCGGTGCTGGTGTTCCCCGCGCGCGCCCACAGCGCGTCCTCGGTGGACGGGCCGATGTCCAGCGCCCGGGCGGAGTTCGAGACCACGCGCCCGCCGTCCGCCAGGGTCACCGACGACATCGGTACCCCGAAGATCGTGACGGCCAGATGGGCCAGCCGGTCGAAGCGGTCCTCGGTGAGCGAGCCCACCACGCGGACCCGTTCGAGGTGACGCTGCCGGATCTGTTCCGGAGTGAATGACAACAGGGTCAGCGGGTCTGCCCGTTGCTCTGTTCTCGCTTCACGCGGTAAGACTCTCAACACCGGTTCACTCCAGTTCACTTCGACGGGCCATGATGAATGTCGAACCTGATCAGGTCGACGGGGTGCGGTCACCCCCAGTTGGCCTGCGGTTCGTCGGGCACCGCGACGCCTCGAGCGCTGTCGAAAGACGACACGGCGAACCCCGGCTGCGAGTCCGCGGTCATAAAGGGGACGCCGGCGGCGTAGCGAAGATCGCCGACGGACCGGATGACCTCGAACGGTTCGGCATAACGGGCGTTCGCCCCGAGGTGCCGCGCCCAATACCGCGAACCTGCCACGACCAACTCCGGATCGAGATAGTCACGGCCGATCTGCGAGGTGAACATGCGCAGTACCTGGACCTTGCGCTGCAGGACCGAATCGATCGTGACGAACTGGGTTGGCGTGAACGCATTCGTCGCCGAGGGCGACTGGAAAGCGAACAGGCGTCGCACCCCTCGGGTAGCACTGGCCGTAGCCGTCGCGACCGCCCGGTGATCCTGGTGTCCGTCGTGTGTGGAGTGCACATAGATGACGGTGGGGTCGACCGCCTGGATGACGCTCTCGATCAACCGGATGGTTGGCAAGCCGTGGTCGATCTGGGCATCGGGAAGATCGCCCAGGATGAGCTGGGCACCGATTGCCTCCGCGGTAGCCACCGCCTCCTCGACCCGGGCCTGCTGATCGCCGCCGACCGCGCCTCGGCTCAGCGTCAGGATGGACACCCGGTCGCCACGCAGCCGGTGGTCGAGCATGGTTCCGGCGCAGCCGATCTCGACGTCATCGGGGTGAGCGCCGATGGCGAGAACGCGTTCGCGTAAGGCCCCGGCCCGATCGAGCCCGGCCGAGATCGCCACGCCCAGCGCCCCGGCATCGGCGTCAACCACGTCGGCGACCCCCGCGCGCAAAGCGCGCACCACAACCTCGGGGCCGAGATCTCCCGGCGGCCGTTCCAGCAACAACCGGGCCGACGGCGAGCAGCGGTGCAGCCCGCGGACCGCGGCTACGGAGTCGTCACCGCCGAACACGTCCGCTGACAGGACGACAAACGTGAACGGTCCCAGCGCGGCCGCGGTTGGCAACGCCCGGGCCAGGGTCGTGACGGCGGTCGAGAACCCGAATTTGTGCAGGACCGCCGGTACCTGCGGGTTCGGGGACTCTCCGACGACGAGGGCGGTCCGCCGCGGCCAGTCGCGCAGCACGACAAGACCGGGATCGAGACCGGCCATCGGGTGGCGTGGTCCGTAGCTGCGGGTCGAGTTGTCCGTGGCGGCGTCCCGGTAAAGGGGTTGGACTACCGCGTCCGGCGGCCAGATCGGCTCCGCCCGAGAGCCGGCCGCCGCCGACGATGCGTTGCGATCCGTCATGACCTGCTCCTCCGCGGTGTTCGGAACAGCAGGTACAAGCCGACGCAGAACAAGAGGCCTACGCCGACCCCGCTCAGCGCCCGGGCGCTCGGGCTCAGCCCGGCGGCGGAGTCGGGTCGCTGCAGGCTCGCGTCGGAGGTGGTCCGCTTCGGTTCCGGCGCGGAGCTGATCTGCTTCGATCCCGGCGCGGAGCTGGTCTGCGTGGTTCCAGGGGCGGAATGTGAGGCCGCGCCGGTGGGGGCGCTAGGTGTAGGCCGAACGTCGAGCAAGGGTCCGAGAGCGATCCGGTCAGCACGCAGAGACGCCGCAAACGCCCGCGCGAGGGTCGGCGTCGCGCTCGCCCGCCAATCGATATCCCGTTGCCGCACTTCGGCCTCCGGGCGGTCCCGCTCCAGCCACACCACGAGCTTGATCTGCGGATGCCTGGCCTGGATGCCCAGGTCGAGCACCTGCCGAAACCACGCCTGCTTCACCGCGAGCGCGGTAGGCGCGCCGGGTTGGCCGTTCTGGTACAGCGCGGCCGTTTCGACCAGCATGCGCTTGTTCTTGCCGCGGGCGTACGTGCCGACGAAGTCGCGGCCCGCGCCGGAGCTGGTCTGGTAGCCGACCCGCCCAGCCAGCATCGCGGAGTACGTACCGGTGACCGGGACAACGTCAGCGCCATACTTTTGGGCGGGGCCGTAGTAGTACATGGACAGTCCGACCCAGTCGACCGCGGCGTCGCCGGGGTAGTACGGGGAGTACGGGTCATCACGCGCGTCGACGGTGCCGTTGTGGTTCGTATCCAGCTGGCTCAGCGGACGGGGACCCGAACCGGGAACCTTCCCCACTGAGCCGGCGAACGGGTAACCGGCGCCGTAGGACGGGGCCCAGACCATCTGCGCCGTTGTCCGGATCAAACCGGAATGGACGGCTTTGGAGACCACATCGAATGCGGCTACGTAAGAGCGAGGCTGCTGCCCCCAGGCATGCCAGTTACCGTTCATCTCGGGTGCGAACCGGACCAGGAAATCCGTGCCGAACCGGACGTGCAACTGGCGGAGCTGGCCCACCAGCACGCCAGCGTCGGCCGCGGTGAGGCGGGCCAGTGGTTTCGTTGGTTCCAGGGTCAACAGCGCCGCCGCGCCGACGGAGGCGACCTGTTGGACGAACCCGCCCAGGTTGGCGGTCTGCGCCGCCGTCAAGGGATATTTCACGGACTGGGCGTAGTAGGCCGGTGATAGACCCAGGCGGCGCTGGTAGGCGTCGGCAGAATCGGCCGACCAGTCCAGGATCGGACCGAAGTACGGCGCCCCGGTGGGTGACAGCACCGCCGACTCACGCGCCGCTACCGCCGACGACGACGCATGCGTGGCGGTGAACCCGGTGGACAGGAGCCCGCTCAAGGCAAATACACCGACAAAGGCCAGAACCCGCACGCGCAGCACTGCCGACCTCCCGATCGCTTCGAACCCCTGGGACCAACCGTTGCGCCGGTCCAGTCGGAGTGCAGACGCCTCCGTACCTACTGCATCGGCGTCGAAAGGGAGCACGTGAGCGATCGGCTGCGCGACTTGCTCCTACAGGTGCACCGGCCGCGGCAAATTGCGTCGAGTGCTAGCCATAGCTACGGCCGGCAGGTGCTCGACCGTGCGCGCACCGACCACGGTTGTTTCACCGTGGCCGGTTACCGGCTGGTCCATTCGTGCAAGGTCCTGTGCGGCAGCGTGTCCGTCAGTCGTGGATCGTGACGGCGTAACCGTCGGGATCGATGAAGGTGAAGGTGCGCCCGAACGGCCCGTCGAATGGGGCGACGGCGATGGTAACGTCCGCGGCGGCGAGCTGGTCGTGCACGTCCTGGGCGTTGTCGGCGGCGAGCCACAGCGCGACCCCGAGCCCGGGTTGTGCTCCCTCGGCGTCCAGGTCGACGCCCGGTAGCGGTTCGCGCACGGCGAACGCGACCGGGGTGGTGGTGAACACGACCGCTCCGGGCGGGCCGGCGGGGGCGCGGTGGAGTCCGAGGTGCGTTTGGTAGAAAGTGGCTGCGCGTTCGAGGTCGCGTACCTGTAGAGCCACGAAGTCGGGTCCAGTGATGGTCACGGCATGATCCTTTCGAAGTATGTCAGAACATTGACACCGGCAAGTATGTCAGGATATTGACATGAGTCAAGCGGAGATCGTCGGCCCGGTCGAAGAGTCTGTGGGCTATGTGTTGAAACAGGCCGCGGCCGCGTTGCGAGCGGCGATGGACACTACGTTGCGTCCGCTGAGCCTCACGGTTGCGCAGTACGTATGCCTGGAGTTGCTCGAACAGAAGCCTGGCCTGTCCAACGCCGAGCTCGCCCGGGCCGCATTCGTAACCCGCCAGTCGATGAACCTGGTGATACGCGGATTGCAGGACCGCAGCCTGATCACCCGCTCGGACGTCGCCGACCATGGTCGCGCCCGTCCGATGAATCTGACCACCACCGGCCGTCACCTGCTGCAGGCCGCCAGCATCGCGGTCCGCACAGTCGAGCGGCAGATGTTCTCACCCCTGACTGGCCGCGAGCAGACCCGATTACGCCGTGACCTGGCCGCATGTGCCGCCGTGATCACCGACATCAGTCCACCACCCGACGCCTGACTGAACTCAGCGACCGGCATGCGCCGCCCGGTTCGACCTGGGCCGGCGTAGCTCCTATTGACGTCGCGCAGCGTCAACCGCTCGCGATGATGCGACCGCGGCATTCGCCCAAGGTCAGCCGTCCAGTAGCCGTTGGCGCGGAGGCGGTGAGGACAACCTCGTCACCATCTTCCAAGTACCGCAGTTGCCGGCCGCCGGGCAGAGTGACCGGACGCGTGCCGTTCCACGTCAACTCCAGCAGACTGCCCCGCTGTGCATCGCCGGGCCCGCTCACGGTGCCGGAGGCGAAGACGTCGGCGGGTCGCAGGCTGGCGCCGTTGACGGTCAGATGGGCCAGCATCTGCGCCGCGGTCCAGTACATGGCCGAGAACGACGCGGTCGAGATGATCGCACCGTTGACGGCGATGTCGATCGAGATGTCAAGGGCGTCGGCGCCGTCACGCAGGTACGGCAACAGCGGCACGTCTCGCATGGGCGGTGTCGTCCAGGCGTGCTCGAGCGCAGCCAGCGGCGTGATCCACGCCGACATGGTCGTGGCGAAGGATTTGCCCAGGAACGGCCCGAGCGGCACGTACTCCCAGGCCTGGACGTCGCGCGCGGACCAATCGTTGACCAGCGCGACGCCGAAGAGATGATCCCGCGCGGCGGCCACCGGCACCGGCTGCCCCATGTCGGTCCGGCCACCGAGGACGAAGCCGACCTCGGCCTCGAAGTCCAGCCGGATGGACGCCCCGAAGATCACGCTCCCGTCAGGATCGCGACGCTGGCCCGCGGGTCGGTGGACGTCGGTGCCCGACACGACGAATGTGCCGGCGCGGCCGTGATAGCCGATCGGCAGGTGCTTCCAGTTCGGCGTCAGCGGTTCACCGTCGGGCCGGAAGATCCGCCCGACATTGGTCGCGTGGTGCTCGGAGGCGTAGAAGTCGACGTAGTCGCCGATGTGCAGCGGCAGTACTTCGGTCACGTCGGCGAGTGGAACGAGGCACCTTTCGACGCCGGTCGGCGCGTCGTGGTCGCGCAGCCGGTCGGTCAGCATGTGTCGCACGGCCCTCCACACCTTCGGACCGGCGCCCAGCAGCCGGTCGAGGTTGCCCTCGGCGAACAGATCGGAGTGGGCGTCCTCGGCGGTGAGCCGGGTCAGATCGATGGCGTGATCTCCGACCCGCACCGCCGCGAAGGTCCGCTCACCGTCGGTGAGGGAGCCGTAGGGCAGATGGTCCAGCCCGTACCCACCGGTGACATCGACGGCCGACCAGGGCGTGCTCTGACTCGGCCGTCCTGCGCTCATTGGCCACCGATCAGACCGAGAGCGTGCAGATCGGCCAACGGTTCGAGCACGCTGCACGTCCCGAATGACGTGAACTGCCGACGCAGGTCCATCACCTCGGCATCGGTCAGGTCGCCGATTCTGGCCTTGACGCGGTCGGCGTCGGAGTCCGCGAGCCGGGCCCGCACCCCGTCCACCGAAGCGCCGTCGAGCGCGGCCTGCGCCGCCAATGCAACGTTGAGAAAACCGTGGTGTTCGAAACCCGTGGTCGGGTCACGGTGACGAATCGCGTTGTGCAGCCCGGCCGTGCACTTGAACGCCACACCGCCGCGAACCGCTGTGTGTATGGCGTTGGCCAAGGCTCCGTCGTCGGGGAACGCCGCGGCGGTGACACCGCCGGTGCGCAGTTTCAGGCGCAGTCCCGCGGCCACGAGATCGGCGACCAACCCCTCGACGACGTCCGGTACGGGAACTTCGACGTAAGCCGTCCTGAGCAGGCCGCAATCGCGCAGGACGGCCGCTACGCCGGCGGGTGCGTAGTCCTTCAGCGCAACCTCGAGGGCCACGATCCGAACATGCGTGAAAACCTCCGCGGCCGGCCCGATCCCAGCCAGCGCGGCCGGGCCGCGGGCGGCCGTGACGGTCACGTCGAGCACGTCGCCGCCGGCGTCGGTCAGCGCCCGTTCCACCCGGTCGAGAAGCTCGATCGAGCACACGAACGGACCCACGTAGTCGGCGTACCAGCTCGAACGGCGCGCCCAGTGGTCGCGCACGGCCCGCTCGATCGGTGCGTTGCCGGGGGGGAAGATGGCGGCGTCGTCGAACATCGCCGCGAACAACGTCTCCGCCCGAACCCCTTGATCCGGCCGGACCGCCGCGCTCACCGTCCGTTCACCGAGCCGGCCCGCGCCCGGACCACGTCCATGCGTACGTCCCGTCGTCGCTGGCCCGGGCGCCTTCACCGAGCTCCAGCGGCCGGAACGTGTCGACCATGACGGCGAGCTCGTCGAAGAATTCCTGGCCGATGCTCGCTTCGTACGCACCAGGCTGCGGACCGTGCGGATGCCCGCCCGGGTGCAGGCTGACCGAACCCTGGCCGATGCCGGAGCCCTTGCGGGCCTCGTAGTCGCCGCCGCAGTAGAACATCACTTCATCGGAGTCGACGTTGGAGTGGTAGTACGGCACCGGGATGGACTGCGGGTGGTAGTCCACCTTGCGCGGCACGAAGTTGCAGATGACGAAGTTGGTGCCCTCGAACACCTGGTGCGCGGGGGGCGGCTGATGGATGCGTCCGGTGATGGGCTCGAAATCGGCCACGTTCAACGTGTACGGGTACAGGCAACCGTCCCAGCCGACCACGTCGAACGGGTGGTGCGGTACGACATGGATGGTGCCGCCGATCCCGGTGGCGACACGGTGCTTGATGTAGACCTCGACATCCTGCTCCTCGACCGTCACCGGATCTGACGGACCGTGCTGGTCCCGCTCGCAGAAGGGCGCGTTCTCCAGCAACTGGCCGAACCTGGACAGGTACCGCTTGGGTGGGGTGATGTGGGAGTTGGCCTCGACGCAGAACGCCCGCAGGATCCCCGCCTCGACGTCGGGCACCCAGCGGTGGGTGGTGGACCGGGGAATCAGCACGTAATCGCCGGAGCGCACGTCGAGCGGCCCGAAAACCGTCTCGACCCTGGCCGCGCCGGACTCCACGTAGATGCACTCGTCGCCGAGTGCGTTGCGGTACAGCGGTGACGTCGCGACGCCGGCGACATAGGAGATCCGCACGTCGGCGTTGCCGAGCACCAGCCGCCGGCCGGTGACCGGGTCGGTGGTCGCCGCGTCGACGTCCTTGAACAGCTCGGGCAGCCGCAAATGGCGCGGCAACAGGGGCGTGTTGGGCACGGTGCTCCGCTCGGGCAGCACCCAGGCGCGGGCATCGACGATCGACGACGGGATCTCGCGGTGATACAGCAACGATGAGTCAGAGGAGAAGCCCTCCTCGCCGACCAATTCCTCGTAGTACAGCCCGCCGTCGGCGCGGCGGTGCTGGGTGTGCCGCTTGGCCGGAATCGACCCCCGGCGCTGGTAATAGGTCATGTGGTCAGCTCCTCGGGCGTGTGTGGCGACGCGTCGCCTGTGAGTACCACCGGATCAGAAGTTCCCACGAAGGTCCTGCTCGCGCTCGATCGCTTCGAACAACGCCTTGAAGTTGCCCTTGCCGAAACCCAGCGAGCCGTGCCGCTCGATGAACTCGAAGAAGACGGTAGGCCGATCACCGATGGGCTTGGTGAATATCTGCAGAAGATAACCGTCCTCGTCGCGATCGACGAGGATGTCACGTCGTTGCAGTTCCTCGATCGGCACCCGGACCTCGCCGATGCGGGCGCGCAGCTGCGGATCCTGGTAGTAGCTGGCCGGCGTAGCCAGGAACTCCACGCCGTTGGCGCGCAGGTTGTCGACGGTGCGCAGGATGTCATTCGTGGCCAGGGCGATGTGCTGGGGACCGGGCCCGTCGTAGAACTCCAGGAACTCGTCGATCTGGCTCCGCTTTTTACCTTCCGCCGGTTCATTCAGCGGGAACTTGACCCGGTGGTTGCCGCTGGCCACGACCTTGCTCATCAGCGCGGAGTAGTCGGTGGCGATGTCGTCGCCGATGAATTCCGCCATGTTGGTGAAGCCCATGACCCGGTTGTAGAAGTCAACCCACTCATCCATCCGGCCCAACTCCACGTTGCCGACGACGTGGTCGACCGCCTGAAACAGCCGCCGGGGTGCGGTGGCCGGCTTGACGAACCCGGACGTGCGGGCGACATAACCGGGCAGATACGGACCGCGGTAACGCGACCGGTCGACCAGGGTGTGCCGCAGGTCGCCGTACGCACCGATCGCGGCGAGCCGGACCGTGCCGAACTCGTCGGTGACGTCGTGGGGTTCCTCGACGATGCGGGCGCCTTGGGCCCGGGCGCGGGCGACGCACCGGTCGACGTCGGGAACCTGCAGCGCGATGTCGCTGATGCCGTCACCGTGTTTGGCGTGCACCGCGACGAGCGGACTGGACGGCTCCACCGCCCCGGTCAGGACGAACCGGGCCGCGCCGCTCTTGAGCACGTAGCACTGTCGGTCGCGCACACCGGTCTCCGGTCCGGCGTAGGCAACGAGTTCCATTCCGTAGACGACCTGGTAGTACTGGCTCGCCTGCGTCGCGTTGCCGACCACCCACACCAACGCGTCCCACCCGGAGATCGGGAACGGGTCGCTGGAGGAGTCGTAGTCGACCAGACCGACCAGCTCGCGCAGCTGGTCCAGGCTCAGGTTGGCGAGTTGTTCCTGGTCGGTCAACGTCTGTTCGAGCGTCATGATGGCCTCCGGGTGCACGGGTTCGATATCAGAGCGCTCACTCAACCCGGCCGAACTATAGTTTGCAATCGGCCTATCCGTGACCACGCAAAATGACTAGTCGGCCCAGCCGATCGGCTGTTGAGCTAGGCTGATTGCCTAGTTCCGCGCTCGACGAAGCTGGAGGTTGATGTGCCGAAAGCACCGCTCGATGCGTTGGACGTCAGGCTCCTGCGCCTGCTGGCCACCCATCCCCGCGTCGGGGTGTTGGAGTTGGCGCGACTGGCCGGCGTGGCCCGGGCAACGGTCACCGCCCGGATGGAACGCATGCAGACGGGCGGCATCATCACTGGTTACGCGCCGCAGATCGACGTCGTGCGCGCGGGCTACCCGGTGCAGGCCCTGGTGACCTTGGAGATCGCGCAGGGCCGGCTGGAAGACATCACCGCCTTCCTCGACGCCATCCCGGGAGTGATCGAGGCCTACGCCACCACCGGCACCGGCGACGTGGTGTGCCGGCTGGCCGCCGAGTCGAACGAGCAGCTGCAGGCGCTGCTGCTGGATCTCAACCGCAGTGACGCGATCCGTCGCTCGGTCAGCGTCGTGATCCTGTCCGTTGTGGTCGCGCCGCGGGTGTTGCCACTGCTCGAGCAGCGCGAGCGGCCGGACCGCAACCCCGCCCGCCGGTAGCCGAGCCGGCAGACCTCAGCCAGAACTGGGAACGGTGGCCCGTTGTGACGCCTTCACCGCGCGGCGCCGCTCGTGCAGGATCCACTCGGTGTAGCCGTTGGGCTGATCGGCGCCGGTGAAGATGAGATCGGTGGCGGCCTGGAACGCCTGGCTGTCGGCGTAGTCGACGGCCATGGCCCGGTACTCGGGGTCGTCGGCGTTCTGGGCGTCGACGACGACCGCCATCCGGGCCAGGCTGGCGTGCACCTGCTCGGCGGTGACGACACCGTGCCGCAGCCAATTGGCCAGGAGCTGGCTGGAGATCCGCAGGGTGGCCCGGTCCTCCATCAGCTCGACTCCGTCGATGTCGGGCACCTTCGAACACCCGACGCCCTGATCGACCCAGCGGACCACGTAGCCCAGGATTGACTGCGCGTTGTTGTCGAGCTCCTGCGCCCGCGCGGCCGGGCTCCAGGTCGCGGCGTCGGCCAGCGGCGGACGCAACAGCTCGCCGAGGTCGCGCGTCGCCGGGGCCGTCATCTGCGCTTGTAGTGCGGCGACATCAACGTGGTGGTAGTGCAGGGCGTGCAACGTCGCCGCGGTCGGGGAAGGCACCCACGCCGTCGACGCACCGGCGCGCGGCTGGGCGATCTTCTGCTCCAGCATGGCCGCCATCAGCTCGGGCATCGCCCACATGCCCTTGCCGATCTGGGCCCGGCCCCGTAGCCCGGCGGCCAGCCCGATCGCGACGTTCTGCGCTTCGTAGGCCGAGATCCACGGCTGCGTCTTCATGTCGGCCTTGCGCACCACCGGCCCGGCCTCGAAGGAGGTGTGGATCTCATCGCCCGACCGGTCGAGGAAGCCGGTATTGACGAACACGATCCGTTCGCGGACCTCACGGATCGCGGCTTTGAGGTTGACACTCGTGCGGCGTTCCTCGTCCATCACGCCGACCTTGATCGTGTTCGCGGGCAGCCCGAGCAGCTGCTCGACCCGGCGGAACAGATCGGCGGTGAAAGCGACCTCGCCCGGCCCGTGCATCTTGGGCTTGACGATGTAGACCGAGCCGGTGCGCGTGTTGAGCCCGTTCGCGATGCCCGGCAGCGCCCCCATGGTGGTGAGCACCGCGTCGAGGATGCCCTCGTAGATCTCTTCACCGCCGGCGTCCAGAACCGCGTCTGTGCGCATGTGATGCCCGACGTTGCGCACGAAAAGCACCGCCCGTCCGGCCAGCGTCAGCTCACCGCCGCCCGGGGCGGTGAAGACCCGGTCGGCGTTCAACGTGCGGGTGAAGGACGTGCTGCCCTTGGTCATGTCCACCCCGAGGTCACCGCGGTTGAGGCCGAGCCAGTTGCGGTACCCCAGCACTTTGTCCTCGGCGTCCACCGCGGCCACGGAGTCCTCGAAATCCACGATCGTCGTCACCGCGGCTTCCAGGATGATGTCCTGCACGCCGGCGGCGTCGGTCGCACCGATCGGGCCAGCCCGATCGATGCGGATCTCGACGTGCAGGCCGTGATGGGCCAGTAGGACGGCCGTCGGCGCATCGGGCGCGCCGCAGTAGCCGACCAGCCGGTCCGGCTGGGCCAGTCTGGACGTGGCGCCGCCGCTCAGGGTCAGCACCAGCGCACCGTCGGCGATCGCGTACCCGGTCACGTCGGCGTGCTGGCCCTGGGCCAGCGGGGCGGTCTCGTCGAGGAATTTCTTGCCGAAGGCAATCACCCGCCCGCCGCGCACGGGGTTGTACGCCTGGCCTCGTTGCCCGCCGTCGGCCTCGGCGATGACGTCGGTGCCGTACAGCGCGTCGTACAGCGAACCCCACCGCGCGTTCGCGGCGTTCACCGCGAAGCGCGCGTTCAGCACCGGGACGACGAGCTGTGGCCCGGCGATGGACGCGATCTCGGGATCGACGTCGCGGGTCGAGACCTGAAAGTCCGCCGGTTCCGGCAGGAGATAGCCGATCTCGGCCAGGAACTCTTGGTACGCCTGCGGATCCAGCTCGGTTCCGGCCCGGGACCGGTGCCACTCGTCGATGGCCGATTGCAACCGGTCCCGCTCGGCCAGCAGCGCCCGGTTGCGCGGCGTCACGTCCTCGACCAGCCGCTCGAAAGCGGACCAGAACGTGGACTCGTCGACGTCCGTGGCCGCCAGGGCCTCCTCGCGTACGAAGTCGTGCAGAACCCGGGCCACCTGCAACCCGCCCACGCGGACCCGGTCAGTCGTCGTCATGGTCATTTCGGTCCCTGGTCGTCGAAGAAGAGGTGCTGCGGTCCATCGACGAGTATCGCGTGCCGGTCGCCCTCCGCAGGCGCCCAGTCGGCCAGCAGGTTGAGCAGCTCACCGGTGTCGCGCTGGCCGTCGGGCAGGTGCGGCCAGTCCGAACCCCAGATCAGGCGATCGGGCCGGGTCTGCACGAGGGCGCGCCCGAGCGGCTCGACGAAGGACAGCGGACGCTTCTTGGCGATGCGGTACGCGCCCGACAGCTTGATCCAGCAGCGGCCTTGCTTCAGCACGTGCAGGAGGCGCTCGGAATCGGCGTCGGTGAGCCCGTCCGCTTCGAGCATGTACCCCATGTGGTCGATGACGAAGGTGTCGTCGAAGTCGGCCAGAAACGGCAGCAGGTCCCGCACGATCGTGCCTGGTGTGTAGAACTGGATGTGCCACCCGCGGGGCGTCGCCCGAGCGGCCGCCCGGCGCACGTGCTGGATGATCTCTGACGTCGGCCAGCTGGCCCGGGCGAACAGATCCAGGCGGATGGCGCGCACGCCGGCCTCGTGGAAGCGGTCCAGTTCGGCGTCGGTGGTGTCGTCATCGATCCGAACGACGCCACGGCAGCGCGAGCCGGCCCGGCGCAGCGCATCGAGCAGTACCCGGTTGTCCGTGCCGTAGTAGGTCGGCTGGACGATGACCATCCGCTCGATACCCAGGAATTGCGCCATCCGCTCGTACTGGTCCAGGGTGCCGTCGGGGAACGTGTACAACGGGGCCGCGACGTGTGGGTAGCCCGGCTCGAAGACGTGGAAATGGCTGTCGGTCGCGCCGGCGGGCATCGGAAACCGCGGTGCGGTGTTGGTGTCGGCGTCGCGCATGGGTGTGGTCTGCAGCGGCTCGGCCTGCGGTTGGGTCATCAGCTGTTGCCTCCGCTACGGCGGGTGGTGTTCCACTCCGTGAACTTTCCGGCCCGGCTCTGGGCACCGGTGTACAGCAGCTCGCTGTCCACGCCGGTCAGCTGGAGCGGACAGACTCCCAACGGCATCAGCGTTTCCAGCAGCGCCAGGTCCCCGATGCCGCCGAGCATGAGCAGCGTGCCGGCCTCCCGACACGCCTGCGCCATGGTCGCCACCGCCGCCCGCACGCGGGGGTCGTCGTACCGGCCGGGAACGCCGATCTCGGCGGTGAAGTCGTTGGCGCCGAGGGCCAGCATGTCCACCCCGTCCAGCTGGGCGATCTCACCGGCAACGTCTACCCCGAGTGGCGTCTCCAGCAGGATCTGCACCATCGTTGCCTGATCGAGCGCGGCGTTGAGCACCGGCGCCGGCGTGGGGCGCATATCGAAGTGGGGCACCATCGCCAGTT
This sequence comes from uncultured Jatrophihabitantaceae bacterium, assembly GCA_964252015.1. Classification (GTDB taxonomy): domain Bacteria; phylum Actinomycetota; class Actinomycetes; order Mycobacteriales; family Jatrophihabitantaceae; genus CAXSBR01. The sequence continues at coordinate 24,183 of CAXULW010000006.1, read as the reverse complement.
GGGAGCGCTGACCTCGTGGGGCGAACCGGCACGCCCGGCTCACCGTCCGGGCCTCGTCCACCGTCTCGATCCGGGGCGCGATGACGCCTTGGGCGCCGCCGTCGAGCAGCCGTCCGATCGCGCCGTATTCACGCTCCGGGACGCGGACGAACGGGGTCAGCCCCAGGTCGGCCGCGGCCGCGCACAACTGGGCGGCGTTGTCGATCGTCATGGTCGAGTGCTCCAGATCGACCATGACGGCGTGGTGGCCGGTGGCCTTGGCGATCCGCACGACTTCGGGCGTGCGGCTGCCGCGGATGCCCATCATCAGGGTCAGCCGGCCTTCCCGCAGCCGGTCCAGAAACGCGTTGCTACCGCCCGGTGCGGACGTGGTCATCGGCGGCCGACCGGGGCAGATGGCGACACCGGTGCCCAACCGGCGTCGTCGGCCCCAGCGTCGCCGCGGTTCGCCGCGCCGAAGAAGATGTCCATCAGCCCCGGATGGTCCGCGATCTCCTGCGCGGTACCGGTCAGCGCAACCGATCCGGCGCTCATCACGGTGGCGTCGTGAGCCAGCGTGAGGCCGAACCGGACGTTCTGCTCGACCATGAGGATGGTCGTGCCGGCGCGATTCATCGTCATCACGCTGTCGCGGATGATGGCCAGGCTCAACGGGTCCAGACCGAGCGTCGGCTCGTCGAGCAGCACGACCTTGGGCTCGAGCATCATGGCGCGGGCGAACTCGACCATCCGACGCTGCCCGCCCGACAGGGCCGCCGCCACGACATCGGGCCGGTTGGCGAGCGGCGGAAACATCTGCGCCAGCTCGTCGTACCGCGCCTCCAGCTTCCTGCGCTTGCGGCGCACGATGTAGCCGCCCATCAGCACGTTCTGACGCACGCTCAGTCCGGCGAACAGGCCGTTGCGTTGGGGCACCTGCACCACGCCGGCCCGCAGAATCGCGTCGGGCCGCTGTCCGGTCACGTCGACCCCGTCGATGACGATGGCGCCCGCCCGCGGGGTCAGGATCCCACTGACCGTCTTGAGCACGGTCGACTTGCCGGCGCCGTTGGGGCCGACGATGCACGTGATCCGGCCGCTGTCCACGCGCAGATCGACGCCACGCAGAATGTCGAGAGAACCGTAACCGGCCCAGAGACCGCGAATCGTGATCACGCGCTGACCTCCGCCGGGGCAAGGGCGACGTCGTCGCCGAGATAGGCGTCGACGACGGCGCGGTCGGCACTGACCTCGGCCACCGAGCCGCTGGCGATGACCTTGCCGATGGCCATGACGTACACCTCGTCGCACAGGCTGGCCAGGAAGGCCAGATCGTGTTCTACGAGCAGGACGCCTACACCGCGTTCGTGCAGTGATCTGATCATGTCGCCGAGTCTCTGTGACAGCGCTGGGCTGATGCCGGCCGCGGGTTCGTCGAGCATCACCAGGGCCGGGTCCAGCCAGAGCACCTGGGCCAATTCGATCAGCTTGCGCTGGCCGTAGCTGAGTTCGTTCGGGCTGGTGTCGGCGTAACTGAGCAACCCGAGTTCGGCCAGAACCGCCTCGGCGCGCTTCCGCTCGGCGGAAGTGACCCGCGGTAGGGCCAGGCGGGCGACGGACAGCCCCCGTTCGGCCACCACCAGGTTCTCGACCACGGTCAGGCTGGGAAACAACCGTGGCAGCTGGTAGGTCCGCGCCATCCCCGCGTGCGCGCGCGACGGTCGGTTGAGTCGGTCGAGGCGTGTACCGGCCAGTGTGATCTGCCCGGTCCGGGTCGCCACCGTGCCGTCGATCAGATTGAACAATGTGGTCTTTCCCGAGCCGTTCGGCCCGATAAGCCCGGTGATGCTGCCCCGCGCGACGGCCATATCAACGCCGTCCACCGCGCGGACACCGCCGAAGGCCTTCGTCAGACCGCGCAGCACGAGCAAGCCGTCGCCACCTGCGTCGTCGCCTCGAGGTGCGGTAGCGGCACCGCCGGTCCGCGTGCCGGCGGGGCTCGCGCCCGCGCCTACCGTGCGGGTATCGACGAGGTCGTGCCGTTTCGTCCGAGCGCTCTGCCACCTCGATGCCAACGTGGGCAGGATGCCACGAGGCAGGAAGAGCACCACCGCGCCGAGCAGGCCACCGAACAACAGCAGCCGAATGGCTCCGGCATCGGCGCCCCCGATGTTGTTGCTGGTGAAGTTGGCCAGCGGCTCGACGATGAACGCGCCCAACACCGGGCCCCACAGCGTGCCCCGCCCGCCGAGGAGCGCGGACAGCACGATGAGGACGCTGGTGACGATGTCGAAGACGGCGGCGGTGTTGAGGAAGCTGACGTAGTAGGCGTAAATGCCGCCGGCGATGCCAACGAAGGTTCCGCCCAGGACGAAGGCGATCATCTTGTACGCCGCGGTCCGCAGGCCAAGGCCGGTCGCCTTGTCCTCGTCGTCCTGGATCGTGAACAGGCCCAGGCCGAGCTTGCTGCGGCGCACGGCCGCCGAGACCGCTACCGAAGCGATGAGCAATGCCAGTAGCGGGTAGTAGAACGGCCAGTTCTGGTAGTCCAGGCTCCACGTGGGCACGGGAAGGGCGAGGCCCTGACTGCCGCCGGTGAGGCTGGACCAGGTGGTCGCCGTGGTGGCGAGCAACTGCAGCGCGGCGAACGTGACGATGACGAAGTACATGCCGCGGGTACGCCGGGTGACCAGGCTGAGGATGGCGGCGGCGATGGCGCAGACCAGGCCACCGACGAGGCAGCCGATGAACGGGGAGACGTGCTGCTTGTTGGCCAGGATTCCGGTCGTGTAGGCACCCAGCCCGATGAAAGCACTGTTACCCAAGGAGATGTAGCCGGCGTAGCCACCCATGATGTTCCAGCCGGTCGCGCCGATCGCCAGCAGGAACGTCAGGATCAGCATGTTCTGGTAGTAGAGGTTGTCCGATACGACCGGGAAAAGGATCAGCAGGGCGATTCCGGCGGCGATCAGCGACCGGCGCAACCCGGCGCTCATACCGCCACATCCGCTCGGGTCATCCTGGTGAACAGGCCCTGGGGTCGCACGAGAAGCACGACGAGGATGAGCAGCGTCGGCACCGTGGCCGACCAGCGCACCGAGACGTACGTCGAGGTGAACGCCTCGGCTAGGCCGAGCAGGAGGCCGGCCGCGAACGCGCCGCCGATGCTGCCCAGGCCACCCAGGATGACGACGCTCAGCGTGAGCCCGATCCAGACGTCCTGCGAATCAGGCGTGAACTGGTAGAGGAAGCTCAGCGCGGCACCCCCAAAGGCCGTGGTCGCCGTGGCGATGGCGAAGATCCATCCCCCCACGCGCAAGGGGTCTACGCCGATAAGCCGGGCACCCTCCGGGTTCTCCGACGCCGCGGTGATGGCGAAGCCGAGCCACGTCCGCTTCATGACCAGCGTGATGGCGACGGTGAGGCCGATGGCAAGCAGGAACCCGTACAACTGCGCGCGCGGCACGACCAGCGAGCCGAGTTTGAATGCCTGGTTGAAGTAGCTCGGCGTGGTCGCCTTCTGGTTCGGGCCCCACATCAGGGCGATGACCGCCTCCGCGACGATGGCGAGAGAGAAGGTGGCCACGATCGTCAGTTGGTGGTCGATACGCTGGACGCGCTCGATGACGAGCTTGTAGAGCACGATCCCGAGCACGGCCATGGGGATGGTGACCAGGAACGCGCCGAGGATCGGGTCGATGCCGAAGTGCGACCACAACGTGTAACAGAGATAGGCCGACGTGACCAGGAACGCCCCCTGCGCCATGTTCACGATCTTCATGACGCCGAAGGTCAGCGTGAGCCCGGTGGCCATCAGCGCGTAGACGCCGCCGGCCAGCACCCCGAAGATCAGCGTCTGCAGGAGCTCGGTCATCAGCCGACCCAAGCCGGTTTCGGGTTGATGATGGTCGTGGACGTGGCGGCCGACTTTGGCGCCACGATCTCGAGAACACCCTTTTGCCACTGGGCGAGCAGGAGGCTGCCGCCGGGGTTACCGGTCTTGTCCCACTTCAGCGGACCGACGATCGTCTGGACGGTGTTGGCGTGCAACCAGGCCGCCAGCGCTTTCTGGTCGATCTTGCCGACCGCCTTCACTGCGGCCGCGAGCACCTGGCCAGCGGTGTAGGAGTTCGCGGCGTCGTCACTCGGGGCGTGTCCGAACTTCTTGGTGTAACGAGCCACGAACTCGGCATTGCCCGGATAGCTGGCCTTTGCGCTCCACGCTTCGGCGGTGAAAACGCCGTTGGCGTTCGCGGCCCCGATGGCCGAGGGGTAGGACTCGTCGGTGGGGGCCTTGGTCTGGAAGAGCATCTTCGGGCTGAAGTTGACCTTCTGCAGCGACCGCACCAGTTGCACGCCGTCGGCGGCCACCGCACCCTGGATCAACAGTGCGGGTTTCTTGTTCGCGATGGCCGAGGCGATGGTGTCGAAGTTGCTCGTGCTGGGATCGTAGGTCTGGTTGTAAACGGTTTTGATGCCCAGTGCCTCGAGCTTCGTCTTGAACACGGCGATCGCCGGCGCCGCACTCGGGTCGTCCTGGGTGACGTAGGCCGCGGTCGCCGGCCGCGAGGCGGCCGGCAACGAGGTCAGGTAGGCGACGAACGTGTTGGGCAGGCTGGTCGTCGTGCCGGGCTGGGCGAAGAACAGGTTGGTGAAGCCGCGGGTGAACAGCGTGGCTGCGCCACCGGAGGGTTCGACGTAGAGCATGTTCTGGCGGGCGGCGATGGCCGAGGCCGGCGCGTTGAGCAGCGAGGAGAACGTCCCGAGCAGCAGGTCGACCTTGTCCTTGCTGATCAGGCGGGTGTAGTTCGAAACCGTCTGGTTGGGCTCGAATCCGTCGTCGAGAACGTTGAGCTTGATCTGGCGTCCGAGCAGTCCGCCGCTGGCGTTGACGTCAGCGGCCCACTGCTGGTAGCCCTCGTAGCCGGACTTGGATACTTCGGCGACCGGGCCGGTGAGAGGCAGCGACATGCCTATGGTCAGCGCCTTGGTCGATGCGGCCGGCGCGGACGTGGACTGGGTCCCCGAACCGGTCGAGGTCGCTCCGCTTTGTGCCCCGGTGCTGGTTGCCCCGGATTTCGTGGAACTGGACGAGCAGGCGGTCATTGCCGTTACGACGAGAACCGACCCCAGCACGGCGGTCAGGCGCACGGACAGCTGGCGCGGAAAGGCGCCGTGGTGATTACTCATTGCCGAACTCCTCATTGGGTTGCCGACCGGGATAGGGTTCGCCGTCCAGGCCTGGGACGAAGACGGCGGTGGGATCGTTGGCTGTTTCGACGAGCAGGCGGCTGGCGTAATCGGTCACCGCGCCGGAGAGCAGTTGCTGCGGGTCCTCCATGACGACCCGAAGGCGGGTGGTCAGTGCGTACCAGTCGTCCGGTCGATCCACGGCCGGCTTCTCGTGCACCGTGGTGACGTCGGCGGTCAGCTTCACCCGTTCCAGCGGACGCGGCCGAAACTGTGGGAAGCCCTCGAACATGTCCCGCCCGAGTTCGGACGTGGCTCGTAGGGAAGACCACAGCCGCCGGTAGTCGGTCTCGAGCCGGGCGGCCCCGTCGATGTTGGTACCGTCGTAGGCCGGAAAGACCGGGGCGTGCGGCGCGATGTACAACCGCTCGAGCGGCAGGCGATCACGCGAGGCGGCGATGATGACCCCGGCCACGCTGTTGGACTCGACGGTGACGCCGGCGGTCGGGCGGCCCGCCTTTCCGGCCACGATGACCATGGCCTGAGCCCAATCCAGGTCGAGGTGGTCGGCCCAGGAGATCAACCGGTGCGCAATGTCCATACCAGAAAGGAAGAACGTGGCGACCATGACGCGGTTGAACGGCACCGGGAGGTTCGCGGAAGGTCCTTCCAGGTAGTTCTCGCGTAACGACTTCATCGTCAGGTACGACGGGTCATCCAAGGCCCGGTTGAGGAAACGCTCGGTGAGCGCGCAGCTGTAGTCGACCATCGCCGCGATGGCCGGTTCCCGACCTGTGAAGGCCCGCACGGCGATCCGCTCGCGCCATAGTTCGACGGAGTTGGCAGCTCGTGCCGCCTTGGTCACCGCCAGCAACTGCTCGGCATCGGCTTGCCACGGCGATGATTGATCGGCCTCGCGCAGCGCCACCAGTGTCGCCAGCGCGGGGCCCAGGTGCGAGATCGCGGCCAGCTCTTTGAAGCCGCGGGTGGAATACCGGAATGGTTCGATGGTCGGTGCGGCGCCATCGCCCGGGAACAACGCAAGGTCGGTTCCGGTCGCGACGATAAGCGGGTCGCCCGCCGTGGAGCGCGCGACGGCCGCAGCCAGTCGGGCGCCCATGCTCGTCGGGCTCGCGGTGTAGATGGTGAAGAGGTCGATCAGTTCGGGGCTTTCGAAGTTCGCCACGTCGACTACTCCGACCGGACCGAAAGCGAGTAGACCACCGTGTCGGTGGCGAAGCGCAGCTCTGCGGTGAGCGAGTTCGACACCACCAGCTCCACCTCGCCAACTCCACCGAGCCCGTGGCGCACGGCCACGTCCGTACCGCCCGTGGTCGGAAAGGTCGCCACTTGGTGCAGGGCGTTGTCGCGGAATTCATAGATCTGGGAATCCATCACCGGCTGCGGGTCGGCCGGTGAGCCCAGGATGAAGTTGACGCGCACGACGAACGTGCGCCCGCCGAGGTGGACGACGGCCAGCTCCCGGGCACCCAGTCCGTCGAGAACCTGGACCTCCTCGAAGCGCGCGCCGTCCCAGCGCAGCAGTCGGCTGGGGCGCCCGATCGTCGCCACCACGAGGTAAAAGTCGCCGTCGTGGGTGAACGTCGCGAACGCGCGGCCGGTCGAGTCGGCGAGGCTCTGGAACGGCTGGAGCTGATCGCCGTCCCAGCGATAGAGGACGCTCGCGCCGAGATGCTCCGCGTGAGCAACGAAGAATGATGCGTCCACGGTGAAGGCGTGCCAGTTGTAGGCCCACCGTGACGGGATGACCTGGTGCTCGACGAACGCCGTCCCGTCCCACTCGAAGACCACGGAGTCCCGGTTCTCGCCTTCGCGCCCCGGCACCTGAACGCCTTGGGCCAGGCCCAGGAAATGGCGGCCTTCGATCGTCCAGTGCTTCCACTGCTTGGCCGCGAAGGTGGGCACCTTCTGAAACGGCACGAACTGAGAACCGTCCCAGGCGTGGATCGTCGAGTCGATGGCGAATTCGTAGGGGCCCGAGCCGGTGCGGATGCTGGCTACGGCCAGAAACGCCCGGTCCTCGATGGTGAAGAACTCGGCGTCCTCACCGCCGGGAGCGGACAGTGTCGACGAGGCGGCGAACCGGCCATCCACGCGGCGGAGCACCAGCAGGTCGGTGTCGCTGTCGCCGCCGTTCATACTCGGGTCGGTACCCGCGATGTCGAGGGCCACCTGCGCGACGGCCAGGAAGTGCTCGCCGTCGATGCTGAACCCTTCGACCGCGCGGGCCCCCGAGGTGGCAATGCGTTGCTGCTCGGTCAACGTCGGTGACGTCACGGTGGAAGGCATGGCGCTACTCAAGCCTGCAGAACGCGCCGGAACAAGTAGTCTGCAGTTACCATGAGCGACACGCGGCGTTAAAGGTTTTGACGCATGCTCGACATTCGTAAGCTCGTCATGCTGCGGGCCGTCGCCGCGGAAGGTTCGATCGCCGCGGCCGCCCGGAGCCTGCGATACACCCGTTCCGCGGTGTCCCAACAGCTGTCACTGCTGGAGAGCGAAACGGCAACGGCGCTGGTCGACCGGGTCGGAAACCGCATCACGTTAACCCCGGCCGGCCGCGCTCTGGTGGAACACACCGAGCGCATCCTGGTGGAACTCCGCTCGGCCGAAGCGATGCTGACCAGTGGCGACCTCAACGTCAGTGGTCTGCTCCGGGTCGGGGTGCCCTTTCGCGAAGGACCCCAGATCATGAGCCGCGCCCTGAGTGACGTCCGCCGCCGGTACCCACACATGGAGATTCGCCTGGTGGCCACGACGAACGACGTCGCAGCCGATCTGGTTCTGCGCGATCAGCTCGATCTGGTGATCGTGTCCCGGTTCGGCGTCGCCCATCCGCCCGCCTCACCGGGTCTGCGCGAGTGGGTACTCGGCCACGATCCGCTGCGGCTTTGCATGCCCGCCGACCACCGCCTCGCGACCGTCGCGACCTGTTCGATGACGGATTTACGCGACGAAGCGTGGGTCGTGTGTCCCACGACGGCGCTCGGTCGGCTGACCATGAACATGTGCGTTGCCGCGGGTTTCGAGCCGGTGGTCGCCGCCAGCGTCGACGACATCGGCACCGCGCTCGGTCTGGTCGGCATCGGCTGGGGTATCACCATCGCCCCCGAGCTGACGCCGGTGGGACCGGATCTTGGGATCGTGCGGACGACCATCACCGGTCTGTCCACGGAGCGCTACAGCGTGCTCATCGTCCGCGACGGCGAGCACACGTCGCCGCGGATCGCGGCGGCCATCACAGCGGTACGCGCCGTCAGCGGACACGGCGTCGGCTGGGATTCGAGGTCGGCGCACAGCTCATCGTTGTGAGCGTTACACGGTCAGGGCCAGACTGGACTCCGGCACGCGCCGAGCTTGTGCGACGGATCGCGTTGATCGACGGCAAATCTCGCTGCGCCCATTGCTTGACTTTGGTAATCAGGATCATCAATAAAGAAAGACTTCGTGCAGAGCCCTCGTGTTGTTCTCGAGTTCGTGCAACAGTAATCCGGTGTTAAGCCCGCATTAGTGGCCGCGGACCGACTGATGGTTACCGTTCGGCGCATGGACTGGAAGAAGCCAGTAAACAGCGCACTGCGGAAGGCCACGGGTTATGAGCTGCGGCGCCCGCCGTCGGCCCGGTCGGCGACGACGCCGTCGCCGCAGCCCCTGGCTGCTCCGGTCGCCCCGGCCGCCGCGCCCACGCCCGTACCGCCAGCGCTGGTCGGCGTGATGCCCGCGCGGGGCAACCTGCCACCGCGGGAGAACACGGTTCCGCTACCGCCGGCGCGGCTCGAGGTCGGAGCGGCGAAGTCCGCGCACTTCTTCGACGCCTATCCGCGCCTGGCCATGAGTAGGAGGTCACAGATGAACCTCCGCTACGACGCTCTGATCCATCAGAATCGTGACCTGCTCCGAGGTGCACGCGTGCTCGACCTGGCCTGCAGCGAGGGTTCGTACTCCTTCGGTGCGCTCCAGGTCGGCGCGGCCCACGTCCTCGGCATCGAGTCGCGCGAGGACAAGGTCGCGAACGCGCGCGGGCATTTCGCTGCGCTGGGCGTGGCCCCCGACCGGTACGAGTTCATTGCCGGTGACTTGTTCAAGACCTTGGAGAACCAAAAGCCGCAAGTCGATGTGGTGATGTGTCTCGGCTACATCTATCACACGTTGCGCTACCCCGAACTGCTGTCGCGCATCGAGGCAACCGGAGCGCAGATCGTGATCGTGGACGGTGAGGTGGCCGTCAGCGACGAGCCGATCGTGCGCGTGATCGAGGAGAACGTCGAATTCATCGGCAACGCGTCGGGCGATCAGTTCTCGTTCGAGAACACGGTCTTGTCCGGACGGCCGTCAGTGCCGGCGCTGGAGAAGATGATGCGGGTATACGGGTTCGCGGTGGAGCGCCGTGCGGACTGGGCGGCGATCTTTCGAGACAACCCCGGCGCGGAGTTTCCCGACTATTCGCAGAGCCGGCGAGCCAGCCTGGTGTGGCGCCGCACCGACGACCGGACCTGGCGCACTGGCGCTTCCCGGGTCTGATCGCCGCCTGCGACGCGCAGAGGCTGGACCACTAGCCTTAGCCTGACCGGAAACGGGGTCCGGCGACCCGAGTTGAGGCCGCCGAACCCTGACCACTGACCTGCCCTGGACTCAGACCGGCGAGGTCAGTAGTTGCGTACCGCGTGGTGGGAACCGACGCGCAGCCAGACCAGAAGGGCGATGACTGCGCCGATGACGGAGCCGATGATCCCGGAGGGCTGCAGGAACCCACCGCTGGCGTCGTGGTGGAAGATCAGGTAGCCCAGGAAGCCGCCGATGAACGAGCCGACAATGCCCAGGGCGATCGTCATCGGGATGGACAGGTCCTGCCGCCCGGGGACGATGAGGCGGGCGAGCGCGCCGGCGATCAGACCGACAACGATGATGCTGACGATGAGACCAAGCATGGGTGAACCTCCAGTTGATGCGCGGGTCACGCGCTGTGGGTCGAGCGGACCGAATGGTTTCGGTAGCACCAATCAACCACCCCTAGGGGGCCTGCGGTACACCCCTAGGGAGGTTAGTGCGGCGGGCAGTACGTGGCCCGACTCGCTCGCGCCGCCCGGGTCCGACCACCGCGAAGCGACACGGCTGGGTTACAGAGCGTTGAGTCCGTTGGGGCTGCCAATGCCGGTGGGCGCGTCGTAGCCGGGCTTGCCGGTGCACAAGTAGTCCCCACCGCAATATCCGTTGCTGCCGCCGGTGGGGTCGAAAAGAGAGTTGCGGTGGCCGTAGATCCGTTGCGCGCCCGTGAAGTGTCGCCCGGCCCGCACGATCATGGCGGTGATCAGCGGCGCGGAGAGGCTGGTGCCGCCGACTTCGAGGTACCCGTTGTCCGAGTCCAGGCCGTAGGTGTCGTAGATGATGAATCCACTGTCCGGGTCGGCGACGGCGGAAACGTCGCTGACGGTGCGCATCGGGCAGTGCGTGTCGTGTTGCCAGGACGGCTTGGCGATGTAGGCGGAGCATCCGCTGCCGGCGCCGGACCAGGCCCGCTCGCGCCAGCCGCGACTGGTGCCCGCGGCTTTGGTCAGAGTGGTGCCGCCGACGGCGACGACGGAGCGAAAGACGGCGGGAAACTGGGCGGTGGTGAAGCCGTAGTCGCCGGAGGACACCACGATGGGTACGCTGGGGTGGTTGTAGTCGGCGGCGTAGGCAGTCATGCCGTTGAATTCGTCGGCGCCGTAGCTGTTGGACACTGCGGCAGCCCCTTTGGCTACGGCGGTGTTCTCGGCTTTCCCGAGCGAGTCGAAGCTCGGATCGTTGCCCTCGACGAGCAGGATCTTGCACGCTGGGCAAGCTGCGGAGGCGGCGTCAATGTCGAGCGAGATCTCCACCCCCCAGCCTGCGTCCGGGTCGGGCAATGGTGCGGACTTGCCGGCCTGGTTGACCTTGCGGAAGCAACCGTTGGCGGTGGTGCAGGGCGGCAGCCCGTAGTGGTGGCGGTAGACGGCGAGGTCGGCCTCGGCGTGGGGGTTGTCATAGGGGTCGACGACCCCGATGGTTGCACTGCTGCCGCCGGTGAGTCTGTAGGCCGAGGCGATCTCGGCCGGGCCGATCCCCCCGACGGGCGGGGTCGACGTGGCCGGGTTCACGCCGGCACGAGTTTGGGCGCGGTACTCGCTGAAACACCGAACTCGTCCGGCGACCGCGGTGGCGCAGGATGGGGACTTCAGCGGTCCGAGCCTGGTACCGCCGGGGGCGGCCGAGGCGGTGCCAGCGCCGATGAGGGTGCCCGCTGCCGTCACGGTGACCACGGCCAGGCCGAGCAGGCCGGCGAATCGTGGCGGTCGACGTGTCATATTCGTCAGCTCCCGGCGACGGTGTAGGCGTTGCGGACCGTCTTGGTGATGGAGCCGCCGGCGGCGTCGGTGCCGTGGACGCGGACCGAGACGGCCCGCCCGCGGGCGGACGCGGGTTCGGTCAGGGCGGCGCGGTAGTTCCCGCCGCCCAGGTCAGTCACGGGCACGGACGTGAAATGCACCCCGTCAGTGCTGATCTCGAAAGCGGCCGACGTAACGGCAATGGCGTGTGCGCCCTGGATGTGACTGACGGTGAAATCGAAGTGCGTGGTGCCGAAGGGCAGAACTCCGTTCAGATCGGTGGGCAGGGGCACCCGCGTCGTCAGCAGGGGCAAGATGCTGCATCGCCCCGATCCCGGTGTGCCGCAAATCCAACCGGCCGGCAGCGGCGCGCCGTCGCCCGCTGAGGACCGGAAGGTCAGATCCACCGTCGCGGACGTCGAGGTGGCAAAGCCGCCGCTGGTGCGATCGACCTGGTCGATGACTCGGTAGGTGTGCTCCCCGGCCGGGACCCGAAGGTCAGCGCCGATGTAGTCAAACTTGTCGAAGATCGACTTTCCGTCTTGGAAGACGCGAAACCGGGCCACGTGCCCCTTCGGGTCGAGCGGTGGATCCAAGTCGCCGAAATGACCGGGGGTGGTGTCGGTGACCGGAGCGAGCAGGAACGCCAGCTCGGTCGAGGTGCGACACGCGGGGCACACAAAAGCCCCGGAACCAACCTGCTCCGGCACGCCGGGTCCCAGCGGGCCGCGCAGCCAGTCCTCGCGATAGGTCCGCCCGGGTTTGTAGACCCGGGGATCATCAGAGACGAAGCCACTGAACTGGTCGGCGTTGTCGATCAGACTGGCGAACCAGACCGCCTTCGGACCGCCGTAGACATAGGCGGTGCGACTTTGCGGAGTGGTAAGGGGGGCGAGGGTGGCGAAGCCTGCGAACTGGAACGGGTAGATGGCGCCGCGTCCGTATGCCGACTGGCGGGTCGTGCCGTCGCTGTAGAAGGCGGAATGGACTGTGGCCAGCTGACTGCTGGTCACGGTTTCGGCCAGGTCGGCCGGGATCGAACCGAGGTACGGGAAAGATAGGTCGTAGGTATACGCCTGCTGACCGGCTGGGGCGGCCGATTCGCTCCACGACGTGATTGCGTCGAGGTGGCCCACCGTGACGTGCGAGATGGGCGAGATCTTCAACGTGTTACCGCCGTTGAAGCCGAAACCGGCGTCAAAGCTGCTGCCGCGGCGATCCGCACGGATGACGTCGAACGATTCGCTGTCCACCGATGCCGGCTTGGGCGTCCGTACGCTCGGGCTGGCGGTGGCCGTGCGCAGATCAACCGTGGCGGTCTGCAAATTCTGGCTGACCGTGAATTCGGTGACCGCCAGCAACACCGTGAAACGACCGGTCTTCTCGTTGTAGGTGAAGTCCGAACCGATTGCGGCGTAGTGGCCTTTCGGGACGCTGATGCGAGACTCGCCGCCCAGCGTGGTCGTGAAGCCGACGTACTTGCGGGCATCGTCGACGTTGATGACGTCGACCTCGCCGTCCAGCGCTTTCCCGTTCGGGCCGAGCAGGTGAATGATCTCGGTTTCCTGCGGGAAGTCCGGGTGAACGCCGGAGACCGGCGTGGTGTTGGTGCTCATGCGGCTCAGACCGAACAGGGTGCTGGGCGAGCGGCCGGTGCGCTGGTCGGACACCCACTGCCGGAACAGAGCCTGACCGAACTGGGCGGCGGAACCTGCCGTCAGGTAGCCGGTAGCGTGCGATCCCGAGGTGGCGGTGATCGTCACCCCGGGCACGGTGGTTTGCCCGGCGCTGAAGGTCAGTGACACCGGCAGCCGGGCGGCGGGATGGGCGGCTAGATAGGTCACATCGAACAGGCTCTGGTCCAGGACCGAGCCAAGATACGGAAGCGCAGGGGCCGGGAAGTAGTAGGCATCCGCGCCCAACTGGCGCGTCAGGTACGGCACGGAGGACGTCGAGCGCGCGATCACCGTCTTGCCGGCGCGCTGGCGTACGGACAGGTGCTCACCGGTCGGTAGCACCACGGTGCCGGTGGCCGTCGGTGCAGCCGAGGACGAACTGGTGGCGGCCGGCGTGGCTGTCGCGGACGCACCGCCGATGCCGACCAGGGCCAGGGCTGCGCTCGCAGCGGCGAGAACCACCATGCACCGCCGTGATCGTCCGGAAGTCAGACTGGGCCGAAACATCACGGTGGAACCTCCCGTTGGGCGTTACGTCACCGCTGACCGACCACCCATACGACAAGTGAAATCTGGAGATCGGTACTGGGCGCGTTGGTAGTAAAGCACCCCCCCCGGCGGGTCTGGGACCGCCGCACCCCGGAATATCCATCGACGTACGACCGGGTAGCGCCGGGCCCACCCGTGAGCGTGGCCGCGCTGGCTCAGGTTCGAGCCGGGTGTCGGTCTGGATCAGGCCGGCTGGGAGTACTCGTAGTCATCGTGGGAACTCCAAAAATTCGGCATGGTTTCCGGAGTCATGCCGGGAATACAGGTTCCGCGAGACGGCGGCGGGATTCGAACCCGCGTGAAGGGCTTTGCAGGCCCCAGCCTTGCCACTCGGCCACGCCGTCAGGGACTGTCCACCACAGGCCAGTCAGCTGCGATCGGGATCAATCTGAGTTCGATCGAATCGTTGCCCTGATCCAACCAACCCGCCATCCGCGGGTAGCTGTTGGGCCGCCAGGCGCGGCGGGCGATGCTCTGTCCGCGGCCGATCAGACGGACACCGATCGGCGACTGCGGGAGGTCAGGTCACATTCGACAGAGTGAGCTGGCGCCGCGGCCCAGGTCGACGTGGCGTCTCGCCACCAGAACCAGTTGAGCTGCCACGCCCGAACCGTACCTCGTCAGGACTACATCGACAAAACCCTGCTCAGTCGACAGGATTTGTTGGGTTATGAAAAGCTCGCACTCGCAAGAACGTCGCATAACGATCATTACGACCCAGCTTCCGGCGGCAAGAGGTGTGCCGCCGGCAATGAACGTAATTCGCCTGCCTACTTTGCCTATGGATGTGGTAGACATACCGTCGTGATGGACTGCGGGTTGCTGGTGCGCAGGTTGGCCGTCGACCTGTGTCGCGTGTGCACCGCGACCTGTCCGGCCTCGCTGATCTAGGCGCCGGTCCCGAGCAAGCCCAGTGGACTGCGCAGCTGCTCGTCCGCGCGCCGGCTGAGCGACACGCCTTCCCTCGAACCGAGCCGTTCCAAGCCGTTCCACGTCGTCCGCGCATCCTGACCTCGAACCGGGGCCCCAACTCGAAAACCCGACCGCTTGTCCAATCCCGACCGCTTGTCCAATAAGGAGCCCCGCAGTGCCAGAACGTAGCCTTCCGGCCGGCCTTTCCGACCGCCTCACCTCGCGTCGCACCTTCCTGGTGGGTTCCGGTGCGACCGGTCTGGTCGCATTCCTCGCGGCCTGCAGTTCGGGCAGCAACGGAAGTTCGAGCGCGAGTTCGACCGCCGGTAGTTCAACCGCCGGTAGCTCATCAGCGGCCACCCCGGCCATCAAGCGCGGGGGCACATTGCGGGCCGGCACAACGGCGCCGCCGACCGCGGTCGATCCGGTGACGATGTATGACGGCACCTCGATCGCAATCGTTCAGCTGGTGGCCGAGTACCTCATCTGGCTCGACAGCGACTTCAAGCTGGTCCCGAAGCTGGCCACCAAATGGGTCGGGTCGAACGCGAACAGGACCTGGACTTTCACCTTGCGCAAGGGGGTCACGTTCTCCGACGGAACACCGCTGGACGCGGCCACGGTGAAAGCGTCGTTCGACCGGCTGCTCAACCCGAAGAACAAGTCGGCGGCGCTGTCGGCCTTCGACGGCATCCTGGCGCCCGGAGGGGTCAGCGTCCGCGGCGGCGCCGTGGTGTTCACCCTGCAACGCGCCTTCTCCGACTTCCCGTATCTGGTGTCCGCCGGCAATTACAACGCCGTGATCCTGCCGCAGGATTACACGAGCGGGTTCACGAAGAAGGCGATCGGCACCGGACCGTTCCTCCTGAGTTCCTACAGCGCCTCCACCGGCGCCACCTTCACCCGCAACCCGAAGTACTGGGATACCGGCAAGCCGTACCTCGATGGGGTGCAGGTGGTCTACTACCAGGACGCGCAGGCCGAGCAGTTGGCGTTGCAGGGCGGCGACATCGATGCGCTGATCCTGACCGATGCGTCGGCCATCCAGGCCAGTGGCGACGTCGTGCTGGACAAGGTCTCCGGGACCGGAATGACCGCGTTCACCATGCGGGTCGATCAGGCGCCGTTCAACAAGAAGGAGGTTCGGCAGGCGGTGGCGTACGCGCTGAATCGGCCGGCGATCAACTCCGCCACCGACAACAGCATCGGCCAATTGGGCAACGATCACCTTTACGCGCCGCTGTTTGCCTCGGCGCCGACGGACATCGCCCAGCGCGGGAAAGACGCGGCCAAGGTCAAGGCGCTCCTGGCCGCCGCTGGTCTCGAGTCTCTTGCGTTCACGCTCAGTTTCGACGAGCCCAACAAGAGTTATGCGCTGGCGATCCAGGATCAGCTCAAGGACGTCGGCATCACCGTCAAGCTGGCCGACATTGCGTCGGCCACCTTCTACGGCGGCAATCAGACCAAGGACACCCCGTGGCTGTTCACGACGGCGAACCTGGTCGGCTGGGCCGGCCGCGCGGTGCCGAGTCAATTCGTGGCTCCCATGGTTACCAGCAAGGGCGTTTGGAACGGTTCGAAATACGCCAATCCCGCCGTTGACCGGGCATTGATCGCGTACGACGCGGCCACCGACGAGGCCGGACGGAAGCGGCAGGCCGAGATCATCGCCAAGGCCCTACACGAGGACGTGCCGGTGATCATCAGCATCTGGAACGGCGCGGTGCGCGCGTACAACAAGGCAAAGTTCGCCGGTATCAAGGCGCACCCCTCGTCCTACGTCGACTTCACCACCGTGTCGCAGGTCTAACCCGTGCGCCGCCTCATCCTGCGCCGGCTGGTGGCGATTCCGGCAACGCTTCTCGCCGTGTCGCTGCTGGCCTTCCTGGCCACCGAGGTCCTGCCGGGTGACGTGGCCCGCACGATCCTGGGCCGGGAAGCCACGCCGGGGTCGGTACGCGAGCTCGATCGTCAGTTGGGCCTGGACCAGCCGCTCATCATTCGATACGTGAAATGGCTCGGCCACTTCGTGACCGGCAACTGGGGGACCTCATACACCCTGGCGGTCCCGGTGCGTGGTCTCCTGCTCGGCCGGCTGGGGAACTCGCTGCTGCTGGCCGGGTTCTCGTTCGTGCTGCTGGTACCGGTGTCGCTCCTCGTCGGTGTCATCGCCGGCCTCTACCACGATCGGCCCGCCGACCGGATCATCAGCGTGACCAGCCTGGTGTTCGGTGCCATTCCCGAGTTCGTGACCGGGATCATCCTGCTCGTGGTGTTCTCGGTCCAGCTGGGCTGGTTCCCGGTGTCGGCGCAGACGAACCCGGGCGCCGGGCTGCTGTTCCGCCTGTACCACCTCACGTTGCCCGCCCTCACCCTGGTGCTGCTGTGCACCGGTTACGTGGCCCGGCACGTGCGGGCCAGCACGGTCACCTCGGTGCGCAGCCCGTACGTCCGGGCGGCGGTACTGCGCGGGGCTCCCCGTCGCCAGGTGGTCGTCCGGCACGTCCTGCGCAACTCGACGGTGCCGGCGACCAGCGCCTTGGGCGTGCAGGCGCAATTCCTGCTCGGGGGGCTGGTGGCGGTCGAATTGCTGTTCAACTACCCGGGTATCGGGCAACTGCTGCTCCAATCCGCGCTCAACAAGGACCTGCCGACCCTGCAGGCGGCCACCGTCGTGATCGGCCTGCTGTACATGGTGATCATGTTGTTCGTCGACGTGACCTACCGGCTGCTCGAGCCGCGGCTGCGCACCGAGGTACCGGCATGACCGTGCTTCCCGCGGTCCGCCGTCGCTCCGGTCCTCGCTCGCTAGCGCTCACTGCGATCCTCACGCCGGCAGACCGCTCATGACCCGGATGCGTTCCGCGCCACAGACCGATGTCATGGTTGCGGCGGACTTCACGCCCGGCGTCGCGCCCCAGCCTGAGCCGCTGCGCCGTCGCCGGCCGATCGCGTTGGTCATCGGCTCGGTCATCCTGGTGGCCTGGACCGTCGATGCGCTGGCCTGGAGCCACCTCGTTCCCTATCGGCCGTTCGCGTTCGACGTCAACGCCAAGTTCGCCGGGCCCTCAGGTGCGCACCTGCTGGGCACCGATCAGTTCGGCCGAGACACCTTCTCCCGCGTGCTCGCCGGCGCCCGACCGGTGCTCGAGGTCGCGCCCGCGGCCACGGGACTGGCGGTCGTCGGCGGCACCCTGCTGGGATTGCTGGCCGGCACGTTCGCCGGCTGGGTCGACGCCGCGATCATGCGCGTCCTCGACGCGGTACTGGTCTTTCCCGCAATTATCGCCAGCATCTTGTTCGTCTCCCTGCTCGGACGCTCGACGACGGTATTGATCCTCGTCATCGGTATCGCGTTCGTTCCCATCGTCACCCGCAGCGTGCGCGCGGCGGCGCTCGTGCAGCGCGATCTGCCCTACGTCGAGGCGGCCCGCCTGCGCGGCGAGCCGGGCTGGTCGCTGCTGGCCCGGGAGATCCTGCCCAACGTCTCCAGGACGGTCCTGGTCGAGGCCACCTCGAGACTGGGCGACGCGATCTTCGCTGCGGCCACGCTGTCGTTCATCGGGCTGGGTCAGCCGCCCGGGTCACCCGACTGGGGTGCCTCGATCGCCGACGACCGGGCCTGGTTACAACGCGCCCCGTGGACCGTGCTCGCCCCGGCCCTGGCCATCGCCTCCCTGGTCGTCGGTGTGACGCTGGTGACCGACGAGCTGCGTTCCCGCCTGGACCGGGCATGAGCGAGCGAGCATCGCAGGGGCCCAGCGCCGAGGAGCGGAACGAGCGACCGATGAGCGCTTGCGCGAAGAGGCCGTGTCAGTGAGCAACGTGCTTGCGGTACCCAACACCGGGCTGCGGGTCAGCGACCTCAGCGTCGGGTTCGACACCTCGCGCGGCTTCGTGCCGGTCCTCGATCGGGTGAGCATGTCGTCGGCCGCCGGGGTGACTCTGGGCGTGGTCGGCGAGTCCGGATCGGGCAAGACCACGCTCGCCCGCGCCCTGGCCGGCTACCTGGCGGAGGGCGGGCGCGTCACCGGTGGGCAGGTCCGGGTCGACGACACCGAGGTGCTGGCCCTGTCGCCGCGAGCGTTACGCAAGTGGCGCTCACGTGACCTCGCGTTCGTGCACCAGGAGGCCGGCGGCGCCCTGGATCCGTCGATGCAGATCGGCCGCCAGCTGGAGGAAGTGCTCGAGCTTCAGGGCGTTGCCCGAGCGGCCCGGGGCGCGCAGGCCCGTGACCTGCTGGCCAAGGTGGCCCTGCCCGACCCTGCGAACATCGCCCGGCGCTACCCCCACCAACTCTCCGGCGGTCAACAGCAGCGCGTCCTGATCGCGGCGGCGCTGGCGACGCGGCCCCGACTGCTCATACTCGACGAACCGACCACCGGTCTGGACGCCTCGGTCGAGGCCGAGATTCTCGATCTGATCACCGAACTGCGCGTGGAGCTGGACTGCACGGTGGTGCTGATCAGCCACGACCTCGGCCTGGTCGGGGCGATGTGCGACGACGTCGTCGTGCTCTACGCCGGCCGGGTGGTCGAGCAGGGTCGCGCGGTGGACGTGCTGCAATCGCCGCGGCATCCCTACACCGCCGCGCTCCTGCGGTCGGCGCCGGCGATCGGGGTACCCCGCAGCCGGCGGCGGCTGGCCGCGATTCCCGGGTTGCCCGCTTCGCTGGGATCAGTGCCGGTCGGTTGCGGATTTGCACCGCGCTGCGAATTCGCCACCGCGGTGTGCCGCGAGATCATGCCGGGACCCACCTCGGTGGGTGGCGTTGGTCTGGTGCGCTGCCATCGAGCCGCTGACCTTTCCCTTACCCCGTCAGCCCGAGCCGCCCAGGCTCTTGCCTGTGGGCCGCCGTCGGATGACGTTCGGCCGGCTGCTCGGCCGACCCTGTCGATCATGGCGATGACCCGTCGTTACGGCCGGGTTGTGGCGGTCGACGAGGTCAGCCTCGACATTGCCGAGGGCGAGGTGCTCGGCCTGGTCGGTGAGTCGGGCAGCGGGAAATCGACCCTGGCCCGGGCGGTGGCCGGGCTGGGACCGACCTCCGGCGCCGGCCGCCTGGTACTCGACGGCGAGCCGTTGAATGCCCGGCTGAGGCGCCGGCCCCGCGCTCGCCGGCGACGGCTGCAGATGGTGTTCCAGCAACCGGACGCGACGCTGAACCCCACCCACCGGGTCCGGACCGTCCTACGACGCGCATTGATCACGCTGGGCGGTTCGGAGAACGTCGAGCAACTGGCCGCCCGTGCCAGCCTCGACCCGTCACTACTGGACGCGCGCAGCGAGTCGCTGTCCGGCGGGCAAAAGCAGCGCGTCGCCATTGCCCGCGCATTCGCCGGATCGCCGTCCCTGGTCATCTGCGACGAGCCGGTGACCGCGCTGGACGTCAGCGTCCAGGCGGGCGTGCTGGAGCTGCTGGCCGATCAGCGCGAGCGCACCGGCGTCTCCTACCTGTTCATTTCCCACGATCTCGCGGTGGTCAGCTACCTGGCCGACCGGGTCGCGGTGTTGTACCGGGGCCAGATCGCCGAGCTGGGGCCGACGACGCAGGTGCTGGCCGGCCCGCACCACCCGTATACCGCGATGCTCGTGTCAGCCGCGCGCCGTGAGCGCGGCACCGGGCTCGAACCGCCGCCACCGGGTTCGCGCGAACCGACCGACGCCGGCTGCCGCTTCGCCGAGCGCTGCCCCTTCTACCTCGGTGAGGTGTGCGCGACGCAGCCGCCGCCGTTGCGGGCGATCGGAGCCGATCACATCGTGCGCTGTCATCTACCCGCTGACCAGTTACCAGCCACTCCTGACCTCACCGAGGAGGCATCATGACCGACCTGAAAGCGACGCCCGACCTCTCGGCGCCGCCCGACCTGACGGCGCCGCCCGACCTGTCGGCGCCGCCCGACCTGTCGGCGCCGCCCGACCTGACGGCGCCGCCCGACCTGACGGCGCCGCCCGACCCCCGCGCGACGACGGTCTTGGCGCTGGATCCGAGCCAACGCTGGGTCCGGGCCTGGCTCGGCGACCAGGCGGCCGTCGACACCACCCGGGCCGTGCTGGTCAAGGAACCGGGCAAGGCGGTCGCGTTCTACGCCGTGCCGGCCGCGGACATTGCGCCAGGACTGCTCCCCGGTGAGCGCAAGCCGGGACGTGAGCACCCGGGCGCGACCACCTACCTCGACCTGGTTGCCCCGCGCGCGGAATCCGCGGCCGCGTGGAGCTACGCCGAGCTGCCCGGCCTGGCCGGTTACGTCGGGTTGCGATGGGACGCCTTCGACTCCTGGACCGAAGAGGCCGAGCCGATCATCGTGCACCCGCGCACGCCGTTTCATCGCGTCGATGCCATCCGCTCGTCACGCCACGTCGTCGTCCGCGACGGCGACCGCATCCTGGCCGAAACCCGGCACCCAGTGGCGGTGTTCGAGACCGGGCTACCGGTGCGCTGGTACGTGCCCGACCAGGACGTAAACGCTGATGCGTTCATCGCGGTACCACTGCAGACCGCCTGCCCCTACAAGGGAATCGCCAGCTACCGGGCTCTGGCCGGCGCGGCGGACCGGATCGTGCAGTGGCGTTACGACGACCCCTACCCCGAGGTTGCCGCCATCCAGGGGCATGTCGCCTTCTTCGACGAGCTCGTCGACGTGGAAGTCGACGGGGTCGCCGCCGTCCGGCCGGTCACGCAGTGGACGCACGGCCTGCGCGACAACCGGCGCGGCGGCGGCAGCGGACACCACCAGTACGTCAACTCGGTCGGCGACCACGCCACCGCAGACCGACCGCAGGACAACTCCGAGGAGGACACCGTGACCACGATTGACGCCGTAGACATCACCAACGCCGCGCGGCGGCACGAGGTAGCCGAAGGCACCCTCACCTACGAGACCAGCCAGCGCTGGGTGCGCGCCACGATCGGCGACGTCACCGTGATCGACAGCCGCGCACCGGTGCTGGTGTGGGAGCCCGGCCGGGCGGTGCCGCACTACGTCTTCCCGCGCGACGACGTTCGCAGCGATTTGCTCCGCCCGTCCGCGGCGGCGCCCACCCGGCTCCGTCCGGGCGCCGCGCAGTACTACGACCTCGAGGTGCCATCGAACGCCGGTCCGCTCGAGGCGCTGGCCTGGGACTATGCCGTACCCGAGCTCGCCGACCACGTCGGGTTCGAATGGTTCGGGCGGCCCGGGCCCGGGATCGAGCACTGGTACGAGGAGGATGAGGAAATATTCGTTCACCCTCGCGATCCCTATAAACGGGTGGATCCGATTCGCAGTACTCGGCACGTCCAGGTGTCGATCGGGGGAGTACCTGTGGCCGACAGCCACAATGCCGTGCTGCTGTACGAGACCCGCCTGCCGACCCGGTACTACCTGCCCGCCGAGGACGTCCGCCTGGAGCTGTTCGAGCCGACCGACCTCAGCACCCGCTGCCCGTACAAGGGAGAGGCCACGTACTGGTCGTTCATCGGTGGGTCTGACCGCGTGGACAACGTGGTGTGGAGCTACCCCGACCCGATTCCGGCCGCAGAGAAGATTCGTGACCTGCTGGCGTTCTACAACGAGGTCGTGGACATCACGGTCGATGGCGTGGCCCTGGCACGTCCGCAGACCGAGTTCACCGCGCGGTTGTCATGACTGTGCATCCCGCGGCACGACCCGAGAACGAGTTCGCCGCCCTGACTGACATCGCCGCGAGGCTGGGCGTCTCCGCGCCCGCCCCCGCCACCGTGCAGCGGAGGTGGTTCACCGCGTCGTTGGGCGGCCATGTCAGCGCGGTCATCTGGGGTGACCGCCCCCCGAGCGCCGTGGTTCTCCCCGACGACAGCACCGGTGCCCGCTCGCTCGACGAACTGGCGCTGCTGCTCGGCGAGCCGATCGTCATCGTCGACCGCCCCGGTACCGGTCGTTCCAGCGGACCGGCGGTCAGCGCGGCCCGGTCCGGTCGAGTGCTGGCGGAGGCCGTTTTCTCCTTCGCTGCGCGCACCGAGACGTTGATCGGTGTGGGTCCGGGAGGGTCGGCGGCCGCGCTCGCCACGGCCGCCCGGGCAACCACGATCCGGCGAGTGCTGGTGAGCACCGCGGGCCCCTCTGAGGCAGACCCGATCGACCTGCTCGCCGAGCGGGGGGTCGACGTCGTCCATCTCGCGATCGACGGCGCCGACGTAGCCGCCACCGCTGCGGCACTGCTTGCCGTGCTCGGCCACGTCCACCAGGACGCCAGCCCCTGACCGTCTCGAGCCCACCACCCGATATCGACCGCAGACCCCCAAGGAGCACGTCATGACCGACAACGACCTCACCCTGATCGATCTCGCCCTCGTGGAGAAGGGCGACGACGCAGAACTGGCCCGGCTACGCCGCGCGGGCCAGCACCTGGGCATCATCCAGGTGATCAACCACGGCGTGCCGCTGGACCTCGTCGAGGACTTCCACGACCGCATCGCTGCGATCCTGGCGCTTCCGCGCGAAGACAAGATCGCGCTGGCCAGCCCGACCGGACACCCTTACCGGGGGTGGCGGCAGTGGCCCGACGACGTCGGGCGCCTCGAACTCGAGCGTTACACCATCGCCAAGTACGACACGCCCGACGAGGCGGTGCAGGCGGGCCTCGAGCCGGAATACAGCTTGGAGTACGCACACGCCAATGTCTGGCCGACGCAGGACCCCGGGTTGCGCGCCGTCGCCAAGGCCTACCACGCCGCCGCCGACGGACTGGCCCGGCGGGTGCTTTCCGGGTACGCCCGGGCCCTGGGTCACGAGCCATCCGTGTTTCCCGTCGGCGACGGACCGGACCACAGCCGGCTGACCGTGAACAACTACCCCACCTGGACGTGGGACGGGTACGACCCCGCGGCGCCCGACGATCAGAAGCTACTGCTCCTCGAGCACGCCGACGGCAACGTGTTGACCGTGCTGTATCAGCGCGGTGACTACACCGGCCTGCAAGGGCAGACTGCGGACGGTACGTGGATCCCCGTGCCGATCGTGCCGGGAGCTCTGCAGGTCTTCTCCGGTGGCAACCTGGGCCGCTGGACCAACGGCGCGTTGCGCCCGGGCCGCCATCGCGTGGTCGCCGGCGGCACCGTGACCCGGCTCTCCAGCGGCGTCTTCTGGAGCCCGCGGGTGGACACCGTCATCGAACCCCTGGCGCCGTTCATCGGACCGGAAGGCGCTGACTACGACCCCGTCCTGATTTGGGACGGCATCAAGAACGACGTGGAGGAGTACCTGTCGGTCTTCGGCCGTCCGGAGCAGATCACCGCCTGGCGCGAGGGACGACCGTTCGTCGCCGCACTTGCCGACGCGTGACCTGGCGCACGGACGCGGTGGGACTGCAACGGCACCCGGTTCTTCAGCTCGGAGAGGTTGAGCTCGGTGGGCGCCGGCCAGCCCGCGTACAGCTCCGCGACCTCGGGCTCCTCCGGAACGTCTTGTGACCCGCCGGAACGGGCAGCAGGTCGCTGCGCTAGTGTCCTGAGTCGTTAATTCGGGCGCAGTATCTGGCGATGCTGTCGAGGA